>JBEKMO010000150.1:0-7346 GCA_050008465.1 Bryobacteraceae bacterium
TGTCACGCTGTAAAGGCTGGTAGCATAGCCCGTCTCGGGTTTCGGGATCGGGTCCATGGTCAGCGTCGTGAGGGGGACAAAAATGAACGCCATCCCCAGGCCCTGGTTGATCTGGTGCACCACGATGTCCCAGGTCCCGGACTGAAGATTCATGTGGGAGTAGCCGAACAAAGCCAGACTGGTGACAACGAAACCGCAACCCAGCATCCACCTCCCATCCCAGCCTTTCCCGAGCAGGTACCCGACCAGCGGCATGCACAATGCCGTGCCAATGCCCCGGGGGCTGGTCCAAAACCCCGCCGTCTGGGAGGTCCAGCCGAGCAGGACCTGCATGAACAGTGGCAGGAGCACCAGGCTTCCGTAGAGCACGAACCCCAGCACGGTCACCATCGCAATGCCCACCGAGAAGTTGCGGTACTGGAACAACCCGAAGCGAACGATGGGCCGATCGATGGTCAACTCCCGGATCACGAAGGCCGTCAGGAAAACACCCGCGAGCACGGCCAGCGTGACGATGAAGCGAGAACCGAACCAGTCTTCCTCTTGCCCCTTGTCCAGCATGACCTGGAGCGCCCCCATGCCCACCGCCAGCATGCCGAACCCCCAGAAGTCCGCGCGCAACGTCCCGCGGCGCAGGTAGGGCGGATCGGAAACGAACAGGGAGATCATGATCAGGCTGGTGATGCCGACCGGCAGGTTGATGTAGAAGACCCAGCGCCAGGAATAGGTGTCGGTGATCCACCCGCCTAACGTGGGACCGAGTATCGGGGCGGCCACAATGCCGAGCCCAAACAGCGCCATGGCTTTGCCGCGCTCCGCAGGCGGAAACTCCTCGAGCAGCACCGCCTGAGAAAGCGGTTGGAGCCCTCCGCCGGTCAGACCTTGCAGGACGCGAAAGAAAATCAGCGCCGGCAGGTTGGGCGCAAGCCCGCACAAGATGCTCGACGCAGTGAAACCTGTCACCACGGTCAGCAGGGTTCGCCTGCGGCCGAAGTAGTTTGCCAGCCAGCCGCTCATCGGCAGGATGATGGCGTTGGCTACCAGGTAGGAGGTGAGAACCCAGGTGGCTTCCTCGGTGGTGGCCGAAAGGTTGCCCGCTATGTGGGGCAGGCTGACGTTCACGACGGAAGTGTCCAGCACCTCCATCACGGCGCTGGACAGCACCGCGATCGCCACCAGATTGCGGCGCGCGATCATCCAACATCAGATTCTAAGCCAGCGCAGGGTCCGCGGCAATCACACTCTGCCCTCTGGGGCTGCGATCGCCACACCCCACCGGCTATCGGCTCGCGCCCGCCCAGCGCCCTTACCGCTCGTGGGCGTCTTCGAGGTAGGTGTAGCCGTGCAGGCCGTCTTCATAGAAGCGCAGCAGGCGGCCGGACTCCTCGTAGCCGATTCGGCCCTCCCGCAGCGCCGTCTCGACGTCGCGCCGGAACTGCGCGAGCAGAGTGTCCGCGTTGAACTGCACGTAGTCGAGCACTTCGCGCACCGTGTTGCCCTTGATCACAGTATCCAGGATGATCTCGCCGTTCCCGTTCAGGCTCACGTGCACGGCGTTGGTGTCGCCGAGCAAGTTGTGCAGGTCGCCCAGGATCTCCTGGTAGGCGCCGATGAGAAAGGCGCCCAGGTAATACGTCTGGCCGTTGAAGGGGTGCAGCGGCAAGGTGCGCTTCACGTCCCGCCGGTCGATGAACTGGTCCACCTTGCCGTCCGAGTCGCAGGAGATGTCGCCCAGCACCGCGTCCCGGATGGGCCGCTCGTTCAGCCGGTGGATCGGCATGATCGGGAACAACTGCTTGATGGCCCAACTGTCCGGCAGGCTCTGGAAGATCGAGAAGTTGCAGAAGTAGGTATCGGAAAGGAGCGCATCCAGCCCCTCAAGCTCCTCGGGGAAGAACTCCAGGTCCTTGGCCAGGCGCTGGATGCGGCGGCAGATCGCCCAGTACAGGTTCTCCGCCAGCGACCGCTGCTCGAGCGGCAGGTACCCCAGGCTGAACAGGTTGAGGGCCTGGTCGAGCGCCTGCTGCGCGTCGTGGAAGGTCTCCAGCAGGTTCTTGGTGCTCAGCGAGCGGAAGGTCTCCTGGAGGTCGATGAGCGGCTGCTCGGATTCCGGCGAGACCTCCGGCGGCGGGTCCTGCTCCCCGGATCCGCTCACGCCCAGGACGTTGAACACCAGCATGCTGTGGTAGGCCACCACCGCCCGGCCGCTCTCCGACATGATGGTGGGATGCGCCACGCCCGCTTCGTCGCACACGCTCTGGACGTGGTAGACGATGTCGTTGGCGTATTCCTGCAACGTGTAGTTGACGCTGGATTCGAAGTCCGTCTGCGAGCCGTCGTAGTCGATTCCCAGCCCGCCTCCCACGTCCAGGTACTTCAACCCGGCTCCCGCGCGCGTCAGTTCGGTGTAAATGCGCGCCGACTCGATCACCGCCGCCTTGATGTGGCGAATGTTGGTGATCTGGCTGCCCAGATGGAAGTGCACCAGCTCCAGGCAGTCCGCCATGCCCAGCGATTTCAGTTGTTCGAGAGCGCGCACCGCCTCGCTCACCGTCAGCCCGAACTTGGAGCGGTACCCGCCGGAGGACTTCCACCGCCCCGAGCCGCGGCTGGCCAGCTTCAGCCGCAGCCCGATCCGCGGCCGCACGCCGATCCGCTGCGCGTGCGAGGCCACCAGATCGAGTTCCGTGTACTTCTCCACCACCGTGGTGATCTGCCGGCCGATTTTAGTCGCCAGCATCACCATCTCGATGTACTCGTCGTCCTTGAATCCGTTGCAGACGATCGGGGTGTCGTTATCCGCCACCGCCAGCACCGCCAGGAGCTCGGGCTTGGAGCCGGCTTCCAGGCCGAACTTGTACGGTCGGCCGAACTGGAACACTTCTTCGACCACCTGCCGCTGCTGGTTCACTTTGATCGGGTAGATGCAGGAATACCCGCCGCGATAGCCGTGCTCGGAGATCGCGCTCTGAAACGCCTGGTAGATTTCGCCCAACCGGTGCCGCAGAATCTCGCCGAAGCGGACCAGGATGGGCAGCGAGATGCCTCGCAACACCAGCGTGTCGACGAGCTCCTTGAGATCGATCGCCCGGGCGGTATCCTTGGAGGGATGCACCCGGAGGTGGCCTTCCGCGCCGACGGAAAAATAGCCTTTCCCCCAACTTGCGACGTCATACAGCTCGCTGGCATCCGCCACGCTCCAGCGCTCCGTGGGCTCCCGCAGAAGCAGGTTCTCCGAGACTTTCACGCTCAACGATCACGCCTCCTGAAAATTCAAGTTTCCACCCAAACGCTCCGGGGGGCAAGTGGTATTCGCGGGGGGCGTACTTTTCGATGGCTTGTGGCTTGTGGCCTGTGGCCTGTTGATCCCACAACGGCGCACCCGCTTCGCACCAGAGGGGGAGGTTGATCCTACGCTACAATCGTGCCATGCCGGCACCTCTGGAGGGTAGAACCGCCCTGGTCACCGGGGCGAGCAAGGGAATCGGAAAAGGCATCGCGCTGGGATTGGCGCGCGCGGGCTGCGACCTGGCGATCAACTACCACTCGGACGCTCCAGGCGCCGGCGCCGTGGCCGCCGAAATCGGAAGGCTGGGCCGCCGCGCTCTCCCCATTCGCGCCGATGTGGGTGTGGCCGTCGAGGTCGACGCGATGTTCGCCGAGCTGTTCCGCCAGTTCGGCCGCCTCGATATCCTCGTCAACAACGCCGGCACGCAGGTGTTCAAGCCTCTCCTCGAACTCGATGAGGAAGAGTGGGACCGTGTCATCGCCACCAACCTCAAGGGCTGTTTTCTCTGCACCCAGCGCGCCGCGCGTCACATGAAAGAGCACGGCGGCGGCCGCATCATCAACATCGGCTCGGGCTGCAACAAGGCGCCCTTCCCGGGACTGGTGAGCTACACGGCGAGCAAGGGCGGCATCGAGATGTTCACCAAGGTGGCCGCGGTCGAACTCGGGCCCTACCACATCACCGTGAACTGTCTGGCGCCCGGAGCGATCGAGATCGAGCGCACCTATCGCGAACAGGGCGTCGACTTCGCGGCCACCTGGAGCCGGCTCACTCCCGCGGGCCGGATCGGCTACCCCGAAGACGTGGCCCACGCGGTCGTCTTTCTGGCGGGCGACGGCGCCGGCTTCATCACCGGCCAGACCATTTGGATCGACGGCGGCCTGTTCACGAAACCGCAGTGGCCGTATGAATAGAGGCGGCTTGTAGCTTGTGGCCTGTTGATTCCACAACGGCGCACCCGCTTCGCACCCGAGGCGCACCTAGCCCAGCGGCCGGTCGCGCAGCGCCGGGAACCGCAGTGGGACCCACCGGCCACAAGCTACACGCCACAGGCCATTGCCCAGCGCCCCGGTATCGCGGTGGCGCACTTCTCGCACCGGCCGTCGGTGGTGAGCCGGTACTCGAGAATGCGGTAGCCGCGCCGCCGGATCAGCCGCTCGCCGCAGCCCGGGCACTGGGTGTCCTCCAGACCGCCCACGCCGCCCGGAATGTTGCCGGCGTACACGTAGCGCAAGCCGGCTTGCCGGCCGATCTGGGCGGCCCGCAGCAGGTCCTCCGGCCGCGTGTCGCGCGGGGCCTGAAGCTGGTAGTCTGCGTGGAACGCCGTCACGTGCCAGGGGACGTCGGGCGAGATTCCGGCCAGGAAGCCGGCGATCGCGCCCAGCTCCTCTTCCGAGTCGTTGAAGCCGGGCACCACGAGCGTCACCACCTCCAGCCAGAAGCCCAGCGCGTGGATGCGCCGCAGGCTGTCGAGGATGGGCTGCAATCGCCCGCCCAGCTCGCGGTAGTGCCGGTCGTTGAAGCTCTTCAGGTCAACCTTGTAAAGATCCACCCACGGCCGGAGATACTCGAGAACCTGCGGGGTGGCATTGCCGTTGGAGACGAAGCCTGTGACGAGCCCCGCCGCGCGCGCTTCCTGAAACACGGCCACCGCCCACTCGGCGGTGATGAGCGGCTCATTGTAGGTGCTGACGACGGCCTCGGCTCCGGAATCGACCGCCTGCCGCACCAGCCCTTCCGGGGTCGCCCGCCGCACCGGCGCCACCGCCTCCGGGTCGCGCAACGCCTGCGAGGTCACCCAGTTCTGGCAGTATCCGCAGTGCAGGTCGCAGCCCAGCATGCCGAAGCTGTAGGCCAGCGAGCCCGGCCGCACGTGGAAGAAGGGCTTCTTCTCGATCGGATCGCACTGCGCGCCGGCGACGTATCCCCACGGGACGCGCAGTTTCCCCCCGGAGTTGAATCGAACCTTGCAGACCCCCGCCTGCCCCTCGAAGATCGGGCAGCAATGCCCGCACGCGGTGCAGCGGATTCGGCGCTCATCCAAGCGCTCCCAGAGAACCCCTTCGCGAGTGTTTTCAGCCAGGAGTGCGGCTAGCGTGGGCATCTGACACAACCATTGACGATTTTCGATTGATCCATTGACGATTGAGGGCCGGGGAGCCCCTCCGCAATCGTCAATGACCAAATCGTCAATCGACAATCAACTACTTGCCATAATACGCCGCGTTGGCAGCGGCGAACTGCTGCTGATCGGCCGGCAATTCGTCCAGCGTGAAGATCGAATTGGTCGGGCACACCGGCACGCAGGCGCCGCAGTCGATGCAGGCCTCCGGGTCGATCATGAGATGCTTGATCTCCTCGAAATCGGGCTCGTCTTTCTTGGGATGAATGCAATCGACCGGGCAGGCCTCGACGCAGAGTTCGTCTTTGGTGCAGGTATCGGTAATAACGTACGCCATGAAATCACTCTCCTCGAATTAGTGAGCAATCTCCGGGCCAACAGGCTGGTGGACCCGGAAGTTGCAGATAGCCATTCTAGCGCAGCCGGGGCCGCCCGAACCGCCAGTGCTGTGGGGAGCCCCCCGGAAACCCGAGGATGGCGGTGGGCCCGCATCTCTGCTATCTTGTTAGTGACCGGGCGCCCTCATGCCTTTTCAGATTCAACCACTTAGGGAATTCCTGGTGCGACCTGCCCTGCCCCCGGCGCTGGCACGGATTTCGCAGCTTGCCTACAACGTCTTCTGGAACTGGGAGCCGACCATCCGCACCCTGTTCCGGCGCATGGACTCCAGCTTGTGGAGGGCCTGCGGACACAACCCGGTCTCCATGCTGGGCCGGATCCCCCAGGCCAGCCTCGAGAAAGTCGCCGCCGACCCGCGTTATCTCGCCCTCTACCGGCGCGCCTGTGAGCGATATGACGCTTACATGCACCGCTTGGAGGCGCAAGGCCAGCAGAAGTTGATCGCCTACTTCTCCATGGAGTACGGCATTGTCGAGTGCCTGCCCGCGTACTCCGGCGGCCTGGGCATGCTCTCGGGCGATTTCCTCAAGGCGTGCAGCGATTCCGACGTTCCCATCGTGGCCTGCGGCCTGCTTTACCAGACCGGGTACCTCCAGCAGTACCTCAACCCGGATGGATGGCAGCAGGAGCGCTACCCGCTCAACGATTTCTATACTCTGCCCATCACCCCCGTGCGGGATGGCGGCGGCGCCGACCTCAAGGTCCAGGTCACGCTGCCCACCGGCCCCGTCTGGATCAAGATCTGGCTCATGGACGTCGGGCGGGTGAAGCTGTATCTGCTCGACACCAATATCCCGGAGAACGACCGCCCCGAACACCGCGACATCACCGATGCCCTCTACGGCGGCGACAACCACGTGCGCATCCGCCAGGAGATTGTGCTGGGAATCGGCGGACTTCGCGCCCTCAAGGCTCTGGGGCTGGAGCCGACCGCCTTCCACATGAACGAGGGCCACTCGGCTTTCCTGGCCCTGGAACGCATTCGCCTGCTGATTGCGGAACACGGCGTGAGCTTCGACGAAGCGCTCGAGGCCTCGCGCAACAACAACGTCTTCACCACCCACACCTCGGTCCCCGCCGGCATGGACATCTTCGACTCGGGCCTCATGTGGGAGTACTTCCACGATTACTGCCGCGAGGCCGGAATCGATTTCGAGCAGCTCATGGGGTTGGGAAGACGCAATCCCGGGGACAGCTACGAACGGTTCTCCATGGCCATCCTGGCCATCAAGGCCTCCTGCTTCCGCAACGCCGTCAGCCGGCTGCACCGCCTGGTCTCCCAGGAAATGTTTCTGGACCTCTGGCCCCAGCTCCCGGTCTGGGAGATTCCAATCACCTCGATCACCAACGCGGTTCACCTGCTGAGCTGGCTCAACGGCGACCTGGCGACGCTTTACGACCAGTACCTGCAGCCGGACTGGCGCGAGCGCCTCAACGATCCCAAGACCTGGGAACAGGTCCAGGACATTCCCGACCAGGAGATCTGGGAGGCGCACCGCCGCCGTAAACGGCGCCTGGTAGCTTTCGTCCGGGAAC
>JBEKMO010000151.1:0-7189 GCA_050008465.1 Bryobacteraceae bacterium
CTCTTGGATCTTGTTGGCCGGCAGTTGCTGCCGCTTCAGCTCCGACTCCATCTGCCTGCGCGAGCGATCCAACTCGCCCAGCGTGATGATTTCGTTGTTGACCTTGGCGACGATCTGCTCGAGCACTTTGACGTCAGCCGCCCACGCGCCGCCCGCGACACCGAGGAAACACAAAGACACTATCGACTTCGTAAGCATACTCTCTCGAATCATTCTAGCAGCCGGAGACCGAGAGCTGGCCAAGCTTGTCTTTGAGAAACCCGAGGATCTGCGCCGGGCTTCCCTGCCCGTCCAGCGGCAGCCGCAGCACCCCGGCCGGCGTGAACTGGGCGCCCTTGGCGCCACTCACCAGCGCCATCAGCCGCCCCGGGTCCACTTTCGATTCGGCGTGGAACCGGACGTTCAACTGGCCTTGCCGCCGGTCGATGTGCTCGATCCCCAGTTTCTCGGCCAGGCTCTTGAGCACCGAGTAGTCCAGCAGGTACGCGACCGCTTCCGGCGGCGGGCCGTACCGGTCTTCCAGCTCCGTGCGAATTTTTTCCGCCTGCTCGGGCGAGGCCGCCTCGGCAATGCGCTTGTAGGCCCGCAGCCGCTGGTGCTCGTCCGCGATGTACTCCGGTGGAATGCGCAGGTCCAGCCCCAGGTTGATGTTGGTGTGCACTTCCAGCGGCGCTTCCTCGCCCTTCAGCTCCCGCACCGTTTGCTCCAGCATCCGCACGTACATGTCGAAACCCACCGCGTTGATGTGCCCGTGCTGCTCCCCGCCCAGCAGGTTCCCCGCTCCGCGCAACTCCAAGTCCAGCGCCGCAATCTTGAATCCCGCCCCCAGGTCGCTGAATTCCTTGAGCGCCGCCAGCCGCTTCCGAGCCGTCTCGCTCAGTTCGGTATCCGGCGGGATCAGCAGGTAGGCGTAGGCGCGACGGTTGGAGCGGCCGACCCGCCCGCGGAGCTGATACAGCTCAGCCAGGCCGTAGCGCTCGGCGTTCTCGATGATGATGGTGTTGGCGAGGGGGATATCCAGCCCATTTTCTACAATCGTAGTACATGCTAGCACGTCATAACGGTGCTGCATGAATCCCAGCATCACCTTCTCCAGCTCCGCCTCGTTCATCTGCCCGTGGCCCACCCCAATCTTGGCCCAGGGAACCAGTTCCTGAATCTGGGCCGCCCGCGACCAGATGGTGTCCACCCGGTTGTGCACGAAATAGACCTGCCCGCCGCGCCCCAGTTCCTGCTCGATGGCCGAGCGCAGCAATTCGGGCTGGAAGTGCGCCACCACGGTCTGTATGGCCAGCCGGTCCTTGGGCGGTGTTTCGATGACGGAGAGATCGCGGAGGCCCAGCAACGACATATGTAGTGTACGAGGGATCGGCGTCGCCGTCATGGTCAGCACGTCCACGTTTTTCCGCAACTGCTTCAGCCGTTCCTTGTGCCGGACCCCGAAGCGCTGCTCCTCGTCCACGATCAGCAGCCCCAGCTCGCGAAACTCGACGTCCTTCGACAACAGCCGGTGCGTCCCGATCAGGATGTCCACCTTGCCGTCGGCCGTCTCCGCCAGAACTGCATCGATCTCTTTCCTGGTTCGGAACCGGCTCAGCATTTCCACGCGAACGGGGAAGGGTGCAAAGCGGTGGCGGAAGGTCTCATAGTGTTGAAAACAGAGGACGGTTGTAGGCGCCAGGACCGCCACCTGCTGGCCGTCTCCGAGGGCCTTGAAGGCGGCCCGCATGGCGACTTCGGTCTTGCCGAAGCCCACGTCGCCGCACAGCAGCCGATCCATGGGCTGCCGATGCTCCATATCCCGCTTGATGTCGCGGATGGCGCCGACCTGGTCGTCGGTCTCGACGAACTCGAAGGCGTCCTCGAACTCCCGCTGCCAGTTGCCGTCGGGCGAGAATGAGAACCCCTGGGCGAGTTGGCGCTCCGCATACAGCTTCAGCAGCTCGTCGGCCATGTCGCGCATCTTGGCCTTGACGCGCGACTTGGTGCGCGCCCAGGTGACGCCCCCCAGGCGGTCCAGCGCCGGCACGTGCTCGCCCGCCCCACGGAACTTCTGGATGAGGTCCATCCGGGTGAGCGGGACGTACAGGCGGGCCTCGCCGGCGTACTCGAGCAGCATGTAGTCGCCTTGCTGCTCGCCCTGGGTGATCTCCCTCATCCCCACGAACCGGCCGACCCCGTGCTCGGCATGCACGACGTAGTCGCCCGGCTTCAAGTCCGCCAGATCCGCCGCGAACGCCGACAGGCTGCTTCCGCCCGGTATCCGCTGGATCGCCCAGTCCGTCGCCCCGAACAGGTCTTCGGAGCCGAAAACCGCCACCCGGGCGTCCGGGAACACCACGCCGCGCCGGATCAGCCCCTTCACCAGGTAGGTGCTGGCCACCGAACCCGCCAGATACGCCCGCTCCGCCAGGTACGACGGCGTACTGTCGGAGGGCTCCAGCCCAAGCTGGAACGGCACGGCATACTCCTGGAAGATCTCGGCAAGCCGCTCCAGCTCCCCGCTAGACGCCGCAAAGCACACCACGCGCCCGCCCGCTTCGACCAGGGCGCGCGCCTCCGCCACCGCCACCGGCATGTTGCCCTGGAAGGTCATGGTCGGTCGGGAACCGATGTCCAGAGCCCCGCGCTCGCCGTCCAGGGCCAGTTCCCGCACCGCGACCTGCGCCGCCGCGGCCGCCTGGTCCTCGAGTTCCTCCCACCGCAGAAAGACCCGGTCGGGAGGGCAGAGCGACGGCCGGTCGGGATCCTCCAGCCGCTTCCACAGCCGTTCCGCCGCGCTCCGCAACTGCTCCGGTTCATCCCACAGCACCACCGGCCGCGGGACCAGGCGCAGCACCGACCCGCTGCGCGGCCTCACCAGCGGCGCCATCAGCTCCCAGCCCGGAAACGGCTCCCCGGTGTAGGGGATTTCGCCCCCGGTCTGCTCGGTAATCTCCGCGAACAGTTGGCGCGACTTCGGATACTCGAGCAGCGGCAGGAGGCCCGCCTCCTCGACCTTGAGGACTGACCGCTGGGTATCGACTTCGAACCGGCGCATCGATTCGATCTGGTCCCCAAAGAACTCCACCCGGACGGGCTTGCCGGACTCCGGCGGGAACACATCCAGGATGCCGCCCCGCACCGAGTACTCCCCAACCATTTCCACCGGCTCCCGGCGCTGGTAGCCGATGCTCAGCAAGTGCGCGGCCAGCTCTTCCAGCGGGATCTCGTCTCCCACGCGCAGCCGCAGCGCAAGCTGCCGGTAGAACTCCGCCGCCCCGGTCCGCAGCAGCGCGGAAGCCACCGGAGTCACCGTAATGGGTACCCGCTCGGTGGCCAGCCGCCACAGCGCGATGGCCCGCTGCTCGCTGATCTCGGCGTGCGGCGACATGCGCTGGTTCGGCAAAACATCCAGCGCTGGGAGCAGTTGGGGCCGCGGAATGCCCCGCCCGCCCTCCAGCAGCTCGAAGAACGTCTCGATGGATTCCGAGAGGGTCTCCGCCTGCCTGTTGCCGTCCACGACGACCACCAGCGGCCGCTCCACCGCCTGCCACAGCAGCACGGTGTACAGCGCTTTGGCGGTTGTGGTGAGCCCCGAGATTTCGAGCTTGGCTGGCCCGCCCAGCCCGCGCACCAACTCCTGGAAGGCGGGATGGCGCCCCAAGCCGGCAAACAGATCCCGAATGACAGGGTGAGTCAAGGTTTACGAGAGAGAATCTCTTCCACTATACCTGTAGTCGAATAACCCGGCTCGAGCGAAAGCGCGAGCACCTTGCCCCCCGCCGCCTCGACTTCTTCCCGGCCGGCTATCCAGTGGGCCCAATCGGCGCCCTTGACCAGTATATCGGGTAGCACGGCCGCGATGAGCTCCCGCGGCGTGTCTTCGTCGAAAAAGGTCACGGCGTCCACGGCCTGGAGCGCCGCCACCAGCTCGGCCCTCTGCTGTTCCGGAATCAGCGGCCGGCCCGGCCCCTTCAGGCGCCGCACACTGGAGTCGGTGTTCAGCGCCAGGATGAGGAGGTCGCCGAGCGACCGAGCTCGCTCGAGCAGCCGCACGTGGCCCGGATGCAAAATGTCATAGCACCCGTTGGTGAACACGACGATTTTGCCGGCGCGCTTCCACTCCGCGCGCGCCGCGACGAGTTCCTCGCGTGTATAGAATCGGCCCACAGGAAACTATCCTATACCAGGACAGGGCGCGGTGAACGCTTCGGGGCCAGCCTCCCGATGTTCAATCACGCGACTTCCGCACGCCAGGGCGCTCGGTGAGTGGCGAGGAGAGACGGGGATCCAAGGGATCCTCGGCAAGCTGCAAAAACCGCCTTCGGATGCGGCGCTCCGTGGGCCGGTCGAGCCGATCGAGCACCTTCTCGGCCTCGTGCGCCAAACGAACCGAGTAGATCACAATCCACGTTCGCGCTGGTACGCGTCGAGCGGCTTCACACGTCCCGCCGAGATGTCCGCGAGACCGCGTTCCAGCGAAGCCAGGGCTTTATCGTCGAGCGGCGGGCCGCCGGCGTCGTTGGCATCACGCAGATCCTCCATCCACTCGCACGCCAGTTCCACTTGCGAATCGGGCAACTCGTCAACGAGGCGGTGGAGGGCTTCCTTGGCGGTTATGTCTGCCATCGCGACTACCCTCTCTCAATCATATCAGGC
This sequence comes from Bryobacteraceae bacterium, assembly GCA_050008465.1. Lineage (GTDB taxonomy): Bacteria > Acidobacteriota > Terriglobia > Bryobacterales > Bryobacteraceae > Fen-330. The sequence continues at coordinate 4,642 of JBEKMO010000151.1, forward strand.
GCAGCTTGAATGCCCAACTGCTTAGGGCGCGGATTTGCAGGGCGGTGCCCCTGGATCGCGCCGGACCCTTTGGTCCGGCCTGTGCAGGCAGCCTGGGAGGGCCGACGAGGAGGTCGGCCCGCGGACCAGAGGTCCGCCCTACGAAGACCAAGGGAACAGTATTGGAGCTGTGTAAACCATTGAACGCACTAAAGTCCGAAGCCCGCGCTGACGAAATAACACTGGGGAGATCCGGATGCAGCTTCGGACGATCGGGCTACTGATGGGCAGTCCCGATCAGATCGGGATGGTCCGCAACTGTCTGAGCAAACTCCCGCTCCGAATCGTCATGGAAGCTCGGGAGATCGTAAGCGCCGCGGCTCAGTTGCGCCAGGCCTGCCCGAACGTCCTGCTTCTGGAAGTCCCGGTGAGCGAGGTGCTGGTCTCCGAGCTGTTGGGGGTGGTTGCGGGACTGCCCGTGCCTCCGGTTATTGTCGCGGTGGGTCCCGAGCCCACTCCGGAGGTACTGCTAGAGATCATGCAATTGGGCATCCGGGGGTACCTTTCGGCGCCCTATGACGCAGCCAAGGCCTGGCAGATTCTGGAGCGCCTGGCCTTCGACAACCAAACTCCGGCCGAACGTCACACCGGCAAGACCCTGGGATTCCTCTCGGCGGCTAGCGGGGCCGGGGCCACGACCTTGGCGTGCCACATCGCGGCGGGGTTGCATAGCGCCACCGGAGGGAACACCGTGCTCGCCGATTTCGACACGGCGGCCGGCATGGTCGGGTTCTGGATGAACATCGAGAGCCCGCATTCGGCCCTGGATGCGGTGAACAACGCGGAGTGCCTGGACCTGAATCTTTGGAAAGGCATAGTCGCGAAAGTCAAGAACGGCTTGGACGTCCTCCCCGCTCCGCCAGAGCCTCCGGTTGCCGAGCTCCCAGCCGAGCCGTGCTTGAACGTGCTGCGGTTTGCGCGCGCCTACTACGACTGGATGGTGCTCGACCTGGGACGCGGCAGGAACAACCTGGTGGCGAGCTTGTCGGGTGCGACGGACAACCTGTTCCTGGTGACCACGGCCGAGATCGCGAGCTTGTTCCAGGCAAGACGCCTGCTGCGCTGGTTCGAGAACCGGGAAGAGGGCAGGGTGCGGCTGAAGGTGATTGTAAACAGGCTGCGGAAGGACCAGCAGTATTTCCGGCGGCAGGACGTGGAGAAGATGCTGGGGGCGCCCGTTGCGGCGGTTCTGCCGGACGAGGTGAACGAGGTGCATGACGCGCACACCGAGCGCCGGCTGGTACCCCCAAACGCCAAACTCGGCAAGGCGGTTTCGGCGCTGGTCGGCAGCATCGTCGCAACTCCCCAGCAGGACCAGCCCAGGCCGCGGCTCCAGCTCTTCCGATAGCGGGCGCCGGCCGTCAACCCTGCCGGCAGACGAGGGAAGGAGGAACCATGAAGATTGAAGCGAACAAGGCCGGAAAGATCCTGGTGATCAGGATCCTGGAGGCGCGATTTGGCGCCGATGCGGTGGACTCTTTTAACCAGCAGGTACTGCCGTTGATCCGGGAAGGGAACCCGGCGATCCTGCTCGATCTATCCGAGGTGAATTTCCTCGACAGCAGCGGCCTGGCCGCCATGGTCACCTGCCTGAAGGCCCAAGACGGTTCGGGCCATCTGGCGGTGTGCGGCGTCAGGGAGAGCGTCGCGTCGCTGTTCAGGCTCACCCGCATGGACAGGATTCTCCGTTTCTTTCCGACCAGCGAGGAGGGCGTGGCAGCCCTGTCCTGAGGGGACGGTCACGGAAATCCATGCAGGCGAATCGCATCCATCTCACGATTGACAGCAACCTGGCCGACGTGTTTCTGGTTGGCCTGCTCATCAACAGCGCCTGTCGCTTCTTAGGCCTGGACGAGACAGAGGCTTACCAGATGGAACTCTGTGTGGTAGAGGCCGTGAACAACACGATCCGGCACGCCTATCGCGGGCAGGCCGGGCACGAGGTCGCGGTGTCGGCGGCGATTTCCCCCGACCGGCTGGAATTCAGTGTCCGCGACAGGGGTTCGCCGATCTCCGAGGACGATCTGGCAGTACTGCGGCGCGAAGCCTCCGCCACGGACTGCGATCCGTTCGCACTCGACCAATTGCCCGAGGGGGGCATGGGACTGGAGATCATGCGCGAGGTGATGGACCAGGTCGACTACGAGTCCAGGGGGGGCGTTAACTGCCTCCGAATGACGAAGCGGATTCCTTTCCCGGTGCTGGAGGCGTAGCCTGGGCACCATGCATTCCCCGGTTTCGCCGCGGCGATGGAGGGTACGAAGGTGAAGGTTTTGTTCGCGGACGATTGCGAACTGCAGCGCAGAGCCATGGTGGCCCACCTCGAGCAACGAGGTCACGAGGCTCTCGCCGCCAGCGACGGCGAGGAGGCCTGGGAGATCCTGCAACACAGCGCGGTGAACCTCGTGATCAGCGATTGGGCGATGCCCAGGATGGATGGTCTCGAGCTTTGCCGGAAGATCAGGGCCGCGGACCTGGGGCGCTACGTGAATGTCATCCTCTGCACCGC
>JBEKMO010000152.1:0-7106 GCA_050008465.1 Bryobacteraceae bacterium
CGCAGCCAGAGGTGGCGGTGATCCATGAGGAAGTCGATGCCGTGCTCCTTGGGAGTGATGGGATAGGGATCGCTCTCGGGCACGCGCTGGAGGATCTCGAGGTCCTCGACGTCCATCTCGAAGCCGCCGGGCGCGCGCTGCTCGGCGCGGACCTTGCCGGTGACGACGATCGAGGACTCCTGGGTGAGGTCCTTGATCTTCTCGAACAGCGGCTCGGGGAGTGCGCTCTTGACGGCCACGCACTGCATGATGCCCGTGCCGTCGCGCAGCAGCGGGAAGACGATCTTCCCGGACTTGCGGAGATTATAGAGCCAGCCGGGAATGCGAACGCTCTCACCGGCGTGGCGGCTGGCATCCGCGATGGTGATGGTGGGAACGCTCATCTAGAGATTCTCCAATCGCTCGAAGATTTCGGCGCACGCCTCGTAGGGATGCTTGAACTCGGGGGCCTCTTTCAGTTCGAGCACGAGCGGGTACTGGTCCGGGCGCGAGCGCAGCAGATCCATGGTCCGTTTCCAGTCGATGGTGCCGCCCTGGGAGAGCAGCGGGAACAGGTGGACGTCGTCCGTCCCGTTGTTGTCGTGGATATGGGTGGAACGGATGCGGTCCTTCATGAGCCTGAAGGCCGATTCGACGCCTTCGTTCATGTGGGCGTGCCCGACGTCGAAGCAGAAGCCGAGATGCAGATGTGTTTCGCCGAGGAAGTGGACCAGCCGCTCGGCGCTGGAGAGGCTGTTGGGAATGTTCTCGAGCAGGATCTCGACCCCGCGCTGGCGGGCGAACACACTGAGCTCGTCGAGCGAGGCGAAGCCGGCCTCGAGCCGGCGCTCGTCGTATTCCTCGCCGCCGACGCCGAGGTGCTGGATGAGGTAGCGGAAGGGAACCAGCTCGGCCAGCTCGATGGCGCGCTTGATCTCGTCCACCATCAGGATGCGCCGGGATTTCACCGGCTCGGTGATGGTGATGACGGCGTGCGGGCCGGAGCGGCCCCACACATCGTCGGTGTACATAGGGGCGTGAATCGAGTGGACCTTCAGCTCGGAGTCGCGGAACCAGTGGCAGAGCTCCATCATCTGGGCGCGGTTGTTGTAGTCCAGGTGCTGCGGGGCGCAGAAGATCTCGACCGCGGCGATGCCCGCGTGTTGGATTCTCTCGAGCGCCGCAATGGTGAGGCGGTGATTGGCGAACAGGTGAGTGGAAATCGCGTGAATCATGGGTTCTCAGTATCCGGCGGCTTGGCCCTCCGAGCGCGGATCGGCGGCGCCCTGAAGCCAGCCACCATCGATCAGAATCGCGGCCACTTCTCCCATCGAGCGGGTCCTTTCCACCCGGTAGCCGCGCGCGGCGAGCAGGGCCGCGGTGCGGTGGGAAACGCCGGGCTCAATATATAGAGTATCGGGCAGCCACTGGTGATGGAAGCGGGGCCAGTCCACCGCGTCCTGTAGGCTCATGCCGAAATCCAGAAGGTTCTGGATCACTTCGAGCACGGAGCTGATGATGCGGGGACCGCCCGGGGAGCCCACGACCAGGTAGAGCCGGCCGCCGCGCAGGACCATGGTGGGCGTCATCGACGACAGCGGGCGCTTGCGTGGCTGGATGGCGTTCGCCTCGCCCTGCACCAGGCCGAAATAGTTGGGTGCGCCGGGCTTGGCGGCGAAATCGTCCATCTCGTTGTTCAGCAGGAAGCCGAGGCCCGGGGCGGTGACCCCGCTGCCATAGCCGGCATTGATCGTGTAGGTGACGGCGACGGCATTGCCTTCCGCGTCGACGATCGAGTAATGGGTGGTTTCCGAGCTCTCGACGAGCGGCGGCGTGCCCGGCCGAAGCCGCGCGCTCGGCGTGGCGTGTTCGGGATCGATCGATTTCCGCAGGCCCGCGAGGTACGGCTTGTTCAACAGGCCGGCCACGGGAACCCGGACAAAGTCGGGATCGGCCAGGTACTCGCTGCGATCGGCGAAGTAGCGGCGCATGGCCTCGACCGTGTAGTGAATCGAGGCGGCCGACCCGGCGCCGGACTTTGCATAGCCCGTGCCTTCGAGAATGCCCAGTATTTCCAGGATTCCCACACCGCCGGAACTGGGGGGAGGAGCCGTGACGATGTCGTAGTCCCGATACCGGCCGGTGAGCGGCTGGCGCTCGACCATCTGGTAACCCCGCAAGTCGGCGAGGGTGATGAGGCCGCCGTGCTGGGCCATGGCCTGGGTCAGCCGCCGGGCGGTTTCCCCTTCGTAGAAATCGCGCGCGCCGGCGCTGGAGACGCGCTCGAGGGTGGCGGCTAGCTCGGGCTGCACGAGCCGCTCGCCGGGCGCGTAGAAGGCGCCCTGCTTGAGGAAGATGCGGCGGGAATCGGGAAAGGGCTCGAGCTTGGGGCGGGCGTTCTTCAGACTGTCCGCGAGGTCTTCGGAAACCGGGAAGCCTTTGGAGGCCAGCGCGATCGCCGGAGCCAGCAACTGGGCCCAGGGTTTGCGGCCGTAGTTTTTCGAGGCGAACTCGAAGCCGCGAACGGTGCCGGGGACGCCGACGGCGCGGTATCCGCTCACGCTCGCGCGCGTCAGGGCGCCGTCCGGGCCGAGGTACATGTCGCGGCTGGCCTTTTCCGGCGCGCGCTCGCGGAAATCGAGGAAGGTGGTGCGTCCGCCGGCGAGGCGGATCAGCATGAATCCCCCGCCGCCGATGTTGCCCGCCGCAGGATGCGTGACCGCCAGCGCGAATCCGACCGCGATGGCCGCATCGACGGCGTTGCCGCCGGATCGCAGCAGCGCAAGGCCGGCATCGGTCGCATGAACCTCGCGCGACACCACCATGGCGTGGGGCGCGCGTGCCGGCTGCCTGGCCGAGGCGAGGTGCCAGCTTCCCAGCGCGAACAGGAGCGCAACCAGAGGCAGGGTCCGACCCATCTCGAACGATTGTACTATGGGCGGGCGCCGGGGCTTCCGTTGGCGGTGTTTTGGGGGCATTTGGGGCAGGGTTTTTGGGCGGGTTGGCGCAGGCTCGGGGCAGAAAACTCGATTTAGTCCTTCCTTTTCAATCCGTTCGGAGAAGGTGTCCGAAAATGGGATTGGTTTCGTTCCGCAATTTCGTGTTTTGGGCGGCGGCGAGGGCCGGACCGCTCGCTGACGCTCGCGGTTCGGACGGAAGTGGGCGGCGCGCATGGCTCCAAGAGTATGGTAAGGCGCGGAGCGGGGGTGAGGGGGGGGTAGGGAGGCGTAAGCGGAACGGGGCATGGGAGTTAGAAAGTGCGGGGGATGGGGATTCATCCAGGCCAAGCCTTCGGTTTGGCACAACGAGGGATGAAAAGGCCGCACCCCTCGGTCAAGCCAAAAGAACCGGTCACGGAAGCAGGGGAAAGGGCGCGGAGTGACTTCCCTGCGACGATTCCGTCTTTGCTTCAATCATCTTGCTCGGGCGCGCGATGCCCGCGTGCCTGCCATCCATCAGCCGACGGCGCATGTGGCCAAATGCTTGCGATCCAAGGGCTTGAACGTAGCCTGTTGAAACCAGGTGAGCCGAGTTGAGCCAGGGTGTTCGGTCAGCTACAGAATCATCTACGGTTTCGAGTTTTGGACTCCGGCACTATGCCCGGGCGCTCCAACCAGTGTTCCTGATTTGCAGTAACGCGACACAGCTTCACTGAACGCTATCGCGAGTGAGTGACCTGGGCACAACTCAAGGTGCTCAGCGCCATCGCGCGCTGCCGCACCGCCGGGCTGGGTGGGCATCGCGATCGTCGTGTTCGCTGCGGCCATCAGGTGCACGATCTGAGGCGGATCGAGTTTTTGGACGCTACGGGGTCATTGAACGCGACTACGAAGAGTTGAAAGAAGAGTTGGGGTTGGGACACTACGAAGGCCGAAATTGGCGCGGCTTTCACCACCACGGCACTCTCTGCATGGCGGCGTACGGCTTCCCGGTAGCGGAGAGCAGCCGTTTCTTTCCTCAGCCCGAGTCGGCAATCTTGGACTACCAACCCCGCGGCGATGCCGGCCGGCTTCCGGCCCCGGGGGTCGGGTGCGCCCTGAGCGGCACACCCCCCATTCGATCACCACGCTGCGCATCTAAATCGAACGCCAGTTACTGAGACAGCTTCCCCGTTGCCCTTGTTGTGGCGCTTGACGTTTATAACACAGTAGTATTAGCATCCCGTCACAGAATCCTGATTATAGCATCGAGAAAGATGGATTCAGGCGCGGCGTCAAACCAGCGCACGGATTCCTGCACCAGGGTAACCCGGAGCCGAAACTCTCCGGCAACCGTTGGAGCGTCCACCGTCATCTCGTAGTCGTTCGTCCGGTCGCTCCGCAGGAACGGACGCAGGGCCGTCCGTCGCCCGTCAAAAATGACGGACTCATCTGTTTCTCTTGCCAGCCAATGATAAGAGAGATGGACAGGATAGGGGCCGACGCTCCGCAAGTCCAGGCCACTGGCATTGTGCAGGACCGGGCGCAAGGTGAACTGGGTGTTCCGTCGAATCGCTTGCGGGGTTTCATCAACTTCGATTGTGACCCCTTCACTCGGCAGGATAGGCAGAGCCTCCATCCGGAATGGCGCGATCAATTGTTCTCGGGGAATCTGCGTGTGCGAAGCGACTGCAAACAGGTCAGGGGCGGCACGCATCTCCGCCCGCGAAAACACCCGCATCAGGTTGTCGGCCGGAGACCCCGGCCCCCCAAACCACATGTCCACGTGAGGGAAGTGCCTCGCCAACTGACGGCGGAGGACCCGCGGAGACTGTTCGTTGATGTGCATCAATAACTCGTAACGGGTCCGCGGTTCACTCGGCAGATAAGCGCCCAGGCGCCTGGCTAGCCGCTGCCTTCGGGCGTGATCGTACTGATAGTGCCACAGATTTGGGAACGTATGGACCAGGAAGAACCCGCTCGGGCTCAGATGTCCCGCCACCATGCTGTATAGCCGGTCCAACTCTTCAGGAGCCATATGCTCGACAAGATCAGAGGCTATCACGACGTCGTATAGGCCCTCGATGGGGGCCACGTTCACATCACAGCAGTGGAACTGGATCTTGCCGTCGCCCGTGAAGCCGACGGCGCACGCCTCCCGGGCCAGCCGGACAGCCTCCTCCGAGTAGTCCACAGCAGTCACTTCGTAACCCTTCCGCGCCAACTCGAGGCTAACCTCGCCGCGTCCACATCCCAGGTCCAGTGCGCGTCCCGTTCTTCCGGTAGAGGCGAGTGTGCTGACGGCCAGCAGCCGGTCGTCCTCGATTCTCGCGCCGTGGCTTCGTTTGAAGTCGTCAAAACCACCGCAGTCCCGCAAATAGTACTCGCGCGTATATGACTTCCGGAGTTGTTCACTCGAGCCCACCCGAGCTAGTCCAAGAGCGGCGGCCTCGTGCTTTGGCCGGATGATCAGGTCGCCGGCATAGCCAGGGATAAGAAAACAAGACTCGATGAGGTCCCGGTAGAGATAGACGAACTCGTTTGCAGCGAGGAAATTCTGGCGTGTCCACAGATAGCCGTCCAGCAGTACGTGGTTTGCCTGGCGCAGCGCCACGCGGAGGTCGTGGATCGTGCCTTTCCCGTCCTGTTGACCGTCCACGTGGATCAGATCGTAGGGCCCTCCCGGCCACTGATCGAAAACCTGAGAGTCCGCAATGAGAAAATCGGTCTTCCGATGCTTCAACTGCCTGCAAGCCCAGAACACAGCGTCCCGGCAACCGCCATAGGTATCCGCATTGATGTCGATCCCAAGGTAGGAAGCGGACGGGCAAGCGTTCAGGAATGCCATCGCGCTGTACCCGAAGCGCACACCGATCTCGAGGATTCTGCTCGGTTGAAGCACCGCGGCAACCGCCCACTTCATCCGGTAATACGGAACCCACTCCTCGAAAAGGTGAGCAAGCGGATCGGAGGGACAGGCGGACAGACGAAAGTCGTACGAGCAGCGACTTGCCATGTCAATGATCCGATCTAGCATTCAGCTCTCTCTTCACCGGTGCCCGGAGTGAGTTGCCAAGCGACCCTGGCGCCGAAGCACCGCCCATTGCCACGTGAACCTTCCACTAGCTAGCGTCCCCGGGGAAGCAATACCCGGATTGGGCGGGAAGGGCAAGTACACAGCAACCCCCAACCATGACACCTAGCCACCGCCCGTCAAGTCGTCGACTCCGAGGCAATCAGCGACGAGGGTTGCAGCCTCGATGCATGCCTGCGGGTTTTACGTGGCGGTCCGCAGAATTACTATACCAAACGAGCCGATCTCGTATGGTCCGGAAACTGGATCTGCTTGAATTCGCGCTGGTTCGTTACCGCAGGACTTGAGGCTCGCAATAATGACCTAACCTGGATCCGTTCCGGTTCGTGCTGATCGCCGTCGCTTGGTGGATGAACCAACACCAACTCCAAGATGATCGATTACCTTCGTGAGGAGAACCGGGCTCTTCGCGAGCAACTCGGAGGGCGGCGGGTGCGGCAAGGCGCGAACGGCTGCGCGACCCCCACCCTTGGAATCACCGCAGGGCTGGTCACCTGCCGCAAATGCAAGCGGTCCAACTCCTTGAAAGCCGCTCAGGACAGGCTTCCCGGCAATCCGTGGAGGCCGATTGTAGCAGAAACTGTAGAAAAGCAGACAAGAAAAGGCAAGCGGTACACATGTAAGTAGTGTTCTCTCGATCACTTACCGGGACGTCGATTCGGCACCCCAAGCAGGCGGACTGCCGGGCTGCGCCACGGGCCGAGACTCTCTGTTGTGCCGCGATTCACTCCCCCGGGTTTGTCCTCCGATGGGGCATGGGCTGTCCGATTTCGGACAGGGATTCCCGGATGTGGGCAGGTTGTGGGCTGCGACGGGGAGGAGGCCCTTGTTGTTGCATGCAGTTGGGCATACCGTGGTGTGGTGATGGAGATGCACTGAGGGATCCCCATGCGGATCTTGCTCGAAGATCTTGGGTTCGCGGTCCGGCAGTTGCGGAAGAGTCCCGGAATCACCTGCCTGGTGGTTCTGACCCTGGCGCTGGGGATTGGCGCAAATACGGCCATGTTCAGTGTCGAGAATGGCTTCCACCGCCCGTTGCCCGTGCGAGCCCCGGAGCAGATCGTGGTCCTGGCCACCGAGAGCAAGGGGGACGCGCTCGGACTCGAAGGGATCGA
>JBEKMO010000153.1:0-7083 GCA_050008465.1 Bryobacteraceae bacterium
TACGCCGCCGCCCGCGGCGTGATCATCGCCGACACCAAGTTCGAGTTCGGCTTTGTGGGCGATCAACTGGTGCTGGCCGACGAGGTGCTCACCCCGGACTCCTCGCGTTTCTGGCCAGCCGAAACCTGGCGCCCCGGCGGGCCCCAGCCGTCTTACGACAAGCAGTACGTGCGCGATTACCTGGAGTCCATCCAATGGAACAAGCAACCGCCGGCGCCGCCGCTTCCCGCGGAGGTTGCCGGGAGAACCAGCGAGAAGTACCAACAGGCGTATCGGGCGCTGACCGGAAAAGCGTTATGAACTTCCCGGCCGCTCGGCTCGTCTTACCAGCGAAGGCAGGTGAGTTGTGAACTGGCTTGACATTCTGCTTGCAGTAATCATCGTGGGCTGCATCATCGAGGGTTTTGCCAAAGGCCTGGCGCGAACGGGCCTCGGCTTCGTGGCCACGGTCCTCGGGCTGTTCTGCGGGCTGTGGTTCTATGGAGTCGTGGGGGCCTTCTTCATCGGCCTGGTCCATTCCAAGGAGCTCGCGAACCTGATCGGGTTCCTGGTGATCGTTGCGGCGATCGTTTTCATCGGCTTTCTGCTCAGCCTGCTGATCGAGCACCTGATTAAGATGGCCAGCCTGGGCTGGCTGAACCGGGTGCTGGGCGGCGTGTTCGGGTTCCTCCGCGGGGTGCTGGTGGCCGCCGTGATTGTTCTGGCCATGATGGCTTTCTCCGAGAAGCCGCCGCCGCAGTCGGTGGCGAACTCCCAGGTGGCGCCCTACGTGATTGACACCGCGCGCATGCTGGTGGCGGCCGCCCCGCAGGAAATGAAGAATGCCTTCGTCAACAGCTACGACCGCATCAAGCAGATCTGGGCCGATACGCTGAAGCACGGCATCCGCAAGCTCCCCGAACAGCACAACTGACGCGCCAGCCGCAGCAAAACCGGCCAGCGGCATTGCGGTATCCTGGCTCGCTGGGGGGAAAGTCATGATCCGCGCTGGCGCGTTGCTGGTTGTGGTTTCATCCGTGCTGCTACAGGCTGCCGGCCCAGCGCCGGTCAAGGTCTGGGAGCAGGACACGGTGATTCCAACCTACCTGGCGGGGCCGCCCGAGCCGAACCCGATGTTCTACTTCGGGAGGGCGTCCCAAGGCGCGCAGGGAAGAGTCTACCCCTACCCGCTCTACGACCGGCTCACCTACCAGAAGGTGGACAAGACCTACAAGATGGTCTACCTGGAGAACGAGTACGTGCGAATCGGCGTTCTTCCGGAGATCGGCGGCCGCGTTTTTGAAGGCCTCGACAAGACCAACAACTACCCCTTCTTCTACCGGCAGCATGTGATCAAGCCGGCGCTGATCGGCTTGATCGGGGCCTGGATTTCCGGCGGGATCGAGTGGAACATTCCGCACCATCACCGCGCCAGCACGTTCCTCCCGGTCCAGTACCGCATCGAGGAAAACGCGGACGGCAGCAAGACGGTGTGGGTGGGCGAGCTGGAGGTGCGCCATCGCATGCGCTGGGCGGTGGGCTACACGCTGCGGCCGGGGAAATCCTGCGTCGAGGCGTCGGTGCGGATTCTGAACCGCACGCCGGTGGTGAACACGATGCTCTGCTTCGCCAACGTGGCGGTGCACGTGAACGAGAACTACCAGGTGATCTTCCCGCCGGGCACGCAGTACGGCACGCATCACCACAAGCGCGAGTTCACCACGTGGCCGGTGGCCACGGGCCGCTACGGAGGGGCGGACTTCAGCAAAGGCGTGGACGTGAGCTGGTACAAGAACCACGACTCCGCGAATTCGATCTTCGCGTGGAACTACGAGGACGACTTCCTGGCCGGCTACGACCACGGCAAACAGGCCGGGACGATGAGCGTCTCGAACCACCACGTCGTTCCGGGCAAGAAGCTGTGGACCTGGGGCAATGGCCCGCGCGGCCGGATGTGGGACCACATTCTGACCGACGAGGACGGCCCCTACATGGAGCTGATGGTGGGCGCGTACTCGGACAACCAGCCCGACTACAGTTGGCTTCAGCCTTACGAGGTGAAAGCGTTCGAGCAGTACTGGTATCCGTTCCGCGACATCGGCGGCGTGAAGAAGGCCAACCTGGAGGCGGCGGTGAACCTGGAGGTGAACCGCGACGGGACGGCGAAGGTGGGCTTCTACACGACGTCGGCGCACCCGGAGGCGACGGTGCTGCTCAGAGCCGGGGAGAAAGTGGTCCTCCAGGAGACGATCGCTATCGACCCCAGCAAGCCGTTTGTGAGGCAGGTCGCCGTGCCCACCGGCGTGGACCCGCACGACCTCCGGGCGTCGATCTCGGCGGAGGGCAAGGAGCTGGTCGCGTACACGCCCGTGCGCCTGAAGACGGAGCCGATGCCGAAACCGGTCGAGCCGCCGCTTCCGCCCGACCAGATCAAGACCAACGAAGAACTGTACCTGACCGGCCTGCGGCTCGAGCAGTTCCACAACGCCAGCCTGGATCCCGAGCCGTACTGGGAAGAGGCGCTGCGCCGCGATCCGGGCGATACCCGGGTGAACACCGCGCTGGGCATCAACTACTTCAAGAAAGCGAGATTCGCCGAAGCGGAGAAGCTGTTCCGAAAGGCGCTGGAGCGGTTGACGGACAAATACACGACGCCGAAGGACGCCGAAGCGACGTATTACCTGGGGCTCACTCTGAAGGCGCAAGGCAGGATTGAGGAAGCCTTCGCGACGCTCTACAAGGCCACCTGGAACATGGCCTGGCGGGCCGCCGGGTATTACTCGCTGGCCGAAATCGCCACCCTGCGAGGCGACCTGGAGGGCGCGCTCGATTTGGTCGAACGTTCGCTCGATGCGAATGCGCTGAACATCCGGGCGCTGAACCTGAAGGCGGCGGTTCTGCGCAACCTGGGACGGCCCCAGGAGGCGCTTTCGGTGTTGGAGACGGCTCGCGCGAAGACGGACCCGCTGGATGTGCGGATGATGGCGGAACGCTGGCTGGCAAGCGGGAGCCCCGGGGACGCAAAGGCGCTGGCCTCGGCGATGAACGAGCATCCGGCCACGGCCGCCGAGACCGCCGCCGAGTACATGAACTCGGGCTTGTGGCAGGACGGCACGGCGGTGCTCGCGCAGATGATCGCAGCGGCGCCGGACAAGTCCCGGATCAACCCGATGGCTTACTACTACCTCGGCTACTTCGCGGAGAAGCTGGGACGGGCGCCGAAAGCCTCCGAGTACTACGCTCTGGCGACGAAGATGCCGCCGGACTACGTGTTCCCGTTCCAGTACGAAATGATCGAAGTGTTCCGGCAGGCCATGGAGAGCAATCCGCGCGACGCGCGCGCGCCCTACTACCTGGGCAACCTGCTGTTCGACTGGCAGCCCGAGGAAGCCGCGAGAATGTGGGAGAGGTCGGCTTCGCTCGATCCCTCGTTCCCGATCGTCCAGCGCAACCTCGCGGTTGCGTATTCGCACCGGAAGGATGGCATCGAGAGGGCGTTAGCGAGCCTTGAGAAGGCGGTGTCCCTCGAACCCAAGTACCCGCTGCATTTTTTCGAGTTGGACGAACTCTATGAGGGCGCGGGAATCGCGCCCGGGAAACGGCTGGCGCTGCTCGAGCAGAACCACAACGTAGTCGCCGGGCGGGATGACGCGCTGGCGCGCGAGGTGGCGCTGAAGGTGGTGATGGGCAAGTACGACGATGCCATCCACCTGATGACCGGCCGCCGTTTCTCGGTTTGGGAAGGCGGCAACCTCAACGTCGCGGACGACTGGACCAACGCGCACCTGCTGCGCGGCCAGCAGCTATTTGCCGCGCGCCGCCATGAGCAGGCGCTAGCCGACTTCCAGGCCGCGACCAGGATCCCCGACAACCTTCCCTCGGAGAGGATCGGGGGGGGCGAGGCCGAGGCCGCCTACTGGATCGGCAGAGTCCATGAGGCCATGGGCAACCAGGAGCAGGCCCGGCAATTCTGGATGAAAGCGGCGGCGGCGGAAGGCCGGCGGTTCCCGCTGAACGGCGTTCAGCTCTACCACAAAGCTCTGGCGCTTCAGAAGCTGGGCCAGAGCGACAAGGCAAAGGAGATCTTCCAGGGCCTCGTGAAATCCGGCAGTGCGGAGTTGCAGCCGTCCGAGCAGCGGCCACGGGCCAGGTTGGGGCAGGCGCACTTTGTCGCCGGCCTCGGCTACCTCCGTCTCGGAGACAAGGAGAAGGCCAAACAGGAGTTCATCCGCGCGCTGGAGATCCATCCGGCACACGCCGGCGCGAAGGCCACGCTGGCAAGGTTGGAGTAGTCATCATGAAACGCAAGCACACAGTTGCAGGGCTTCTATGGATGCTTCTGACGCCCCTGGTGGGCCAGACGTTGGACTATGCCTTCGGCGCGGACGTGTCGTTCCTGAAACAAGCCGAGGAGCAGCAGAAGTTCGTCTTCAAGGACAACGGGGAGGCCAAGCCGGGGCTCCAGATCTTCAAGGACCACGGGTACAACTGGATCCGGCTGCGCCTGTTCCATACGCCGACGCAACTGCCGAACAACCTCGACTACACGCTGGCACTGGCCAAGGACGCCAAGAAGCTCGGCTTCAAGCTGCTGCTGAACTACCACTACTCGGACACCTGGGCCGATCCGGGCAAGCAGTTCATCCCCAAGGCTTGGATCGGAAAATCGCACGCGGAACTGGTGCAGGCGGTCTTTGAGTACACCCGGGACACGATCGCCGCGTTTCGGGATGCCGGCGTTTTGCCGGACATGGTCCAGTGCGGGAACGAGATCACCAACGGCATGCTATGGCCGGACGGCAAGCTCCCGGACAACTGGGACAACTTCGCCGAGCTGATGAAGGCCGGGATCAACGGCGTGGATGCCGGCCGGGGCAACGGCAAGCGGCCTCTCATCATGATCCATATCGATAAGGGCGGAGACATCAAGGCGACCAAGGCGTTCTTCGACAAGTGGAAGACCTATGGCGTGGACTTCGATGTCATCGGGCAGTCGTACTACCCGTGGTGGCACGGCACGCTGCTCGATCTGCGCGCCAACCTGATGTTCATGGCCAGCGAGTACCAGAAAGACATCATCGTGGTGGAAGCCGCTTACAACTGGAAGCCCGCGGAGTACGCCAAGAAACCCGCGCCGTTCCCGGAGACGCCCGAAGGCCAGAGGGGGTTCCTGGATGAAGTCAGCCGGCTTGTGCTGGCGACTCCGCACGGCCGCGGCAAGGGGGTGTTCTGGTGGGAACCCGCGGTCACGGGAGGGCTGAATCGCCGCGGCTTCTTCGATAACGAGGGCAATGCTCTGCCGGTGATCACGGTGTTCGACAAGTGGACCAGGAGGTAACGATGAACACAGACACGCGCACCACCCGGCGCAGTCTGCTGAGGCAGGCACTCGGCGCGGCGGCGCTGACGGGGGCGCTGGAGTCCGCCCAGGCGCAAACGCCGCCCGGTGGCAGTTCCCCGCCCCGGACCAGGGACAGCTTCGATTTCGGCTGGAAGTTCTTCAAGGGCGATGCGCCCGGCGCGCAACAGCCCGGTTTTTCGGACTCGAGCTGGAGAAACCTGGACCTGCCACACGACTGGAGCATCGAAGGGCCGTTCGGCGAGAAGGAGCCGACCGGAGGGCCAGGCGGCTACTTGCCGACGGGCATCGGCTGGTACCGGAAGCGCTTCCGCCTGCCGGAGTCGTACCAGGAGCGGAAGGTCGTCGTAGAGTTCGACGGCGTCTACGAAAACAGCGAGGTTTGGATCAACGGCCAGTATCTCGGCAAACGCCCGTTCGGGTACATCGGCTTCGCGTACGATCTCACTCGCCACGTGAACGTCGGCGAGCGCGACAACGTGATTGCGGTCAAGGTGGACAACTCGCGCCAGCCCAACTCGCGGTGGTACTCGGGCTCCGGCATCTACCGGCACACCTGGCTGGTAGCGACCAACAAGGTTCATGTGGCTCACTGGGGCACGTACCTCACGACGCCGCGGGTGTCGAAGGAGTCCGCCGTCGTCCAGATCAAGACCAGAGTGAGGAACGAAGACCAGAACGCGGCCAGGTGCAGGCTCGCCACCAGCGTTCTCGACAAGGATGGGAAGGCGATCCGGAGCGGCGAGGCGAGCCAGGAAGTTGCCGCGAACAGCGAGTATGAGTTCGTCGAGCAGGTGACGGTGGAGAAGCCCAACCTCTGGTCGGCGGAGAATCCTTATCTTTACAAGGTTCGCAGCACGGTCCGGCACGAGGGCCGGGTTGTCGATGAATATGATACGCCGCTGGGAATCCGGGAGGCGGTCTTCGATGCGGACAAGGGATTCCTGCTGAATGGCGAGCGCCTGAAGCTGAACGGCGTGTGCCTGCATCACGACGGCGGTTCGGTCGGCGCGGCGGTGCCAGAGCGAGTGTGGGAGCGGAGACTGGAGCTGCTGAAGGAGATGGGCTGCAATTCCATCCGGACCAGTCACAATCCTCCCGCGCCGGAGTTTCTGGACCTGTGCGACCGGATGGGCTTCCTGGTGATGGACGAGGTCTTCGACGAGTGGCGAGTACCCAAGGGGCAGATCGGTCCCTACGGCTACAGCCTGTACTTCGACGAGTGGTCGGAACGCGACGTGACCAGCTTCATCCACCGCGACCGCAATCATCCCTCGGTGGTGCTGTGGAGCGCGGGCAACGAGATCGGAGACCAGACCGATCGGCGCGGAGCGGCGACCCTGAGCCGGCTGATCGAGATCTTCCACCGCGAGGACCCCAGCCGCCTGGTGACTGCGGGGTGCGACCAGATCTCCGCCGAGCCGCGCGCCGTGCCGCAGGAGTTCCTGGCGCTGCTCGACGTGGTGGGCTACAACTACGTGGACCGCTGGCGCGAACGGGCGGAGAAGTACTACAGCATCGACCGGCACGCGTATCCGCGGAGAAGGGTGATCGGCACGGAAAGCGGGTCCATGGGTGGCATCCGGGGCGACTATCGCGGACTGTTCATCGGCGGGGCCGGCGGCGGCTTTCGCGCCATGGGGAGGAGCCGGGCCATCGATGTCGAGCAGTTGTGGAAGTTCGTCAGGACCTACGACTACGTGGCGGGCGACTACATGTGGACCGGCATCGACTACCTGGGCGAA
>JBEKMO010000154.1:0-6998 GCA_050008465.1 Bryobacteraceae bacterium
ATGCTCTTCCGGCTCGGGTTCAGCCACGAGGCGGTTGAGGCGATCATGCTGTGGGGCTTTGGCGCAAAGACGCACTGGATGGGGCCCGATGCGGCGCTCATGAACGCGGATGGAACGTTGACTCCCGCCGGCAGCCGGATCAGCCATCTTCTGCGCGACGAATGGTCGACGCGGGGAAACGGCGCGACCGGCGCCGACGGCTGCCTCGCCTTTCGCGGCTTCTACGGCAGCTACGCGCTGGGCGTCCGCGCCCCGGGCCGCCGCGAGATCGTGCAGGAAGTCCGCCTGACGAAATCCGCGCCGGCCGCCGCCGTGCAACTCACTGAGTAGTTGGGTGCCTGCCGCGCGTCAGGCGCGTTGCGCCGCCGATCTTCCGAACCTCGCTTTGTTACCATTTCAATTCATGCTCAAACCTGGGGAAGTGCTGTTGATCCGTCACGGCGAAACGGAGTGGTCGATTACTGGTCAGCACAGCGGAAGGTGCGATTTGCCTCTCACTGCGCGAGGCGAGGACGAAGCACTGGAGGTCCGACGACTGTTGGCCGGACAAACGTTCGACTGTGTAATTTGCAGTCCGTTGCAGAGGGCAATACGGACGTGTGAAATAGCGGGCTACCTGTGTACGGCGCAGATCGAACCGGACTTGCAGGAATGGGATTACGGCGACTGCACCGGATTCACTCAGGATCAACTACGCGAGCGCTACCCGGGCTGGACTCTCTGGAGTGGCCCCGTGCCAAATGGCGAGACAGCGGCGGATGTCGGGCGGCGCGCCAGTCGAGTCATTGACCGCTTGCGACAATCCCGGCAGAGAACTGCCATCTTCGCTCATGGGCATTTCCTTCGGGTGTTTGCGACGCAGTGGCTGGGGATTGCCCCGGAGTCGGGACGGCACTTCGCACTGGAAACCTCGGCGTACTGCATTTTGGGTGAAGATGCGGGATTCCCGGCCATTGTCGCCTGGAACGTGAAGCGCGCGGCCGCAGATTAGAAACCTGTACTCTGCCAGATCGTGGCGGACGCTTCTGGCAAGAGGGTCCGGTGTTCCCGGACCGTGGAAGCATCGAGTCTGGGCGCGGCGATCTGCGCAGCGGTGGGCGCAGGCTGGTTCCACGGAGCGGCTGAGGCCGCCCAGTCGATGGCGGGCGGCATTACGCGGGAGACCGAACCGGCGCCGGACCGCACCCTGCGCTGTGGCCAGTCGATGGGGATTTACCGAGAGACCTATCCGCAGTTGCGCGCCAGCTTCACAAAGCTATCGCACTTTACAGCCGCGGATACAGTTACTTGTCTTCGGGAACCTTCATCGTCCAGGTGAGCGCCGCGCTGATGAAGTAAAGAATGGCGTAGATCCACATGACGCCACCGACTCCGAACAACGGGAGGAAGATGCCGGCAACGGCCGGGCCCACCCAGGCGCTGGCGCCTGCGCCGAGGTTCAGAATCGACATAGCAGCTCCCTTGCGGTCGGGAGCCAGTGCTGCCATGATCGCCCCGAGCGGTGTGTATGCGGAGAGCATGGCTCCGAAGCACATACCCGAGAGAACAGCGGCCATGTAGTTAGCTGGATGTCCCTGCATGGAGTAATAGAGCGCCAGCGTGGATGTCCCGCAGCCTACGCCCCCGAACAGCGCTACCGTTCTGCGCCATCCCAACTTATCGCCGATAATGCCAAACAGCAGATTGCAGATAACGTTCACCACCGACAGCGCTGTCAAAAGCCGCAGCCACTGACTCAGCGAAAAGCCGATCGTCGTGGTGCAGTAGACGGGCAGAAACACCAGGAAACCAAGCTGGGCGGACGTATTGATCGTGCGCACGATTCCGCCCACCCCGATCTTCGGAATCTGCCATGCAATCGTCACGCTCGAAAGAAGCGTTCGAATCGGGTTCTCTCCCGCTGGCGCAAGCCGCTTCGATCCGATGGGTTCCCGCAATCCAAGCAAAGCGGCTCCGGCGAGCGCCACGAAGATCAGCGCGAACCAGAGCGTCCGGAACTGCCCAACCAGCGGGATCGAATACGTTGCCAGGAGCGAGCCGAGGGTGGGAAATCCGGCGGCGAATGCGAACCAGAACCAACCCAGGGAAGTGCCGAGATGACGGGCCGGCGTAGCCACCGTGATCCAGACGAGGAACCCGTACGCAAACAGAGGGTAGCCGAAACCGCGCATTCCATAGGAGAGCAGGGTCAACGCATAATTGCCCGGCCCGATTCCCAAAGTCAACAGAGCGACGTGGAACACAGCCCAGATCGCCAGGCCGACAGCCATTACCCGCTTCGGCCCCCAAAGTTCCGATAGGGCGCCCGACAACCAGGATGCAAACGCGGCAGTTGCACCGTAGACCGTAAACACGACCGCTACGGCCGATGCTGACATGCCTCTCGCCGCAAGATACGCTGACAAGAACCCGGACTCGACGCCGCAGGCGCACATCAACAGGAGTACCGCGACGAATCCCCACGCCAAGGGTGGATACATCCCAAGTCGCTCCAGAAGCGATGAGGGCGGCTTGCCCAGACCCGTATCGGCAGCCTGCATAGCTCACCTATTTCGGCAACGCGGCTTTGCCAGTCACGTTGAATTTACCGGTCTGAACCGAGGTTGCCTCCTGAGGCTGTGCACCACCCAGGGAGACGATGTATTCACCAGGCACGATGACGCGATTGCCCTCCCGATCCACTTGGCCCAGGGAGCGCGGATCGATGGTAAGGCTGACGTGAGCCGACTCGCCCGGACCCAAATGCACGCGCTTGAATCCCGCAAGCACGCGCAGAGGAGTCTCGAAGGCCTTCGGCTGCGTGAGGTAGAGTTCAACGACTTCATCTCCCGCCATTGCGCCAGTGTTCTTCACGTCGCCTTCAACCGTGACCGGATCACCGGGTTTGACCTTCCATGGCGCGATCTTCAGGTTGTTGTACGCAAAGGTCGTGTAGCTGAGACCGAAGCCGAATCCATAAAGCGGCTTGCCCGCAAAATAACGATAGGTCCGGCCACGCATCGAATACTCCTCGAATGGCGGGATCTGGCTCAGCGACGAATAAAAGGTCAGCGGGAGGCGCCCGGCGGGGTTGTTGTCGCCGGCCAGCGTCTCGGCAATTGCCGTGCCACCCTCCTCGCCGGGATACCAGGCTTCGAGAATCGCATTGGCATTCTGCTGCGCCCAGTTGACGGCCAGCGCGCTGCCGTTCTGCAGCACGACAACCAACGGCTTTCCGGTAGCGGCGAGCGCTTTCAACAGATCTTCCTGGGCCGAGGGCAAATCGATCGAAGTGCGGTCGCCGCCGCTGAAGCCCGCCAGTTTCACGGGCATCTCCTCGCCCTCCAGGGAGGGTGAAAGCCCGACGAACGCGATCGTCACCTCGGACTGTTTTGCCGCCTCGACCGCCTGGTTGCGCAGTACAGCCGCCGGAGCCTGCCAGGTAAAGTCGATGCCGGCGGTCCCCGTTTTGTGGAAGTACTCCAGACGGATCGGGTGCGGTTGCGCATCGCCGAACGTCACGGGCGCTTCGAAAGCGGCATCCCGATCGCCAGTCTTCTCGCCGCGGCTTTCCACCAGCAGTTTGCCGTCCAGGAAGAGCCGGAAGCCTTCTGCGTTCTCGCAGGCGTAGCAGTAGTTCACGCGCACACCCAGTTTGTACTCGCCGGGCGCCGGCGGAATGAAGCTGCCGCTCCAGCGCACCGAGTAGTTATCGCGCTGCAGGCCGTTTACGGGAACAACCTTGTCCCAATTGAAATTGATGTTACGGTCGGTACGCCTTAGGACAGACGGGCCACTCAAATCGAGCGAGCTGAAGTACTCGCCAGTAAGTCCATAGCCCGAACCGCCGGCAGGACGAAGCGCGGTATGCTCGATGGGCATCGCGAAACCCTCCACCAGCGTCGAGCCCTGCGCATAAGCCACTTTGGCGTAGGAAAACCGCTTCTCGATTCCCTCGAGCGGAGAGACCGGCGAAGGGGGCGGGCCGTTGTAGTTGCCTTGCAGGGACTGTACGAGCTCAGCGGTGGGGCCGACCACGGCGATGCGGGCGATCCCGGCCTGGAGTGGCAATATGCGCCCCTGGTTCTTCAGCAGCACCATGGATTCACGCGCCGCCCGCAGCGAGAGTTGCCGGTGCTCGGGCGAGTTGACCTCGCTCAGGGAAATCCGCCCGTAGGCGAAACTCGAAGGCGGGTCGAACATGCCGAGCTTGAATCGCGCGCGGAAGAGGCGGCGCAATGCGGTGTCAAGCTCGGATTCCTTGATCAAGCCCTGATGAACCGCGTCGCCGAGCGCCGGGAACGCGTGCCACTGCCCGTAACCGCATTCGAGGTCCGTGCCGGCCTTCACGGCCGCGGCCGCCGCGTGGGCGTTGTCGGGAGCGTAGTGGTGTCCCGAGTTCACATCAGCGACGGCTCCGCAGTCGCTCACCACGTAGCCGTCAAACTTCCACGCCTGGCGCAGATGATCGCGCAGGAGCATGGTGCTGGCGCAGGCAGGCGCTCCATCAATCGCGTTGTAGGCACACATCACGGACTGGGCGCGCGCCTCGCTCACGGTGGCGCGAAAAGCGGGCAAGTACGTGTCCTCGAGATCGTGCGGCGAGACATTCACATTGAAGCCGTGCCGCAACGACTCGGGACCGCTGTGTACCGAGTAGTGCTTGGGAGTTGAGACCACCCGGAAACGCTGCGGATCGTTCCCCTGCATTCCAGTGACGAACGCCACGCCCATGCGGCTCGTCAGGAACGGGTCTTCCCCGTAGGTCTCCTGGCCCCGCCCCCAACGGGGGTCACGGAAGATGTTGACGTTGGGCGCCCAAAACGTGAGCCCGAAGAACATCTCGTGCTGGTCATTGCGCATGGCCTCGTTGTACTTGGCGCGCGCCTCGGTCGAGACCGTCTCGCCCATCTTGTGGACCAGATCGGTGTCCCAAGTGGCCGCCATCCCAATCACCTGAGGGAAATTCGTCGCATAGCCGGAAAAGGCGACGCCATGCAGACCCTCATTCCACCAGTCGTACTGCGGAACGCCAAGCCGCGGGATGGCAACCGCACGGTCCCGCATCTGCGAGATCTTCTCTTCCAGCGTCATGCGGCCGATGAGGTCGTTAATTCGCTGTTCCAGCGGCAACGCCGGATTCATATACCCAGCCTGAGCAGTTGCCTCCTGCTGGGCATGAACGGGGAGTGCGAGCGCGAGGCCCACCAGAAGTCCGAGAAAACTGCTCACTAGACGAGCGCGGAAATTAGACATGGAGATTGTCAATTCCTGTGTATGAGGATTCTAACAAAATGTACCATTATGCCCGTGTCGTCGTGCCGTAGATCACGCCCATGTGTCCGACTGGGGCCGTGTGGCCGCACACGTCTGCAACGCCTATGGGCGGATCGGGCCTAGGCCCCGGCCTTCGGCGCACGCCTGAGGGCTTCGACCACCGCGTCGAATGCAGGCTTGGGTCGTCCCTGCCGATCCCACAGCAGCGGGTGATTGGTACGTCCTGGAACGGGCCAGTGGTTGAGCCAGGTGTCGGCGTCGGTGACGCCCCAGAAGGTGACGCGGCTCACAGCGCGGTGCTTCGCGAATACGGTGAAGATGTTTGCGTAGTGCTGCGCTAACCGCTGCTGCAAATCTTCGGGAAAACCGTCCGCGTACGGGTCGAGCTCCGGTGTGAGCTCAATCCGCTTCGACACGTCGGCGCCGATCAACTCCCCGGGGCGAGGCAGTGGATCGACGTCCAGCTCCGTAATCAGGACCTGCCCGCCCGTTTTGGCGAGGTCGACGATCGCGGCTTCGATGTCTTCGATCGGGGGGCCAATCAGCAGCCAGTGGGCCTGCTCGCCGACGCCGTCGATACGGATTCCGCGCTCGCGGAGCGACGTCACCAGCCGAACCGCCGCTTCGCGTTTGGGCGTCTTCCAGAGGTTGTAGTCGTTGTAGTAGAGCTCGGCATCGGGGTCGGCCTCGTGGGCGAACTCGAACGCCTTCGACACGTACTCCTCGCCTAGCGTCGCGTACCAGGGCGTTTTCCGCCAAGTCCCGTCGTCTTCGAAGGCCTCGTTGACCACGTCCCAAGCGTGCACGCGTCCGCGGTAGCGGCCGACGACGGAGCGGATGTGCGTCCGCAGCCGCGCCAGCAGCAGCTCGGGATCGAGGGCCGCGCCAGGCGCGCCTTCGAAGACCCAACCGGGTGTCTGCTCATGCCACACCAGCACGTGGCCGACTACGAACAGACCGCGCTTCGCTCCGAGGGCGACGTATCGGTCCGCGGCCGCGAACTCGAAGCGATCGGGCTCCGGATGGACGGCGTCCCACTTCAGGGCGTTTTCCGGACTGATCGAGTTGAAGTGGCGCCCGACGATTTCGAGCGCCGCCGGGTCCTGGCCGGCGACCTGGGCGTCGTTGAGCGCGGCGCCGAGCAGAAAGCGTCCTTTCAGGATCTCCCGGAGAGTCACGCTTTGCTCTCAGGCGCGCTTGCGAAGCTCAGCCAGCTCGTCCTGGATCTGCAGGTTCAGCTTCTTCCCGATCGAGTAGAAGCACATGGCCCCGATGATGACGCAGTACAGGATGGCTGGATAGATGCTGATGGTGAGGCGGATACCCAGCAAGGCATGCGCCGTCTGGGCCACCTTGGGCTGATAGCCATACCCCGAAAGCAGCAAGCCAGCCAGGAAGCCGCCCAGGCTCAAGCCGAGCTTGAGAGCGAACAGGACGGTCGCGTAGATCACGCCCGTCGTGCGGCGGCCGGTCTTCCATTCCGCGTAATCCACCACATCGGCAAACATGGCCCACAGCAGCGGGATCGTCGGCGCATAGACCAGGGAGCGCAGCCAGACCATCACGAAGATCGCCCAGATGTTGTCAGGCGGCAGGAAGATGAATCCGGCCATGAAGAGGGTGGTCAGCGCGAAGCCGGTGAGGGCGACGGCCTTCTTGCCGAACTTGATGGACAGGTAGGTCGCAAAGAGCACGCCGATCACTAGCACGAACTGGCCCGACATGTTCCACAGGCTGAATCC
>JBEKMO010000155.1:0-6713 GCA_050008465.1 Bryobacteraceae bacterium
TGTCGGCAAGAAGGACCTCTACCCCAGCCAGCTTTCGGGCGGGCAGCAGCAACTGGTGGCTGTGGCGCGGGCGCTGGTGGCCAGCCCCAAGCTCATCCTGGCCGACGAGCCCACCGGCAACCTGCACTCCAGCCAGGGCAAGGAGATCATGGAGCTGTTCAAGAAACTGAACGACGAGGGCACGACCATCGTCCAGGTCACCCACTCGGAAACCAACGCGGCCTACGGCAACCGTATCGTCAACCTGATGGACGGCTGGATCGTCAAGAGCTGAATGGACAACACCAGGCAAAGAATCCTGATCGCCGACGACCAGCCGGACGTGTTGATCGCGCTGCGCCTGCTGCTCAAAGGCGAGGGATACCAGGCCGAGTCGGCGTCTTCACCCGCAGGCATCCTGACGGCGGTGGAGAGCCGCGATTTCGACGCCGTGCTGATGGATCTCAACTACGCCCGGGATACCACCTCGGGCCAGGAGGGACTGGACCTATTGTGCCGCCTCCAGACCCTCGACAGTACGCTCCCGGTGATCGTGATGACCGCCTGGGGCAGCGTGGAAGTGGCGGTCGAGGCCATGCGCCGCGGCGCGCGCGACTTTATCCAGAAGCCCTGGGAGAACGCGCGCCTGCTCACCATACTCCGCACCCAGATCGAACTGGGCCAGGCGCTCCGCCGCGGGCAGCGCCTGGAGGCCGAGAACCGGCTGCTGCGCGCCGAGGGCCGGCCTACGCTGATCGCCGAGGCGCCCTCCATGCGCCCGGTGCTCGAGTTGATCGAGCGCATCGGCCCCTCGGACGCCAACGTCATGCTGACCGGCGAGAACGGCACCGGGAAGGGAGTGGTGGCCCAGGCGCTGCACGCGGTCTCGGGCCGCTCGTCCAGGCCTCTGATCACCGTCAATACCGGCGGCCTGCCGGAGGGCATCTTCGAGAGCGAGCTGTTTGGCCATGTGAAGGGGGCGTTCACCGACGCCCGCACCGACCGCGTCGGCCGTTTCGAGCTGGCCGACGGCGGCACGCTCTTCCTCGATGAAATCGCCAATATCACCCCGGCACAGCAGTCCAAGCTGTTGCGCGTGCTCGAGACCGGCGAGTTCGAGCGGGTCGGCTCCTCGAAAACGCACCGCGTGAACGTGCGGATATTCTCGGCCACCAATTCCGACCTGGGCGCCGAGGTCGCGGGCGGCCGGTTCCGCGAAGACCTGCTGTTCCGGCTCAACACCATCGAAATCCGGCTGCCGCCGCTGCGCGAGCGCCGCGAGGACATCCCGCTGCTGGCCATGCACTTCCTGGGACAGTACGCGCAGAGGTATCGCAAGCACCTGGCGGGATTCGAGTCCGCCGCCATGCAGGTGATTCTGGATCATCCCTGGCCCGGCAACGTGCGCGAGCTGGACCACGCGGTCGAACGCTCGGTCCTGATGGCGCAGGGCGGCACGGTGAAAGCCAGCGACCTGGCGCTGCGCGCGGGCCGCGAAGGCGCGCCCCGGCTCGAAGAGATGAGCCTGGAAGAGGTAGAATCTTTCCTGATCAGGAAGGCGCTCGCGCGCTACCAGGGCAATGTGAGCCAGGCCGCGGGCGCGCTTGGCCTGAGCCGCAGCGCGCTCTACCGCCGTATCCAGCGCTACGGACTCTGACGCCCCATGCGGATTCCGAAGACCCGGCCGCTGCGCCACGAACACCGCATCCTGCTCTTGGCCCTTGTGGCGGGGTTCCCCGGAGTCCTGGTAGCGCTGATCCTGCTCTGGTCCGGCGACTTCACGCTCAAAGTGCAGTGGACGCTTACGGTGGTGATTGCCGGCGTTTGGTGGGGCTTCGCGCTGGCCGCGCAGGGCCGCGTGGTTCGTCCGCTCCAGACCTTGTCGAACATGCTGGCTGCCTTGCGCGAGGGCGACTTTTCCATCCGCGCGCGCGGCGCCAGAAGAGACGACGCGCTCGGCGAGGTCATCATCGAAGTGAACGCCCTGGGCGCGACCCTCCGCGAGCAGCGGCTGGGGGCCGTCGAGGCCACCGCCCTGCTGCGCACCGTGATGTCGGAAATCGACGTCGCCATCTTCACCTTCGACGGCGAGCACCGCCTCCGCCTGGTCAATCGCGCCGGAGAGAGGCTGCTCGCCCAGCCCGAGGAGCGCCTGCTGGGGCGCGGCGCGGCCGAGCTGGGCCTGGCCGAGTGCCTCGAAGGGGAGACCCCACGAACCGCGCAGATGGTTTTCCCTGGCGGGATCGGCCGCTGGGGCGTCACCCGCAGCGTGTTCCGCGAGGGCGGCCTGCCGCACCAATTGCTGGTGCTTTCCGACCTCAGCCGCGCGTTGCGCGAGGAGGAACGGCAGGCCTGGCAGCGTCTGCTGCGCGTGCTGGGCCATGAGCTGAACAACTCGCTCGCGCCGATCCGCTCGATCGCCGGCAGCCTGGAGAGCCTGGTCACTCGCACGCCGCTGCCCGACGACTGGCAGGACGACGTCCAGCGCGGGCTCGCCGTCATCACCTCGCGCGCCGAGGCGCTGACCCGCTTCATGGAGGCCTATTCCCGGCTGGCGCGGTTGCCCCAGCCGAAGTTCCAGCCGGTGAATCTGGGTGCCTGCGTGCGCCGGGTGCTCGGTCTTGAGACCAGGATCACCGTGAGCCTGAAGCCGGGGCCCGATCTCACCATTCAGGCCGACGGCGATCAGCTCGAGCAGTTGCTCATCAACCTGCTCCGCAACGCGGTCGACGCCGCACTGGAAACCCAAGGAGGGGTCGGCGTGCGCTGGCGCCAGACCGCTGTCTACGTGGAGATAGCGGTCGAAGACGAAGGCCCGGGCCTCTCGAGCACCGCCAACCTATTCGTCCCCTTCTTCACCACCAAGCCCGGCGGCTCGGGCATCGGCCTGGTCCTGAGCCGCCAGATCGCCGAAGCCCACGGCGGCACCCTGCTCCTCCAGAACCGCCCCGGCGCCCGCGGCTGCCAGGCCCTACTGCGGTTGCCGCTGTAGATGTGATCGATGACGTACACGGTCATCTACGAAAAAGGGACCACCTCCTGGGGGGCGTACGTTCCCGACCTTCCTGGCGTCATCTCGGTTGGCGATTCACGAGACGAGGTCGAACGCCTCATCCAGGAAGCCATCGGCTTTCATCTCGAGGGCATGCGCGAGGAAGGTCTCGCGATCCCCGAGCCGTCCGGCTTCGCAGGCCTGACCGAGATCGATCCCGCCGCCTGACGGGCCAACGACCGCAGTTCTGTGGTTAGGGTGTTCTACGGGAAGTTGAACGCTGTCGGCCGGGGATCACCGGACAGAAGCCGCTTACGCGGTACAGAGGATTTCGGAGGTGAAGCCCGGATTTTACTCTGGCTGAACGTTGCGCGGCCTTAGGCCGTCAACGGAGGAGGTTTGAGGGCGGTGGGCCGCAACGAGGCTATCGCCCGTTTTCTTTCCCTCTCCTCCTTGTTTCATGCCAGCATCTTGCTCTGCCCCGAAGTCGTCAATACGAGTCTCCACACCTGGGTTATCATCATCAAAGGCCTATGCCCGATTGGATCACATGGAGCAATCTCGGCAAACTGCTGGCCGTTGTGCCGGGTTGGATCGCGTTCTTCTTCACGGTCCGCAAAGCATGGTTTGAGCGCACTCTGCTAGAGTTCACGCTCCAAGCCACTAATGTCGAAGTGGATGAAGATGACCAGACAAATCGTTTCATCGACGGCGCAGGAATGGTCCGCGCCCTCCACATCGATGTCACCAACAACGGCCTGCGCCCCATCACCATACGGCGATTTGAATGCGTTTTCGCCTTCCTGAATAAGAAGGAGGAGCGGCGAGAATTCAAA
The DNA here is from genome assembly GCA_050008465.1 of Bryobacteraceae bacterium. GTDB lineage: Bacteria > Acidobacteriota > Terriglobia > Bryobacterales > Bryobacteraceae > Fen-330. Next base: position 3,808 of record JBEKMO010000155.1, read on the forward strand.
TCAACGGCTTGGAGTGACAAGAAGATTGGACAGGGCGATCATTGCGTGGGTTTTCTCAAGGTCCACGCGCCGCCCATGGAAATCGTTTCCGCTTGCGTGATCGACTCCACCGGGAAACGCTGGCCAGTGCCGTCCAGGAATCTCAAGAGCCTCAATGATCGGGGCCCGAAGCAATGGTCATGACATGAGATGAAGCGCAGCCTCTACAAATACTTCTCCGAGCAGATACATGCCGAAGCATTCCTCAACGGGCAGATGCTCTTCCGCTCACTGGCCTACTTCCGGGACAACGAAGACAGTGCCCGGGGTGACGAATACGAGGGCACGTCGAAATTCCTGCCGGACGGCGGACTCATGGTGCATAACCAGACACAGGGAACCACCTTCAGTCTCCAGATGGCGTTAGAATCCAGCGTGAAGGCGGATGAAGTCTTCGTCTATTGCTTCAGCAGAACGCTCAGCGCCGAGATTGCCCGGGAGTTCAACGCGGTTGCCTGTGTTGAGATTACCAACATTGCCGCTCTCTGCGCTCGCGTTCGAGCGGCATTGCCGTCTACGGCCACGTTCAGAGCTCGGGCCGTTGACTACTATCCGCAATCCCAGGGCGGTAATCCCCGCTGGGCACTGCCCGATAACATCGCAACGTCGAAGCTGGACCATTGGGCCTCTCAGGACGAGTACCGTTTTGTTTTTTCGCTCACCGATGCGCTCGGGTTCGAGAAGGTGGAGCTACGCTTGATCGACCGCAAGAACAGACTTCCCGCCAAACCCGCGGAGCACCTTACGCAGTTGCTCTCCGTCCGATCGTTGGGTGATATCTGCATTTTGCACGATTGCAGAATACTGTGAGGGGCGTGAGCACGGATCCGTCTGCCGCACTTTCCGCCGCGCAGCTCGAGAACGCACTTGGCCGGATTGTCGCTAGCCTTGATCGGAAACGCCCCGGCGCAGGAAGGCTGGGGCGAAGCCGTGGACTTCGAGGCGAGACGGTTTCGATAAGGAGACTAGAAGGAAGCCGCTGGCGCTTGCGGCGGACGCGGCTGGCTATGGGATTTGAATGGACGTTTCTTCGCCAGTTGTTCGCCTGCCGGGAACGCTTCCGAAGCGGCGGAAAGAGCGTCCCGGTAGCGGTACATCGCTTCAGGATTATGGCACGCGCAGCGTCCGCCGCGCCAGCGGCTTCGTTCTTGTTGGCTTGTTGGTGAAGTGGCTGCAACTCGGACTCCCGAGGCCCGGCGTTGTGTCGAACTGGCGCCCACTCCCATCGGAACTCGCCGACGATCACAACCGGGCTTCCTCCCAGGAACCGTGCTGGATGACGCCCGTGCGTTCGAGGCGGGAACTGCTATGTCATAGTGGTGTCATGGCCGTCCGGACTACCGTTGACATCCCGGAACCTTTGTATGACCGGCTCCGCCACCGGGCGGAGCGGTCGGGCGCCTCGATCCAGTCTCTGATTGTCCGGGCCATCGAACAGGTCTACAGCGAGCCCAAGAAAGGCGAGTACGTGACGGGTCCTCTGGTTACCGGTCAGGGCAAGCTCGGTCCGGCCTTCCCCGAGAACGAGAACTGCCATGACCTCGTTTTTCCCCGCACTTGAGCAGACGACAGCGCCGTCCGCCGGCAAGGAAGGTTTCTCCGCCGTCATTCCGGGTTGACCCGGCGAGGGTGGCCCACCCGCACTGCGCGTATACTGCAATCGTGGGAGTCCGGGTGGAGTGCTATGCGGGGTATAAGGCCGGGCAGCGGCCCCTTCGCTTCACGCTCGGCGAGCGCGAATACCGCGTGGAAGACGTCGTCGATCAATGGTACAGCCCCGAAGCCACTTGGTTCCGCGTCCGCGCGGACGACGGCAACCTCTATGTTCTCCGGCATTCCGAAGACCCGCTGCAAGACCTCTGGACGCTGGAATCCTTCCGCCGCGCGGACTAAAGGTACCGCACCCACACCTGCATGGGCGTTGTCTCGCGGTTGGCGAACGCGTAGTAGGGGATGAAGGTCAGCTCGGTTTCGCGCGAGGGCTTGCGCGCCTCGAACGGCTGGTAGAGCGGCTCCCGCGACGACGGCTTGCCGGAAACCGCGCCTTTGTGCTTGAGCACCAGCACGCCGCCGAGCAGGTCCGCCCGGAATTCGGAGGAGAATCCCCTGGCCGGGTCCGCGCCCAGCGCGAGCCAAACGTCGTATAGGGAATCGATCCCCTTCTGATCGATGCCTTCCAGGCAGTAGACGAGCGGGCCGCGCTCGACCGCCACCTTGCCCGCATCCTCGGGCACGCGCGGGTTCGCCGCGATCAGCCGCGGGTTCATGTCGAACGCGAGCGCGACGCGGTCGCCCGCCTGCCAGCGCCGGCGGATCGGGAAATACTCGCCGGACTGGAGGGCTCCCGGGGTCGCGCGTCCATTCACCTCCACCTGCGCCGACCGGCTCCAGCCCGGCACGCGCACGAACACCGTGAATTCGCCCGTGGCGGCCGGATCCACGGCGATCTCCACCTGGCCCTCCCAGGGGTAATTCGTCTTCTGCGTCACCTTCAGCTTCGCGCCGTTCTCGAACGCCCAGTTGAGCTCGCTGGCATGATACAGATGCACGTACAGGCCGTCCGGGCTGGTGCTGTACATGTAGCCCGGGAGCGATGCCAGAATGCGCTGCAAGTTCGGCGGGCAGCAGGTGGTGTCGTACCACGGATTCCGGATTTTGTCCTCGGGATCGCCGGCGAGCTCGAGCGGGTTGCGGTAGCAGTACAGGCTCCCCTCGAGCGACAGGCCGGAGTTGACGCCGTTGTAGAGCGCGCGCTCGATGACGTCGGTGTACCGCGCCGCGCCGGTGGCCGCCAGCATGCGCCAGTTCCACATCAGGTTGCCAATGGCGGCGCAGCTCTCGGTGTAGGCCGAGACGTTGGGCAGTTC
>JBEKMO010000156.1:0-6573 GCA_050008465.1 Bryobacteraceae bacterium
GGAGATCGACGAGAAGGGCAATCTGCTGCTCAGCGGTTATGACATCGGGAAAGCCCCGAAGGAGTGGTTCGGCCACAGCGACTACGAGTACTGGGTGGTGGTGGCGGCTTCGGACAAGGAGCAGGTCCTGTCCATCCTGCTCGGGCAGGTCGCCGGCGGAGAGCAATTCAGACCGCCAGGCGATGCCTCAGAGGATGAAAAGGATTGGGCGCTGCTTACCGTGATCGAGAAGACGTACGGCGGCGATTTGCGAGCAGTCGGGGTGTTCCGCGATCTGCTCAAGGCCAACGGCATCGGATTTCAATTCCGAACGTATTGAGAATCCGTCTTGACATGTTTGCTCGCCCTGGCTTTCGGCCCCGTACTTGGATTCGCACCCTTCTTCATCGCGGAACAGTGGATTCTCACTTATATGAACAGGTCGACAGGAACGTGGAAGAACTCCGCCAACCGCTTTGCCTGCGCCTTGCTGATGGACCGGCGGCCGTTGAGCACCTCCGTCGCGGCGCCCTTGTTGCCGATTACCGGCCAGACGTCCTTGTGCTTCAGACCGCGCTCCTCCATCAGCGCCCTGAGGGACTCGTGCGGTGAAACGCGGGGCATGGGGTAGTGCTTTTCTTCGTAGTCTTCGATGAGGAGTGTGAGCACTTCCGCCAGCGCATCCTCCTCCGGGGTGCGGCCCTCGCGCTCGTCCAGCTCAAGCAGCAGCGTGGTGAACCGCTGGTGCTCCTCGTCGGTGCGAATGGGCCGCGGGAGCGACTTCGTGAGCAGTTCCCGATACGCCGCAACGTCGATTTCGAGTGTCGCGCTCATCTTTTCCAGCCTCCCCTCGTGTACTCGGCGTGGGTCAGGATGTGCAGAATGAAAACCCGCTTGGTCTCGTAGTTCACACGCGCGATCAGCCGGTAGTCATTGCCGTGAACGTTAAACACGGTTCTCCGCCCCACAACGTCCGCATGACCGAAGTCGTTCCGCAACTCGGCCAGAGAATTCCAGTCTGCCTTGCGGGTGATCCGATACCAGTTCAGCAGGGGAACCAGCGCGTCCGGGTGTTCTTCAGAGAACCTGAGGATCGCTGGCCTGCTGATCACCCTCACGGCTCCAGTTTACAAAATGTAAACCGATAGGTCAAGCGATATCCGTGGCAGCTTGCGTTCGGAACCCGAAACCGCAATTGGCGCTGCCGCAGAGTCCTTGCCGAGCGCTCGCGGGCTGGCGGGAGCACCCGCTCATCGAGAGCGAGGCCATCGCCCGCATGAAGCGCGTCCTGGAGACCTTCGTGGGGGGGATTCACACCTCGATCCCGGTGCACGAGCGCATCCTGGCTGATCCGGATTTCCTGCGCGGGAGCTTCGACACCAACTTCGTGCGGCGGTTCGCGCCGAACAACCATAAGGGGTGAGGCTAGCGTTACGGCGAGAGCCGACCCTTGTAGGCTTCGTCGATGGAGATGGCGTGGGCTTCGAGGGTTGCGCCGATGGCCCGGTCGAGCGCCGCGAGGGCCTTGGCGTAGGCGCCGCGGGCCACCGCTTCGGTCGAGCGGGCCTGCGCCACCAGGTTCTGGTATTGGATCACCAGGAAGGTGGTCGAGAGCCCGACTCCGTAGCGTTTCTGCTCGGCCTCGATCGATTGCTCCTGAAGGATCCGTGTTTGAACGGCCGCTTCGTATGCGGCGCGCGATCGCTCGATCGAAATCAGCGCATCCTCCACCTCCAGCCGGACCTGGTTCTCCAGTTGCTGGCGGCGGATCTGGGTCTGGCGGTATTGCAGCTCGTCGCGCACGACGTCGGCCTGCGCCACCCGGTTGCGCAGCGGCAGGGTCAACTGGAGACCGGCGCCGTAGGTGGGGAAGTTCCGCCGCAGGACCTGCGCGAGCGCGGCGCCAAACCCGCCCAGAAAGTCCGGCGGGGGCGGCGCAAGGAGCGCCGTGGTGGAGAGCGGGTTGATCTGGCCCGCCAGTCCGTTGTTCTGGAGGATGGCGACGAAATCCAGCTCCGGCCGCAACTGGTTGCGCGAACCTTGGAGGCTGATCTCGGCATTGGCGATTTGCAGCGCCGCCGCCTGGAGGTCGGGCCGGTTCTGGAAGGCCTCGGAAATCAGGTCCTGGACGGGCCGCGCCTCGGTGTCTCCAGGAGCGGGAATCGGGTCCGTGGGAACGACATGCGCAGCGCGGATGGCAGGGTCGGCAGTGCCACGGCGCGTGATGACGGTCTTCAGGACCAGCTCCTGCTCGCGCGCGAATCCCTGGGAGTTGGCCAGGTCCTGCCGGCTGGCGGCAATCTGCGCGCGGGCCCGCACCAGTTCGATGGGCGCCAGCGTGCCCGCTTCCACCTGCCGTTGGTTGTCCTGGGACAGCTTCTCGGCCTGCGCCACCGCCTGCTGGCGCACCTGGACATCCTCCATCAAGGCAACCAGGTCGTAGTAGAGGCGGATGACGCCGGTGACCGTTTCGATTACCTGCTGGCGGAACACCAGGTCGGTCACCTTGCGGTCGTTATGCGCGATGCGGATGTACCGGCGGTTCAGGCTCATGCCGAAACCGCGCAGCAGAGGCTGCGTGATGTTGAGCCCGAGGCTCGAGCTGGTGTAAGGGCTGAAGGTGGCGCGCAGCGAGTTGGACGACTGTGAGGTGTCGTTGAAACTCAGGCTGACCTGCGTGCCCGGCCCGAAGCCTTCGCTCAGCGCGGCCGCGCGGGTCGTCACGTCGGCCACCTGAGCGTTGGTGCCGGTGATGAAGGAGGTCGACTGCGGAGCGCTCTGGTGCTGCCAGTTGAGCTGCCCCGTGATGGTTGGGTCGAAGCTGGGGATCGGGGGGCCGCTAGAGAACGCCTGGCCGCCGATCGACAGGTTCGATTGCCCCGCCACCAGCGCCCCCAGGTTCGAGACGTTGGTGGGGACCGAGCCCGATGTCCCTACCGTCTGCGGCCCGCTGTTCAACAGAGGACTGGACGGCCCTCCCAGCCCCGAGGGCGGCAGCCCGACCGCGAGCGTGATGCCGCGAATTGCGCCGCCACCTTTGGCCCGTAAGAGGTCCGAATCCGCGATGCCGGGACCGAGCCGCTGCAACTCGACATCGAGGTTGTTCTCGAGTGCGAGCGCGATGGCGTCGGCGAGCGACAGGTAGAGATTGCCTCCGCGCAGCAGGCTGTCAATGCGGGAGGAATTCCGGAAGTCGACGGGTGGCACGGATTTCGCGCGATAGGGAGCGAGTTGCGCCAGAGCTGGCGCCAGCGCGAGCGGGAGAATGCAGATCAGTTTCGAGTTCATAGGGCGCTTTCCAGTTGGGCTGCCTTGGATCGCAGCTCCTACTTCCAGTCTACGAGTAGAATGGACGCATGGCAAAACTCTCGCGGCGCGAGTTGGGCATGGCGGCGCTGGGCAGCGCAGGTTTCGGGCAGGCGCAGGCCCCGGCGAAATACACGGGCGCCCTGGACGGCTTCGAATCCAGGGTGGATCAAAGCGCGTTCGACCCGGTTGTCTGGACGCTCAAGCGGTACGCGTCGGCGCCGTTGCGGCTAACCTTCCGCGCGAAGACCCGCAGGGAGGCCGAGGCCTGGCAGCGCCGGCTGCGCGCGAAGCTGGCGGAGCTGCTGGGCGGCTTTCCCGCGCCGCGCGGCCCGGTGCGCGCCGAGACGCTCGAGGTGCGGGAGTTCCCCAAGTACCGGCGAGAGAAGTTCTGGTTCGAGAGCCGGCCCGGCGTGGCGGTGCTTGGCTACCTGCTGACGCCCTCGAATTCCCGACCGGCGTGGCCCGCGATGGTCTGCGTCCCCGGCCATGGCCGCGGAGTGGACGACAACGTCGGAATCGACGAGCAGGGGCGCGACCGGACGGCGCGGGTCGCTTACGCCTACGACTTCCCCATCCAGGTGGCCGAGCAAGGCATGGCGGCCGTGGCCATCGAGCCCATGGCCTTCGGCTGCCGCCGCGATCCCCGGACCAAGAAGGCCGGTCTGGGCGCGTCGGCGTGCCAGCCGGCCGCCGGATCGGCGCTGCTGTTGGGCGAAACCATGATCGGCTGGCGTGTGTACGACGTGATGCGCACCATCGACTGGATCGAGACGCGCAAGGAGCTCGACGCCGGGCGCGTGGGGTGCATGGGCATCTCCGGCGGCGGGACGTGCACGTTGTTCGCGGCCGCGCTCGAACCGCGCATCCGCGTGGCCATGCTCAGCGCGTCTCTGAACACCTTCCGCGACAGCATCATGAGCCTGTCGCACTGCATCGACAACTACGTCCCGGGCGTTCTGAACTGGGCCGAGGTGTACGACATCGCGGGGCTCGTTGCGCCGCGGCCGTTGTTCGCCGAATCGGGCGACAAGGACCCAATTTTTCCGATCGCCGCCAGCCGCGCCAGTTTCGGGCGGGTGCGCAAGATCTACGAAGTCTTCGGCGCCGCGGCGCTCACCGAGCACGAGGTCTTCGAGGGCGAGCACAGGTTCTGGGGCAAGCGCGGCCTGCCGTTCCTGGCCCGACACCTGGGGGCATAGCACCGGAGTCCGTACTCGCTGCTGGTCCTCTTTGAGAGTCCTCCAAGCGCGCGCCATCTCCTTGTTCGGAGCTCTAACGCCACGGCCGTGCCGCGACCACCCAGGCGGCGAGCTGAGTGATAGCGGCGAGGGAATCTAAGGGAAAAACGTCGAAAGGTCGAGCGAGACTCTTCCGGTCCGAGCCGAACCAGGATAGCAAGAGGGCTTGATGCGCCAACCTTCAACTCCGGCTGAAAAATCCTGTTCCAAAGGAGCCTAAAGCAATGACAAGAGAAGTTCACGAGCGCCTCCCGCTTTTAGCGGCTGGCCTGGCGCTTGCCTTGGTCGTCTCGGGCGCGCTGGCCCATGCCCAGCAGCTTGACATCCAAGACTTGCCCAATATGGGCCAACAGATCACGCCGCTGGCGCCCCAAGGTTCCCGGTTCGAACCGCTGAACCCCGATCTGCCCGACCGGCCAGACTGGCTGGCCAGCCAAGCGGCCACCTCCGTGGTGAGTCCGGATCACAAGACCATGCTGGTTGTGACCAGCGGGTTCAACCGCGTATACGCACTTGGCGTCCCAGCACCGCCATTCCCATGGTACATGCCGGACTCGAATGAGTACGTGTTCATCTACGACATTTCGACGGCGGCGCCGGTCAAGAAGCAAGTAGTGCAGATCGCAAATGCCTACCACGGGATTGTCTTCGATCCATCCGGCACGGCTTTCTACGTGGCCGGCGGCCCCAGTGACGTGCTGCACATCTTTACTCGGAGCGCCGCCGGAACCTGGGGGGAGGCCCCAGGTTCGGCGCTTGCCTTGGGCCACAACGGCCTGGGAATTGGCCTGAATCTGAAGCCTAACGGCGCCGTCGCGATAAACAGCCAGGTGGGCGTGAGTCCTTGCGCGGCCGGCGTGGCTATTTCCAGGGATGGCCAGACGCTGCTGGTGGCAAATTACTACAACGACTCGATCACGGTGTTCACCGGTGGCCTCGGCAACTGGTCGAAGCTAGCCGAACTGGACCTGCGCCCCGGCAAGAGCGACCCCGCGATGACGGGCATTGCAGGCGGCGAATATCCGTTTTGGGTGGTTGTGAAGGGTAACCGACCGAGCGCGACAGCGTATGTATCCAGCATTCGCGACCGCGAGATCGTGGTAGTGAATCTGAGCGCGCCGCCTGCGGTAACGGCGCGGATCCCCGTGAAGGGGCAGCCCAATAAGATGACGCTGAACGCGACCCAGACGCTCCTGTATGTCGCCGAAGACCAGTCGGATACGGTGGACGTAATCGACACCCGGTCGAACGCGGTACTCGAATCCATCCCGGTAATCGTGACCGCGCCGGTAATGCCTGCCTGGCTGGCGCAATATAAGGGCGCGAACCCCAACAGCGTGACGCTCTCGCCGGATGAGAAGCAACTCTACGTGACCGATGGCACTCTGAATTGCATCTCCGTGGTGGCGCTGGACTCTCCCAACGGCGGCGGCCATGTCGTGGGTCTCATTCCGACCGGTTGGTACCCGAACTCGGTGAGCTTCAGCGGCGATGGCAACTCGGTGTACGTGGTCAATGCGAAGTCGCCCACGGGCGCGAATCCCGAGTGGTGCTATGGGGGCTACGGGCCGCCCAACTCGCCCAACTGCGAGCCATCGAATCAGTACAATCCCCAGAGGACCAAAGCCGGCCTACAAAGCTTCCCGCTCCCCAGCCCGGAGCAGCTCACGAATCTGTCGGAGCAGGTAGCCAGGAACAACCGGTTCCGCCACACCGAGAGCGACGAAGACCTCGCGGTCATGGCGGCAGTGCGGCAGGGCATCCAGCACGTTATCTTCATCATCAAGGAAAACCGGACCTACGACCAGATTCTGGGTGACCTCAAAGACGCCGCTGGCCACCCAATTGGCAATGGCGATCCCGCTTTGACTGAATTTGGAGAGGCGATCACGCCGAATCACCATAGTCTGGCGCGAACCTTCGTTACTCTGGACAACTTCATGGACACCGCCGAAGTCAGCTATGACGGCTGGCTGTGGTCCACTTCGGCTCAAGCCCCCGACGTGGTGGAACACCAATTCCCGGTGGCCTACGCGGCGCGCGGCCT
>JBEKMO010000157.1:0-6476 GCA_050008465.1 Bryobacteraceae bacterium
GACAGTTCGCACATGCTGGCGGAGGCGCGTCAAGCCTTGCTGCTGAACCGGCTGGCGCACGGCGCAGCGGCGCTCAGCGTGCGCGAGGCGTTGCGGATGGCGACCGTCGAAGGCGCACGTTGTCTCGGCCGCGACGACATCGGGAGCCTGGAGCCAGGGAAACGGGCCGACATCGCCCTGTTCGACCTGCGCGACGTTGGGTACAGCGGGGCCGGAGACGGCCTTTCCGCGCTGCTGCTCTGCGCACCCGGCCGCGTCGAGACGCTGGTTGTGAATGGCCGTGTAGTTGTGGAAAACCACCAAGTAAGAACGATCGCGCTCGAACCCGTCCTGACCCGGCATCGCCGTATGGCGGCTAGACTGGTTGGATCGCAAGCGCTACTCTGATACTGTCGATCGGTTGTGATTCGCGGCGGAGAAAGAGGCAGCGGCGCGATGTTTGACCATATCCAGGCGTTTCATCGACCACGCAACATCCAGGAAGCACTTCGATTCATTCAGGAGGGAGGAGGCGGGGGGCGGTTTCTTGCCGGCGGGACCGACCTGGCGGTGCAGGCGGACCGATCCGTCCGTTTCCTGGTGGACATCAGCAAGCTCGGCCTGAACTACATCCGTCCGAGTGGCAGCGGTTGGGTGATCGGTGCGACCACGACCATGTCGGAGCTCGAAAAGTCGCCCGCCATTCGCGCGCTGGCCAACGGCATCCTGGCCAAGGCCGCTGCATCGTGCGGCACGGTGCAGAACCGGAACATGGCGACACTGGGCGGCAACCTCGTGAATGCCTCTCCGGCAGCCGATACGGCAACGCCACTGCTCGCGCTCGACGCCGTAGTGACGTTTACGGACGCGCGAGGGCAGCGGACCGCCGCACTAGCCGGCTTCTTTTCCGGACCGCACAGGACCGCGGCGGGAGGAGCGCTTCTCGTGGAAGTTGGCATCCCGGAGCCGCCCGCCGGAGCCCGCGCGGGATGGTCGTTCCAGAAACTCGGCCGCACGCAGAGCGACATCTCCCTGGTCAACGCGGCGGCCGGGCTCGAGGTGGAGTCGGACCACCGCCTCAAGTGGGTGCGCATTGCCTTGGGTGCGGTGGCGCCCACGCCTATGCGGGCCGCGAATGCCGAAAAACTCCTGGCCGGACGGAAACTGGAGCCGGGCGTAATCGACGAGGCGGCCGCCGAAGTGGCCCGCGAGGTATGCCCGATCAGCGACGTCCGGGCCTCGGCGGACTACCGCCGGCAGATGAGCGGCGTGCTGGTGAAAAGAGCGTTACGGGAATGCGCTCGCCAGGTGGGGTGCGCGCTATGAACACCATCGAAATCGGCGTGAAGATAAACGGCGAGTCGAAACGGTGGACGATCGCTCCCGGCGATCTTCTGCTCGACGTGCTGCGGCGCGAAGGCTATTACGGCGTGAAGCGCGGCTGCGAATCGGGCGAGTGCGGCGCGTGCACGGTCCTTCTGGACGGAAAGGCGATCAACTCCTGTGTGATGTTTGCAGCGCAGGCGGATGGATGCGAGCTTCTGACCATCGAAGGCCTGGCACAAGGCGACACGCTGGACCCCTTACAGGAAGCTTTCCTGGAGCGCGGAGCGGTGCAGTGCGGTTACTGCACGCCGGGAATGATTCTGAACGCAAGGGCGTTTCTGGCTCATCAACCCAATCCCACCGAAGACGAGGTCCGCGACCTGCTGGCCGGCAACCTGTGCCGCTGCACTGGCTATGTGAAGCCCGTGGAAGCGGTGCTGGCAGCGGCGGAAGCGTGCCGGCGGAACGCGAAAGAGAGAGAACGATGAACTCCGAGCGCTCTATCGTGGGCAAGAACTTCCGGAAAGTGGACGGCGTCAAGCTCGTCACCGGCCGCCCGGCGTTCACCGACGACATACACCTGCCGGGCCTGCTCATTGGCAAGATCCTGCCGAGCCCGCGCGCGCACGCCCGGATCAAGAGCATCGACGTCAGCAAAGCGAAGGCGCTTCCCGGCGTTCACGCGGTTCTGACGTACCAGGACGTCCCGCGCGTGCCGCACACGACCGCGGGCCAGGCGTGGCCGGAACCCTCGCCGAAAGACACCTACCTGCTCGATTCGAAGGTCCGGTTCGTGGGCGACCGGGTGGCGGCGGTTGCGGCGGAGAGCCGGGCCATCGCCGAGGAAGCGCTGCGGCTCATCGAGGTGGAATACGAGGACCTGCCGCCCGTGCTCGAAATCGAGCAAGCCATGGCCCCCGGCGCGCCGGTGATTCACGACGAGCCCGACTCGACAGACATCCACGACGCATCGCGCAACGTCGCCGGGTACATTTTCAAGGAAATCGGCAGTGTGGAGCGCGGTTTCCGGGAAGCCGACCACATCTTCGAGCGGGAATTCCGCACGCAGCGCCAGCAGCACTGCTCCATCGAGCCGCACGTCACCATCAGTTGGCTGGACCCCGACAACCGCCTGGTCATCCGCAGCAGCACACAGGTTCCTTATCATGCGCGCCGCCAGGTCGCGCAAATCCTCCAAATCCCGCTTCAGCGGGTGCACGTGGTCAAACCGCGTATTGGCGGAGGATTCGGCGGCAAGCAGGAGATGCTGCTCGAGGACATCTGCGGCGCTCTGGCGCTGGCAACGCGCCGTCCGGTCAAGATCGAATACGCGCGGGAGGAAGAGTTCACCATGGCGCGCAGCCGGCACCCTCAAATCCTGCGGATGAAGATGGGCGTGAAGCGCGACGGCACGATCGTCGCGAGCCAATTGACGGTGCTGGCCACCACGGGCGCTTATGGCAGCCACGCCACCACGGTTCAGGGAAACACCGGCAGCAAGGTTCTTCCGCTTTACCGCGTTCCGAACATGCGGTTCGAGTGCCACATTGTCTACACCAATGCGCCGGTGGCCGGGGCTTTCCGCGGCTATGGCTGCCCGCAAGGTTTCTTCGCCCAGGAATCGCTGGTGGACGAAATCGCGCATGAGCTGAAGATGGACCCCATCGAATTCCGCAGGAAGAACATGATCCGGCTCGGCGATCTGGACGAGCTTTCGGCGGAACTGGGGGAAGGCAGGCGGGGACTGCCGCGGCGCATCCGCAGTTGCGGCCTGCCGGAGTGTCTGGAACAGGGCGCGGCCGCCATCGACTGGGAGCGGAGACGGAAAGCTGGGCCCGCATCGAACGGCCACTTGCGGCGCGGCGTAGGCGTAGCCTGTTCGATGCAGGGCAGCGGAATCGCGGGCATCGACTGGGCCTCCGCGCTGATCAAGCTGAACGAGGACGGCTCGTTCCATCTCCTGGCCGGCGCGTCGGACGTTGGCGCCGGGGCCGACACGGTGCTCGCGCAGATCGCCGCGGAGACGCTCGGGGTGAGCTTCGACAAGATCACCGTGACCTCGGGCGACACGGATTTCACTCCTTTCGACGTCGGCGCCTATGCCTCGAGCACGACGATCATCTCCGGAGGCGCGGTCAAGAAGACGGCCGAAAAAGTGCGCGAGCAGATCGTGAAACTGGCGTCCAAGATGCTCGAGGTCCCGCCCGAGGACCTGATCTGCCGCGACAACCGGGTGGTTGCGAAAAGCGAGTGCGGCAAGTCGGTGACGATCGCCGATCTTGCCATGCACGCGACGTACCGGGAGAAGCTCCAGATCATCGACAGCGCCTCGCATTTCAACACCGACAGCCCGCCGCCATTCTGCGCCCAGTTTGCGGACGCGGAGGTGGATACCGAAACCGGCGAGATCCGCGTGCTCCATCTGGTGACGGCGGTAGATTGCGGCGTGCCGATCAATCCGAGGCAGGCGGAAGGACAGGTGGAAGGCGCGGTGGCTCAGAGCCTGGGGTATGGGTTTACGGAGGAGATGGTGCTCGACGGCAACGGCCGCATGATTAACCCCAGCTTCCTCGACTACAAGATTCTCTCGGCGAAGGATATGCCCAAACTCACGACCATTCTGGTGGAAACCGAGGAGCCCTTAGGACCCTACGGAGCCAAGTCCATAGGCGAAGTGGCGATCAACACGGCCGCTCCCGCCGTGCTGAATGCGGTTTTCAATGCCATAGGGGTTCGGTTCAGAAAGCTGCCGGTCCGGCCGGAAGACGTGTTGCGCGCGCTCGGCGCGAAGGGAGACGCCTGAATTGGCGCGCATGAACCCAGAACGCCTGACGGCCGCGGCGCGGTCTTATGAGGCGGACATGGTCCGCTTCCTCCGCGAGATGATCGCCATTCCCGGGGAAAGCTCCCGAGAGGGTCCGGTGATCGAGCGGATCCGCCAGGAGATGGAGCGTGTGGGCTTCGACGAGACGCGCATCGATCCCATGGGCAACCTGCTGGGGCGAATCGGCTCGGGCAAGAAAGTAATCATGATGGACGGGCACACCGATACGGTGGGCGCCGGCGACCCGCGCGAATGGAGTTGGGATCCTTACCAGGGCAAGGTCGAGGACGGGTGCGTGTACGGCCGCGGCGCGTGCGACCAGCGGGCCGGCATGGCCAGCATGGTCTACGCCGGGAAACTGATCCGGGAACTCGGACTTCTGGGAGACTACACATTGTACGTCGTGGGCTCTGTGCAGGAGGAGGACTGCGAGGGCCTGGCGTGGGTCTACATTCTGAAGGAGGACGGGATTCGCCCCGACTGCGTGGTGCTCACGGAGCCGACGAACCTCGGTGTGTACCGTGGCCATCGCGGACGGATGGAGGTCGAGGTCCACTTCCGGGGCCGGTCGTGCCACGCCAGCGCGCCGGAGCGCGGCGACAATCCCGTGTACAAGATGGCGCCGCTGGTTACGGAAATCGAGCAGTTGAACACACGCCTGCGCGACGACGCCTTGCTGGGCAAGGGGAGCATAGCGGTCACGGAAATCCGCTCGATATCCCCTTCGCTCTGCGCGGTGCCGGCGGCCTGCTCCATCCATTTGGATCGCCGCCTCACGGCCGGCGAGACGCGCGAGAGCGCGGTGGCGGAAGTGAAGGCGCTGGCCGCCGCGCAGGGCGCCGAAGTGGAGGTCCCGCGGTACGAGCAGCCCAGTTACACGGGCCTCCCCTGCGGCATGGACAAGTACTATCCGACCTGGGTGCTCGAAGAGACACATCCGCTGGTCCAATCGGCGGTAAGCGTCTATCAGGCTCTCCATGGAAAGCCGCCGGTCATCGGCACATGGACATTCAGCACGAACGGCGTCGGCTCGATGGGGATCATGGGCGTGCCGACGATCGGCTTCGGCCCCGGCGAGGAAGAGGTAGCGCACAGCGTCAACGAGCGCGTGCCGATCCGCGATCTGGTGGAAGCGGCGGCGTTCTATGCGGCGTTTCCTCTGGCTTACGCTGGAATGGTGAGACAGTCGCATGGCTGAGCTGGTTCCTGTTCCGCTTCCTTTGCTCCTTGCCAGAGCGTTTCTGGAGTGCGAGCGCGAAGGCAAGATCTTCGACCTGCCCAAGACGAAGTTCTTTCGCGGTCTGCCCGGGCTCGACACTTCGGTCCACTCCAACGGCCATCGCGCTTCCACACCGTTGGGACCAGCAGCCGGACCGCACGGGCAACTCGCGCAGAACATCGTGCTCTCCTGGCTCGGCGGCTCGCGAATCATCGAGTTGAAGACGGTCCAGATCCTGGACGATCTGAAGATCCCGCGGCCGTGCATCGACATCGCGAATGTCGGGTACAACGTGGAATGGTCCCAGGAACTCAAGCTGGAGCAGTCGCTGCGCGAATACGCCGGCGCAGCCATGTTCCTGGAGATTCTGAAAACCAGCAAGCTGCTCGGCGATGGCTTCCCGGGCGAGTGGGGCGACACGATCTTCGACATGAGCGTGGGCTACAACCGGCAAGGGATTCGCTCACCGCGGGTGCGCTCCTGGATCGAGTCGATGAAGAACGCCGGCCCCATCGTGGACGAGTTGCGCGCCTCGCTCACCGGCCGCTGGGCCCGGTATCGCGATCTGCCATTCCCCGCGCGCGTCAGCGACACCGTCACACTCTCGACGTTCCACGGATGCCCGGCGGGCGAAATCGAGGGGATCGTCAGCTTCCTGCTGGCGGAGATGGACGTCCATGTCTGCGTCAAGTTGAATCCAACCCTGTTGGGAATGGCCGAAGTAGAGCACCTGTTGCACGATGTACTGGGCTACCGCGATATCGCGTTGACCCAGGACGCATTCGACCGCGACCTGCATTTCGACGATGCGCTGGACCTGATTCCGCGGCTCAACCGGGTGGCCCGCACGCACGGCAAGCGCCTGTCCGTGAAGTTCAGCAACACGCTGGTCGTGAAAAACCAAGGCACTTTTTTTGCCGATGAGCTGATGTACATGTCCGGCCCGCCGCTGCATGTGCTCACTATGAACCTCGTCCAGAAGTTCCGCGAGCGTATGGGCGCCGCTGTCCCGATCTCATTTTCGGCGGGCCTGGACGCTCAGAACGTGTCCGACGCCGTGGCCATGAACTTCGTTCCGGTCACCACCTGCACGGATCTGCTCCGGCCCGGGGGCTATGGCCGCTTGAT
>JBEKMO010000158.1:0-6362 GCA_050008465.1 Bryobacteraceae bacterium
CAGACCCTGCTCCGCACTTTGCCCCCCGGCATCTTCCCGCCGGGCGTGATCAAGTACGATGCCTCCAGCGTCCCGATCCTCCAGTTGGGGCTGGGGAGCAAGACTCTCTCCGAGCAGGAGCTTTTCGACCTCGGCCAGAACTTCATCCGGACGCAGCTTGCCACCGTGCAGGGAGCCTCGATCCCGCTTCCCTTCGGCGGCAAGGTGCGCCAGGTCATGGTGGATATCGACCCCGCGGCGCTGTACGCCTACCAGTTGTCGGCCAGCGACATCGCCGCGGCGATCTCGGCCCAGAACCTGATCCTGCCGGCGGGCACGGCCAAGCTGGGGGATCGCGATTACCAGGTGAAGCTCAACAGCAGCCCTCGGCTGCTGGACGAGTTGAACGACCTCCCCGTGAAGACCGCCAACGGCGCGACGGTCTACCTTCGGGACGTCGCCCAGGTGCGGGACGGCTACTCGGTCCAGAATAACGTGGTGCGCACCAACGGAACGCGCGGCGCGCTGCTGACGGTGCTGCGGATCGGCAAGGCCTCCACGCTGGATATCGTCAACAAGGTCAAAGCCGTCTTGCCAAAAATCCTCGCCAGCCTCCCCAGCTCGCTCGAGGTGAAGCAGTTCTTCGACCAGTCGCTGTTCGTCAGAGCGGCCATTAACGGCGTCGTCCGAGAGGCCGTCATGGCGGCGCTGCTCACCGGGCTGATGATCCTGCTGTTCCTGGGGAGCTGGCGCAGCACGGTCATCGTCTGCATCTCCATTCCGCTCTCGATCCTGACTTCGCTCATCGTCCTCAGCCTGCTCGGGCACACGGTGAACGTGATGACCCTGGGCGGGCTGGCGCTGGCGGTGGGCATCCTGGTCGACGATGCCACCGTGGCCATCGAGAACATTCACCGCAATCTCGGGCTGGGCAAGTCGCTGGTGCGCGGCGTGCTCGACGGCTCGCAGCAGATCGCGGTCCCGGCCCTGGTCGCCACGCTCTCCATCTGCATTGTTTTCGTGCCCGTGCTCCTGCTGACCGGGGCCGCCAGGTACCTGTTCACGCCGCTGGCGATGGCGGTGGTCTTCGCGATGCTCGCCTCTTACGTGCTTTCGCGAACCCTGGTACCCACCATGGCGCACTATCTGCTGGGCTCCGAAATGGACATGTACACCGCAGGCGGCCACCTGGGAGGATCCCGGCCCAAAGGCCTGTTCCGGCGGCTCCACTCGGCGGCCGACCGCGGCTTCCAGCGCCTCCGCACCGCCTATGCGGGACTGCTGGACTGGGCGTTGGACCACCGCAAAACGGTCCTGGTGGCGTTCTTTGCGTTCTCGCTTGGCTCGCTCGCGCTGTTGCCGATGGTGGGCGAGGATTTCTTCCCCACCGTCGATTCCGGCCAGATGCGGCTGCACGCCCGGGCGCCCGCCGGGACTCGCATCGAGGAAACCGAGTTGATCTTCGCCGCCTTCGAGGATGAGATCCGCGCCGTGGTCCCGGCCGATGAACTGGACACCATCCTCGACAACATCGGAATGCCGAATAGCGGGCTCAGCCTGGCGTTTAGCGACAACCCGCCGGTCGGACCGGACGACGGCTCGATCCTGGTGTCTTTGAAGCCCGAAAGACGCCGGCCCACGGTGGAATACGTTCAGCAGCTCCGCCGGCGGCTGCGCGAGAGGTTTCCGCAGGTGCTGTTCTATTTCGAGTCCGCCAACATCACCAACCAGATCCTCAACTTCGGCCTGCCGGCGCCGGTGGACGTCCAGGTGGTGGGCCGCGATGTGAGCCGGAACTATGCGCTGGCGCAGGAGATTTCCCGCCGCATCGCGCGCATACCTGGCGCGGCCGACGTTCACATCCACCAGACGGTGGACTACCCGGAAGTGCGGCTCGCGGTGGACCGCGTCCGGGCCGGGCAGGTGGGCATGACGCAACGCGATGTAAGCAACAGCATGCTCATCTCGCTCTCCTCCAGCGGCCAGGTTTCGCCCAATCAGTGGCTGGACTGGAGAACCGGAGTGAACTACCAGGTCGCTGTCCAGACCCCGCAGCGCCGGATGGATTCGCTCGACGCGCTGCTGAACACTCCGATCGCGGCGGCGGGTGCGGGCGCTTCGCCGGCTTCGGCGGGCACGGTCTCGAATCCCGCGGCCAGCACGGCCTCTATGCCTTCCGGCCCGAGCCGCACTTCGGTGGCTTACGGCAACCCCGGCGCGATCCCGCCGAACGCCCAGTTGCTCTCGAATCTCGCGGTGGCCCAGCGTGGCGTGGCGCCGCAAATCGTGAATCACTACGATGTGCAGCCGGTCTTCGACGTCTATGCCAACGTGGACCGCCGCGACCTGGGCGGCCTGGGGACGCAAGTGCGCAGGATCGTCGGCGAAATGACTCCCCAGTTGCCTCGCGGGACAACGCTCGTGGTTCGCGGCCAGGTCGATACCATGCAAACCTCCTTCGCCCGCCTCGGGCTGGGGATGATTGCCGCCGTGATCCTGGTCTACCTGCTGATGGTCGTCAATTTCCAGTCGTGGCTGGACCCGTTCATCATTTTGATGCCTCTGCCGAGCGCCATGGCGGGCATTCTCTGGATGCTGTTTGCGACCCAGACCACGCTCAGCGTGCCCTCGCTGATGGGCGCCATTATGTGCATCGGCGTGGCCACGGCCAACAGCATCCTGGTGGTGGTGTTCGCCAACGATCAGCGGGCCACGGGCATGGGCTCGCGCGAGGCCGCGCATTCGGCGGGATTCACCCGCATCCGGCCGGTCATCATGACCGCCCTGGCCATGATCATGGGCATGCTGCCGATGGCCTTCGGTCTGGGAGAGGGCGGCGAGCAGAACGCTCCGCTGGGCCGCGCGGTGATTGGCGGCCTGCTGGTGGCGACGGTCTCGACGTTGTTCGTCGTTCCGGTGGTTTACAGCACGCTGCGCAGGCGGCCGCCCACGGACTACGAGGCCCGGCTTGCGGCGGAGGAGCAAGGCGCTTAGCTATGAAGGATCTTCGGTCGCGCATCGAAGAGTTGGAACAGGAACTCCGGGAGTTGCGGGTCCAAGCCGGGCAACCGGCGCGGAGGCCGTCCCGGTGGGCGCTTCGCATCGGGCTGTTGCTGCTCGTTGTGGCGCTGGCTGCAATCTTCGCCCTGGGCTACTTGCCGCGCCGGCACCGCGAGTCCCAAGTCATCGCGGAGGCGAAGGAGCGTAGCGAAGCGCTGCCCGTTGTCAGGGTAGCGGCGGTCAGGCGCTCGCCGGCGGTCTCGCGATTGGTCCTGCCGGGCACTACCCAGGCGATCACGGAAGCGCCGATCCTGGCCCGCGCGGACGGTTACCTCAAGCGGCGCTACGCCGATATCGGAGACCGCGTGAAGGCGGGGCAGTTGCTGGCCGAAATCGAAGCGCCCGAACTGGACCAGCAGGCGCTTCAAGCCCGGGCGGCGGTCGAGCAAACGAAGGCGTCTCTGGAGCAGGCGCGGGCCAACTACGATCAGGCGCGCTCGAACGAAGACCTGGCGCGGGTGACGGCGGCCCGTTGGGGCAACCTGCTGAAACGCGGCGTGGTCTCGCGCCAGGAGAACGACCAGCTACAGGCCAATTACAAGGCGCAGGCTGCCGGTGTCGTGGCCTCGTCCAAGGCGCTGGCGGTGGCCAACAGCAACATCGCGGCGGCGGAGGCCAATCTGGCGCGCATCGAGGATCTTCGTGGGTACCTGAAAGTGCTCTCCCCGTTTGCCGGCATCGTCACCATGCGCAACGTGGATGCCGGCGCGCTGGTCACCTCGGGGAACACGCTGCTGTTCCGCGTGGCTCAGATCGACCCCCTGCGCATTTTTATCAACGTGGCCCAGTTGCATGCCGCCTCCGTCCGCACCGGCATGCCCGCGACAATGTCCCTTGCCGACCGGCCGGGCGTGCGGTACGCCGGCCGGGTGTCGCGGGCGGCGAATGCGCTCGATCCGGCAACCCGGACCATGCTGGCCGAGATTCAGGTCCCGAATCCCGACGGCTCCCTGCTGCCGGGGATGTACGTCGAGGTGAGCCTGGACGCCACGCGCCAGGATCCGCCGCTTCTGCTGGAGGCCGAGGCGCTGGCGGTGCGCGGCGAAGGGACGCTGGTCGCGGTCGTGGATCGCGAGGAACGGATCCGTTTTCGAAAGATCACGGTGGGCCGGGACTACGGAGCGGAGGTCGAGGTGCTCAGTGGGATCCAGGAGGGCGAACGGGTAGTGATCAATCCGAGCGACGCCGTCCGCGAAGGCGTCCGAGTGAAAGCGGTCCGCCTGGAAACGGAACCCGCACCCAAGGCGCGATGACCATGCGTACCTTGACTTTCGGTTACGTTGCCGCGGCGCTGGCCTGCGCGAGTCTTGCGGCCGCCGGGCCGCCCGCGGTCGCGCTTGAGAACTCCCGCCGCGTGAACGAACTGCTGCGCGCGGGCAACCTGTACCTCTCTCTTCAGGACGCCGTGGCTCTGGCGGTCGAGAACAACCTCGACGTGGAGTTGGAGCGCTATGGCATGTTCCTGGCCGACTCGGACCAATTGCGCGCGCGCGGCGGCGGCGTGGTGCGCGGGCTTTCCTACAACATCGGGGAAGCGCCCGCGGGCATCGGCGGACCCGCCAGCCCGCTGCTGATCGCCATCGGCAACCGCTTTGGAGCTTCCACCGTCCCCACCAATCCATCCGAGCTGGGCCTGCTAGGCGGTGTCCAATCCAACCTCTCCGTCCTGGGGGCGACTCCGCTCTCGAACGGTCCGGAGGTGCCGTCGCTCGATCCCGCGCTCACGGGGGCCTGGAACTGGAATCATCAGACCTTCCCGCAGAACTACCTGGCGCAGTACGGCGTCAACGCCCTGGTCACTGGGAACCTGCTTGCGAATGCCGGAGTTCAGCAAGGCTTCACTACGGGCGGCCAAGTCGGGCTGGCGTTCAATAACAGCCGCCAGACGCTGAACACATTCCATAGCGACTACAGCCCCTTCACCGCCTCCAGCCTCGGGCTGACCGTCACGCAGCCCTTGCTCCGGGGCTTCGGACGAGGATTGAACCGCCGCTTCATTCGCATTGCCGCGAACGAGCGGAAGATCTCGCGCCTGCTCTTCACGCAGCAACTGATCGCTACGGCCTACGGCGTCACCCGCCTCTACATCGACTTGGTCGGCCTCAGCGAGGACGTGCAAGTGAAGCAGCAGACGGTCGAGCTTGCCGAGCGGCTGTACGCCGACACCAAAGCGCAGGTCGAGGAGGGAACTTCGGCCGAGATCGAATTGACGCGCGCCAACGCCCAGGTGTCAGCCGCCCAGCAGGACCTGATTAGCGCCCGCGGGCTGCTCGAAGAGCAGGAGGCGATTCTCAAGAACGTCATCACGCGCAAGGGGCTGTACGATTCTGCCGTCGCCGCCGCCCACATCGTGGCGACCGATCCGCTGCGGGTCCCGGACCAGGACCAGGTGGTTCCCGTGCAGGATCTGGTGAGCCAGGCCTTGGCGAATCGCCCCGATCTGGGGCAGGCCGCGTTGCAGGTGGAGAACTCCACGATCAGCCTCGAGGGCGCGCGCAATGCTCTGCTGCCGCAGATCGACCTGGTGGGAGTGATGCAAAACAGCGGCCTGGCCGGGCAGATCAGTCCTCTGGCCGTGAGCCCCGACACGACTTTCCTGGCCGGATACGGGGGACTCCTAGGCCAGATCGCGGCCCGGAACTATCCGACCTACGGAATCGGCGTGCAGGTCAATCTGCCCTTGCGGAACCGCGTGGCCGAGGCCGACGCCGCCCGGGACGAGGTGCAATTGCGCCAGTCCGAGATCCGGCTGGCGCAGCTCCGCAACCAGGCCCGCCTGGAAATCGAGGACGCGCTCATCGCCATGCGCCGGGCGCGGGCTGCCTACCAGGCCGCCGTGGCCACCCGAACGCTGCAAGAGCAGTCCTTCGCCGCCGAGCAAGCGCGCTTCGAGGAAGGCATCTCGACCGGCTTCTTCCTGATGCAGTACCAGAACCTGCTGGCCCAGGCCCGCTCCACGGAGCTGGTGGCGAAAGCCTCCTACATGAAGGCGCAAGCCGCCCTCCAGCGCGCCACCGGCGGCATCCTGGACGCCATGGGCGTCTCCCTCGATCAGGCGCTCAAGCCCCGGCCGTAAGCAGGCCAGGCGCCACAGTGCATCAGAGTCCGGCCGCCGCCCGAAGGGTTGAAGGTTCGAGTCCTACCCGGGGAGCCAAAACGCAGGCGTCCCTCAACCACCGGTCACTGGACCGGTGGCGCGTTCGGCCCATGAAGCCGGTCGCCAATGCCGAGGAAGAGCGCCAGCCCCTCATCGATGGCGGCGATCTCTTCCCGTGCAAGCTCACCGAACACGCGCCGGATCCTCCGCTTGTCGATCGATCTCA
>JBEKMO010000159.1:0-6204 GCA_050008465.1 Bryobacteraceae bacterium
CGCCCGGGTGCTCGCCGCGGACGTAGCGGTGCGCCAGGCGGCGCAGTTCCAGGTAGACCAGCGGCAGGAGCTCATCGAGCGCGGCTTGCTCTCCGCCGCGCCAGGCCAGCAGCAGCTCGGTAATCGGCGCGGATGGGGTCATGTCGCACTACCCGATCCTAAATTTACCCGGAAGTATATCACGAACCCGGTTCCGGTTTTCGCCGCAGTCTTCCGCCTTCCGCTTGGTGGAGGGCAGATCAATGAGACAGGTTCTGATGTTGATGGTTTTGGGGGCGGTCAGCGCGGCGTGAAGTACGCTATCCGGATTCCCGCCAACGAGGCCTGGAACGGGACATTGCGGAACTGCTGACGCGGCCCGTGGGAAGACCCAGCCATAAACCGGCGGTGTGGTACAAAAGCTTCCTCTACCAGGCGGCGGGTTGGACGAAGGCGCGGCGGGTGGCGGCCAAGGTGGAGTTCCACTTTGGCGGACTGCTCCTGCGCGGGGGATTCATCGTGGCCAACCTGGAGGCCGACAGCCACGTGGAGGATCAAAAGGTGGTGGCTGGATGTCTCCTGAACAGGACCCGGGAGCCCAAAATGGGCATTCTGGATCATAACTCTTCCCAACAGGCTCGACTCGGTGTATAGTCTTTAGAATAAACGACCCGATGGTGTGAAGGTCGCATTGGCAGCGGGCCCGAACGGAGTGGAGGGGCGATGGCGAAGACGAGAGCTACGGATATCGTTTTCATGTTTCCGCCCGCCCAGGGAAACCTGGGTGCGTTTCGGGCTCATCTCGGCGTTTCCTATTTGCGGGCCGCGCTCGCACAGGAGGGCATTGCGAGCGTCCAATACCTGAACTCCCGCCCGGGCACTGTGGATGACATTGCCAGCGACGTCCTGGATCTGAATCCCGGGGTCGTCGGATTCACGGCATACGACGCGAATTTTGCGCTCTCAGTCGCACTGGCACGCAGCATCAAGCGGAAGAGGCCTGCGGTGAGAGTTGTGTTCGGCGGCCCGTCCGCCAGCTTCTGCGCGGAGCACATTCTCGAGAAGCAGAGCGCGGTGGACGCTTGCGTGCTCGGCGAGGCCGAGGAGACGGGCGCGCGGATTTTCACCAAGCTGTTGGATGAATCGGGCCTGGACGAGCGGCAGCCGGGGATTGCGTTCCGGCGTGACGGCGAGGTGGTGTGCACCGGGATGGCGCCCCTGGTGGGCTTCTCGTGCAAGACCCTCCCGACGCAGTGGGCCCTGGATTCGACGCCGTCGCCGTATCTTTCCGGGACGCTCACGGACGGCCGGGTCGGGATTCTGTCCGGACGCGGATGCACCCACCATTGCCAGTACTGTTGTTTTGCCGCTCTGGGCAGGAAGACGCTGCGCCTGCATTCCACTGAGCGCGTGCTGGCGGAGTTGGAGTGGGTTGCCGCCCACCAGAAACGGACCGGACAGCACTACATGGTCACGATCCATGATGATGCGTTTACTCTCTCGCCGACCCGGGCCAAGAGTCTCTGCCAGGCGATCTCGGACCGGAATCTCGGCTTGGTTCTGTCGTGTGTCACCCGCGCCGACGCTCTGGACGAGGAGCTGATTCGAACGATGCGTGACGCGGGATTTGTGAGCATGGCCTTCGGGTTGGAGAGCGCGGTGCCCGCGGTGTTGCGCGCGACCGGAAAGGTGAGGCCGCCGGAATGGCCCGACCCGGACCTGGGGCCGGAGCGTGAGTTCGTGGAGCGGGTGCGGAACAGCGTGGTGACCGCGAAGAAATATGGACTCAACGTCGGAGTGAGCATCATCCTGGGGTTGCCCGCGGAGAGGGTCGAAGACGGCGCTGAAACGCTCCGTTTCGTCAAGAGCCTGCCGGTAGATTACTACATGCACAACTTTCTGCGGGTTTTTCCCGGCACGCCGCTGTGGGAGACTCACGAGCGGTACGGCATCCGTTGCGAGATCAACTCGATGGGTTTGGGGACGACCACCGACTATGCCTACGACGTCGCCAAACTGCGTCCGCGCCCCAAGTGCGCGCGCGAGCAACGCGCCCGGCTGGCGCGCACTCTGGCCGCCGACACGCTCTACAGTTGCGGCGCCCCCGGGGTGGAGTCCGGCGGTGGAATCGCCGCCGCCGTCGTGCGCGGGACTGAACTGACGGCGGCGACCGCGGGGTGGCTCAGCAGGATCTTGGATGTTGGCAGCGTGCTCGTGCAGGTCTATCCTCCGCTGAAGCCCAGCGAGAAGAACCTCAGGCTCTACTCCGACCGCTCGATAGCCGGCGAGAATCTGTTGCCGGCGCGCCACTACATCCAGCTCCTGCCACGGGCGGGTAAGAACGGGGATCGACGCTGGATGGTGGCCTGCTCGGGTTCCGACCTGTACTGCGCGCACAAGCCCGAGTTGCTGACGATCCGCATGTCGGACGGCCCGGAGCCCTTCCGCGATTGGCTCGAGGGCCGCCCCACCGAGTGCTCGCTGTGCGACGTTTCCGAGTGCCTTCGACATCCGGACGAACTGCTGCGCTTCGCCCACGAGACCCAGGAAAGCGAGATCGGCGCGCGCCTGCAACAAATGGCCGTGCCGCCCGGAATCAAGTACCCCGGGCGATGGACTCGGGGGAAAGCTCCCTGTCTGCCGCTCTCGCGGATCGAGATCGAAGAGTCGGGTGAGGTCCGCTGTTGCTCCCACGGCGAACCGATCGGCGCCGTCGGGGATGCCCGTCAGGCTCTGACAGAACGCCTGACTAGGTTCACAGAGGAAGCAGAACGGCGGCGCGGGTGCGCCGCCTGTCCGAATTCGCATTGTCCCCGGTGTCCGTTCCCCGGCGTCTCCGATCGGGAGTATTGCAGCCTGATGAGCCGGCAGGAGCGGGCTCTTGACCTTTTGAACTGGACCCACGCATACTCGCGGGTTCCATCGATTCTCACCCTGCAACACGATAGATTCGGGAACGACTAGTCGATGAGGTAATATTCTCATTGGATTCCCGCGGTAACAACCAGTAAGAGGAGGACGTTGTGCCAGCTAAAGTGCCTATCCATACATTGCTCACGAGACATCTTGGCAAGAAAATCGCGGATGCGATGGTGGCCAAGATCCACACGAGGATCCATGAGAAGAAGAGCGCCGCGCAGATCGAGAGGGAGATCATAGCGGACCTCACCGCGCACCTTAAGGAGCGGGTGACCGCCGCGCGCCAGGATATCAAGACGTGCCTACCCGCATGTATCTGCGTTGAGGCTGACGCCGACACCTCATCCTAGCAATCTGCTAGCGAAGCGGTGGGAGTCACCGCGAGCAAGCGCTCTTGGTGTGCTCACACAGACGAGGCCCGGCGCCGATGCCTTTCCGGCTGTCGGGCCGGGACTGGTGGCGTGTTTTCGCACTGCGCTTGGCTTTAGAGGCCGGGCGACGCTCACGCCGCGGTGCGAGGTCACCGAAAATTGTCGACCAGCATCAGTTCGGAGGCCAAACGATCCTGCTGAGACCAGACGACGAACCGATCATCCGGGGAGACGCAGAGGCCTTGCCATACGTTCTTCTCCAGCGATGCCAGCGTGGTCACTCTACCGCTGGACGGTTCCAAGAAGCGGATGGTGCGTCTGTCCGGCATGAAGTAGACGCCCTTGGCGGTCACGCCGAAGGAGGACCAAGAATGCAGGCGCGGGACTACTTCCACCTCCTGGCCGCCCTGGACCGGCATGCTATAGAGAGAATCGGCACCGAAGCCGGGATTCTTGCCGTAGTACAGGTACTTGCCGTCAGCGGATTCAAGTGCCACGGCGCCGCCGTTCCTGGTCACCTGCGCCGCGGGGCCGCCGGCGGCCGGCATTTTCCAGACCTCGACGCGGCCGGAGCGGCCGGAAGCGAAGTAGATCCAGCGGCCATCCCGCGACCAGCTCGGCAGGTACGCGTCTTCGGCCAGCAAGCGGGGCGTGCCACCATCCGCGGCGACGATGTAGACGGCGGGTTGGCCGGTCACCCGGCAGTCAAAGGCGATCGACTGGCCATCGGGCGACCAGCGCGGCGCGCCGAGCATCGGCCCTCCGAACGAGGTCAGTTGCAGGCAGTTGGATCCGTCGGCATCGCAGGTCCAAATCTCCGGGCTTCCGGAACGGTCGGATCGGAACGCGATTCTGCGGCCGTCGGGGGAGTACTGCGGGATGGCGTGCTCCCGAGCACCGCCGGAACCGATCAGCATGGTGCGCTCCCCGGTGCGGGTGTCCAGGCGCCAGAGGTTCGCCTCCAGCCTGGACCATGAGTAGACGAGCCGGCACCCGACTATGACGGGGTAAATAGCATCTTCAGTGGCGTAGGGCAGGCGGACCGGATCGCTCCGCCCGGAGACGGCCAGCCGCCACAGCAGGTCTGCCGCGCCGGCGCCCGCCCCAAACACGATTTCCCGGCCGTCGGCTGTCCACGCAATTCCTGCCCAGGAGCCATAGAACCGGTCGGTGAGCCTTCGCGGTTCTCCCTCGGGCTTCAGGTCGCGCGAAAGGCTCAGGGCGTAAAGACGGACAACGTCGCTCTTCTCCTCCCTGCCGAAAGCCAACATGCGCCCGTCCGGAGAAAAGGAGGGGGTCGCGTCTCCAAAAGCGCCGGGCGCCACGCGAGGAACGGTCAATCTGCGCCGCTCGCCTGTACCCACCGAGACCGCCCAGATGCTGAGAGGCTCCCCCGGTGAACTCCGCTCCGCATACGCAAGCCACTTGGCGTCCGGCGTCCACGACAGGAGGGACACGGCGACAGTGGAGGCCTCCGCGAGTTTGCGCTCCGTCCCGCCGATAGGCGGGACCAGCATGATGGCGACCCGGTCTCCCTCGACCGGCCGCAGGAAGGCAATCTGCCGGTCGTCCGGTGACCACGCCAGGCTGAAGGGCCTCGCTGGTTGATTTGTGATCCGCACCGGCGTGCCTCCGCCGATCTGCCTGACGTAGATCTGAAAGCTGTTCTGCTTGTCTCCATCCCATACGAACGCCACCCGATTGCCGTCCGGCGACAGCGCCGGCGAAAACTGCCGGCCCGGGTACGATGTCAGGGGCACCGCCCGAAGCTCACCCGCGTCGGGCGGCTCGCGCAACCACCAGACCAGGGCGACCAGGGCCAGCACCGCGGCGATGGCGATGCCGCGCCACACCCAACGCCGCCAGCGCGGCAGCCTTTTCGGCGGGGGAGTGCCCGCCTCCTGCCGCAACTCCTCCAGGGCAACTCTCACGTCATCGATGTGCTGGAAGCGGCGCGCCGGATCCTTGCGCAGGCAGCGCGCGATGATCTGTTCGAGCTCCGGAGGCACGCGCGGTGTCAACTCGCGCACCGGCTTCGGCTCCTCGCTCAGAATCGCGGTCAGGGTGGAAAGCTTCGAGCCGCGTTCGAAGGGCCTCCGCCCCGTCACCATCTCATAGAGCAGCGTACCGAAGCTGAAGATGTCCGAGCGCGCGTTCACCGGCTTGCCCTCGGCCTGCTCGGGCGACATGTAGGCCACCGTGCCGAGCAGTGCGCCTTCCGTCGTCAGGCGGGTCAGTGTCTCCTCCGTCGGCGCCTCGGTGAACTTCGCCAGCCCGAAATCCAGCACCTTGACCGGCCCTTCCGCGGTCACCATCATGTTGCTGGGCTTGAGGTCGCGATGCACGATGCCCGCGGCGTGCGCGGTGGCCAGCGCGTCGGCGATCTGGACCGCGCACCGCAGCGCTTCCTTCACCGGCAGGCCCTGGCGCGGGATCAGCTCGGACAGCGGCTTGCCGGCCACGTATTCCATTACCAGGAAGTCGATGCCGCCTTCGCTGCCGATGTCGTAGAGCGTGACGATGTTGGGGTGGTTCAGTGAAGAAGCCGCGCGGGCCTCGTGGATGAGCCGGGCCTTGCGGGCCGGATCGCCCGCCAGCTCGCGCGGCAGCACCTTCAGCGCGACGCGGCGGCCCAGGCGTATGTCCTCGGCTAGATACACCTCGCCCATGCCGCCAACGCCCAGCTTTGAGATGACCCGGTAGTTCGAGATGCAGCGCCCCGCCGCCAGCACCGAGGCCTCCGGGGCGGGCGGCTCGCGGAAGTCCCCGGCGCCCTGCGTGTAGCCCAGCAGGGATTCCAGATCGCGGCGCAGCTCCTCGTCCCCGCCGCAGGCCTCGCCGAGGAACGCGGCGCGCTCGGCCTCGGGCCGCTCCAGCGCGGCATTGTAGATCTGCTCGACCTTTTCCCAGCGCGCGTCACCCGGCATGGCTTCTC
>JBEKMO010000016.1:0-70881 GCA_050008465.1 Bryobacteraceae bacterium
ACCAGGCTCCCCAAGCTCACCTCGCCCGCCGTGCACCCCATGGCCAGGCCCAACAGTTGCGTGAAGTAGAACACCGGCAGGCTGTAGCGGCGGCCAAAGCGGGCCTCGATGTCCTTCTGCCGCAGGTCCAGGTTGAGCTGGCACAGCGGGCAGGCGGTAGCGATGCAGTCGGCCCCGGCGAGCTTGGCCATCGACAGGATCTCGCTGCTCAGTTTGAGGACAATGCTCACATCGGTGATCGAGTACCCCGCCCCGCAACACTCGGTTTTGTGCGGCCAGTCGACCGGCGTGGCCCCGGCGGTCTCCAGGAGCTGGTCCATCAGCGTGGGGTTCTCGGCGTCGTCGAAGTTGGTGACCTCGGGCGGGCGCGCGAGCAAGCAGCCGTAGTAGCAGGCGACCTTCAGCCCAGTGAGCGGGCGGCGGATGGCCGCGGCGATTCGCGAGCGCCCGATATCGCGGCACAGGATCTCGAGCAGGTGTCGGACCGGCGTCCGTCCGTCGTAGTCGCTCCCGACCACCTGAGCAACCTTGGCGCGCACCGCGGCGTCGCCGGCGATATGATGGTTGGCCATCTTCAGCCGGCTGTAGCAGGACGCGCAGGCCACGGCGACCGTCTGGCCGTTGGCGGCGGCGAGGTTCTTGGCCGGTAGTGCGTCGGCCAGCAGCGGATCGGTGCTGTGGGCGGCCGTGGAGCCGCAACAGATCCAGTCCTTCAGCTCGGGCAGGTCCAGGCCCAGCTTCGCGGCCACCGCCAGCGCGGAGCGGTGGAAGTCCCGGGCCGTGCCGTCCAGCGAGCAGCCTGGGAAGAACACGTAACTCACTGGTCACCTCCCTGGGCAGCCCGGCGAAACATCGCTTCCCGCTCGGCCTGCCCGCGGACTCGCGGCCCGAACAGGGGCAGCTTGCCTTTCAAGAGCATCGCAGGGGCCTTCGCGGCATCCTCGAACAGCCGCCTGGTGCGCAGCTTGAAGGCGGCCATCAGGCCCATCTCGTACACTCGACCGCGCTTGCGGATGCCTTTGAGGAAGATCTCGTTGAAGGTCGGCACGGCGGTGCTGAGGACAACCTTTCCCGCGCTCAGGCTCATGGCCCGGAGGGCGTCGTTCATCGCGGCCAGGTCCACCTTCTGCGGGCAGCGGGTCGTGCAGGTTTGGCAGGAGGTGCACTCCCAGATGAAACGGCAGGCCAGGACCGCCTCGCACTGGTCCATTTGCACTAGCCGCACCACTTCGTGCGGCTTCAGATCGGCCCGGGAAGCTACGGGGCAGCCGCTGGAACATTTCGCGCACTGGTAGCAGCTCATGGGCGAAGCCCCGCTGCGGGTCTTCACCTCGCTCGCCAGGGCGCCGCCCACGTTTTCGATTTCGATGGTTGCCGCGGTCATTTCTTCTTCTCCGAGCCGGCCAGCACCGACAGCTTGACCGCACTGACCTTGCGGTAAACCTCCTTCGGGGTCTTGACCTCGCCATCCACGCTCAACAGGTCCTCGACCCGGATGCCGAACAGCCGTTCGTTCTCCTCGAGGTACGGGCGGATCAGCCGCCAGTCCTTGTCGTCCAGGGGGGAGAACACTCCGCCATTGAGCTGGCGCTCAATCACCTTGTGCCGCGGGTCGCGGATGTAGATTGCCCCGCCGCTGGCCAGCGAGAATAGGTTGGCGCCCGGGTACGGCGACGGCTGGGGGACCATGCGGCCGCGCCCGTCGAACTCGATGCCGTTGAGGATGACGAAGCCGCCGCCGGCCAGCGGATCGCCCGCCATGAACGACTCCGCCAAGAAATCGAGGCACGTGCCGTTGATGACCACGCGAGGACGTCCCACGGCGTTGATCAGCGGCCGGCCCGCCGCGTTGCCCAGCACGTACACCTCGCCGCCCTTGGCGCCGTACATGAACGTCTGTCCCACGTCGCCGTAGATGACCAGCTTGCCGCGCTTGGCGATCTGAGCGACCTGGTCCTGGGCGTTGCCGTGGATGTGGATCTCGAGGCCGTCCATACCGCTGGCCGCGTAGTCGCCATTCGAGCCGTAGAGATCGATGCGCACGCCGTCGGTGGCCGGGCCCAGGCCCACTCCCTGGAATCGCTGCCCGCGGAGGCGATAGACGATGAACCGCTTCCAACCCGCCTGATAGGCTGTGCGAAGAAACACGGCGTCACAATCGTCGCCCTCGGGCGGGAAGCCCTGGGCATCGATCAACAGGAGTTCCTCGCCGGGCTGCGGGGGGGCCAGGCGATCGCGCGTGGCCCAGGTGACTCTTCTCCAGAAGCGCGTAGCCGGCTCGCCAAACAGGGGCGCGGTATCGAAAAGCTGCTCGAGGGTCTCTTCGATCACCTGGATGACCGTCGCGCGACGCTTGTCGCCGACGTTGAACCGCCGGTCATGAAGTCTGGTCAGCAGCTCGATGGCCGCGGCGCGGGATTTCGAGTTGTCCGCGCCTTGCAGCACCTTCTCGCAGAACCGACGCAATTGACCGGCCGGCCAGGAGGGCAGATCCTGCTCCACTCCCTCGCGGTCGTGGCTCGGTTCCGAGCCGCGAGCGTCAGCGAGCGGTTCCGCAGTAGACCTCGCCACGTCGCAGCGAACCGTGCCGGCGTCAAGCTTCACCTTCCCTCCGAACTTGTCCGTGCAGGAGAGTTGCTTGTGGCCGTTCTCACCCGGCGCCACGGTGAAGATGAAGGCGCCGCCGTCGGTGCTCGAGCCGCCGCGCGCGTTCCAATACTTGTCCGCCACCGGGCAGAATCGCGGGTCCTCCTTGGCCAGGCTGCGCAGCGTAGCGTCGATGGCCTGCTTTTCCGAGCAGATCAGGCCGATCTGGACCTCGCCGCTGTCGGAGAGGGCGAAGACCTGCGGCCGCAGCATCGCGGTGTCCGTGATGCCGAGCAGTTGGAATTCCTTCCCCTGGCTGCGGGCAATAATGAAGAACCACGGACCATCCGGCGAAGCATGGATGTGGGTCGCCTGAATTTGCCGGTAAATGAGCTGCTTTTCAGGCGGCAATTGGTCGAAATCCAGCTCGGTGGTGGGGGCCAGGGCCTCGATGATGTACTCCAGCGGGTAGTGGTAGACGCGGTCCCACAAGTCGAAGAGCTGGACAGACACCTCCGTGTCGGTCAAGAACTGCTGGCGGATATTCCGCTGCCGCAGGTACTCGCACACCGAGTGGTAGTTGGCGAAGTCGCCGTTATGTACCAGCGCCTCGTTCAGGCCGACGAAGGGGTGCGCCCCGCCGGGATGCCACACCCGGCCCTTGGTGGGATAGCGCTGGTGGGCGATCCACACGTGCGCCTTCAACTCCTGGAGCTGGTAATAGTCGACGTTCTGCTCGGCATATCCCACCATCTTGAAGACCAGCAGGTTCCTGCCGTGCGAGAGCACGAACGCCCGCTTCTCCCCCAGGGAGGCGTAGAACGCCTCGTTGAGCCGGTAGGAGTTCCGCCAGACGAACTCGTCCTCCAGTGCGCGGGGCGCGAGTCCCTCCAGCCCGGCCTCCCGGGCGAAGGTCTCGAGCGCTCCGGGCTCCGCGCGGACCACGTAGCGGTGGACGTCCGGCGGGCGGACCTCCAGACCCGGGATGTCGCGATAGTCGTCGATGTGCGCCTGCCGCGTCGAGAGCGCGATGTCGAAGTTCGGGAGGATGAACTGCCGCTCCAACTCCGCGTGGCAGGAGGGATCGAGCAGCGCGATCTGGAGCAGGTAATGGCTGTCGAGCAGCTCGTTGGAAATGCCCAGATGCTCGGGCGCGAGGCCCACCGCCGCGATGCCGCCGCCCTTGCCGTTGCCGCGGTTCTGCATCTGGATGGAAGGCTCGTAGATGGTTCGCCCGCTCACGGGCACGGTACAGGCAAATCCCGTGACGCCGCAGCCGCCTTCCGCAGCGCGCTCGGAGAGGATGGGCGGTTCCGTCCCCGAGTAGACCTGCGACCGCGCGGCCAGCAACCGTTCGGCAACATCGCTCATTGGGATGCCTCCGAGTCGCCGAGGTAGCACAGCACGTCGCTGCGCCCGCGCAGCTCGCGGATGGAGGTCATTCCCAGACGCGCGAGCACCTCGACCATCTGCTCGCGCCAGGCGTTCTGGAGGTTGATCAGCCGTTGCGTGGCCCACTCCAGGCTCATCTGCATCATCAATTCGGGGTCGGTGGAGGCGATGCCGCGCGGGCAGCCCCGGCCGCTTTCGCAGCAGGCGCAGCGCACGCAGCCCAGGGCGACCAGCTCGGCGGTGCCGATCACCACGCCATCGGCGCCCAACGCAATGGCCTTCAGTACGTCATAGGCCGTGCGGGCGCCGCCCGAGGCGATCAGCGTGATCTTCTCCCGAATGCCTTCGGCGCAGAGGAACTTATGCACCTTCGGAATGGCGTACTCGATGGGCAACGCGATGTTCTTCTTGGCGATGTCCGGAGCGGCGCCGGTGCCGCCGTAGCTGCCGTCGAGGTGGATAATGTGGGCTCCCGCGTAGTAGCTGCCCACGGCCACCATGTCCACGTCGGTGGGAGTCGATACCTTCACGCTCACCAGACAGGTGGGATTCACCTCTTTGATCCAGTCCACGTGCTTCTTGTGGTCCTCGACGCTGTAGACGCTGTGGAAGGGGAACGGGCTGAACAGGGCATTCCCGGCCACGGCCTCGCGCATGCGAGCCACCGCGGGGGTGTTCTTGTCGCCCAGCAGGTGCCCGCCCAGGCCCGGCTTGGCGCCCTGGGCGTACTTGAATTCCACAACCCGCACGCGCTGGATGGTGTCCTCGCGCACGCCGAACAGGCCCGTGGCCACTTGCGTGATTACGTGGTCGTCGTAAGGCTTCAGCCGTTCGGGATACCCGCCCTCACCCGTGCAGGTGAGGCTGTTCCACGCCACCGCCGCGCGGGCTTTGCCCAGAATCGTGTGGATGCTCACCGACCCGAAGCTCATCCCGCCTCCATAGACTGGGATGTCGATATGGACCTGCGGCCGGCCGTCGTCACGGTGATTCAAGTCCAGACCCGTATTGATCGCCGCGGCCGGAACGGCGGCTGGCTCCGCAAGCCCGGCGATCTCGAACTTGAAGCGCAGCTTGTCGAACCCACCGCCCGAGGCGCCGTGCCGGTATTCCAGATGCTTCGGCGGAGTGTGCCCGGTGGCGGCCTGGTGCCACGTAGACAAGATCAAATCGCTCGACCAGCGCGGATCGCCCATACAGTCGGCATTGGGATTCCGCCGCAGCGTGAGCGCCTTCTGCGGGCACTGGGCCACGCAGTAGTGGTCAGTCTCCGCACAGTCCGGGCCGATGCACAGGTGGTCCTGGGGCCGCAGGGTGAAGGTATAGCCGTCGGGTTTGACGTGCACGCCGTAGGGACATGTATCGGCGCAGTGGCCGCAGGAGAGGCACGAAGCCAGGCGGTCGATCTTGTACTTGCCCAGCGCGTTGCGGTAGCGGTCGGGCGCGGGGCGAACTTCGCGAGCGACGGGTTCCTGGGGCCAGTCGCTGCGGCCCAAACACGCGGTGGCTTCGGTGGCCGTCATGCACCCACCTGCGCCTGGGGCACGCGGGCCAGGTCGCCGAATGCCTCCTTTTCGATGTCTTCCAAAAACATGGCTCGTCCCACCTCGCCGCGCAGCCGGCGGACCTCGCGAATGCCCATCGCTCCCAGCACCTCGATCAACTGGCTGTGCCAGGCGCCCATGAGGTTCACCATGCGTTGCGCGGCGTAGGCGCTGTCGACCGAATCGATCTCGATCGGACAGGGGCCCCACACCGGGCCGGCGTGCGCGTCGCGGCAGACGCGGCAGCCCACCGCCACCAGCAGGGCCGTGTCCACCCCCACCAGGTCGGCCCCGCAGATGATCGCCTTGGCCATGTGCTCGGCTAGCGCGATCCCGCCGGAAACGATGAGTGTGACCTCGTCCCGCACCCCTTCCTTCACCAGCCGCCCATGCACCTGGCGGAGGACGTCTTTGATGTGCCGGCCGGGCTTCCCGTTATCCGGCCGCTCGCGGCCGTGGAGGTCGGCGCATAGGTGGAAGACCCGCAGGCCCGCACGCACCAACTCGACGACGCGGCCGGCCGTCGTCGGGCGCAGCGTCATCCGGACGGAGACAATCAACCGCGGGTTGATGGCCTGCACCCTGCCGACCAGGTCCACCACCTCCTCGCAGTCCCTTACTTGCGCCATCCTTGCGGCTTGGAGAACGGCCTCGCTTTCGCCGATGTCGTCCTCGCCCACGACGGGCACGACGAACGGCAGTTGCTCGGGCGGCGCCTCGCGGGCGTGGGAAGCGGCCATCACAGCCAGGGAATTCAGCCCCTTTGCCGCCGCGGCGCGGGCCTTGACCAGGTTTCCGCCTTCGACCATCCACTCCGGCATGTCCTGGATCGCCGGAAGCTGGATTTCCAGCAGTTGCGAGGGCTCGCTGAGCATCTTGCCGTCGGGCGCAAATCGCAGGCGCAGCGGCTTGCGGCCGATGTCCACGCTGGTGGAGATGTACTCGCGTCCGTGGATGCCGTCGCGAGTGGGGCGGACGATTTCGGACATGTCCGTCCAGATCGAGTCGAAGCCGGGGCCGTGGAAGCGTCCGCGGTAGCCCGCCCCGGAGACCGGGATCTTGCCGCTGTCGGACTGGTTCCAGGTAGTCAGCAGGATGTCGGGCTTCCAGTACTCGTCGCCCAGGTCCAGGAATTCCGGGTTCACCGAGATGTTCAGCAGCCCCTTGGTGCAGCCCTGGACGCAAGACAGGCAGGCCTTGCATTCGTTGAGCGTCTGGACGGTCGCCAGCGGGTCCCGATTGTAGGCCGACTCGTGCTTGTACACATCGTAGCAGCAGCGCAGTTTGACGCAGTTGGTGCAGCGGGAGCAGTCCTCGCGCCAATCCACACTGCCGAACTTGCCCACCCGGCGGAACCGCGCTGGCGTCGGAACGGTGTGGATGTGGTAACGATCGGGCATGTCAGCTCTCGTCTTGCGCCAATCCGGCTTCCTGGATTACCGTGGCGGCCAGTGACTCGCACCCGCCGCTGAGGATGTGAATGCCGCGGACACCGGGGATGGCCTTGAGCTGGGATGCCATCGCCGCCGCGATGGCCACGCCCTCCTTGACTGCGTCGGAGGCCGCGCTCAGCCGGGCGATGACGTCTTCGCCCACCGGTCCGTAGGTCTGCTTCTTGTCGAGGGCCTTGGCCTGCTCGACGCTGGTAAGAGGCAAGACGCTGGCGAGGATGCTCACCTGCTTTTCCAGCCCGGCCGCTCGAACCGCATCCATCCACTGTATGAAACCGGGCAAGTCGAACACCGCCTGCGTCAGCAGGAAGTCCGCCCCAGCCGCGATCTTCTTTCTGAGACGAAGCAGATTCAGTTCCAGCGGCTGTTGGTAAGGGTGGGCGACCGCCCCGACCAGCAGGTTTGGAAGGCCCAGACCCTTGAGGGCTTGGGTCAATTGGATGGAGTCGATGTCGTAGACGCCGGCTGCCTGGGGGCAGATGCCCAGGGACTGGTGGTCGCCGCTGAGGCACAGGATGGCGCCGATCCCCAGGGCCGCGGCGCCCAAGGCATCGCTCTCCAAGGCGATGCGGTTGCGGTCGCGGGTCACCATGGTCAGCACGCTTTCGCGGCCTTCGTCGGCCAGGATGGCGGCACACGCCAGGCCCGAAGCGTGAATCTCGCCGGGGTTATCCACCACCACAACCGCGTCCAGGCTGGAGGGCAGCGCGGCTGCGAGCTTCTTTACGGCGGCGGCGTCCGGACTGCGTGGCGGCAGGCACTCGGCCGTGATCGCCAGCCGGCCCGAGGCCAGCGTCCGGGCCAGTTTACTCTTCGCTATCGTCATCGCTGATTTCCACTTCCTGGCAGAACTCTCCGGCCGCTTCGGCCAGGGGAGCGAGATGTAGGGGGTTCGGCGGAAGGCCCTCGAGAGCCTGCATCACCTGATCCCGGATGGCGGCGACCCGGGTATCCAGACCGTCGGAAGTATCTGCCGGCGCGGGTTTTCCGGCGGCCAGCGCCATGTCCTCGGCCGCCGTTCCCGGCAGGTGGAAGAGCATCAATCGCTCACCGCCCAGCCCGATCTCCTCGAGGATGGACCGGAGGTAGTCCACCCGGCGGGCGCAGCGCTTGCTGCCTTCCAGATAGTGACAGTTGTCCTCCTGGCAGGCGACCGCGCAGACCACGTCAGCACCGGACTCGAACGCCTTCAGCACGTGCTCCGGCTGAAGCCGCCCCGTGCAGGGCACCAGAACCTCCCGCACTGGGAGAGGCCAACGGAAGTCCGGGACGGTCGGCCGCGGCCGACCGGCGGAACTGGGCATCTGGCCCGGGCGTGCGCAATTGGCGCACACGAAGGCCGCGACAGCCAGAGGAAGCTGAGTACTGGAGCCCTCAGGTTCAGCAGCGCAGCGGGAATCCCCCATGGATCACACCTAACAGGATAAGAATATGCAGAATACCAGATTATCAGTATAAGTCAAGCCTAAACTTAGTTGTCACAACAGAAGTTTGACTTATGTTATACTGAGCCGGCACACAAGCGCGATCCAGCCTTCCTTCTCAATAACTTCCGAGTGGGCTGAGTAGGCCGCTTGGACACGGTCGAGCTGCCGGCGCGGGAATCCGGAGAGGATGGCGCGGCCGGCGGGTTTCCGGATGCGGGCGATCTCGGGGGCGAGGTCGAGGAGGGTTTCGGCGCTGATGTTGGCGACCACCACGTCGACGGAAGCCGAACGCACCGAGCGCGCAGAGCCCACGAACAGGTTGGCCTCGACGCCTTCCTGGCGTAGGCGGTCGCGGGCGGCGAGGGTTGCATCGGGGTCGATGTCACAGGCGTAGATGGGGCCGGCGCCAAGCAGGGCGGCGGCGACGGCCAGAATGCCCGAGCCGGTGCCCAGATCAAGCACGGCCGCGCCGGGGAATACGTGCCGCTCCATGGCCTCGAGACAGAGTTGCGTGGCGGGATGCCAGCCCGTGCCGCAGGCCTGGCCGGGATTCATGACCAGGCGGAGCCGGCCGGGCGGCGCGGGTTCCCGGCTCCAGGCGGGGACAAGATAGAAGCGTTCGCCAACCAGCACGGGCGACCATTGGGATTGGGCGACCTGCACCCAGTCGCGGTCTTCAACGATCTCCCAGTGCGGCTGCCAGGCGGCGAGATTCGCGACGTCGACGGGCCGATCGAAGAACGCGGCAAGGCGCGAGCGACCGCCGGGGGCATCCTCCTCGGAGATTCCGGCCGTGCCGCGCTCCCAGAGCTCGGCGATGAGCCGGTCCTTCTCCTCGGCGCGACATTCCAGGCGGAGAACGTGCATGCGTGTCTATGGCACGGGCAGATTCATCCTTTGGAGAAGCGAGGAAAAGCGGGGATCGGCGCGGAGTGGATCATAGATGGGCTTGGCGGGCAGATGCAGCATCTGTGGCTCGCGTTCGTCAATGCCTCTGTTGAGCCACTCGAAGGCCGCGTCCACGTCGCCCAAGCCGAAGTAGACCCAGGCAATGCCTAGCGGTGAGACGTAGGTCTCGCGCGCCGTCTGCATCATCCCATCGAGCAGTCGCCGCGCATCCGAGGTGCGCCCCATCACACCGTACATTGCGCCCAGCGCTCCGGAGACCAGGAAACTCCGCCCAAACAACTCCTGCGCTCTTTCGCACTCCGCGATGGCCTGGTCGGTCATCCCCATGAAGACATGAACCACACTCAGCATCCAGTGCGCCATCCAGAAGGCCGGGTCGAGCTCGATGGCCTGGCGGAATTGCCGCTCCGCCTGGGGGAACTCCCTCCGGAACATCAACATTTGCGCCAGGGCAGCGTGAGCGACAGCCGACAACGGGTCGGTCTCGAGGACCCACTGCAACTCCGCCAACGCCTCATCCAGCCTCCCAGCCGGCTCCAGAAAGAACCAGGCGTAGCGGCTGTGAACGGAGGGAGACGCCGGAGCCAGTTCGAGGGCCCGATGGAACTCCCGCTCCGCCGCCGCCCAATCGTACTCGAAGGCTCCCCGGAACATCCCGAGCATGGCATGGGCGGTTGCCAGCGTGTCATCCAGTTCCAGCGCCCGCAGGACCAGTGGCATCGAGACGCGGGCCGCCTCGAGAGGGGCGAGCAGACCCAAGTACGCGCTGTCCCAGCATTGCTCCGCCAGCCCGAGGTAGGCCAGAGCATAGTCCGGGTCGAGCGCAATTGCCTCCTCAAAGCACCTCCTGCTTTCCGCGAGGGCTTCCTCGGTGCCGCGATTGCTAGCGTACTGCGCCTTGAGATAGAGGTTGTAGGCTTGGAGGTTACCGGTGTGCCGGCGCAGGGGGGGCGGTGCGCCCACCAGGCGCGGCCGCATCGCCTCCACAATCGCTGCGGAGACTTGGTCCTGAATGGCGAACACATCCGTGAGTTGGCGATCATACCGCTCGCTCCAGAGGTGACATCCATCCGAGGTGCTCACCAGTTGAGCCGCGACGCGGATCCGGCCGCCCGACTTGCGGACGCTCCCTTCCAGGAGGGCGCCGACGTCCAGGCTGGCTCCGATCTCGCGCACGTCCTGGTCCTTGCCTCGGAAGGCAAACGATGAAGTGCGGGCAATAACCCGGAGACCCGGAACCCGCGTCAGCGCGGTGAGGATCTCGTCGGCCAACCCGTCGCTGAAGTACTCGTTCTCTCGGTCTCCGCTCAGGTTGGCAAAGGGTAGCACCGCAACCGAGGGCGCTTCCCGGGCAACAGCCGGGAGCCGGACTTCTTCATCCAGGGTGTGGAGGGCGCGGCTGCGCAGCCAGGCGTCGAGTTCGGATTTCAGGGCATAAACGGCCGGCTTGTCGCCTCCCGGCAGCCGATGGATGGGGAGATCCTTGCTCCGCTCCCAGCGCTGGAGCGTGCGGATGTCGCGGTTCAGGTAGCTGGCAATCTCCTTCCAGGAATTGAGCAACTCGCCGGGCGCGATTGGCGCGACGGTGGAAGCTGGGGACTGCAAAGAGCGCTTGCTCACGCCAAATCCTCCGCCGGAGATCTGTCCGAGCTTACCAGACGCGGCAGGACGCGGCAAGATGCGGCAGGGGGGCGGCGGACGCATGTTGCCGCTTGTAGGAACGGGGCGGGGCGCTTAGGTTGAGTATCGAAAGGAGTTTGCGATGTCATCTCGAAGTTACTTATGGATGGCGGCGCTGATTGCGGCGTCCGCGAGCAGCCTGCTGCACGCGCAGGTGCAGTGCGGTAATTACAGCATTCGCGGCACCTATGTACTCACCTACCAGGGAACGGTGCTCACCTCCCAGCCTGGAGTGGCGCAGCCGGTGCCTGTGCCCGTCGTCATGCAGGGAGTTGCGTGGCTGTACGAGCCGGGCAAGGGAGGCGGCGGGGTTACGGTGAGTTTCGGCGGCCAAATCATGGATCTTGAATTCGCCGAATGCAGCTCTCAGGTGAATGCCGACTGCTCGGGAACAGTAACTTGCTCCGGGAAGGTGAAGGGCACGAACACGCTGCTGCCAGGGCAATCGGTGGAGAAGATCCTCATCTCGCCGGACGGGAGTGAAGTCAAGTCCATCCTGATCCAGGGCATCCTGGGGAAACCGATCATGCTCGGTACGTGGAAGCGCGTTTCCCTGCTCCCGGTACCTGTGAGCTGGTGAGCGGTCAATCGAGGATCAGGCGGGCGCGCTGGAAGCGGGCCATCGCCGCCGAGATCAGCAGGAGGTCGAGGGCCAGCAGGACCGCGCCGCCGATGAGCGTAGTTGTGCCCAGGTTGGCTCCCGCGAAGGTCCGGAACAGCCACGCCTTCCAGGCCGGCGGGAGCGCCTGGAGGCCGAAGATGCCCCCGAACATGAGCCCCATCAAGGAGAGGCTGAGAGTTTGCTGCGCCTGGCGCACGGTGGCGGCACGGAGCGAGATCAGGACGCCCGCGGAAGCGGCCAGCGCGGACGCCAGCAGGCTGATCGTAGAAACCACGAAGATGGTTTGCGCGGGCAACAGGATCAGTTCACCGTGACCGTGCACCAGATTCACCGTGACCAGGCCCAGCAACATGCTGGTCATGGCCAGTCCCCAGCCGTAACCGATCGCGGCGGCGATCTTGCCGAAGAGAATGGTGCGGTCGGAGAGCCGGCTGGCGAGCAGGGTTTCCAGCGTTTTGCGCTCGCGCTCCCCGGCGAAGGATTCACAGATCATGGTGGCCACCAGGAAGACCGGGAGCCACACCCAGAGCACGGGCGTGATAGCGGACTGGGCCCAGTGGCGGCCTTCCTGCCAGGGGATGAAGATCCCGAGTAGCGCCAGGGGGATGACGATCGCGGAGAACACGCCGCCCCGGAAGGTGCCGCGCTGGAGAAAGATCTCCCGCCATTCCTTCCAAACCATGGTCCAGATGTCGCGGATCATGCGGTTTCCTCCTCCATCAGCTTCAGGAAGACGTCTTCGAGGCTGGCCTTGCCTTTGTGCACTTCTTCGACCTGCACGCCCAAGGTCACCAGCAGGGTCACCACCGGGGCGAGATCCGCTTTGCCGCTAAACCCGATCAGGAGCCGGCCATTCTGCAACTCCGCCGTGGCCACCAGCGGGAGCGCGCGGAGGACGGCGAGCACTTCCTGGGTGAATCCGCGGCCCACGACCTCGGCTTTGGGCCCGCCCCGCTGGGCGCGCAGCTCATCCGGATGGCCGACGGCCAGCAGTTTCCCTTCGCGGATGACCGCCACACGGCGGCAGAATTTCTCGGCTTCGGCGAGGTTGTGAGTGGTGAGAAAGACAGTGGCGCCGTCGCCGACGGCGAGGGACTCGAGATCGGCGCGCAGGGCGGCGGCGGCCACCGGGTCGAGTCCGGCGGTAGGCTCGTCGAGGAAGATGAGCGAGGGGCGGTGGATGAGAGCGCGGGCCACGGCCAGCTTCTGCTTCATGCCGCGGCTCCACTTGACGACGGTCTCCTTGCGGCGGTCCCACAATCCGAGGTGCTCGAGCAGTTGCCGGATGCGGGCGCGACGCTGGGTGGCGCCGAGCCGCCAGATGCGGGCATAGAATTCCAGGTTGTCTTCCGCGGAGAAGCGCTCGTAAAGCGCCGGATTCTCGAGCAGGGCTCCGGAAATGGCCCGGATCTGGCCGGACTGGGTGCGGGTGTCGAAGCCCAGGACCTCGGCCCGGCCGGCACTGGGCTCGAGCAGGCCCAGCAACATGCGAATGGTGGTGGTCTTGCCCGAACCGTTCGGCCCGAGAAATCCGAACACCGTGCCGGCTTCGACCTCGAGGCTGAGGCCGTCGACGGCGCGCACCCTGGCGAAGTCGCGCGTCAATCCCTCGGTGCGGATGGCGATTTCAGGCATAAACCGGGAAAACGACGCCCACGCGTCTCACTGGGAACGCCTCCCGGCCGGGCCCCTGCCCATCCCTTAGCACGGCTCGCGCCCCGGGGGCCACTCCCTCGGGTTTGGATCGCTCAGCATGGCACCGACGTGCCGCGAGATCTTGGCCCCAACCATGATCGCCAGCACCAGCCCCACTGCGCGAACCATGAACGCCAGCGTGACCAGACCGGCCAAGGAAGATGCGCCCCGGGAGAGGCCGGTGGCGGATCGCCAGAGCTGCACGATGTCAAAGCATATCGTGTATTGACTCAGTAAGGCCAGGAACAAGATGATCCCCGATGCACTTTCTCCCATCCAGCTTGAATTTGAGAACTCGTTCACCGATTTCGCGATCTCCCGCGGCCATTTCAGTACCCAGAACAGATTGTAGGCAGGGATCAGGTGGAATCGAACGGCGTCCCCTGAGGACACGGGATGGAGGTAGTCCGTTCCCTCCATGACCTGATGCACGCGGTGAACGCCCCAGAGCCAGTGAGCACATCCCAGGACAAGCAAGAGGGCAGCGATGGGGACAAAAGGATGAAGGGGCGTCACGTCCGGGCGTTCGACGACGTAGCGTTCCTTCTCGTTGTAGTAGAACTTAACTCCTTCCTTGAGCTGGAAGCTAGGGTCGAGTTGCACCTCTCCTTCCCCGTGTAGGTCCCTGGGGTTCCGCAAGGCCCACAGAACCAGCACCAGCGCCACTGCCGGCCAGATCAGGCAAAACCAGAAGTTCGGGAGTTTGACCTTGGCTTGGGGAGCTATTGGCTCGTTCTCCATGACGAACACTCCTCTGCTCTGAGGATCCCGTTTTGGCCTCCCGGCCGCCATTCAGTATACAGCCATCCGCTTCGGCTCCGGCCGGGTTTCAAGAGGTTACTGGACGCGGGCGCGGACTTTTTCGGTGGAGACCAGTTCCTCGAAGATGGCGAGCACCTGCTTACGGTAACGATAGAGGCGCTGGAGGGACTCGCGGAAGGAGGGCTCGTAGATGCGGGATCTCATCCATTTTTCGAGCAGCGGCTTGGGGACGTCGATATCGCGGCGCAACGACTCGGGCGGATGGCCCCGCAGGAACAGGCCGTAGAATATCGCCGCCTCCTTCTGTGGAGCCACGGGATCGAACTCACTCCTCACCGCCATGGCAGAAATAGCAGTATAAACAGGGTCGGAGGCGCCAAGCAACCCCCCCAAGAATCCGTGGACACGAGATGGATTAACGGAGGGCGAGCGTGAAGCCGGCCTGGCTCGAGGCAGCGCCGACGGTGAGGACGACGGGCTGGTTGCCCGTAGGGCAGGATTCGGGGACTTTGGCGTGGATTTCCAGTACGCCTCCCGCGCTGCCCGCCGACACAATGACCGCGGGCTGTCCGGCGATGGCCAGTGAGAGCGGAAGGAACTTCCCTTCCCCGGTGGCGTAGAGCGTGACAACGCTTCCCATCAGCGCGGGCTGGGAGGGGAAATTGATGGCGCCATCCTCGTTGACGGCGACGGGGAACAGGCCGGGGCTGGCTTGGGCGACGGGGACGATCAGGCGCACTGCACCGGCCGGGGTTCGAACCTCGATTTCGACAGTGGGGTGGGCGGCGATCGAATCGGGCGCCTGCAGGTTGATCTGACCGGCATCCAGGTAGAGCAGGGCGCCAGGTTGGCCATCGAAGAGGACCTGGGTGGCGCCGGGCTCGAAGGCGGCGCCGAAAAGCGTCACGAGTTCGCCGGGCGCGATGGCGCCGGGCAACATGCTGGCGGCGTTGACGATGCTGGCGACATCCAGGGAGGCAGGCTGGCCGATGGGCGCGGGAGGGAGGGGGTTGGGAGTGAGCTTGCGAACCACTCCGTTTCCGCGGTCGGCGATGAAGACGTTGCCGAAGGAGTCGACGGCGACATCGGCGGGCTGGTTGAGCTCGGCGGAAAGGGCCGGGCCGCCGTCGCCAGAGTAGCCCGGAGAGCCGGCCCCGGCGATGGTGGCGATGACCCCGGCGGACGTCAGCTTCAGCACGCGGTGGTTGGGCGTATCAGCGATGTAGAGGTTGTTTTCGGCGTCGAGAGCAACCCGGGTAGGGGTCCCAACACCGCCGGCGGCGAC
Source organism: Bryobacteraceae bacterium (assembly GCA_050008465.1). Classification (GTDB taxonomy): domain Bacteria; phylum Acidobacteriota; class Terriglobia; order Bryobacterales; family Bryobacteraceae; genus Fen-330. The sequence continues at coordinate 15,354 of JBEKMO010000016.1, forward strand.
GGTGGACAGGACGCCACCGGGGGTGACCTTCAGAATCGCGGGAGCGCCGCTATCGGCGATGTAGAGATTGCCGGCCGAATCGAGGCTGACGCCGGTGGGCAGATCGAGGGGGACGTCGAGGGAGGAGAAACTGCCGTCGGCGCCGACCTTGCGGATGACGTGGTTCAGGGTGTCGGCGACATAGCCGGCGCCGGCGGCATCGATCGCGATGCCGGAAGGGGAGCTGAGCAGGTCCGCGGAGATGGTGTCGATGAAGCCGAGGGCGGTGATCCGGCGGAGGCGGTTGCCGGCGGATTCGGTGACCCAGATGTCGCCGGAGGGGTGGAGAGCGATGCCTTGGGGCTGATTGAGCTGGGCGCGGATGGCGAATCCGCCATCACCGCCGGAGCCGGGGAGACCAATACCGGCAAGGGTCACTATGACACCAGATAAGACCTTGCGCACGCGGTGGTCGTCGCGGTCGGCGATATAGAGGCTGCCGGCGGCATCCAGCGCCAGGGCCGAGGGGGCGTCGAGGTGGCCAGAGGTGGCCGGTCCGCCATCGCCCGGGGCATGGAAGGTGACGCCAGCGGCAAAGGTGGAGATCATGCCCAGCGCGGAGATACGGCGAACGACTCCAACCGAATACTTGAGGCCGGCGCGGGCGTCGGCGACGTAGAGATTCCCGGCCGCGTCGAAGGCCATGTCGCGGGGGGCGGTGAGGCTGGCGAGGATGGCGGGACCGCCATCGCCGGAGTAACCAGCGATCCCGTTTCCAGCGATGCGCGTGAATACCGGAGTCAGCTTCAGGATGAGGCTGGAGCCTTTGGCGGCGACGTAGAGAGCGCCAGCGGCGTCGAGGGCCAGACCGGTCGGCGTGTTGAGCAGACCGCTGGGCACGGGAAGGGTGGTCATCCAGCCGTCCACGATCTTGCGGACCCTGTGGTTGCCGCTGTCGGCGATGTAGAGCGCGCCTAGGGGGGCAACCGCCAGACCGGCCGGAGAGCGGAGCGGTGCGAGGGTGGCCGGGACGGACGCGCCGTCGTCGATCAAGCCCGGCAAGCCGGTGCCGGCGACGGAGGACACAATACCGGCGGGGGAGATCCTGAGGACCCGGTGGCTTCCGAAATCGGACAGATAGAGGTTGCCGGTGGCATCCAGGGCCAGGTTGCGAGGCTGGCTCAGTGTGAGGCCCGCGACGCCGCCTCCCGCGATGGTTTGGATGATTCCGTCGGGAGAGATCTTGCGGATGCGGGCGTTTCCGAGGTCGGCGAGGTATAGGTTGCCAGCGGCATCAACGGCCAGGCCGTAGGGAGCGTTGAGTTGGGCTGCCTGGGCCGGGCCGCCGTCTCCGCGAAACCCCGGATACCCGTTGCCGGCGACCGTGGTGATGATCCCGGCGGGGGAGATCCGGCGCACGCGGTGATCGACGGCGTCGGCGATGTAAAGATTCCCGGCGTGGTCGATAGCGAGCCCTTCGGGGGAGCCAAGCTGGGCCCGTGCGGCGGGGCCGCCATCCCCGCACTCGGCGCCGCCGGCGAAGGTGCTGATGGTATAGGTGACCTGGGGGGCGGCAGGCGCCAGAGCTGCCAGGAGGGCGAGGAGAATCACCTTAGGCAAGATCGGGTCGTTGGGGGCGCGAGGAGGGCTCACATAAGACAGGGTGGGATCGGAGTGGGGAAGTTCTCAGGGGTGTCCCTAAGAGCGTTTTGGGTCAAAGCGGGTTCCTGCGGAGCGATAAGCAAAGTGTGGCAACCCATTGTATTCCAATCACTTCTCTAGTTCTGCTGGCCTGTGGCCTGTGCTCCGGCCAGCCGCCGCTCTACCTCAAGACGCGCAGGGCCGCCGAGGCGCGGCCGGAGATAGACAGCGGGATCATTTTCCAGGCCCGGCTGGGGCACCGCCGGTCTCACCTGCTGGTGCAATTCCGCGAGGCGCCCCAACCGGAAGCCCTTGAAGAACTGGCCCGGCGCGGCGCGAGGCTTCTGGAGTACGTGCCGAGATACGGCTTCATGATCTCGGCGGATGATGGCACCACGCTGGAGGGACTGGACCTGGCGCGGGCGGAGTGGTTGCGTCCCGAGGACAAGCTGAGCCCCTTGTTGGCGGAAAGCACCGCGCCCGGCACGTTCGTGGTGGAGTTCCACCGCGATGTGGAGAGCTACGAAGCGCGGGAAGTGATTCGTCGGAACAGACTGGCGACGCGCGAGCATCCGGACCTGTTGCCGAACCAGTTACTGGTCGAGGGGACGGTGGAGGACGCGGCCCGGATGGCGCAGTGGGATGAGGTGGAGTACGTGTTTCCGGCGTCGGAGGAGTTGAAGGCAGGCGAGCGGGTATACGTGTGCGCTGGGGCGGTGACGGTGTACGGGCAGACGGGTCAGATTACGGCGCTCTACGGGGACGGCTGGGACGGGCCGGGGCTAGGCTCGGCGCAACTCGGGTACTTTCTTGGGCCGCTGGCGAGTGTGCTCCCGCGGGCGGCGGTGCAGACGGAGATCCTGCGGTCTTGGGCGGAGTGGGGGAAGTACGTGGCCGTGACGTTCTCGCCGGCAAGCGACGCATACCGGGCGCGAACGATCGCGGTCCTGTTCGCGCGAGGAGCGCATGGCGACGGGTACCCGTTCGACGGGCCGGGCGGGGTGCTGGCGCATACCTTCTACCCGTCGCCGCCGAATCCGGAGCCGATCGCCGGCGACATGCATTTCGACGACTCGGAGAACTGGGGGATCGGGCAGGGCGTGGACGTGTTCTCGGTGGCGCTGCACGAAACCGGGCACGCGCTGGGCTTGGGGCATTCCGATCTGCCCACGTCGGTGATGTACCCGTACTATAAGCTCTGGACCGGACTGACTGCAGACGACATTGCGGCGATTCGCATGCTTTACGCGCCGGCGGAGACGCCTCCAACGCCGCCGCCGACCGCGCCCAAGGTGGCGATCACATCGCCAACCACGGGATCGAGCTACACCTCGACGACGGCGTCGGTGACCCTGGCCGGGACGGCGCAGCATCCGGATGGGATCAGGCAGGTGACCTGGGTGAACGCGCGCGGCGGCAGCGGCGTGGCGTCGGGGACGCTCGCGTGGGTTGCGGGGCCGGTGGCGTTGCAGTACGGGCAGAACCAGATCACGGTGACGGCCACGGCGGTGAGCCGGGGCACGGCATCGCAATCGCTGACCGTGACCTACTCGGCCCCGAGCACGACGGATACGGTGGCTCCCTCGCTGACCATCCTGTCGCCGGCGAGCACCAGCGTGAGCACGTCGGCGAGCTCGGTCACGCTGAGCGGCAAGGCGAGCGACAACGTGGGCGTGGTCCAGGTGACCTGGGCGGACTCGATCGGGAACGGCGGCGTGGCGCAGGGCACCACGCAGTGGACCGCCGGGCCGGTTGCGCTGCGGGTGGGCACGAACACCATCACCATCCGGGCGCGCGACGCGGCCGGAAACGTGGGGTGGAGGAGCGTGGTCTTCACGCGGCGCTAACCCCATTCCTATAGCAACCGGAAGTTCACCTCGACGAAGGCAGACACGACAGCGGGTTGCCCGTCGCGGTATGCGGGGCGGAAGCGCCATTGCCCGACCGCGTCGACGGCCCGCTCGTCCAGACCCAATCCGAGGGAACGAACCACCGCCAGGTTGCGGGGTATGCCGCGCTCGTCGACCTCGAGGCGCAGTATGACTACGCCCTGGAGGTGTGCTTTCCGCGCATCGTCGGAGTAGTCGGGTTCGACCTTGTAGAGCACCAGCAACCCGGAGGCCGCGCGCACGGGTGGTGTGGCTTGGCCGTGGATACCGCCACTGTGTCCAGGACCGGCTCCTGGTCCATCGCCCCCGCCGACGCCGTGACCGTGGCCGTCACCGATTCCGCCGCAACAACCGGGGCCGTTCGACGGGGGCCCCGGCGGCGCTGATGGATCGCCGAATTGCGGCAGGCTGACCTCCGACAGCTTGAGATCGGGCGGCCCGATCAGCGTCGGCTCAATCATCAGGATGGGCTGCAAATTGTGAGAGACCGCCGCGGGCGGCGTGAATTGCCTCGCGGCGAACCGGGGCAGGCGGCCCTGGCTCGCTCGCAGGGGCGACCGGTCTCCTCCGCCCCCTCCGTCGTCGAGCGCTGGGGCGATGTGGGGCAGGTACGCCGCGAGGTCCGTCGGGATCACGAGCCGTACGGTACTTCGCGGGGGTTGGCGGCTGGTGTGGTTCGAAGCCAGAGTGAACATCAAGGTCACGGCCATGGTGTGCAGAAGAAGGGAGCACATCGCGGCTCGTGCCTGGGGAGAAACTGCGAAAGACGGGGAATGCGGGGCGCGCAGGCGAATCATGAAATCCTCCAGCAAGTTCACTCTGCGCTGTCGATTGGACGGCGGCGCGGGGAATCGGGTTTCAAAGCTTTGCGGCGGGGTATACTCAGGCGGATGAGGAAACGCTCGAAGTCGCGGACCTGGCTTTCCATCGTCTTTTTGTTGCTGCTGCTCCTGGCCCTGGTTGCTTCCCGCCACTGCCGCGATATTCTTCGCCGCCGGCCCGAGCGGGAGCAACGCGGCGGCAGGATCAGCACCCGCGAGGTTCCCGAGGAGATTCGGATCGTCCTGGCCGGCGACATCATGCTTTCCCGAGCGGTCGCCACGCGCATGATCGGAGCGCGGGATTGGGATCTGCCTTTCCGCAACATGGAGGACTTTCTGCGCTCCGCGGATCTGAACTTCGGCAATCTGGAATCGCCTTTTTCCGGCGCTGAGGGGTTTCACGCGACCAAGTCTCTGGTCTTCAACGCTCCGCCGGAGAGCGTAAAAGGTCTCGAAGATTACGGCTTCCGGGTCGTCTCACTCGCCAACAATCACGCTCTCGACCAAGGCGTGCGCGGACTGACATACACGCGGAAGCATCTGGAGGAGCACCACATCCAAACGGTGGGCGCGGGCCAGACGCAGGAAGAGGCCTGGCGGCCGGCGATCCTGGAGATAAAGAACACGCGGATCGGCTTTCTTGCCGCCTCTTATGCATCCTTCAATGACGCCGGAAGAGCCATGAATCCGTATATCGCGCGGACCGACGACTTGGAGAGGCTGAAGGCGGCAATCTCGAACCTCAGATCGCAGGGAGCGTTCATCATCGTGTCCATGCACGCCGGCCAGGAGTACACGGCGAAGCCGGGTGACGGCCAGATCCGCTTCGCCCATGCGGCGATCGACGCCGGCGCCGCTGTGGTGGTGGGACACCATCCGCATTGGACCCAGCCGTTCGAGAGATACAAAGGCGGCCTGATCTTCTACTCGCTGGGGAACTTCGTCTTCGACCAGGGTTTTTCGAAGAACACCCGCGAGGGAATGGCTGTGAGGCTCCACATCCGTGGCCAGCGGCTCCTGTCGGCGGACTTGCAGCCGGTTGCGATCCAGCATTTCTGCTGCCCGCAGCCGGCAGGGAACGAAGCGCCTCAAATCGTTCGCCCGTAGCCGCGCCGGGAGGATCTCAAAGCTCGAGCTTGCCCGCGTAGAGCATCTCGTTCAACTCGAAAACCAGCGTGAGCCGCAGCCGGCCAATATGCGCCTCGAATTCGACCTGCGCGTCTTTAAGCGAGATTTCCTGGCTTCTGGGGAACAGGAACACCACGACCGGCCCGTCGTCCCTCGGCAATATCCGTGCATCGGAACTCCGGATCGTCTTTTTCCCGTCGAGCTTCAGCTCGGCTTGCGGCTTCAGGCGATCGGCGGAGTTTTGGGGATCTCCGCTCGCCATCCGGCTGGGCAGGCCGAGCACGACAATGGCATAGTGGGCTTCGTCTATTGCCGGAGCGTTGGCGCTGTGGATTTTGAGCTGCGCTTCCTGGACCGGCAGCGCGCTCTCCCATCGGACGGTCAGAGTTGGCGGCGTCACGTCCGGCGATCCCGCCGGGCCAGCCGGCCCATCCGTTCGACCGCCCCTTCCACCCATGCGGGAACCTCCCCTCCCGATCCCAATGCCGCCAATATTGATCCCGCCGCCTCGCGAACCGCGTGCGCCGCCCGTGGGCCTGTCTAGCGCCGGTGTGACGGTCTTCGCCCAGGGCGAATTCGACAGAACCAGTTTGGCGTCGTCCTCGCTCCACTCCGGGATGCGCTTGTCTTTCCAAGGTTGATCCCCAGCCATCAGCAGGGCTACGGATATGGGTACCAGATACACGGGCAATCTACGACTCATGCGGGGCGGAACCCTTCTCCCGTTGAGACGCGCCGCTCGCCACTAAGGTTTCAGCCTCCGGCCCGAAACCATAGAAGTGGCGATTCCCGGCTCCGTGGCCGCATGGAGGGCGGACTTCGAGTCCGCGCGGGGCTTCGGACCCGCAGCGCGGCGGGGCTCAAGCCCCGCGCGGGTTGAAACCCGCCCCCCGAGTCTCTCTGGCGCTCCTGCTATGCTGTAAGGTCGCGTAAGGACGAATCGGTTAGTGCGCGTCACCGCGGCGTAAGTTCCCTGCCTTGGTGTTCTGGGAACTCCCGGAAAACTCTTTCGGAATGGAGATGAGCATATGCTGGGTTCTTGGGGATTGATTTGTATCGGATTCGCCACCGTCGGCCTGCTGCTGGGTGTCTCGATTACGAGCGCCGCGGCGGACAACGCTTCCGGCACGCTTCAGATCGGCGAGAAGCGCTTCGCTCTGAAGCACGCTTTCGCCGTCATGGAACAGGACGTGTCGGCCGGGGGCGACAAGGAGAAAGTCACGGTTTTGTTGTCGGACCTGCCGGTGCCAGACGATCTGCGACAGGCTTCCGACGACTGGCGTTACTGGGCCCAGAAACAAGCTCGCGCCGGCGCGCTGCACGGCGTGATCATAAGCATCAATCCGGCCACCGGCGTCTGGGACCACGGCCAGGTGCTGACGAGCCGAGATCCCGTGTTTTACTCGGAGACCGCATCGTCTCCGGAACTAAGAGATTTGCGATTCGAACCGGCCGGGCCGATCGGCGACCAGGTGGCCGGCAAGGTGTCGATGAAGGCGCCGCTGTCGAGCGCCCATGACGAAGACGGCCGCTGGCGCGTCGAAGCCGAATTCCGCTCCGCCGTGATCCGCCGCGCCGCCTTAAGCGGAGTGCTGACGGGCTCGGCGGCCGAGAACAGCCCGCAGTACAAAGCGGTGCTGGCGTTTCTGAATGCCTGCCAAAAGAAGGACCTCGACGCCATCCGCAACAGCATGAGTCCGCAGTCCCGGGAGACGCTGGCGGAGATGATCGCGAGCGGCAAGGAAGCGGCGCTCGACATGTTTGCGGGCGGGGCCGCCGAAACCGCCAGCCTCAAACTGAGCAAAGTGACCATCCGCGGCGATTCGGCCGAGGTCGAATTCGTGAATCCCAAGCCGGGCGCGGGGGGCAGGGAGACTTACAGCGTGGCACTCTCCAACGGGGAGTGGAAGCTCGCCCAGTAACCGCCGCGGGGCGCGGGCTGCGCTGCCAGCTTCCCGCCCATCAAGCCGGTACTACCGCGGCGGGGAGCCTTGCCGGAGATGCTCGCCGGCCTCCTCGCGCTTGCCCTCCATCAGGAGCACCAGGGCGAGGTTGCGGTTCGCCGGCGCATCGCCGGGGGCGACTTCGAGCACCTTCTTCCACCACGCGGCCGACTCGGCGAAGCGCTTCTGCCGCTGGAAGTACATGGCGCGGTCGAAGAGCTTGTAATAGTCGAGCGCAGGCCCGCCCAGGGCGCGCATGTCGTTGTTGACAAATTCGGGGATGTTCACGGCGCGGTTCGCCGCGGTGGTGTTTTCGATGAGAACCGGCGGGCTCGAATTGCCGCGGGCATCGATGTGCGTCAGGTACATCTGGGTGTAAGGCGAGCGCGCCTTCGAAGCAAACACCAGCCAGCGGCCGTTGGGAGAGAAGCTGTGCCAGGAGTTCATCCGCGGGGTGTTCGCCTCCAGGCGCCGCGCCGGGCCTCCAGCGGCCGGCACGATGTAGAGCTCGCTGTCGGGCCGCATCAGCAGCCCGTTGCGGCAGCGCACGAAGACGATCCAGCGGCCGTCGGGAGAGATCTTGGGAAACGTGTTGCTGAAGCCGTTCGCAGATGCGCCGGCGTCCGGTTCCGCCGCGCCCCCCTGGCCGCCGTGGAACGGAATCCGGTAGAGGTCGTACTGGACCTGAAGCTCGTTGGGGTCGTTGGCGAAGGCGGCCAGCGGCACGCCTTCCGGATTCGGATCTCTCGCCGGGGCGCGCGCAAAGACCAGGTACTTGCCATCGGGGCTCCAGACGGCGTTGGTCTGGACGTAGCGCGGATCGTCGGCGCCGGGAAGCGGTTCGAGGATGCCCGTCGCGCGGCTGTACCAGGCCAGGATGCCGCGAGTAGGATAGAAGACCTGCAAGAACCGGTAGTCCTTGAAATTGGCGACGTAGTAGTTGCTTGGGGACTTCGAAGCCGGGTCAGGTGAATCAATCGTGGTGACAACGAAGTCGCCGTGGGGGGAGACCTGCGACATGAAGCCGATACGCAGCGCGCCGTTGAGTTTGCCTTTCGCGGTGCTCCACTGGATCACGTTCTCGCTGCGGATGACGGTTCGGCGCGCGACCGGAGTGAGGGTGTAGAGGCCCCTGTTGTTCTGCAGGCCGTCGAGGTCCATTCCGAGCGTCGAGCCGTCGGCGGAGAAGGAGTGGCAGTTGGCGCAGACGGGCAGTCCTTCCAGCAGCAGGCGGCTGCGCGGCTCCCCGATGTTGCGAATCCGCCAGGCGATCAGCCGCACGGCCTCGCTGGCGAGTGGCTTGATGACGCCGGTCTGGGTTTCCGAGGGCATCAGCGGCACGTCGCGATAGAAGATGGGGGCGCCCACCGGATCGCGCGAAGTGCGGATGGAAGCGCGCCCGCGCGAGACCGGTTGCCCGCCGGCCAGACCGGTGAAAGTCACAGTCGCAGCGGGGCGCTTCTTGATGGCCTCCCAGGTGGCCGCGTCGGGAACCCAGGTGCGGAAGGCGGGGGCCTTCGGCAGCTCGTTGGTGGGCGCGACGCAGTCGGGATCGATGCGGCCCACGCGCAGCCGCTCGCCTTTGGCGGAGGCGTGTAGCGCAGGGGAGCCGTCGCTGAAAGAGATGTCTACGCGCCAGGCCGTGGCTGTCTTCGTGCCATCGCGCCACAGGAACGTGGGCGCGGTAATCTCCGGGGGGAACATTGCGCCCGGCGCCGGATACTCGATGCGAATCGGAGCCAGTGCGCCGCTCGCGAGAAGAACTGCCAACCACACAACTCCATTATCGAGCCTGCGTCGTGTTGCCGGCGGGTGTTTCACGGAGCCCCATCCTATTGATCCTTCGTGAGGCCGCGCATCGCAGTATTTCCCGAGGTTTCAGCAACACCGTTGCAGTGGGACAGGCCTCCCCGTTGTCGCCGTCAGGACTGGCGGCTACAACTCCTCCGCCTGGTCCTCGATGGGACTGGGATTCCGAAGCGCCTCGAGCAGCGCGCGGGCCTCGCTCTCCGACTCGCGCGCCACCTGGATCTGGCAGCGGCCCGGAGCATTCGGGAAAATCCTGTGAGACTCGGCCAACCCCAAGGGGTCGCCGCCGCTCACAGAGTACTCGATGCCGGCTTCCTCCAGGGAGGCCTTCGCCAGGTCCAGCGCGAACGAATCGCCCGTCTCCAGAACCGTGACGAGCTCGACCGGCGGCCGATCGGGGACGGCGCGCCCCGCCTCCTTGGCCTTCCGCCGCCGCCGCAGCACCATGTAGATCAGCCACGCCGCGGGCACAAGCAGGGTCCAGGTCCATCTGCCCAGGATCGCCGACCGGCGCCACGAGGCCCGGACGAAATCCGGCAGCGCGGAAAGGTAGTCACCCTTCCGGTAGTAGATCCAGCCGCGCATGTCGTAATCTTTGGCATCCGGACGGAGGCGCAACGCCTGGTCGTAGTCCTGGATCGCCTGGTCGTATTCGTGCCGCTTGATGTGGACATACCCGCGGCCGCTGTACCCCTGGGCGCTATTGGGCTGCAGGCGGATCGCCTGCTCGAAGTCCCGCAGGGCCGATTCGTAGTCGCCCTTCCGCACGTAGCACCAGCCACGGCCGTAATAGCCTCTGGCGTCCGGACCGAGGCGCAGCACCTGCCCGTAATCCTGGATCGCCTGGTCGTATTGGCCCCGTCTGATATGCAGGGCCGCGCGGCCGGAGTAAGCTGCGGCCAGCTTGGGATCCAGGCGGATCGCCTGCTCGATGTCCAGCGTCGCCCGCTCATAGTCGCCGGAATTGAATCGGATCATGCCGCGCCCGTACACCGGCAGGGCCGCCTTCGGATCGAGCCGGATGGCTTGCTCACAGTCCGGCAAAGCCCGCGCATCGTCGTGCTTGCGAAGGTTGGCCTTGCAACGGTTCTCGAACGCCGCAGCAAGGTCCGGCTTGCCGCGGATCGCCTGGTCGAAGTCCCGAATCGCCCGGTCGTAGTCTTCCTTTGCCAGGTACGCGATGCCCCGGTCAAGCGACGCACTCGCGAGATCGGCGCCGGAAAGTTGCCCCGAGCCGATGGCGGCCGTGCAGGCGGGAATCGCCACGTCGGGATTGCTCGCCGCGTTCTCGTGGCACAGCCGGACATTGTCGGCCGGCGCCGCCCGGCAAACGCCGGCGAGGGCCAGAATCAGCAGGACTCTCTTCGAGCACGTCATCCGGGCCATCATATACCAGACCCGCCTCCGCCGCTGGAAGTCTGCCGCCGGCTTGCGGCTTGCTGGGGGCAGGACTCTCCCCGCCTGCTACTCGAGGAACGCCGAGCAGCAGGGTTTCTGTACGGGGCTCGGTTCCATGAGCTCCGCCCGTGTGAAGTTGGGATCGTAGAGGTTGAGCTGCCACTTGCCGTCCCTGCCGATCTTGGGCGGCTCCGCGATCTTCATGCCGCGCGCGAGCAGGGCCTTGTAGCTCGCCTCCACGCTGGGGACGCCCAGGCACAGGTGGTTCATGACGCCGAGCGTTTTGGGCGACGGGTTGCGCACGTTGAGCATGTATTCGAGATGATCGTGGCCGTCGGGCACGCGCATGGCCACCCAGTCGGGAGGGCCGTCGTCCTTGAAGCCGCCGTGCCAGACCTCGCGAAAGCCAAGGATGTCCTTGAACAGGTGGTCGGCCGCCGCTCGATCCGAGACGGTGAACCCGACGTGGCCGAGCCGCTCGGAAATCCGCGAGGCCGGCAGGAACTTGCCTGCGTTGCGGATCTCGAGCGATCCCGGCATGTATTGGACGAACTCCACGGTGTGGTGATCAGGGTCTTTGATGAACACGCTCCTGTTCCCGTCGGGAAGCGTACGCAGAGTGGCGGGGACGCCGCGGCTCGCCAGGTAGTCGGCCATTTGCTGGACGTTAGTGGTTTCGAACGCGATGTGGGAGAGCCGGTCCTCCGTTTCGCCCTTCAGCTCGGGGAACACCTCGATGTACTGGCGATCGTTCACCTTGAAGAACGTCACTTCGAGACCGCCGTCGGGCTTGGACAAGTTGAACGCTTCCTCCATGCCGAGATACTTCCCATAGAAGCTCCGCGCGGCGGCGAGATCGTCGGTCTTGAGCGCGATGTGAGCGACGCCAACGATGGGCGGACGCTGTGCGGCGGCGGCGCCGGATAGCGCCATCCCGAGGGCGATAAGGAAGATCAGCTTGCTACGGTTCATAGCCTCAAGTATAGGACTGTGGCGGTTGCGGGCGGGGTCTGCCCCTGGCGAGAATCTATGGTGCGGATGAAAGGACTTGAACCTTCACGGAGTTGCCCCCACTAGAACCTGAATCTAGCGCGTCTGCCAATTCCGCCACATCCGCACGTTTGGGTGGGCTACCCTTTATTGTCCGAGAGTTGGGGCGGAGTGTCAAATTCCTGGGCGCGGCGGAGTTCGAGGATCAGCCCAACCACCAAACCCTCGATCCGATCGCGGATTTCGCGGTGGCGATCCAGGTCGAGCGAGATCGGGTCCTCCACTTTCCAGTCCCTGACCGGCGTGGGGAGGAAGGGCGGTAGCGGATACCCGCTCATGTTGACGATCAGGTCAAAATCGTCGCCGGTCTCATCGAAGCCCTTGGACTCGGAACCCAGCAACTCGATGCCCTTCTCGAGCATCACCTGCCGGGTGTCCGGCGCGATGAAACCGGCCGGCGCCAGGCCGGCGCTCTGGGGATCGAGCACGTCGGAGCCGTAGCGGCGGGCGAAAGCCTCGGCCATCTGGCTGCGGCAGGAATTCCCGATGCAGACGAAGAGCACACGGTAGCGGCGCATCGCTATAGCGTCTCCAGGAACAGCCGATGGATGCGGGGGTCGGAGGTGAGTTCCGGGTGGAAAGTGGCGGCCAGGTGGCGCCCTTCGCCGACCAGCACCGGGTCGCCCTGGTAGGAGAGATAGATCCGCGCGCGCGGCCCCACGTTGCGGATGATGGGCGCGCGAATGAAGACCGCCTCCAGTTCCCGGCCTCCGGCGCGGCGGGCGAACTCCTCCCCGGGCGCCAGGCGCACCACGCGGCTGTCGAGTTGCCTTCCGTAAGCGTTGCGCTCGACTGTGATCTCCATCAACCCCAGCGACTCCTGGGCCGGGTGCGCCACCTCGGAGGCCAGCAGGATGGCGCCGGCGCAAGTGCCGAAGATGGGGCGGCGCTGGCCGAATTGGCGCAACGGTTCCAGTAGCTCTGCGTCTCTCAGGATGCGAAGCATAGTCGTGCTTTCGCCGCCCGGGATGACCAGCCCGTCGAGGTCTTCGAGCTCGGCCGCCGTGCGCACCTCGACCGCCTCGGCGCCGGCGCGCTCGAGCGCCTTGCAATGCGCCTCGAAATCGCCCTGGAGGGCGAGCACTCCAACCCGCTTCGGCACGCTACCAGCCCCGGACCGCCAGCCGCTCGGAATCCGGCATGGTCGCGACGTCCAGCCCGAACATGGCCATACCCAGCTCCGCGCTGGCCTCGAGCAGCTTGGCCGGATCGTTGTAGTAGGTCGCGGCCTTGACGATGGCGCGGGCGCGCGCGTCGGGGTCTTCGGACTTGAAGATGCCCGAGCCCACGAACACCGCCTCGGCGCCGAGCTGCATCACCAGGGCGGCGTCGGCCGGGGTGGCGATGCCGCCGGCCGAGAAGTTGGGAACGGGCAGCTTGCCGTGGGCGGCCACGTACTCCACCAGCTCGAGCGGCGCCTGGAGTTTCTTGGACTCCGCGACCAGTTCCTCTTTGCCCAGCACGGTGAGCTGCTTCATCTCCTTCTGGATGGTCCGCATGTGGCGCACGGCCTCGACGATGTTGCCCGAGCCGGCCTCGCCCTTGGTGCGGATCATGGCCGCGCCCTCGGCGATGCGCCGCAGGGCCTCGCCCAGGTTGCGCGCGCCGCAGACGAAGGGCACGCTGAAGCCGCGTTTGTCGACGTGGTGCTCCTCGTCGGCGGGAGTGAGCACCTCGCTCTCGTCGATGTAGTCCACCTTGAGCGCCTCCAGGATGCGGGCTTCCATGAAGTGGCCGATGCGGCACTTCGCCATGACCGGAATGCTGACCGCCGCCATGATCTCGCGGATCTTGCGAATGGGCGCCATGCGGGCCACACCGCCTTCCTTGCGGATGTCGGCCGGCACGCGCTCCAGCGCCATCACGGCCGTGGCGCCGGCCTTCTCGGCGATGAGCGCCTGTTCGGCGTTGGTGACGTCCATGATGACGCCGCCCTTGAGCATCTCGGCCAAGCCGGCCTTTACGCGAAATGTGTCGTCCAGGAACATTGGAACCTCCTACATTGACGATTGATGATTTTCTCATTGACGATTGCCATGGCCGATGCGTCACCTCAATCGTCAATCGGCAATGAAAAAATCGTCAATTCATTCAGACCATCGCCGGCGCGGATTCGAAGCGCTCGAGCCGCGCGCGCGCCAGCTCGCTCGAGAAGATCTCTCCCAGAATCGCCAGGCCGGCGCGGATTTCCTCCGGCGGCAGGCCCGCGAAGCTCAGCCGCAGGGCGCCTGGCTCCTGGCGCGCCACGGCGAAATACTTGCCCGGCAGGTAGGAGACGCCGGCGCGCTGCGCGCGGTTGAGCAGTTCCGCGGCGTCCAGCGGTTCGGGCAGCCGGACCCACAGATTCATGCCGCCCTCCGGCCGGGTGAAAGTGGCGCCTGGAGGCAACCACCGCTCGCAGGCCTCCAGCACCGCCCGCAACCGCTCCGCCCCGGCGGCCAGCATCCGCGCGCGGTGCGCCCGCAAGCGGCCCGAAACGGCGAAGCGCAACAGCACGGCTTGCGAAAGCTGGTCGGTGTGCAGATCGGCAAGCTGCTTGGCGTCGGCCAGCCGGGCCGTGAGCGCCTTGGGCCCGATCACCCATCCGACCCGCAGGCCCGGAAACGTCAGCTTCGAGAAACTGCGCAGCAGCACCGTATCGCCAGCCTCGTCGAGCTGCTTGATGGAGGCCAGCGGGCTGCCCTCGTACCTCAGCTCGCCGTAGATGTCGTTCTCGACGATGACCAACCCGGCCGCGCGCGCCAGGCGCAGGAGGGTCCTGCGCGCCGGGGCGGGCAGCGTCGCGCCGGTCGGATTCTGGAAATTGGGCGTCACGATCAGCAGGCGCGGGCGGTCGCGCTCGAGCAGACGCTCGAAAGCCGCCACGTCGATTCCGTCGCGGCCCACCGGAACCCCGGCCAGTTGCGCGCCCGCGCGCAGGAACAGGTTCTTCAGCCCCGGATAGACCGGATCCTCCACCAGCACGGTGTCCCCGGGGCGAACCAGCACCCGCTGGAGCAGATCCAGCGCCTGCTGGCAGCCGTTGGTGACAATCACGTCGTCGCCTATCCGGGCCACGCCCTCGCGGCGCGCCTCCTCGAGCAGGTAATGGCGCAGCGGAGGATAGCCGCTCGGAGAGCCGAGTTGCAGGATCGAGGCTGCCTTGCGCTCACCGAGGACTTCCTGGCAACTGAGCCGGAAGTCGTCCATGGGGAACAGCTCCTCGGAGGGCCGGGATGTCGCAAAACTGATGGCTCCGGAAGGAGTCGGCGCGGGGGCCGAGAGCGCGTCCGCGGCGGGCAGCAACTGTTCCCAACGAAGACCGGGCGATCCCGTCTGGGGCTCGGCCAGAACGAAGCTGCCCCGACCGACGTGGCCCTGGACCAGCCCTTCGGATTCCAGCAGTGCGTAGGCTGCAGACACGGTGGTCCGGTTCAGTCCAAGCCTACCAGCCAACTCGCGAGTGGCTGGCAGCCGCTCGCCTCTTTGAAGCGCTCCGGAACCGACGAGCTCCCGAATGCGCTCGTAAAGCTGACGGTAGATCGGGAGGTCGGACTGGGCATCGAGGTCTAGCTTCGGGAACATGCCAATGGAATCCACCATACCATATTGGACTGTGGGCGGCAAGCCAATCCGCCTCCCGCTGATTTGATACAATTCCTTATCCTAATGAGCCGTCTGGCATTGCTCTCATCGATTGCCGTCGCCTCCGCACTGCTTGCCTGGCCGGCGGACAAGAAGAAGAAGAAGGAAGAAGAAACCCAGACGCTGGAGCTGCCGAAAGAACCACCGGCCGCGGTCATCGCGGAGGCCCAGCGGCTGAGCTTCCAGGTGGCCCCGCTGTCGGCCCGGGGCCTGCTGTCGCAACAGGTGCGGAACGGGCTGAAGTGGCTGCTGACGGAGAGCCGGGGAGCCACCATCATCAAGCTGCGCGCCTTCGTGGCCGGCTCCGGCGACATGCGGCGGGTGCAGGCCATTGTGAGCGAAACGTTCACCGAGCGGAGGCTGCCGCTGCCGGCGCTGAGCGTGGTGCAGGTGGGCTCCCTGCCGCTGGAGGGGGCGCAGGTGGCGCTGGAGTCCGTGGCCGTAGAGAAGAAAGCGGTGAACCCGAACGGGCTGGCGTTTCTTTCCGGGCAGGGCGCCGCGGTGGACCAGCCGCTTGAGCCGATGCTTCCGCTAGTCCAGAAGTCGCTGGCGCGGTTGCGCACTGCCATCGAGGCCGCGGGCTTGCGGCCGGATGATGTGCTGCGCGTCACCTGCTACCTCAGCTCGCTCGACGACCTGTCCGCGGTGCGGCAGCGCGTGTACGCAGAATTCCCGCGCGCGGCGCTGGACTTCGTGCAGCGCATGCGCGAGCCATCGCAGAGCCTGGCCGAGTGCGAGGCCGTGGCGCGATTGCGCCAGCCGCCGGCCGAGCCCTTGGTGTTCCTGAATCCGCCCGGCTTGCCCGGTTCTCCGGACCGTTCCGAGATCGCGCTGGTGGGCCCGCGCCGGCTGGCTTTCACCGGCGCCCAGCTTGCCTTCGGGTTCCGCGACACAGACGCCCGCCTGGCCTTCCAGCGCCTGGCCAAGACGCTGGAGGGAGTGGGCGCATCCTACAATCGCGTGGCGGTATTGAACGTCTATCCGCTTTCCCGGTCGATCGCCGAGCTGGTGCGGAAAGTCCGGCCGGAATTCTTCGACCGCGCACGGCCGCCCGCGGGCGCCATGCTGCCTTTCGAGGGGCTGCCCTCGCTGGACGCCTCGTTCGCCGTCGAGGCGATCGCCGTTTTGCCAGATTCCCCTTAGGAGATCCTCATGCCGAAAACCGTCGTGACGTTTGGAGAGATCATGTTGCGCCTCGCCCCTCCGGGATTCGAGCGCTTCCTGCAAACGCCGCAGTTCGTGGCCACCTTTGGAGGCGGCGAGGCGAATGTGGCCGTCTCGCTGGCCTCGTTCGGCGTGCCCGCCCGGTACGTGACCGTCCTGCCCTCGAACCCCATCGCCGATGCCTGCGTGGCCCAGTTGCGCGGCTTTGGCGTGGACACTTCAAAGATCGTGCGCGGCAAGGGCCGAATGGGCATCTACTACCTCGAAGCAGGCGCCAACCAGCGGCCCTCCAAGGTGGTCTACGACCGCGAGTCCAGCGCCATCTCGCAGGCGAGGCCGGGCGCGATCGACTGGGACGACGTGTTCCAAGACGCCGGCTGGTTTCACGTGACCGGCATCACGCCCGCCATCAGCCAGGGTGCGGCCGACCTGGCCATGGAGGCTGCCGCGAAGGCCCGCGCCAAGGGTCTCACCGTTTCCTGCGACCTCAACTACCGCAAGAACCTCTGGAAGTACGGCAAGAAGGCGCCGGAGGTGATGCGCGAGCTGGTGAAGCTGGTCGATGTCGCCATCGCCAACGAGGAGGACTGCCAGATGGCGCTCGGCATCCAGGCCGACGTGGACGTGCATGCGGGCACCCTGGACGCCTCCCAATACAGCAAGCTGACCGGGAAGGTGCTGTCCGAATTCCCGAATCTGAAGAAGATCGCCATCACGCTGCGGGAGTCCAAGAGCGCCTCGCACAACGGCTGGTCCGCCTGCCTGAACGACGGCGCGAGCTTCGTGATCAGCCGCCACTACGACATCACGCACATCGTGGACCGGGTGGGCGGAGGCGATGCCTTCGCCGGCGGCCTGATCTATGGGCTGGTGAACCTCCCCGGCGCGCTCGAGGCATTGGAGTTCGCCGTGGCCGCCTCCTGCCTCAAGCACTCGGTTCCAGGCGACTTCAACCGCTTCGGTGTCGACGATGTGCAGCAGCTCCTCAAGAGCGGCGGGTCGGGGAGGGTGCAGAGATAGGCTTGTAGCTTGTGGCCTGTGGATTCCGCGGCGGCTCCCGGCGCTCCGCGACCGGCCGTAGAGCCAGTTGCGCCGCTGGTGCGAAGCGGGTGCGCCGTTGTGGGACCCACAGGCCACATGCCACAAGCCACAAGCCTATAATGGTCTTCATGCGGGGTCTGTTCATTTCGGCCGTTCTGGTCTCGATGGCGGCGCTGGCGCAGCAGCCTCAGCAGCCCGCTCCGGCGAAACCCTCCGCAGAGAAGCCTGAGGCGGCGCCTATCAAGGTCCAGGTCAACGAGGTGATCGTCCCGGTCACCGTGACCGACGACAAGGGCCGCTTCGTCTCCAATCTCGAGGCCAAGGATTTCCGCATCCTCGAGGACGGCAGGGAACAGAATATCGCCTACTTCAACCGCGAGCGGAACCAGCCCGTGGTGGTGGGCCTCCTGCTGGACTTGAGCAACACCAGCCGCCTGCATTGGACGAAGTTCCAGGAATCGGCGACCGAACTGGTGCTGAACCTGCTGACCTACGAACGGGAGGACCGCTACAGCGGGTTCCTGGTGACCTACGGCAACGACGCGGAACTGGCGGTGAACACCACCAACGATCCCGAGAAGATCGTCGAGAAGATCCGGAAGCTTAAGCCGGGCGGCGCCTCGACGCTGTTCGATGCCATCTACCTGGCCTGCACGCAGCACAAGCTGGTGCGCGGCGAGCCGATCGAGCCGCGGCGCGTGCTGGTGGTGATCGGCGACGGCAACGACAACAACAGCAAGCACACGCTGAACCAGGTGGTCGAGATTGCACAGCGCAACCTGGTGACCATCTACGGCATGAGCACGAAGGCCTTTGGTTTCCAGTCCCAGGGCGAGGATGCGCTGATCCGGCTGACCCAGGAAACCGGCGGGCGGGTCGTGTACCCCCTGGAAGGCGTGTACGCGGACGTGGCGGGCTTCCTGTCGACGCCCTCCGACGAAGGCAACTACGCGCTCAAGGTCGGAACGGGCGGGTACGCGGCGGCGATCGCCGCCGGCATGTTCAATGCCATCGCCAACATCGCGGGCGAAGTCACGACGCAGTACATCCTGCGTTACGTCCCGAAGAACAGCGACAGTCCCAGGCAATTCCGCAACCTAAGCGTGGAAGTGAAGGACCTGCCGAATGTGAAGGTGCGCTACCGCAAGGGGTATTATCCGTACGCACCGTAAAGAGACTGGCAGCCTGCCACGCAATGTGGCCATAAAGCTGATGCACCTTGCATCCGATGGGTTAAGCTGAGAGCTGGCAGCTCGCGATGACTTTGCTGTCCACACAAACACGTCCGGCCGAGTATTCGGTGATCCAGCTCGCTCTGCCCGGACGGCGGCCCGTCAATTTCGGCGTCTTGCTCTACGACCCGGCCACCGGCGAGCTCCACTATCGGCTTCGCGACGACCTGGAGGACTTGTCCGATCCGGAAGACGCCGAGGTTCTCTCGCTTCTGTCCGAGGACCTGTCGGTCCGGCTCCGCGAGATGGGTGGGCGGCAGGTCCTGGAGTGGCTGGAGGACAGCCTCTCCAACGTGCTGCGGATCGCCGATCGCCGCCCGGTGGCGGTGCGGGACTTCCGCTTCGCTCTGGAACGGCTGTACAGAGACCAGGTACTGGGGCTGGCTCGCGAGCCTGCCAAAGTCCTTCCGTTCTTGACCCACCTGCCGGTCTACTCCCTACGGGCGGCGGCCGGCAAGTTCGGAGAAGACATGGACGCCGAGGCCGAGGACTGGGTGGCGGCGCCCGCCGGCCTGCGCCCGGCGCCCGACATGTTCGTGGTCCACGTCGCCGGCCACTCGATGGAGCCGGAGATCCCCGATGGCAGCCTGGCGGTGTTCCGCTACCAGCCAGCCGGCTCGCGGCAGGGCAAGCGCGTGCTGGTGTGGCGGCGCGGCGCTTCCCAGGCCGGCGGCGAATTCACCGTCAAGGTCTACGAGAGCGCGAAGCGCACCACCGAAGAGGGCTGGGAGCACACCAGAATCCGCTTGAAGCCCCTGAACCCGGAATTCGAAGTCCTCGAACTCGACGACACCACCGAGTACAGAATCCTGGGCGAGTTCGTCTGCGTCCTGGCGTACGAAGAAACCTAGCCCGCCAACTGCCTCAGCACGTACGGCAGAATCCCGCCGTTGCGGTAGTACTCGGCTTCCTGGGGCGTATCGACCCGGACCACCGCCTCGAAGGCCCGCTCGGTGCCGTCTTCGGCAACGGCGCGCACGCGCGCGCGGCGCGAGCCCGCGATGGCCTCGCCGACGCCCTCGACGTGGAACACTTCCCTGCCCGTCAGCCCGAGACCAGCGGCATTCTGCTCCGGCGGGAATTCGAGCGGCAGCACGCCCATGCCGACCAGATTCGAGCGGTGGATGCGCTCGAAGCTCTCGGCAATCACGGCGCGCACACCCAGGAGATTCACGCCCTTGGCCGCCCAGTCGCGCGAGGACCCGCAGCCGTACTCCTTGCCCGCCAGGATCAGGAGCGGCACGCCTTCCTGCTGGTATTTCATGGCGGCATCGTAGATCGACATCTGCTCGCCCTCCGGCAGGTGCTCGGTCCAGCCGCCCTCGGTGCCGGGCGCAAGCTGGTTGCGCAAGCGGATGTTGGCCAGCGTCCCACGGACCATCACCTCATGGTTGCCGCGGCGCGAGCCGTAAGAATTGAAGTCCCCCGGTCTTACTCCCTGCGCGATCAGGTACTGCCCGGCGGGGCCCTCGGCCGGAATAGAGCCGGCGGGCGAGATGTGGTCGGTGGTGACCGAGTCGCCGAGCAGCGCCAGCACGCGCATGCCGCGGAGATCCGCGACCGGGGCGGATGGATCCGCCATCGCGTCGAAGTACGGCGGCCGCTTGATGTAAGTAGATTGGTCGCTCCATTCGTAGAGGTCGCCTTGCGGGATGGAGATGGAGTTCCACTGGGCGTCGCCTTCGAAGACCTGCGAGTACCGCTTGCGGAACATCTCGGCGCGGACGGATTCGCCCACCACTTCACGGACCTCCTCGGGCGACGGCCAGATGTCGCGGAGGTAGACCGGGTTGCCGGCGCCGTCCTCGCCGAGCGGCTCGCTCGCGAGGTCGATGTCGACGGTCCCGGCGAGCGCGTAGGCCACCACCAGCGGCGGCGAGGCCAGGTAGTTGGCCCGAACTAGCGGGTTGACGCGGCCTTCGAAATTGCGATTGCCGCTGAGCACGGCCGCCACCACGAGCTTTTCCTTGCGCACGGCCTGGGCGATCGCCTCGGGCAGCGGCCCGCTGTTGCCGATGCAGGTGGTGCAGCCGTAGCCCACCAGGTGGAAGCCCAACTGTTCGAGGTACGGCATCAGGCCGGCGTCCTCGAGGTAATCGCTCACCACCTTGGAACCCGGGGCCAGGCTGGTCTTCACCCAGGGCTTGGATTGGAGGCCGCGTTGGCAGGCTTTCTTCGCCAGCAGGCCCGCGCCCACCATCACCGAAGGATTCGAGGTGTTGGTGCAACTGGTGATGGCGGCAATCACCACCGAGCCGTCGCCGATCTCCCCCTCACGCCGTAGCGGGGCCCCCAGGAACTCCCGGAAGTTGCGTTTGACGTTGGGCAGGTCGATGCGGTCCTGGGGCCGCTTCGGCCCGGCCAGCGCTGGCGCGACGGTCGCCAGGTCCAGATCCACCACGTCGGCGAACACGGGATCTGGCGACTCATCGGTGCGGAACAGGCCCTGCTCCTTGGTGTAAGCCTCGACCAGGGCGATCAGCTCGGGCGGCCGGCTGGAGAGCCGCAGGTAGTTGAGCGTTTCCCGATCCACCGGGAAGAATCCCATGGTGGCGCCGTATTCGGGCGACATGTTGGCAATGGTGGCGCGGTCGGCAAGCGCAAGCGCGCTCACCCCGGGGCCGAAGTACTCGACAAACTTGCCCACGACTTTCTTCTTGCGCAGGATCTCCGTGACCCTCAGCACCAGGTCGGTGGCGGTCGAGCCCGCGGGCAGGCAGCCGTGCAGGCGGAACCCGACCACCTCGGGCAGCAGCATCGAGATGGGCTGCCCCAACATGCAGGCTTCGGCCTCGATTCCGCCCACGCCCCAGCCGAGCACGCCCAGGCCGTTGATCATGGTGGTGTGGGAATCGGTGCCTACCAGCGTATCCGGGTAGGCCACGCCATCGGCGGTGAACACCACCGAGGCCAGGTACTCCAGGTTCACCTGGTGGACGATGCCGGTGTCGGGCGGCACCACGCGCAGGTTCGAGAACGCCGACTGGCCCCAGCGCAGGAAGGCGTAGCGCTCCCGGTTGCGCTGGAACTCGAGCAGGGCGTTGAAGGCGAACGCGTCCCGCGAGCCGTACTGATCTACCTGCACCGAGTGGTCGATCACCAGCTCGGCGGGGATAAGCGGGTTGGCGCGCCGCGGATCGGCGCCCATCGCCCGCAGGGCGTCGCGCATGGCGGCCAGGTCGACCACGCAGGGCACGCCGGTGAAGTCTTGCAACAACACGCGCGCCGGCATGAAGCTGATCTCGCGCGGGCCGCCCGACGGGCGGGCGACGAATTCGATGTCCGCGGCGGACACGCCGCGCCCGTCCTCGTGCCGCAGCAGGTTCTCCAGCAGCACCTTGATCGAGTACGGCAGGCGCGACACATCGCCCACGCCCGCCTTATCGAGAGCGTTCAGAGAGTAGATCTGAACCTGGCGCTCGCCCACCCGCAGGGCGGACCGGGAGCCGAACGAGTTGATGGATGGCATTTGACCGCTATTCTAACTCACCACCCGAAACACAATATCGGCGATCTTCTCCCAGGGGATGTAGTGCGCGTATTCCGCCACGCCCACCGTCTTGTCCACCACCAGGAAATCGGGGTCCGAGACCTCGAAGGAAACCTCCCGTCCGCCCGCCGGCGACATTTCGTACCTGTCCAGCGGCGGCATGGGCGGAGGAAAATCTCCAAGATCCGTCAGCACCGAGACGGTGGTCTTACTCCCTCTGACCTTGTAGACCGACGATCCCTGCCCGGGGATCAGTTCGACCGGCTCCATCTTCTCTCTAATGATCCTCTCCCAATTGGCTTTCATCGCACCCGGCACCTCTGCGCTCCATTATGCGGCGAGAGAGCCGAGCCGGAGCACGTTTTTTTGGGGGGGTCGGCGGGCCGGAGCTACATGTACTCGGGCACTTCGATGCCCAGCACCGCGAGGGTGCGTTCGAGTTGCAGGCGGAGATAGCCGGTGAGCCACAGCAGGAAGACCTTTTTTTCGCGATTCTCCTCGGCGATGACCGGGTACTCGTGATAGAAGTTGCTGAACGCCTGGGCGAGCTGGAAGGCGTACTTGGCGACGTGCGCAGGCTCGCCGGAGACGATCGCGCGCTCGAGGGCGGAATCGGCCTTCGAGGCGGCGACCACGAGCTGCCAGAGACCTTCGGAGCGGAGTTGCCGGCCCATCGCCTCGGGCGTCAGCTCGCGGGCGAAGTCGGGCACCTCCTCACCGCGCTCTTCGAGCTTGCGCCAGATGTTACGGGCGCGCACCGTGGCGTACTGCACGTACGGGCCGGTCGCGCCCTCGAAGCTCAGCGCCTCCTCGAAATCGAAGGCGATGACGGAGTTTCGCGTGTACTTCAGCAGGAAGTATCGCAACGCGCCGACGGCGATTTGGGTGGCCATCTCCCGCTGCTTCTCGGGAGGATCCTCGGGATGGCGCGAGGCCACTTCCTCAAGCGCCTCCTCGATCAACTTGTCGATGAGGTCGTCGGCTTTCACCCCCAGGCCCTTGCGCCCCGAGACCTCGACGTACGGCCGCTTGCGGTCTTCTTCGGACAGCGCGATGCCCAGTTCGGCCGAGCAGCGCGGCGACAGCGCCACCATCTCGTAGGAGAAGTGAACGGAACGCTGGGCCTGCTCCTCGAAGCCGAGCGCCTTAAGGCCGGCCACCACGACGTCCTGCAAGTAGGACTGGCGTGAGTCGATGACGTTGTAGACCCGCGTGCCGCGGCCGAAAGAGGGCTGCGCCGGTTGCGGCTCGTCCGTGGTGACCCACAACTCGTGCCCGTTCGGGTAAGTCATGAGCGGGCGGTAATGGAAATCCTTGCCCAGGAGGCCGAACTTCCAGAGCTGGTAGGCGATGTCCTTGCCGACGTAGGTCACCGTGCCGTTGGAGCGGACGATGACCTTGCTGTCCTCGCTCTCGGCGTCGCCGGAATAGGCCGCGCCGGGCATCACCCAGCAGCCGGCGTTCTTCCCATCGGTTTCCAGGTAAATGGCCTTGCGCTCGCGCAGCAGCTCGAACGCGGTGGCCCAGAACTCGAGGTGCAGGATCTCGCTTTCGCGCGGCAGCACGTCGTAGACAACGCCTATGCGCCACATGGTCTTCAAGTGACACCGCACAATGGCGTCGGAGATGATGTGCGCCATCTCCGCCGCGGCGCCCTCGCCGGCCTCGATGGCGTGCAGCGTTTCCTGGCGCCAGGCGAGCGCGGACGGGTCCTTGTGGTAGTAGGCCGAGATCCGCGCATAGAGGTCCCAGCAGAGGTAGTCGAACCGCTCATGTTCGCGCGCCAGCCGCGCCACCTCGTCGGGACTCTGGCCCTTCCAACGGTGGAAGCCCACGACGACGTCCGCCACCTGCACGCCGGTGTTGTCAATATAGTTCTGCACTTCGACGCGGCGGCCACGAGCCCTCAGCATCCGCACGAACGTATCGCCCAGCACCGCGTTGCGCAGATGGCCGATATGCGCGGCCTTGTTGGGGTTGATGTTGGTGTGCTCGACGATGATCTTCCCCTCGGGGAGGCCCGCCTGCTCTTCCTCCTCGACCCCGCCGGCGAGCACAAATGCGCCGTAGCGCGCGCGGTCGAGCCGAATGTTCAGGTAGCCGTTGCCCGCCACTTCCAGCGAGGCCACACCGGGAATCGAACCCAGTTCGGCGGCGAGCTCCGCGGCGATCGCCTTGGGCGGCCGTCTCAACTGGCGCGCGAGCTGGAAGGCGACCGGCAGCGCCATTTCGCCGAATTCCGGCTGCTTCGGCGATTCGATGGTGACCGGCCCTTCGAATCCGTACCGGCTCCGCAGGTGCGCGGAGACCGAATTCTGGAGGAGCTTCTCGATTGAATGAAGCACGGAGCCTCCAGTATAAACCGGGGACAGCCACCATGTTTCCCTATTTCCCGCAAACCCGTTTCCCCGCTTCTATTGCCGCAAGAAATGTGAGACCCTAAGAGAAGCTGGAGCCTTGCAGACCATGCTGCCGAATTTCTTAGTGCCGGAGGCAGTGGTCCGAGAAGACGGGGAAGGCCCGGAAATCGGCCTTGGTTCGTCACAGGGTAAGTTGCTGCTGCTTACCCTTGGGATCACCCGCATCATCGAACAGGAAAGCCTGGATGTTTCCATCTGGGGATCGCCCGACAACCTGAACTGGGGCGCCAGGCCACTGGCCTCGTTCCCACAAAAGTTCTATTGCGGCACCTACCAGTTGGTGGTCGACCTCTCGAGCCAGCCGGACGTGCAATACCTTCGCGCCCGGTACAAGGTCAACCGCTGGGGCCACGGAGCGCCCAAGCCCCTGTTCGGCATCTACCTGTTCGCTCAGCAAACCGAAGCGCGCGCCGTTGCGAAGACGGCCTGAACCCTACTTCACGTCCCGGATCATCACCACGTCGTTGTTGACGGCGCCGCGGCTGAGGGCCAGTTGCTTTCCGTCGCGCGAAAGATCGAAGAGGAAGATCTGGTCCGTTTGGTAGCCGGTCAGCTTCTTCGGTGCTCCTCCGGCAACCGGCTGCGCCCAGATGTTGGAGACTCCCCCCTCCTCCTTCTCGTAGAGCAGCGCGCTTCCATCGGCACTCCATCGCACCTGCGTGAGCGGAAGGTCGAAATGCTGGGAGGGCTTCCCGCCCTCGATGGGCCGGATGGCGATGTCGTGTCTGCCGCCGCTGATAGAGACCGAGGCGATCCTCTTGCCATCTGGCGAAACGGAGGGATATACGGCCACCTCCTCGCTGAGCCGAACGGGGTTGCCGCCCTCGATCGGGGCCTTCCAGAGCGTTGGGTTGTCCACGTTCATCACAGAGTAGACAGCCCACTTACCATCCGGCGAACAGTCGGAAAACATCTCCCCCGACCCGCTGGTCACCTGTCTGAGATTGCCGCCATCGGGGTCCATCCGCCAGACGTGAATGCTGCCCGTGACGCGGAGGGACGTGAACAGGATGGTGCGTCCATCCGGGCAGGCGCGCGGGAAGAGAGCCGCGCTCCGATCCGAGGTCAACTGCCGGGCGGCGCTCCCATCGGCACCGGTCATCCAGAGCTCAGGACTTCCGCTGGCGGCCGACGTGAAGACAATCCGGCCATCCGGCGTCCAGGAGACCCCTTCGGCGCCGTCCTGCCGCGCTGCTCCAGAAGTGATCTGCCTGGCTTCGGCGGGCTGGTCCACGGGCGCGACCCAGAGGTTAGCGACGAGGTCTCTCTGGACCGTGACCACCACGCTGGAGTCGGCCGTCGCGCTGACTCCGGTGTAATGGTTCAGATCGTTGGTGATGCGGCGCAACTCGCCTCCGGGATAGGAGAGGTAGTAGATCTGCGCGTTCGTGGCTGGCCGCTCCATCAGCGCCAGGACCAAGCCCCGGCCGTCGGCGAGCCAGGCGGCCGCCAGCACGGCCAACCACCTCTGCGATGTCAGGGATCGCTCCGGTCCGCCGCCGGCGGGAACCGCGACGACGTTCTGATAGTAGCCGCCGGCATCGAAAACGCCCGCCGGGCAGGCGATCAGCTTCCCGTCGGGAGACCACGAGATCCGGCCCCCCGTGAAGAAGGCGGGGGTCTTCCGCGATGCCACTTTGCGCTCGCCCGAGCCGTCCACATTCGCCACCAGGATGGCGGTCTCCTCAACCTTCCGCCGCATGAAGGCGATCTGGCTGCCGTCGGGAGAGAACGTAATCGGGCTGTCCACGTCTACAATGACCGTGCGCGGCGTGCCGCCAAGAACGGGCAGTTGGTAAAGCGTGGCCGTGGAAGCGTCCTTCTCCAGCTTGGTGTAGTACACGAAACTGCCGTCGGGCGAGAAGGTCAGTCCCGGGAAGCTGCCCTGGGTGGCCGGGGCAATTTGCACGTTGCTGCCGGTGGCCACCTGCCGCATCCACAGGCTCCGCTCGCCGGCGTCCGACATGACGTGGACGACATAGCGGCCGTCCGGGGAGATGGCAGCGGAGGAGGCCTTGCCGGTCGAGGTCAGCCGGGTGATCTCCATGCGCTGGAAGGGCGGGGCCGGCCGGCTCGCGCGCCACAGATACAGGCTGACCGCCGTGACCGCCACCAGCGCCGGCGCCAAGATTCGGACAAACCGCCGCCGGGACACCGGCCGGGTCGGCGCGGGCGCCGCGATCACGCCGCTCACGGCCCGGGCGCCGGATTCCGAGTCGCGTCGCAACCGTTTCAGCGCAGCCCTCAGTTCGGCCGCGGTCTGGCAGCGAACGTCTCGATCCTTTTCGAGCGCATTGGCGATGATCTGCGCGAGCGGCAGAGGCACGCCAGCGGGCGGCGGCGGCTCCCGGTTGAGAATGGCGTCAAACACGACCGCCGAGGTGACACCCTGGAACGGCGCCACTCCGGTGGCCATCTCGTACAGCACCACGCCGAAGGAGAACAGGTCGGTGCGCGCGTCTAGCGCCTCGCCGCGGGCCTGCTCCGGCGACATGTAGGCCACGGTGCCCATCGCCGTGCCCGGCCGGGTCAGTTGAGCTTCCGCGGCCACGACGGTGGCCGCCGCCGAGCCTGGTGGTGGCGCCGCCTCGTGCTTCGCCAGTCCGAAGTCCATGATCTTGGCCTGCCCGCGCGCGGTCACGAAGATGTTGGCCGGCTTGATGTCGCGGTGCACGATGCCGCGGGAGTGCGCGGCGTCCAGCGCATCGGCGATTTGGATGGCCAGCTCCAGCAGTTCTTCCACCTTCAGCGGCTTCGCGGAGATGCGCTCGGAGAGCGTCTGGCCTTCCAGATACTCCATGACCAGAAACGGCTGGCCGTCGTGTTCCCCTACGTCGTAAAGCGTGCAAATGTTGGCATGGTTCAGAGCGGACGCAGCCCGCGCCTCGCGCTGGAACCGCTCGCGCGCGCCCGGTTCCCGCACCCATTCCGGCGGTAGGAACTTGAGCGCCACGATGCGGCTGAGCCGCGTGTCTTCCGCCTTGTACACGATCCCCATGCCGCCCGCGCCGAGTTTCTCGAGGATGCGATAGTGCGAGACGCTGGTCCCAATCATGAGCGATCTCTAAAGCTGGTTGATGATGCTGGCCACGTAACCGGCGCCGAAACCGTTATCGATGTTTACCACGGTCACGTTGCTGGCGCAACTGTTGAGCATGCCCAGCAGCGCGGCCAGGCCGTGGAAGCTGGCGCCGTAGCCGACGCTGGTGGGCACCGCGATCACGGGGCAGGAAACCAGGCCGCCCACCACGCTAGGAAGCGCGCCCTCCATGCCCGCGCAGACTACCACCACGCGCGCCTGGGTCAGCCGCTCACGGTTGTTCATCAGGCGGTGGATGCCCGCCACGCCGATATCGAAGATAGTCTCCACTTCGTTGCCCATCACCTCGGCGGTGATCTGCGCCTCCTCGGCCACCGGGATGTCGCTGGTGCCCGCGGAGACCACCGCAATCCTGCCCTTCCCGCGGATGGCGCGGTCGCGCCAGACCCGCAGCGCGCCCGACAGCGGGAAGTACTCGGCCTCCGGGACCGTCTGGCGCAGGCGCTCGGCGGTGGCCGCATCGGCCCGCGTGATCAGGATGTTGGGGGATCGCTCGAGCAGGCGCGAGGCGATTTCGGCCACTTGCTCGGGGGTCTTTCCTTGGGCGAAGACCACTTCCGGCATGCCCTGGCGCAGGGCACGGTGATGGTCGACCTTGGCAAACCCAAGGTCCTCAAAGGGCAGGTGGCGCATCCGCTCCAGCGCCGCCTCCACGTCCACCGCCCCGGCGCGAACGGCTTCCAGCAGCGCCCGCAATTGTTCCTGGTTCATAGAGAAGCTCGTAGCTCGTAGCCCGTAGCTCGTCGAAGGCGCCCGCTGTGGGCACCACTCACCCAATGTACAGGATTGTCACGGACCGCGGTCGGACGCCCGCGCTCCGGCTACGAGCTACGAGCTAGAATCTCAGACTATCTCCCACCTTCAGACCGTACTTGGCCGCCATGCCGCCGCCCAACTCCAGTACGTACAATGCCTCGTAGTTGCCGCCGTAGTTGGGGCACTCGCCGGCCTCGGTCGTGCAGGGCGGAGTATCGGCCGAAATCTCCACGATGCGGCGGTCGCGGTCCATCCAAATGATGTCGAGCGGGATGCGGGTCTGGTACATCCAGTATTTGTACTTGCCCAAGGCCGTGTGAAAGAAAAGCATGCCGCGGTCCGGCGCGATGGAGTCGCGGAACATCATGCCCCGGCTCCGGTCGGCGTCTGTGAGCATGCTTTCCGCGCGCACTTGCTTCCCGTTCGGGAAGGTGACCAGCCGAGCCTGGTAGTCCTCGAACGTCGCCGCTTCGTGGCCGCAGCCCCCGAGCAGGAGGATCAGGCCCGCGGCAGGGAGCATCCGGCGCATGCAATAGAATGATAGCAGGCGGCGCAGTGGCATCCTTTCTGCAACGGTTCCGGCTGACGCTCGACATGATTAGGTTCGAACACTCGGTCTTCGCGCTGCCGTTCGCCGGAACGGGCGCGCTCCTGGCGTTCCGGGAATCGCGGTACGCGGCGCCCGAACTGGCCTGGAAGATCCTCTGGATCGTGGTGGCGATGGTGGCGGCGCGGTCGGCGGCGATGGCATTCAACCGTCTGCTGGACGCCGATCTCGACGCGCGCAATCCCCGCACCCGCTCGCGTCATCTTCCGGCGGGCCTGCTCTCGAGGGCGTTCGCCTGGGCCTTTGTCGCGGCCTCCACGCTGGTCTTCCTGGTGGCGGCGCGCGCGCTGAACCCGCTGTGCTTCCGCCTGGCGCCGCTGGCGCTCGCGGTGGTGTTCTTCTACTCGTTCACCAAGCGCTTCACGTCGCTCTCGCACCTGGTGCTGGGCCTGTCGCTGGGGATCGCGCCGGCGGCCGCCTGGATCGCGGTGCGCGGATCGCTCGACCCGCGCATCCTCTGGCTCACCGCGGCGGTGATGCTGTGGACCGCGGGGTTCGACATCATCTACTCGTGCCAGGACTACCAGTTCGATGTCGAGGAAGGGCTCTTCAGCTACCCCAGCCGGTTCGGGATAGCCGGCTCGCTGTGGATCTCGCGCGCGTTTCACGTAACCATGCTGGGCTGCCTGCTGGCTCTGGCGCTCGCCTTCCGGCTGGGACCGGTGAGCCTGGCCGGCGTGGCCGCGACCGCCGCCTTGCTCGTCTACGAGCACCAATTGGTGAGAGCCGACGACCTGTCGCGAGTCAACGCGGCCTTCTTCAACGTCAACGGCTGCGTCAGCGTGCTATTCTTTCTGTTTTGGGCCGCTGATATCCTACTCCTCCGCTCTGGGACTTGAAATGGGAATCTCGATCGAAGACCAGCGTCTCCGGCCGATCCTCGAGAAAGTGGATTCCGGCGCCCGCCTCAGCTATGACGACGGGATCGCTCTCTACCGGACCTCGGACCTCCTGGCGTTGGGCTACCTGGCGAACCTGGTGCGCGAGCGGCTCCACGGCAACGTCACCTACTTCAACGTGAACCGGCACATCAACCCCACCGACGTGTGCGTGGCAAGCTGCCGGCTGTGCGCATTCGGCAAGCGGGCCAAGGACCCGCGCGCCTATACCATGTCGCTCGAGCAGGTCTGGGAGACCGCAGGGCGCGGCTGGACCGAAGCCGTCACCGAATTCCACATCGTCGGCGGGCTGCACCCGGAGCTCACCCTGGACTGGTACTGCGAGATGCTGCGCGGCCTCAAGGAGCGCTTTCCCCAGGTGCACCTGAAGGCCTTCACCATGGTCGAGATCGCCTACCTGGCGCGCCGCACCCGCATCTCCACCCGCGAGGTCGTCCAGCGGCTCAAGGACGCGGGCGTCGAGTCGCTGCCCGGCGGCGGCGCCGAAATCTTCTCGGAGCGCGTGCGGCGCATCATCTGCGATCACAAGATCACCGGCGAGGAGTGGATCGAGGTGGCGCGCACGGCGCACCAGATGGGCCTGAAGTCCAACTGCACCATGCTCTACGGCCACCTCGAGAACGAGGAGGACCGGGTCGATCACCTGCTGAAGCTGCGCGCGCTCCAGGACGAGACCGGCGGGCTGGTGGCCTTCGTCCCGCTGGCGTTCCATCCCGACAACACGCCGCTCGGTCACATTCCCTCGACCACCGGTTTCGCCGACATCAAGAACATCGCGGCGGCGCGTCTGCTGCTGGACAACGTGCCGCACATCAAGGCCTACTGGGTGATGATGACGCCGCGGATCGCGCAAGTCGCCCAGCGCTTCGGCGCCGACGACCTCGACGGCACCGTGGTCGAAGAGAAGATCTACCACGACGCGGGCGCCACCACCAGCCAGTCGCTGCGGCGAGGAGAATTGCTGCGCCTGATCCGCGAAGCCGGCCGCGATCCCGTCGAGCGCGACACCCTCTACCACCCCGTCACCCGCGCCGGCGCCGCCTTCACCGTGCTGGTGTGAGGGCTGGCCCGCATTTCAGCAGTGGGTCGCTTGCCGAGACGGGTGTTTCCCGTCCGAGTCACCGTCACCGACGATCCTGCGCGCCGAATTCCGAACGCTGGGCGACAAGGGAGGAGCTATCTGCAGGAATCTCACGCAAATCCCTCTATCGGAGAGTTGTGCGCTCGCGACAGGAATTGAGTGAGACGTGACTTCAGATCTTCAAGAACGGCCCGAAAAGTTGGATGTGGGAGAACGGCACGTTCCGGCCAGACCAGCAGCGCCTAACGTGCCGCTTCAGCGGCGGGGGCTTACGAGCCGATTGGCCGCCGTCGGCTGCAAGCGGTTGTCAGGCGGCGCGCCATCTAGGGCCTTTCGAACACGGTCGGTCTCCTTCGACGCTGGATGTTGTCGAGCATCCGAAGCGCTAGGCGCCCTCTCTCGGAGTGAACTTCGGCGTCCTGACGGAGTTGATCGAGTACCGCGTTATCGACCGCACTCGAACGTTGAAGTTCTGCCCGCAACGCAGCGCTCTGCTCCGCCGCAGCATTCGCTGCCGACTCAAGGGATGATTCGAGACTGGCTAGACGGCAATCCGACGAGGCTGCGAGGCTGCTGATCGCGTCGACGACGCGATCGCCGATACCCTCAATTGCCTGCTCTAGCGAGGTAAAGCCCGCGATCAGGATCGCGTTTGTGCGGCGCTGCTCATAAACCTTTGCATGATCAGGATTCAATTGCGCCTCCCGATACAGGGTTATGAGGCGGCGGTGCGTGGCTGCCGGATCAGGCAGCACGGAGACGCCAAGCGAGAACGCTGGAGCGTCACCTCCGAGTTGTGCGGCCTGCGCATGATATGTTGTCTTCCTCGACTCGATCAACGACAGGGTCTGGTGAAAGACACCCAGTCTGGCGGTAGCCACTTCTAAAGCCTCCCAAAACGGTGAATACAGCCCGCTTCTCAGCTCGTCTCGGGCTCGGTCCAGCGTCATCTCGGCTTCGCCAAGGATGATCGGCAGCGAGTTTGCGCCGCTCTGAGCTTCTGCGGCCAATCGCCTCAGCTCCGCCAGCGCGGCGGCCCGCGCAGCGGTCTTGGCAGCCTCCGCTCGCCTCAGCTCCGCCAGCGCGGCGGCCCGCGCAGCGGTCTTGGCAGCCTCCGCTTCAAGTCGCTCGCGTTCACGCGCTCTGCGAGCGTTTTTAGTGGCGGATCGCATGGCGACAATGACTGTCACGATGAGCGCCAGGAAGACCAGCATCGCGACGACTCTTATGGGATGATTGCGTGTCCAATCGTTCAGCGTTGGCTGTCGCTCGCGGTACTCAAAGCGCCCGTTTTGTCTTAGCCTATCTGCGACGATATAGACGCCTGCGTCCGAAAACTCCAATCTGGCAACCTCGGCCTGGAACCCTGGTTGACGCACCTCCCAGCCGTACGTCATCAGACCTAATTCACTGACACGAATTGGCTGGCATACCGTGACTTGTATGGTCGTCGGCCATGACCATCGAGCACGGCGCCCCTCCATTTGCACACATCCATTTGGATGGTATACGCCTTCGATCGTAGTGCGGGGCTGATACTTGTCGCATCCTGTAGACATTAGCACTACAAAGGCGAGGACCGGTGCCCACGCGATACGTCGATGAACGCGAGGGCTGTGAACCGCACTGTCGCCGGTCGACACCATCGTCTCCTCCTACACCAGCCCTTGCCAACTAAGTGCGAATGCGGACTTCTGAAAAGTGACCAGACCTGCGACGGCAGTAACAAGCCCTCCAACGAGTGGGTGGCGCGCCTCGACATCATCGCGGGTCGGCACGACCGGCAGCCGCTTCGGCCTGCTGGCGCGCACGACTCCTTCGATGCGGTCCAGAGGCTGTTCCAGCACGTGCTCGCAGAGGAAATGCACGGCTGCCAGCGCCTGATTATGCGTGGGCGCGGCCACGTTTTCGCCGATGGCTAGATGCGTCAAGAAACGGTTGACATCGCCTTCCCTCAATTGACGTGGATGGTTCAGGGCATGAAACGAAATAAAACGGCGCATCCAGTGGATGTAGGCCTGCTCAGTCCGGCGGCTGCAGTGCCGAGTGCGAAGGCTTTCCGCCATACCGTCATAAAGCCTTGGCTTTGGCTGCTCAGGGACCAACCCCGATGGCGATTGACGGTTTGTGCTAACGGGGTTCACGACGCCTAGCCTCGAAACGTCCTTGCGCGTCCGACAA
Organism: Bryobacteraceae bacterium; assembly: GCA_050008465.1. Lineage (GTDB taxonomy): Bacteria > Acidobacteriota > Terriglobia > Bryobacterales > Bryobacteraceae > Fen-330. The sequence goes on from JBEKMO010000016.1 coordinate 48,607, forward strand.
CGATTATGCCACATAGGTCCGCCCTAACGGCGAAGGGTTTAGAATCCCGTCACATGGTCGTGTCGCCGGCGTCCCGCCGGCAAGGTCTCTCGGCTCGCCCGCGGCGGACCCGGCACCTGCACCTCAAGTTCTTGGTGTCGCCGGTCTCGGAAGCGTTCCTGGCCCATGCGGAAGCGCCGACGGAGCGAAAATAGAAGAACAAGGAGGCTGCCGTGGACGCTTTGGCGGAAAAGTTGGACGCCAGGTTGCGCGAATGGAAGCCGGAGACCGCGACCCAGGTGCGAGAGCGCGTCGCGGAAGTCATCGATCTCGCCGACCACGACTTTCTCGACTTGCTGCGTTCGCGCGCGAACGAACAAGAGGTTTTGGACCTGCTCGACAAGCCCACAACCAGGTGACGTGTGGTTGGCGGACCTGGGCCTTCGAGAAACCGCTTGACCCGTGGCGATACATCTGCCCGAAGTCCCGTATTTTCATCGTCGGCTTTGGAAAAACCGCCTGGACCCAGGCGGTCTTTGTCTGCTTCTCTCACGCGCTCTCGGTATGTGAGTGGACCGGGCTAGTGCGAAAGCCCCATGGGAAGACGCGGCTGGTTCCCATACAATGAGATCGATGCCTGAGGGAGGCGGTCTTTCTTGGCCAGACTCGATCGGAACGCGCTCTGCGCCCTGCTTGTCATCGCATGTTGCTTAGCGCCTTCGCGCGCGCAAACCGTCGGGCGGTGTCCGGTTTTCCCCGCCGATAACATCTGGAACGCCCCCGTCGACCACCTGCCGCTCGATCCCAACTCGGCTGCCTATGTCAGCAGCATCGGGACCTCCGCGTATCTGCACCCCGATTTCGGCTCGGGCCTATGGGACGGCTCGCCCATCGGCATCCCCTATGTTCTGGTCACCAATCAGCCGGCGGTGACCGTCTCGTTCGACTACGCCGACGAGAGCGACCCGGGACCCTATCCCATCCCGCCCAATCCCCCGATCGAAGGCGGCAGCGACCACCACGTGCTCATCGTCGACGAGGGGAACTGCACTTTGTACGAACTCTACGCCGTCGCCCGGCAGCCGAACGGAAGTTGGACAGCGGGCTCGGGAGCCATCTTCGACCTGCGAGCCAACCGTCTCCGGCCCGCGGGCTGGACCTCCGCCGACGCCGCCGGCCTGCCGATCCTGCCGGGCCTGGTGCGCTACGAGGAGGCGCTCTCCGGCGAGATCCAGCACGCCATACGCGTCACGGCTCCCAGAACGCGCGCCGCCTACGTCTGGCCCGCGCGTCATCTGGCCTCCAGCCTGACCGGCCCGCAGTACCCGTCGATGGGCCAGCGCTTCCGCTTGCGCGCCGATTTCGACATTTCCGGCTTCTCGCCCATTAACCAGACGATCCTGCGCGCGCTCAAGAAGTACGGCATGTTTCTGGCCGACAACGGCGCCTCCTGGTACATCACCGGCGCCCCGGACAGCCGCTGGGACAACGACGATCTCCACGACCTGCAAAACATTTTGGGCTCGGCCTTCGAGGCGGTGGACTCCTCCCAGCTCATGCTGACCCCCGATTCCGCCGCTGTGCGGCCCGCGGGCCCGGCGACTCCGGCCATCGCCGCGGTCGTGAGCGCGGCCAGTTTCACGCCCGGCGCTTCCGAGTGCGCGTGGGTTTCCGTCTTCGGCACGAATCTCGCGCCCAACGCACGCTCCTGGCGCATCGACGAGATCGTCGACGGCAAGTTGCCCACCGAACTGGATGGGGTGAGCGTGTCGGTCGGCGGCCATCCCGCCGCAATCAGTTACATCAGCCCCGGGCAGCTCAACGTGCAGGTGCCCGACCGCACGCTAGGCTCTGGAGTGGCCGCACAGGTGAACACACCACAAGGTTCTTCTTCAACCACGCTGGCGATTCTCGCACTCGCACCGGGCCTGTTCACTTACGCTGCCGAGAATCACCGGTACGCCGCCGCTCAGCACTGGCAGGACTACTCCATCGTCGGCAAAACCGGACTCTACCCCGGCGCATCTCCCGCGCGGCCGGGCGAAGTAATCATCCTGTACGGAACTGGTTTCGGACCGACCCTTGAGCCTCAAACTGCGGCCGGGCGCCTGGTCACGCAACCGGCGCCGCTCGCCAACCGGGTGACCGTCTTCATCGGCGGCGTCGCGGCCGAGGTGCTCTGGGCGGGCCGGAGCGGAGCCGGCCTCGACCAGAGCAACATCCGGCTGCCCGACAACCTGCCGGACGGCGACCTTGCGGTAGTGGCGGAGATTGCGGGAGCGCGGACCCAGGACAACCTCTTCCTGACGGTCGCGCGCTGAGCTGAGAGAGCGAATCCTACTTCACGTCTCTGACGCAGCGGAAGCCGATGTTGAAGGCCTTGTAGCGCGCCGGGACCGAGCCGGTCTCCCAGAGAACGCTGTCGGCGAGCTTGGTGTCGTAGGCGCCGCCGCGGATGGTGTACCAGGGCTCGCTGGCCGTCGGCGGAGGCGCCATCAGCCGGGTGAACGACTTGAGCGCAGCCTCGCTCGGTGTGCGCAGCTCGTCGGTGAACTCCCAGACGTTGCCCGCCATATTGACGGCGTGGTTGGGGCTGGCGCCTTCCGGGAAGGAATCCACCGGCATCAGGTCCGGGGTCTTGCGGTCGGGGTTGTCGAGCACGTTGGCGCGCCGCGGGTCCCGATCGTTGCCCCAGGGGTAGGTACGGCCGTCGCGCCCCCGCGCGGCCTTCTCCCATTCCTGAAGCGTTGGCAACCGCTTCCCCGCCCACTTGGCAAACTCCTGGGCATCCACATAGGTGATGTTTACGACGGGGTAATAGGGGTGGTCTTTGAGGAAGAGCTCCGGCAACGGGCGGTTCTTCTCGGTGCAGAAACGGGCGTAGGCGGCGTTGCTCACCTCGGTTTGATCGATATAGAACGCCGGGAGCGTCAACTGCGTCTTCTCCGGGCCGGACAGGAACGACCCGGCCGGGACGAGCACCATATCTCCAGTGGGAGTCGAGAGCACCGGTGTCAGCGTTTGCGTGCCCGGCCCCCCGAAATGGAGCCAGGCCGCCGCGGCGAGCATCACGACGCCAGCGACCGCCAGGCCGATCAGCCAGGGACTGCTCTTGGCGCGCGGGACCGGCGTCGGCATCGCCGCGGGTGTGGGCGTGGCGACGGGGATGCGGCCCGGCGTCGGCGTAGGTGTAGCCACCGTTCCGCCCAGGCCCGGCTCCACGATCACTTGCAGGGTCTGGGTCGCCCCTATCGGACCGCGTTGCAGCCGCCGCAGAATCCGCTCCAGCTCGGCGCACACCGCGGAGAAACTGGGCGGCCGCTGCGCGGGATCCTTCGCCGTGCAGCTCGCCACCAGGTCGATGAGCGCCTGCGGCGCGTCGGCGGCGGCCAGCGGGGCCAGGTCCACCGGCTGGCGCAGGATCTTTTCGAAAATCTTCTCGATGCCTTCAGCATCCGTCGGCCGGATCCCGGTAATCAACTCGAACAGCATAATGCCGAAGGCGTAGATATCGACCAGGGGGGTGACGGGCATGCCACGGATCTGCTCCGGCGCCATGTAGTACGGCGTGCCGAGCGTGAAGCCGGGCCGCGTGAGCGCCGTGTTCTCCGCCTTGGCAATGCCAAAATCCATCAGCTTCACCAGCCCGCTGCCGGTGACTTGGATGTTCTCGGGCTTGATGTCGCGATGGATGATCTTCTGGGTGTGGATGTGCTCCAGCGCCCGGGCGATTTGCAGGGCGATAGCCAGCTTGCAGTGCAGGTCGCCGGTCCGGTTGGTCTTGATCAGGGCGCGCAGATCCTCGCCCCGCAAGTATTCCATGACCATGTACGGGCGGCCGCCTTCCTCGCCGAAGTCGTATACCCGGATGATGTTGTCGTGGCTGATATTGCCTGCCACGCGCGCCTCTTGCAGAAAGCGCGCCTTGGCTTCCGGGTCCTTGCAGGCCTGTTCGGTGAGGATCTTCACCGCCACGGCGCGGCCGATGACCGTATCGCGCGCACGGTAGACGCGCGACATGCCACCGCCCAGATACTCCTGCAACTCGTACTTGCTGATGCGCGCAGGCAGTTCCATATGTTCCTTACCGAGCCACGTCCGCCACGCAACCCCATCCGCTGAAGTAGCCTTTGCGGAAGATCGGGGGCGAACCCATCATATCAAGGTCGAAGCGCACCGACACGGGCTGGCCGGTGCTGGTGGTCACGGAGCGCCCCGATTGTCCGGTCCGCAGGGTCCACTCCAACCGATACACGGAACCCACGGGCGGCGCCTTCTCATCGGAATCCCCGAAGAACTCGAACGCGGCCCACACACCATCATACGGCGGCCAGTTGAAGCCCTCGCCGCCGAACTTCACCTGCATGCGGGCGCCCGGCGGGCTGCCCGGCCAGAAGAACTGCTTGGAACCCACCTTCCCCGGGTTGTTGCTGAAGGTCTGGCTGTCGAGCGAGAGCGAAATGGTCTGGTTGCTGCCCGTCAGGTCGGACGTCAGTTTGTAGTTGATGTGGGGCTGCTGGGCGCCGCTCGGGTAGGCCGCATCGGCAAACGCGGCGGCGCGGTTGAAGAACGCCAGGAAACCAGGGGTCACGGTCATCGTCCCGCCCGGCTTGTGCGAGTAGCGATTGCCTTCTTTCTGCACCAGAGCTTGCAGGCTCCCGGTATAGAACTGCCAGAGCGCTCCGTCGGGCGGGCGGAAGAAGCGATTCACGTCGTCCACCGTGGCCTGCACGCTGGACTTCAAGCTGAACGGGTACTTCGCCATCAGCCCGTTGAACTGGCCGCACAGCGCGGCCCCCTTGGCCCTGAGCTCGGCCGGCCCGATGCCCTTCAGCACGCGCTCCAGCTCGGTAATCGGGTCCTCCATCAGCTTCTTCACCGTCTCCGGAACCCGGCCTTCCTTGTCTACCCCGAAGGTCTGGGCGATCTGCTGCGTGACGAACCGGGCCTCGTTGGCCTGGGTGAGCGTCTGCGCGGTAGCCGGATCGGCCAGCCCGGCGGAGCTCGACGCCACCTGCTGCACCGAGTTCTGCAGCTTCAGCAGCGAGCCCATGTACATCTGGTTCGACGTGCCGACATACTGGCTCTGGCAAGTCGGCGGGACCACCTGCTGCACCGCCTGAAACGCGTTCTTCACCTCCGGGAGGTCGATGTTGGTGTGCTGTGAAGCCAGGCAGAACAGGGCCAGCAACGGCGACTGGTTGCTGGAGGTCAGACCCAGCTTCCTGGCGGCGTCCGACACGCTCTGGTAACCGGCTACCCTGCCCTGCCGCAAGAACTCGCGCCATTCCTGGATGAAATCGCGGATGTAGAAGCCGCGCAGTTTCTGCTCGAGCTGGGTGCGATCGCCGCCGGTGGCGAGGCCCCCTGGGCCCAGCACCCACTCCTCGCCGCTGAACATGGTGTCGGGCTTGGCGAAGGCGGCCTGCATGAAAGCCCAGCCGTCCCTGGTGAAAGCGCCGCGCACCTCGCGGGGGTCCGAAACCGCCTCGTTGGGGAACATGCGATTGTAGTTTACCGACTGGCCGCGCTTGGAAGCCGCGTCCAGCAGCGCCTGGTAGATGCGCTCGTCGGCGTTGAACGACTTCAGATACCGCCGGGCCCGCTCCACTATCGGGGCGTCGTTTGCCGAGGAGAACGGGTTCTCGAACGCCAGCTCGTCGCTGTAGAAATCGAACTGCTTCTGCGCCAGTTGCAGCCGTTCCGCATCGACGTTGCGTCCCTCGCTCCAGCGGTTGGAAAGATAGGGGGACAGGAACGCACGCGTGCTGCGCTTCCATTCCGACGTGGTGATCAGATAGGCTTTGAGCGTGTTATAGGGCGGGCCGTAGGCGTCGGTAGGGCCGGGGGCGGGCGGCAGGCGCCGGAGACTATCCACCATCGTGCTCTGCGTCCAGCCGAACAGCGTCGCGTAGTAGCGGTCGAAGTAGAGCTGGCGGGTCTTGTCGTAGAGCTCGTTGCCCGTATACAACCCCCAACGCAGGCTGAGCGGCGCGCCATTGCGCTGGTAGTCGGTGAGGATCTCCAGCTCCTGGCGCAGCGCTTCCAGCCGCTTCAGGGCGTCCAGCGCCGGCAGGTCCTGGCCGGTCACGGTCACGGCGGAGAGGCCTTTGGCGGCCTCCAGAACGCGCGATTCCAGGTTCCGGTTGCGCACGCAGGAGACGGTGATCGCAATCGAATACAGCAGGCACAACGATGCCGCGGCCAGGAACAGCACCCGCCGCAGCCCGCTGGTCTTGACGCTGGCCGAGGAGGCCGAGTGGGCGTCGTGGTCGGCCAGCACGATGTCGTTCCAGAAGTGGCTCAGGAAAACCCATTGCGGCACCCGCCGTGTTCCGGTTACGCGGGGCTGGGCCGCGGCCTCGGGGCCGCGCTGCTGCCCCTGCCGGAATATCCCCGTGGCGCCGCTGGCCGCCTCGAAACCCGGCTGTTGCTGCGGGCGGGCCACCGGGGCGGCCACCTCGTCCACCACGATCGGGCGCACGCCGGAGAAGTAGAATCCGCGCAGGAACGGCGCGGCGCGCAACTGGCTGGGCTTGCACAGATCCACCAGGAACTGCACCAGGCCGCCGCGAAGCTTGCGGAACTCGCGGGGGAACTCGTAGACGCCGGGCAGCTTGTCGGGGGCGTTCTCGCGCGACAGGTACTCCACCCGCTTGTCGCAGAATGAGCGGAACAGGTCGTCGAAGGCCGCGGCGAAGCGCTGGCTGGCCTGCTCGGCGTAAACGCCCTGCCCGGTAGCGGGTTGAATGGGCAGCGTCACGCCGACCACCTGCGTCCCCTCCTCGTTGCTCAGGTTGCGCACGTACTCCAGGAAGAACGGGAGGCGGTCCGCCTTCGTGAACAGAACGTAGACCGGGAAGCTGATGCCCATGAGTTGCGAGATCTCGCCCAGGCGCGCGTGCAGATTGCGCACGGCGATCGCAACGTTGTCCCGGGCGCCGGGCTTCATGAACTCCTCGAGGTCGAAGCACACCACGGCGGCGCGCGGGGCTTGCTGGCCTTTTCCTAACGCGGTCGAAAGCCTGCCCGGCTGCATCCGCCGCAACAGTCGCGCCCAGCGCTGCGGATCGGCCACCATGCTGCCACCGGCCTCGACAAACACCGTCTGGCGGGAGAACCACAGGTTGCCCGTCCGCGTCGGCAGCACCGCATTGTCGTGGTAGACCTGCCCGGCAAGCAGTTCCGGCTCGAGACCCGAATGCACCATGCTGTGGGTTTTGGCGGAGGCGGGCGGGCCAAGCAGGAAAATCACCGGCAGGTTGCCGGTCTTGGCGCCCTTGGCGACATTGGACGCCGCCAGCCGGGCCTCGGCGTCGCGCACCAGCGCGTCCACTTCATCGCTCGAACCCCCGCCCGCAACTGCGCCCGCGCCCGCCGAAGCCTCCGTCGACGCCGCTTTCTGCTTCTCCTTCCGGCTGCGCCACCACCAAAACACCCCGGCGCCCGAAAGCCCGATCGTCGCCAGGAGGCCCCGGACAACCCACAGGTTCACTCCAGTGAGATTGAGCAGCGTGGTGGCCAGCCACGCGAAGACGTAATAGCTTATCAAGCCCCCAATGATGATCATTCGGTAATTCATCGAGCGCTCCTATCCGCGAGCCAGGGTCGGAATCGCGCGTAGTTCGGACGCGCCGGCCCCCAGCGAAATCTTGTAGATGCCGAACAGCACAATCACCAGAACAAACGAGCCAACCGCCGTCCACAACAGCCTCTTCACCCAGGGGTCGGAGCCCATCACCTTGACCTTTCCGGGGGGAATCGCCCAGAACGGCGAGAGGTCCATCGTGTAGCCTCGGATGCGCCGCAGCTTCTCCTTGACCGTTTCGATTACCGAGCGCAGCTCGGCCTGGCCGCCCAGTCCGTACCGCCCACGAAAGCCCAGCAACAGGCAAAGCTCGTAGATCTCCAGCACGTCCGCCAGGTCGTGCGAGTCGCGCTGGCCCAGCAGCCGCTGGATGTTGTTGAAGAAGATCTCTCCAGCGATGTCGATTCCGAACAGCTCCTCCTGCAGCGGTTTGCGATGCCATTGGGCGAACACCGGCTGCTGGAGATTCAAGATCGACTCGTCCAGAAAGGCCACCACCGCGAAGATGGCGAGCTTGATCTGCTCGGCGGTGTAGCCCCGCGTTCGCCCATCCTGGTCGGCGGCCTTGAGGGCCTCGCGCATCTGCGCGCGAAACACCTCCGGGTCGGTAACCACCTGCCGGTTGGTGCGCAGGCGGACAATCGCGGTGAGGGTCTCCTGGAAGACCAGGGCCAAGTTATCCGGGCGGCGCTGAAGCGAGAATCCCCCGGCCTCGGGCCCGGCGGCATTCGACGTGAACGTTCCCATATGTCTAGGACTCCAAAACGACCAGAAGTTCGATCTCGGGTTGCGGGATTTCGCCCGGCACGTAAACTCCTACCTGGCGAGTCTGCACGATGTGGTCCCAGCACGGGCCCGCGCGATTCACCGCGAAATACTGCGTCTCCAAGCGCGGCGAAATGGCGGCGGGCGGGATCGGGATCTGGTTCAACGCCAGCCCCGGAAGCGCCCGCTGGACCAGCCTGGGCACATACTCCTTGGAACAAATCTTGATCAGCCTCGGCGTGCGTTCGATCAGGTCCGCCTCGCCGATCTTCGAGCGGATCGCGAAGATCCAGCGGCAACGGTCCAGGCAGCGCTGGTCGGGCACCGGGCCGGTCCAATAGTAGTTGCCCATCGGTGTGAGCGGAATGGGAATGCAGTTGGTGGGCATCAGCAGCTCCAGGTGCCTGCGGATGTGCTCGTCGAGCGCTTCGAAGCACTCCTGGAGGTTCTGATGATCGTACAACGGCAGCGTGCGCGGGTGCGAATCCAGGCCGAAGGTGCAGAGCGCTCCGGCCAGGCGCGACAACTCGTCAAACAGCGCTTCGGGATGGCCGCGCTTGGTGAAGCAGAAGTGCCGCAGCGGGGCCAGGCTGGCGTTTACGCAGTGCAGAAACCAGAAGTTTGCGACTTCCTGGCTGCTCCACCCGGCCGAGCTTTTCGCGCCGCCTTGCTTGGCGCGAGTGAGGTTGGCGCTCTTCTCCTCGAGGATCTCCACGATCCGGCGGAGCATCAGCATCAGCCGCTCGCTGGCGCTAACCTCCAGGCACGGCGGAATGAACTGAGGATCGAAAACGAAGTGCCCCGAACTGTCCCGCCGGATGCGCGCTATCGGCAGCACCACCATGTCCTGGGTGATTTCGGTGTCCAGCAGCAGCCGGATGTTCTTCCGTCCCACGCGCACCGGCTTCTCGTCCCGCCCGGTGTTGTCGTCGTGCAGCACTACGCTTTCGGCGATATAGCGGGTGGTGCTGGCCTCGCCGTCACCCTCTAGGGAACAGTTCAGCCCATCGGGGATGCGAGGAGGAATCGCCAGATAGGCGGTCATGCTCTCGCGGATCGGCGAAAACAGGTCGGAGATCTGGCGAGCCGCGGGCAGCGGGTCGGCATCTGGCATCTGAAACACCAGACCGTCCGGGAGAACCCCCCTGGCGTGCACCAGGGAGAGCGTTCCGTTCAATAGCGCCTCGCGGTCCAGTTCGAAGCCCCCGAGACCATAGGGCGCATAGTACAGGCTGGCAAGGGCGAAGTGGACGGAGTCTTCAAAATAGCGGCTTTGCGCTTGAAAATGGTGGGGACCCAGGTACATCCCTTCAGACCAGACGAGCCTGGAAAGGTGTTTCATAGAGAGATGCTCTGAAAGTCGTATTATATGCGTCGCCCGCAAAAGAAGCTAGCGCTTTGCGCCAAACCCAGGGCGCCCGCAACCGAGGGACTGCCTAGGCCGTCCGTTGTGGGGACGGCTCAGGCTGTCCCCGGTTGCCCACGAGGCCGGCTGTCCCGGGTTTGGTCGCCGGGGGCAACTGCCCCGCGTCCGCCCGGACGCGCCAGGCCCCCGGGCGAATTCGGGCTCCTGGCGGGTTGCTGATGGCGCATAGCTGCGGTTCGGTATAATCTAATACTGGATCGGCAGCATGTCATGGACCTCGACAAAAAATACGAACTCGGCGAGGTAGTCGGGAACGATAGCGAATCCAAAACCTTCAACGCCCGCGAACTGGCCTCCGGCCGGGCGGTTTTCGTGCACATCCTGTTCGGCGGCGCGACCGTGCCGGGGCGCGAGACGCTTCTGAGCATGGTGCTGCAACAAGCGGTGGACCCATCGGCGGAAAAGCGCTCGCAGATCCTCGAGATCAGCGATCACAAGGGGATGCCCTACGTGGCGACGGAGGTCCTGCCGGGCTTCACCAACCTGCGCGCGTGGCTCGATCCCCACCCGTTGCAGCCGGCCCCGTTTTCCGAGGCGGACCAGTTGGCCAAGGCGGGACGGTGGCAAACTCCGGCGCCTCCGAGACCCACTCCTCCGGTAGCAGTCGCCGGGCCTGCGCCTCCGGCTGCGCCTGCTCCGCCGCCGGCAGCCGCCGCGCCCGTGCAGCCGCCGGCGCCTCCGGCAGCGCCCCCGGAAGACGACGATTTCGCGAAGCTGTTCGGCGTCGCGCAGGCTGCGCCCGAGCCGGCGCCCGAACCAGCTCGACCCGCTCCCCCGCCGGCCGCGCCCGTACGACCGCCGGCGCCTTCGCCCGCGCCACCCGCGGGGGACGATGAGTTCGCCAGGCTGTTCAGCAGCGCGGCGCTTCCCGCTGAGCCGGCGCCTCCGGCGCCCTCGCCGCAGGTTGCGCCGCCGCCCCGTGCCGTGCCACCACCTCCGGCCGCTCCTCCGCGACCTGCCGAGCCTCCGCGGGATGCCGGCGCCTTTACGCAGTTGTTCCACGCCACCTTGGGCAATCTCGCGGGTGCACCGGTCGCACCGCCGCCGGCGCGACCCGCACCACCGCCGGCGCGACCCGCGCCACCGCCTGAGCGATTCGCGGCGCCGCAACCCCCGGCTGCCCCCCCTGCGCAGCCGCCGGCAGCCGTGCCGCCGCTTTCGCCGCCGCCATCGCCGCCCCCATCGCCGGCTGCAGCGGGCTCCTCCGGAGCGGGCGAGTTCACGCGGCTGTTCCACGCGCCGGCCGAACAGGGTCCGCTTGCTCCCCAGTCGGCCGCCCAGCCAGATTGGGGGGAGGCGCCGAAACCGCCTGCCGCAGGGCAGGGCGGCGGATTCACCCAGTTGTTCCAGGCCACTCCGGGCGCTACTAGTTCCCCAATGCCCGAGCCACCGCCTTCACCCAGCGCCGGGACAAGCGCGCCCGGTCAGTTCACCAGCTTGTTCCAGACGCCTGACTCAGGCCGGCCGTCTCAGGGGTTTCCGCCCTCGCCGCCTCCATCGTCTCAGCAGCCGCTTCCCGGGTCACTCCCACACTCGGGAGGAGCGCCCGGTGAATTCACGAGCCTGTTCGGGGCGCGCGAGGGGCCGGGGCAAGGATCGCCGCTCTCGCAGGCACCCGCGCCACCACCGCCCATGCAACCGCAAGGCGCGACCGGAGTGTTCTCCTCGCCGACTCCGCGGGCTCAACCCATGCAGCAGGCCTCTGGGCCCGGCGAATACACGCGGCTGTTCGGTGCGGCTCCGACCCCCGGGGGGATGGACGCCGGTGCCGCTCCGCCGCCCGCAGCCGCACCGCCTCCGCCCCAATACCCCGGAATGCAAATGCCTGGCGCGCCCCAGATGCAAATGCCGGGTGCGCCTCAGATGCAGGCGCCGCAGTACCCCGGAATGCAGATGCCGGGTGCGCCTCAGATGCAGGCGCCACAGTACCCCGGGATGCAGATGCCCGGCGCGCCTCAGATGCAAGCGCCGCAGGCGCCTGGGATGCCGCCCATGCAGATGCCGATGCAGCAGGCGCCCGGCATGCAACCCATGCCGCTTCCGTCCCCGGCCCCGCTCGGAGCAAAAGTGCTGATAATCATCATTGTGTGCGTGCTGGTGCTGGCGATCCTGGGGCTGATCCTGTTCTTCGTGCTCAAGAAGTAGGCGCCGCGACGCGGAACGCAAACATCGGCAAACCCATTCGCAGGAAGTTGCCGGCTTATTTGTTTACGATGGGTGAGTGCACTTGCCCGGCGCTTCCCTGCTCCACGCCAGCCTCGGCGCCGCGCTCGCGCGCTCCATGGTGGTGCTGACCGAGGGCTCGGTCATTGAGCGGCTGCGCAGAAACCCGGAGTGCACGCTCGATCCGTACGTGGCGCACGCCGCGTTTCCGTACGCGCCCGGGCCGGCGCGGATTCTGGCCGGCGTGTACCGCGAGTACCTCGACATTGCGCGAGAGGCCCGCCTCCCAATGCTCTGCTTCTCCCCGACCTGGCGCGCGAACCCCGAACGGCTGCGCCAGGCGGGGCTGACTCAGGACGTCAATCGCGATGGGGTCCTCTTTGTGAGGCGGATTATCGCGGGCTACGACGGGATTCTCCTTGGCGGCCTGATGGGGTGCTATGGCGACGCCTACCGGCCCGAGCAGGCGCTCACCACGTCCGAGGCGGCGGGCTTTCATTCTGTGCAGGCGAAAGCACTCACCGAGGCCGGCTGCGATTTCCTGATCGCCGCCACAATGCCCGCGGCAGCGGAGGCCGCCGGGATCGCCGTGGCCATGGCCCAAACCGGCGCGCCGTACCTGCTGAGCTTCATCATCAACGCGCGGGGTGAGTTGCTGGACTCGACGCCCATCCCGGATGCCCTCGCTCGGATCGACGGCTCCGTTTCCCCGGCCCCACTTGGGTACCTGGTGAATTGCGTCCATCCCTCGATCATGGCGAGCGCGCTCGAGCGTTGTGATCCGGTTTCCCGAAAGCGTATTCTAGGATTGCAGGCGAATACATCCGCGAAAAACCCCCAGGAACTGGAGGGTTCCGAGCGTCTCGAGACGGAGGATCCCGAGCAATTCGCCGAGTCGATGGTGAACCTTTACAGGCGGTTCCGGCTGCCGATCCTGGGCGGCTGCTGCGGCACCGACTCGCGGCATATCCGCTCGCTGGCGGCCCGGCTGGTTGCTTTATGAAGCGCTTCGCGCCATTCTGCATGGTCCTCTGCGCGCTGCTGGCGGCCTGCCACTCCGAGCGTGCGGATCGCCGGGCCTGCGACTCCGCCCCGGCCAAGCCGGCCGAGCCGCCGCGCAAGCCGGAGAAATACGCCGTGCTCGTCAACGGCGACACCGAGCTGCGGCACAAGCGGAACATCGCTCGGGCCTATGCGACGTTGCGCGCGCTGGGCTTCGAGCCGGCGCACATCTTCGTGGTCTCGCCGCCGGATCGCCGGAATACCCTGCCCCCCGCAACGCTGCGCCTGGCGCCGGCGCCCGACAACTTCTGGCGCGTGATGGACGACCTGGCCGGCGTCGTGGCGGAGGGCGATCTCCTGGTGGTTTACGGTACCGGGCACGGCGGCACCGACCAGGGCGACAGCCTGCTGGAGTTGCGGAAGGGAGAGTTGTGGCCCGCGGATCTGCGCGAGGAAATCGATGAATACCGTGGGAACTCCCTCATCGTGATGGATCAGTGTTACTCCGGCGGCTTCGTGGATGCCTTCAACGGAACCAGGAGCCGCGCCATCCTGATCTCGAGCGTTGACCGCCGCCACCCCACCGACTGCACCCAGTTCGCGCGGACCTTCTGGGATTCCTTCCTGCAGCCCGGGCTGGCCGACCGCAACGGCGACGGCAAGACCTCCGTGCGCGAGGCGTTCGATGCGGCATTGAAAGCGCACCAGGAAGCCCTGGCCGGCGTTCCCGAACTCCGCTCCAACGGCGTCTACCGCTCCTTCAACGGGTTCGACGACGCGCTCCTGAACTGAGCGCGGCGGGCCTGCAATTCACGCACCGGGCGCTGGGCTCTCGGGCGCAGCTTCGGCCGGCGAGAACACCTGCTCGCGGATCGCCCACAGCGTTGTCCCGCTATGACTGAGCGCCAGGAAACCCAGCGCTAGCAGCGGCAAGGTGATGACCATGAAAGCGACCAGGGAGAAGCCCGTCGCCTCCGTCTTGTGGACGCGGAACAGCAGTAATCCCACCACGGTGAAGAACTGAAACGTCCCGACGTTGGCCGGGGCGTTGGGAATCGCCGTCCCCAGACGCACCACGAGAAAGACCACCGCGCCCGCCCAAAACGAAAGCCCGATCCCGTATGCCAGCATCACGCACCAGAACGCAAGCCCTTGGAGGACCAGGAACAGGAGCGAGACCCCGAGCGCTCCGTAGAACGACGGCGAGCGTCCAATGGCCCACAGCCCCGCGGCGATGGAATCGGACCAGCCGGCCAGCTTCGACCGCCGCCTTTCCTTCGGCCGCGATGGTCTCTTGACGAATACAAACACAGCGAACAGCGCCGTGACAACCAGCACCGCCTCGCCCAGGGTATCGGCCGCCCGGTCCAGTGCCGGCGGCAGCGGTATGGCAATGGCCGTCAGGCCGATTCCCACCGCCAGCCATATCCCGTCAAACAGGCGCTCGACGAACACCGAGGGCAGGATCGCCAGTAACGTGGCGCGGACCCAGCGCGCTACCAGCCACACCCGTACCATTTCCCCGAACCGCAGAGGCAGCACCTCGTTGGCGAACAGGCCGGCGTAGATGGCCTGCGTAGTCCGAGAAACCGGGACTCCCCCGACTGGCCGGAGCAGCAGTTGCCAGCGCCAGCCTTGCGCCACGTAACTGAGGACCTGGGAACAAACCGCCAGCGCCACCAGTTCCCACCGCAGGCCGCGCACCTCCCCGGCCAGACGCCGCACGTCGATGCCGTGCAGCACCCACACCAGGCACGCCGCCGCCACCGCCCACGCCGCGGCCTGTTTCCACCTGGACGTTCTCTCGCGGCGCATGCATCTAGTGTAATGCGTCATGAGTGCTATGCCTTGTGTCCGTGGGGCCGACGATCGCTTTTTGTCGTCTGCCGGCCTCGCAGGCCACGGAAAGCGATGGCCTGCGCCACCATCTTGATACAATGCCCCCTTAGGACACCGTCGTGCCCCGCCGGACTACCGTTCTAATTGCCGCCCTGGTGCTGTGCGCCGTCACGCTCACATATTCCAACCACTTCCAAAACTCGTTTCAATTCGATGACCAGCATACAGTCCAGGATAACGTTTACATCCGCTCCCTCAGCAACATCCCAAGATTCTTCACCGACGCTGCCACCTTGTCCCGAAACCCCCTGCACCGCTCCTGGCGGCCGCTGGTCACAACTTCGCTGGCCATCGACTACTGGCTGGGCGGAGGCCTGGAGAACACCTTCTACTTTCATCTCTCCACATTCCTCTGGTTCCTGCTGCAAGTGCTGCTGATGTACGTGCTATACGTCCGCCTGCTCGATCTCGTCCGGCCGGACCCGCGCAACCGATGGATCGCGTGGTTCGCGGCAGCCTGGTACGGCCTGCACCCCGCCATCGCGGAGACGGTCAACTACATCATCCAGCGTGGAGACGTGATGTCCACCCTGGGGGTGGTGGCGGCATTGGTCGTCTATGCCAGGTTTCCCGAACAGAGAAAGTACGGCCTGTACCTCATCCCCTGCGCTTTGGGCGTGCTGGCGAAGCCCCCGGCTCTGATCTTCCCCCTCCTTCTGCTGGCTTATGTGCTCCTCTTCGAGGAGAGTGTGTCCGCTCGGGGATTCTGGGCGGCGGCGCGGAAATCGGTTCCCGCCACCGCGCTGTCGCTGGCGCTGGCAGCGCTCCAGTGGTCCATGACGTCCAAGACTTTCTTGCCAAGTACGGGCTCCGCCTACGACTACCTCATCACCCAGCCCTACGTGGCCTTGCGCTACTTCCGGTCGTTCTTCCTGCCCACGCACCTGAGCGCGGATTCGGATCTCCAGGCATTCAGCTCAATCCTGCACCCCGAAGTGCTCCTCGGATTCCTGTTCCTGGGCGGCCTGCTGTTCGCGATTTACGCGACCGCCAGGCGATCCGACACCCGCCCGATATCCTTCGGCCTGGTCTGGTTCCTGCTGGGGTTGGCGCCCACCTCGCTGTTCCCCCTGTTCGATGTGGAAAACGATCACCGGATGTTCTTTCCCTTCGTTGGCCTGGTGATCGCCGTCGCCTGGGCGGGCAACCTGGTCCTGCTGCGGCGCCCGCTTCGCGACCGCCGCTGGGCCGCCACGGCAGGCCTTGTATGCCTGCTGCCATACGCGCTCGGCACGCGCGCGAGGAACAATGTCTGGCGTACCCCGGAAAGCCTTTGGCGGGACGTCATCGCCAAGAGCCCCAGGAGTGCGCGCGGACTCATGGACTACGGATTGGCGCTGATGGGCAAGGCGGACTTTTCAACGGCCCTCGCCTATTTCGAACGGGCCGCTGTTTTCGCGCCGGACTACTCCCTACTCGAGATCAATCTCGGCAACGTCAACGGCGCCTTGAATCGCGATGCCGAGGCGGAACGGCACTTCCGCCGCGCCATCCAATTGGATCCCCAACAGGCCGACCCGTATTTTCACTACGCGCGCTGGCTGGATTACAAGGACCGCGATCGGGAAGCCACCGAGGCGCTGAACACCGCGCTGGCCCTGAATCCGGTCCACATGGGCGCCCGCTACGTGCTCCTGTACCTGTACGCGAAGCACAAGAGGTGGGACCGGGTGAAGTCGCTTGCGGAGGATTGCCTGAAGGTGGCTCCGAATGACGGATTTGTCTTGAAGTTCCGGAGTGCGGAACAGAAACTGGCTGGATTGGTGGCATCCGCCGAAGCGCTGGCCCGAAGCCAACCGACCCCCGAGAGCTTTCTCCAGTTGTCTGCCGTCTACGACAGGATGGGACGGTTCCAGGACAGCATCGCTGCGGCTAATGAAGCGCTGCGCCTCCGGCCGGATTTCGCCGAAGCGTACAACAACCTCGCCAGGACGTACCTGTCGATGGAACAGTGGAATGAAGCGATTCGAGCGGCCAGCGAGGCGCTCCGCATCAAGCCGGATTTCGAAGCCGCGCGAAACAGCCTGGACTCCGCCAAGTCCCAGAAGAACCTGCCCGCCGGCGGGCGGTGAAGCAGTTGGAACAATGCGATCTTTGGTGAGCCGTTTATCCGCACGAACCGTGGCCGTGACCGCGGGGTTGGTACTCTGCGCCGTCACGCTCGCCTATTCCAACCACTTCCAGAACTCCTTCCATTTCGACGACTACCACGCGATCAACGATAACATTTACATCCGCAGCCTCTCCAACATCCCACGATTCTTCACCGACGCCACAACCCAAAGCGTGAAAGCCCAGCACCGCACCTGGCGTCCGCTGGTAGCCACTTCGCTGGCTATCGACTACTGGCTTGGCGGAGGTCTGGAGAGCACCTTCTGGTTTCACCTGTCCACGTTCCTCTGGTTTCTGCTGCAACTGCTGCTGATGTACTGGCTGTACGCCCGCCTGCTCGATCTCGTCCGGCCGGGCCCGCGCAACCCGTGGATCGCCTGGTTCGCGGTCGCTTGGTACGGCCTGCACCCCGCGATTGCGGAGACGGTCAACTACATCATCCAGCGCGCCGACGTGATATCCACCCTGGGCGTGGTGGCGGCCTTGGTCGTCTTTGCCAGGTTTCCCAAACCGAGGAAATGTGGTCTTTACCTTGTACCCTTCGTTCTGGGAACGCTGGCGAAGCCTCCCGCTCTGGTCTTCCCCTTCCTTCTGCTGGCCTACGTGTTCCTCTTCGAAGAGAGCGTGTCCCCTCGGGGATTCCTGGCGGCGGCCCGGAAGTCGGCTCCTGCCACCGCCTTAGCGTTCTTGCTGGCGGCGCTCCAGCGGGCCATGACGCCCAAGAGCTTCATGCAGACCATTGGCTCCGCCTACGAGTACCTCATCACCCAGCCCTACGTGGCCTGGCGCTACTTCGGGTCGTTCTTCCTGCCCACGCACCTGAGCGCGGATTCGGATCTCCAGGCATTCAGCTCGATCCTGCACCCCGAAGTGCTCCTCGGATTCCTGTTCCTTGGCGTCCTGCTGTTCGCCATTTGCGCGACCGCCAGGCGATCCGACACCCGCCCGATCTCCTTTGGGCTGGTCTGGTTCGTGCTGGCGCTGGCGCCGACATCGCTGTTCCCCCTGGCCGACGTGGAAAACGATCACCGGATGTTCTTTCCGTTCGTCGGACTAGTGATCGCCGTCACCTGGGCGGGCAACCTGATCCTGTCGCGGCGCCCGCTTGGGGACCGCCGCTGGGCGGTCGCCGCCGGCCTGGTGTGCCTGCTGCTTTATGCGCTGGGAACGCGCGGCAGGAACGAGGTCTGGCGCACCGAAGAGAGCCTGTGGCATGACGTCACCATTAAGAGCCCCAGGAATGGACGCGGACTCATGAACTACGGGTTGGAGCTGATGGACAAGGGGGCCTCTTCAGCAGCCCTAACCTATTTCGAACGGGCCGCCGCCTTTGCGCCGAACTACCCGACGCTCGAGATCAGTCTCGGCCTCGCCACAAGCGCTCTCGATCGCGACACCGAGGCGGAGCGGCATTTCCGCCGCGCCATTCAGCTCGATCCGAAGCAAGCCGAATCGTATTTTCACTACGCCCGATGGCTGAATTCCAAGACCCGTTCCGAGGAGGCGGTCAAAGCGCTGAGCACCGCCCTCGCGCTGGACTCAGCCTTCACGGGCGCCCGTTACCTGCTCCTGCAGGTATACGCGGAGCACGGGCTGTGGGGCTCGCTGAGGTCCTTTGCGGAGGATTGTCTGAGGCTGACTCCGAATGACCCTGTCGTCCTGAAATACCTCGGCGCGGAACAGCAGCTCGCTGCCAAGGTGGCAACCGCCGAGACGCTCGCCCGAAGCCAGCCGACACCCGAGAGCCTGCTCCAGTTGTCCGCCGGCTACCATCAGATGGGTCGGTACCAGGACTGCATCGCGGCGGCCCAGGAGGCGCTCCGCCTCCGGCCGGACTTCGCCGAAGCGTACAACAACATCGCTGCGGCGTACCTGTCGATGGGTCAGTGGGACGAAGCCATCCGGGCGGCCAGCGAGGCGCTCCGCATCAAGCCGGATTTCCAGTTCGCGCGCAACAACCTGGAGTTCGCGAAGTCCCAGAAGAACCTGGCGGCCGGTGGGCGGTGAAGCAGTTGGTACAATGCGATCTTTGGTGAGCCATTTGTCCGCTCGAACCTCTGCCCTGACCGCTGCGCTGGTGCTGTGCGCAGTCACGTTCACCTACTCCAACCACTTCCAGAACTCATTCCAATTCGACGACTACCACACTGTCAAGAACAACGCACACATCCGCTACCTCGGCAACATCCCCGGGTTCTTCACAGACGCCACGAGCCACTCCGTGGACCCGAGGGCCCACATCTGGCGGCCGCTGGTGACAACCTCGCTGGCCATCGATTACTGGCTTGGCGGGGGGCTGGAGACCACCTTCTACTTTCACCTGTCCACGTTCCTCTGGTTCCTGGTGTTGCTGGTGCTGATGTACCTGCTCTACGTCCGGATCCTGGAGGGCGTCCGGCCGCAGCCGTACAATCCCTGGATCGCCTGGTTTGCCGTCGCCTGGTACGGCCTGCACCCCGCCATGGCGGAGACGGTCAACTACATCATCCAGCGCGCCGACTTGCTGTCCACCCTGGGCGTGGTCGCCGCCTTGCTCGTCTATGCCCGGTTTCCACAACGGCGCAGCTCCGGCCTCTACCTCATCCCGTTCGTCCTGGGGGTGCTGGCCAAGGCTCCCGCTCTAGTCTTCCCGCTCCTGCTGCTGGCTTACGTGTTCCTGTTCGAGGAGAGCATCTCTGTTCGGGGGTTCCGGGCGGCGGCGCGGAAGTCGGTTCCGGCCGCCGCCGTGGCCTGCTTGCTGGCCTTCCTTTCCAGCGCCATGACGCCCAAGAGCTTCGTGCCGACCAAGCAGCCTGCCTACGACTACCTCATCACTCAGCCTTACGTGGCCTTGCGCTACTTCCGCTCGTTCTTCCTGCCCACGCACCTGAGCGCGGATACGGACCTGGAAGCCTTCCCCTCGGTCCTGCGCCTCGAAGCGATCGCCGGATTCCTGTTCGTTGCCGCTTTGTTGTGGGCGATCCACGCGACAGCAAGGCGTTTCAACACCCGGCCGATCTCGTTTGGCCTGGTCTGGTTTGTATTGGCGTTGGCGCCAACCTCGCTCTACCCCCTGGCCGAAGTGGAGAACGATCACCGGATGTTCTTTCCTTTCGTCGGCTTGGTGTTCGCGGTCACTTGGGCGGGGAGCCTCATCCTGCTGCGGCGGCCGCTGCGCGGCAATCTACGCTGGACCGCTGCCGCGGGCCTGGTGTGCCTGCTACTGCTGTGCGCCCTGGGCACGCGCGAGAGGAACGAGGTCTGGCGCACCCCGGAAAGCCTGTGGTACGACGTGATGATCAAGAGCCCCGGGAATGGGCGCGGATTCATGAACTACGGAGCCGCCCTGATGAACCAGGGAGCCGCCGCGATGGACAAGGCAGCCGCCCAGCCGGCCCTGGCCTATTTCGAACGGGCCGCCGTTCTCCGGCCGAACGATTCCGAGGTCGAGGTCAATCTCGGCGTCGTCAACGGCGACTTGAATCGCCCTGCCGAGGCGGAGCGGCATTTCCAGCGCGCCATCCAACTCGATCCGAAACAGGCTGGACCGTTTTTCTACTACGCGCGCTGGCTGAATTCCAGGGCCCGCGCCGACGAAGCGATGGGAGCCCTCAATATCGCGCTCTCTTTGAATCCGTCCCTCATGGACGCCCGCTACCAACTCCTGCAGATGTACGCCGACCACGGGCTATGGAATCTGCTCAAGCCGTTTGGGGAGGAGTGCCTGAAACTGGCTCCGAACGACCCCACCATCCTGAAATACCTGGGGATGGAACAACAAGCCGCCGGACGGGTAGCATACGCCGAGGCGCAGTCCCGAACCCGGCCGTCGCCCCAGAAGTTCCTCGAGTTGTCCACCCTGTACCACCGGATGGGACGCTACCAGGACTGTATCGCGGCGGCCCAGGAGGCGCTGCGCCTCCGGCCGGACTTCGCCGAGGCGTACAATAACATCGCGGCGGCCTACTTGTCGACGGGCCAGTGGGACCAGGCCATTCAGGCGGCCGGCGAGGCCTTGCGCTTGAAACCGGATTTCCCGTTCGCGCGGGCCAACCTGGAGTTCGCGAAGTCCCGGAAGGACCTGCCTGCCAGCGGATCGAAGTAGTCCTTTACGCGTTGCTATCCTGTCTTTGCGCGAACACGAAATCCCGCTGAACGACGAAGCTCAGGAAGAATAGAGCCGTCTCTGCGCACAGCTTGGCGGTTACGATGCCGATCGCCGTGAGCGCCACAATGCTCTGAATCAGCACATAGCTCAGGGCCCCGAAAGCCGCCACCGATAGCCAGTACTTCGGCAGAGCCACGGCGGTGTGGGCCTTCGAGTGAAACACGCCGTACTTGCCGGCCGTAAACTGAAAGGTCCCGGCCACCAACCGGCCGGCGATCTGGCAGACGAGCGCACTTGGCCAGAAGCTCAGGGCCAGGATAAACACCAGATTGTCGATTCCCGCGGTGGTGAGAGACGCGGCCAGGAACCGGACAAAGACGAAATAGATCCGCATCGAGTCGCGCAGCGGATTGAAGTGCGAGCTGCGGTTGTCGTCGGCGTAGATCGTCGAGATGGCCACCTCGCGCACCGGTCGGGCCGCCTCACGGCAATTCACCAGCATGTCCAGCTCGAATTCGTAGCCGGTGGCCCGCAGCTTCAGGACCTCCGGGATCCACTCCATGGGGATGCCGCGCAGGCCCGTCTGCGTGTCGGAGAGCTTCTGGCCGGTGACCGCGCGCATGATGTAGCGGGTGAGTGTGTTGCCGAACCGGCTGCGGAAGGGCACGCCGGCGCCGAAGGTCCGGACCCCAAGAACCAGGTGCCGGGGGCTGGCCGCCAGAGCCGCGGCAACCCGCAGGATGTCCTTCGCGCAGTGCTGGCCGTCCGCGTCCGCGGTGACCACGCCCGCGCTCTCCGGATACTCGCAGGCCGCGTAGTTCAGGCCGGTCTTCAGGGCGGCGCCTTTGCCCAGATTCACCACATGACGCAGCAGGTGGACCTTCTCCCTCCGGGCTAGGGAACCAAGGCTCTCCCGGTACTCGGGTTCGCTTCCGTCGTCCACCACGATGACGGCGCCGATCTCCTCGAGGCCCGCCAGTTCCTCGACCAGCCGCAGCAGCGCCTCTCCCGGCCGGTACGCGGGAATCAGAACCAGCGGCCTGGTCCGGACCCCGGCGTCGGCCGGAGACCTGGGAGCCTCCTGGGCGGCGCTGGTCTCGCGCATAAGCAGAATAACATCATACACCGCGCACTCCGCCGGTCTCCGCCCGATCCGTCGGTAGCGCGGCCGCTCGTTGGCCGGAAGAATCCGCTCCCTCGCGGTCGCGGTTCGGTGCTGAGGGTCGCGTGGCAGCACCGAACCGCGACCGTTAG
>JBEKMO010000160.1:0-6139 GCA_050008465.1 Bryobacteraceae bacterium
GCTCGGTGAGGATCATCGCGCCGGTGACCCGGCCGCTCGAGAACTGCGGCAGGTATTGGTCCTTCAGCTTGTCGTCGCCGAACTCGTAAATGGTCTCGGCGATGTCCTGGAGGCTGAAGAGGTTCATCAGGCTGGCGTCGGCCTGGGCCACCATTTCGATGGCCATGCTGTAGACCAGGCCGGGGAAATTGAGCCCGCCGAAGCGCCGCGGCAGCATCATCCCCATCAGGCCGGATTTCGCCAGGATGCCCATGGCTTTCTGAGTGCCCTTGGCGTAAGTGACCTGCCCATCCTCGAAGTGCGCGCCTTCGCGGTCGACTTCCGCGGCCAGCGGCGCGATCTCCTTGGCGGTGATGGCGCCGGTCATCTCGAGCACGGTGCGGTAGCCCTCGAGGGCGTCGGCGTAAGACAGCGGT
Organism: Bryobacteraceae bacterium; assembly: GCA_050008465.1. Classification (GTDB taxonomy): domain Bacteria; phylum Acidobacteriota; class Terriglobia; order Bryobacterales; family Bryobacteraceae; genus Fen-330. The sequence goes on from JBEKMO010000160.1 coordinate 417, forward strand.
GCGTCATCGTGCTGCCCGGCCTGCGTGTAATCGTCCTCCAGGGAGGCGACGACGTCTTCCAGGTCGAGGTGGTTGAAGTGCCACTGAATGTCGGGGTTTTCGGTGAAGAAGTTATCCACGTTACAGTTTTCCTTTGAGCGCCTTGATGAGCCTGGGAAGGACTTCGCGCACGTCGCCGACGATGCCGTAGTGCGCGATCTGGAAGATGGGCGCCTCGCGGTCGCGGTTGATGGCCAGGATCTTGGCGGATTCCTCCATGCCCGCGCGGTGCTGCACGGCGCCCGAAATGCCGCAGGCGACGTAGAGTTTCGGCCGCACGGTGGTGCCGGTCTGGCCCACCTGGTGGTCGGCGTGAACGAAGCCCGCGTCCACGGCGGCGCGCGATCCGCCCACCGCCGCTCCCAGCACCTCGGCCAGCTCGTGAATCAATGCAAAGCCCTGCTTCGAGCCCATGCCGTAACCGCCGGAGACGATGATGTTGGCCGAGCGCAGGTCCACGCGGCGCGGCTGGGTGTGCCGCTCGAGCAGCGTGACGAAGTCGCACTCGGAATCCAGCGCGACCGGGATCTCGACGAGCACTCCCTGGCGGCCCTCGACCGGCTCGGGCACGTGCATCACGCCCTCGCGCACGGTGGCCATTTCCGGCAGCACGTCCGGGCTGACGATGGTGGCGATGATGTTGCCGCCCCAGGCCGGGCGGATCTGCATCAGCTTCTGCTGGTAGAGGCGGCCGGCGGATTCGTAGGAGCCGATCTGGAGGTCGGTGCAATCGGCGGTCAGCCCGGTCTTGAGCGCCGAGGCGACGCGCGGGGCCAGGTCGCGGCCCAGTGGCGTGGCGCCGTAGAGCACGATCTCCGGCTTCCGTTCGCGGATGGCGTCGGTGAGCACGCGCGCGTAGGGGATGGTGGTGTAGCGGGCCAGGCGCGCGTCTTCGGCCGCATAGACGATGTCGGCGCCGTGCGCGAACAGCCGGACCGCCAGCGCCTTGGCATCGCTGGAGAGAACCACCGCGCCGAGCTGGACGCCCAGGATCCCGGCCAGTTCTCTTCCTTTGCCGAGCAGCTCGAGCGAGACGTCGGCGATCCTGCCGTCGTCGACTTCCGCGTACACCCAGACCTCGCCGTGTTGTGCCATTAGCCGAACGTCCTCTCCTCGACCAGCTCCGTGACCAGGTCGCGAACCCCCGAGTCATCCGCGCTGTAGAGCTTCAGATTGCGGCCCGCCAGGACCACGCTTTCCACCTTCTTGACTTTGGTGGGCGAGCCGGAAATGCCGATGCGCGCCAGGTCGGCGGCGATGTCCTCGGCGCCCCAGGTCTCGATGAACAGGCCCTTCTTCTGGAGACCCTCGACAACCTGGTCCACCGTGCGGCCCTGGCGCTTGGCCTCCGCCTCGATCTCGAAGCCGGAGCGCGCGCGGCGGTTCTTCAGCAGCAGCCGGGCGTTGGGCCAGCGCGGGGAATTCGCCGATTTCGGGACCGTGAGCAGGACCGGCAAGCGCGCCTCGACGGTTTCCTGGGCGCGCCCCAGGTCGCGGCGGATGCGGACGCGGCCGCCGTCGATTTCGAGCACTTTGTCGGCGAAGGTTGCCTGGGAGATGCCCAGCTTCTCGGCCACCTGCGGCCCCACTTGCGCGGTGTCGCCGTCGATGGCCTGCCGCCCGCACAGCACCATGTCGTAGGGCATCAGGTGGGTCTGGATGGCCTGCGCGATGGTGTAGGAGGTGGCTAGCGTGTCGGAGGCGGCGAAGCGGCGGTCGCTCAGCAGGATCACGCGGTCCGCGCCGCGGCAGAGCGAATCCTTGAGAATTTCCGCGGCGCGCGGCGGCCCCATGGTGATGACGATCACTTCGCCGCCGTAGCGCTCCTTCAGTTCCAACCCCATCTCGAGCGCGTTCAGGTCCTCCGGATTGAAGATGGCGGCGAGCGCGTTGCGGTTCAGCGTCCCGTCGGGCTTCATCACCTCGCCGGTGACGTTCTTGGTGTCCGGCACCTGTTTGGCAAGCACAATGATTCGCAGGGGCACATTCCCTCCTTGGGGTTTTGAGACTTTGAGGACCCGCCTGTACGGCTCGGCCCGCGCACCCTCCTCATCGGGGCCAACCGAGAAAGAGAGAATACCTTAGCACAGATTGGGGCAGCTTTGCTACCAGGGCAGCCTCCGCGGGCGGGCGCCGGGGTTTTCGGGCTTTGGTGGGCTTTTGGCGGTGGAAATTGGGTTCGTTTTTGGGGGCTCGTGTTGAAAACACGGGACTTTTTGGGTTCGTTTCGTAATTTCAATATGCAGGCCACTCTTGCCCTCTCGCAAGGGGCGGCGACCGGTGTCGCCGCCCTGCCCTCATGGTAAGGGGGTGTCAGGCGGGCTGAAGCCGGCGGAGGCGGTAACGCTCTGTGGGGGCGGGGGAAAGAAATCGGGGCGGGGCGTTACGGGGGACTGGGGATTGGGTGGGGCGCGGGGGGGACGCCGGGGCGGCGGTGACTGATCCGGCGCTGACTTCGTCGAACGCCGTTTGGGGGCCGCCAGGCGGCGGCACTGCTACGGGACGATACCGCCACGTGACGATGTCCCCCTCTCTTCGACAGTCCCGTGCAAGACGCTTCCGGTGTTGAGACAATGGAATCGAGGAGCCCGATGGCCAACTTGACAATTCAGATTCCGGATGACCTCGCGCGTGGTCTGGAGGGGATCGCCTCGGCGCAGCAGAAGACCGTGGAGCAGGTGGCGCTGGACCGCCTGCGCTCTCTCTTCGACCGGGCAAGTTCGCCCGAAGCTGTCTTGCGAGCCGTTCGAGAATTGCCTCATCCGAGCCCTTCCGCGGTCGATGATCTCGATGCCGCGATTGCCGCCGCACGCCTGCCCGTGAGCGACCAGGGCGCTTTCGACCAGTGGCGTCGGCGATGACTTATCTGCTGGACACAAACGCGATCAGCGACTTGATGAGGGCAGCTCCGAGAATCGAAAACTGGATGGCGGGGCTGGACGAAGACGACCGCGTGGTGACATGCACGATCGTTCGGGGCGAGGTTCTTTTTGGCATTGGCAAGCTGCCGGAGGGCAGACGGCATACTGAGTTGGAACAGACGGGACACCAGTTCCTGGCGTCCTTGCGTTGCGAACCGGTGCCGGAACGGGCGGGCGACTTCTACGCTGCTGTGAAGCTTGCCCGGCAGCAACGCGGCCTCACCCTGGATGAAAACGACCTCTGGGTAGCCGCGACGGCACTCGCACTGGGTGCGACACTGGTGAGCCGCGACCGCGACTTCGCCGGCATTGATGGCTTGGTCGTGGTTGCATTGGATTAGGTGTCGTTCACCGGCGTTGGCAGCAACGCGGCGCGTCGCACTTCCTCGAACGGTGTTTCGGGCCAACTTCCGAGTGGTCGACCACACATCCACAACCGCCTCATGGGTTGCACGCCCCTGTCCAGCCGCTTGCTATTTGCCTATTATCGGCCAACCCGGCGCGGCGTCGTGTGCACGCTGTTCGCGGCACTGTTCTGTGCCAGTCCTCTGTCTGTTCTGTTCTATCTGTCCTATTTCTCTGGACTTGTCGTTACCCGAGTGATACTCTATTCATGAACACACCGGCTGCGTCCAGGCCCGCCGGTCGAGGAGACGCTTGACTCACGAAGCCCTGTGGTCGCTGGCTGGAGCGCGCATTGTCACCCGACAAATTCTCTCCAACGACAACTCAGCCGATGAGGCCCTTGGCGGAGTTGACGGTCTAAAATGCTACTCCAACGTTTTCTCGACTGGCTGTACGGAATTTTCGGGAGTGCACGCAATACGGCCTTTGCCGCGACGGGGCAACTTCAGCGGCCATCGCCTGACGGGGCCGATGTGGTGAAGCAGAATCTACCAGTCCAGGTCCCGATCCGCCGAGGCAGTCTGTCAGGAGACACCGAAGATGACGACCACGGGTCGCACGGAGCTATAGAAGGAACAGGAGCAGCGGACATGGCGTTTGCAGGTCCGACGGAGGATTTGCGATTACCTCCTGAAAGGACTGTGGCGCGCGGTCCACAGACCAACGCTCCGATATGCCCGGAGAGCTTATCAAGGGCCGCTGACAACTATGATTCCCTGCAGTTTCTACGTGCGAACGAGCAGTATGATGCATTTCAGGCCACAGAGCACGAAAAGCTTCTTGCTTGGATCGCGCGTCTGATCAAAGAGGACGCTGATCACGGAGGTCGCCTCCTCACTTTATCGTTTGACCACTCGACGTCAAAGGTCGAGGCCAGCGGCGCAGGCCTGATACGAGGCTATGGTAACCGATATCTTGACGGTGAATTCAGGTATTTTGGTCCGCTTTTCTCGACATCCTTGACGTGTTTGGATTCGCTGATCGAGAGGCTTGCGGCTTCCATAGCTGATCATTTTCGCGCACGGATGTTCGACGTGGATGTGGCAAAGCTAGAAGCAACCTATTCTCGACGCGCCAGTACATCCCGAATGACCGAAGTTCGGATTTTCTGGAGTGCTACGCCAACAAGGCCGGTGGGCACTGATGTGGTGGAATCGACTGCCGCGGATTCCTCACTCAGCGATATGGAGGCATTGGAGTCGTTGTCAACCGTGCATCGGGAGCCAAGCTACCAGACGGCTCCATTGGTCGAATACGATCCGGTCTCCCGGGAACGGGCTTTTGAACTGTTTTCCTGCGTCGAAGAGCGTGTTGGAAGTACTAAGGCAAGAGCGTACAAGGGCAGCTACAGCATACTCTCGTCCAGAGGCTCTCAGACAGTTGCCAAAATCATCATCTATGAAAACGGCCTTGGCAGAATGAACGGAGAGTGGCCGTCGCTCCCTGATGGGGTGTACGTGTTGATTCGTGCCGAGGGACTGATCGGAGACCGCATCTGGAGCACCGTGCCGAAGATTGCTGATATCCTTGACCGCACCCGCACCATCGGTATTGCACCAAAGCATTCCGAACGCTTCGCATACCTCATGCTGTCCGAGCATGACAGGGAACAGATCGCCGACCTCATCCAGAAGTGCGCGAAGGTCCTCAACCCGGCTTAGAGCCGCAGGACCGATGATCTCATCGCGCAGCGTTCCTCGCGCTGGATGACGTACGCCCCTCTAGAGATGACGGGCCTTGTCGCTAACCAACCTACGCGAATCGACTTTGCCGGGGGCCCGTCTTGCAGCATCGAGTGACGTTTCCGCACGACCATAGACTGATTCTCTCCGGCGCAGCGGCATCCCCGCCAACCCCATTTCGCCAGGCGGCAGACGGCTTCGAGCCTCGCGCGGCGTTGCCTCGGCGGGTGTCTGGCCAACCCTACTAAATCCGCCCAGTTACATGGCGCCAGTTCCGTAACCTGAGAGATCGCCTCGTAAACGCACCCTCGCGCTTCTGTATCAGTAGTGAACAGCCGCCTCGTGTTTAGCAACGATTTCAGAGGGTTGTGGGGATTCCGGTTGGATCACGGCACACTTGGAAGTTGGAAACCTCTCCGGGCTGGAAGTCTTTAGGCTTGGTCGGCAGTGCGTCGGCGCGAGAATCGCCGGGTGTGGTGAACGGTGGCCGCCGGAGCATTGCCGAGAAGACGCCTTAAGCGGAGCCGCCCTACTTTGGCAGGACGATTGCTTTCTGGGGATTGTATAGCCGCGCTTCCATTTTGAGCCGTTCACGTTGGACTGGCCGAACGAACGGCAGCATCACACCGCAATGCTACCGCCGACTGCGTTACGGCGCAATCGTCCTGACAAAGCA
>JBEKMO010000161.1:0-6109 GCA_050008465.1 Bryobacteraceae bacterium
GCCACGTACACGCGCCAGAGCTGCTCGCTGCGCCAGGGAGTCAGGGCGGTGGGGTTGACCGCGCCAATGTCCACGTAGGTCAGCACGGCCAGCTTCTTGGCGAGCTCGATGGTGCCGGCGCGCTCGGCCAGCAGCCGGATGGTCGCCGGGTCGTCGAGGTCCCGCGTGGTCATGATGAAGGAAAACTGCAAGTGGCGCTCGACCAGCAGCCGCACGGCGCGCTGCTGATCCTCCGGCACCCCCAGATGTTCCATCGCCAGGCCGGCCAGCCGGACGGATTCGGGCACGTGCGGCCCGTCGGGTTTCGCCTTGCCCAGATCGTGGAACAGCAGCGCCAGCACCAGCAGCGGCGGGTCGTCGATTTCCGAGAGCAATTCGGCGAAGGAGCGCTTCAGGGGGTCCTGGGCGTCGCGCAGTTGTTCCAGGTTCTGGATGGCGACCAGCGTGTGCTCGTCGACCGTGTAGCGGTGATAGAAGTCCCGGATCACCAGGCAGTCGACGCTCTCCCAGCCCGGCAACAGGGCGGCCAGCACGCCGGTCTCGTGCATGGTCCGGAGCGCCAGGGCGCAGTGTGGCGCGGAGAGCAGCTCCTTGAACTGCGGCCAGGCCCTCGTTTGAGGCGCGGAGAAGTGGAGCCGCAGGCGCGGCAAGTGATCGGCCAGGCGGCGCTCGGCTTCCGGAGCCGGGCGCAGGCCGTGACGCCCCACGAACTGGAACAGCCGCAGGGCCAGCCCGGGCTCATGTTCGAGGCGGTGCGGCGTGCGGAAGTAAACCCGCTCGCGCGACACGTAGAAGTCCGCGTTGGAGACCCGCGACCGCCACTCGCGGAACTGCACCAGAAGACTGCTCGTCTTCTCCTCGGCGGCGTCGATTTCACGTACGGCGGCGCGGTGAATCTCCCGCGCGTGGCCGTAGAACTCACGCATCCAGCGGGCCGGGTCGAGCGCCAACTGCTCCGCGATCTCCTCCTGCAAATCGAACGTCAACAGGTTCGTGTCTCTGCCCGCGCGTTCGTGCAGCTCCGAGCGGAGCGCAAAGAGGAAATCGCGGGCCGGGAGCAACTCGGGCGGCGGCGAGGGACGCGGAATCCGGTCGGGCCGTGCGCCGCGGAGTTGGCTGAGCCAGCAGACGACCTGGTAATCCCGCAATCCGCCGGGGCTCTCCTTGATGTTCGGCTCGAGCTGAAAAATCGACCCCCCGGCTTTGAAGTGCCGTTCGCGAGCCATGCGGCAGAGGCCGCGGATAATGGCCTGCCGCTGGGCGTGGATGAAGGGCGGCAGGCCGGCGCTCAGCCGGGCGTACAGCCCGCGGTCGCCGGCCAAGTAACGCTCGTCGAGCAGGCTGATGGTCAGTTCGAGGTTCTGGTCGTCGCGCTCGCAGCACTCCGCCGGCACGCGAACCGAGTGGCTCACACGCAGGCTGCGGTCCCACAACTCCTGCAAGAACGCGGAGATGGCCCCCCGCTGCCGCTCGGCCAGCGCCGGGCGCTCCACCAGCAGCAACAGGTCCACGTCCGAGTGCGGAAACAGCTCGCGGCGCCCGAATCCGGCGACCGCTGCCAGCGCCAGCCCCTCTGGCAGGGAAGGCGCCAGAAGCCGTTCGTAGGCCTCGGCCACCAGGCTTTCGACCAGGCTGCTGCGCCGCTCGAGCGCGGCGCTATAAGGCCGATTCGCCGCGGTCATCGTTGCGGATTCGAATGGCCTCGGCCACGTCATAGACAAACAGCTTGCCGTCGCCGATCTTGCCGGTGCGCGCCGCCTGCGTGATGGTCCGAACGACTTCTGGCAGCCGGGCATCGGCGATCACCAGTTCCAGCTTGACCTTGGGAAGCAGATCGACCTGGTATTCCTGGCCCCGGTAGACTTCCTTGTGGCCTTTCTGGCGGCCGTGTCCACGCACCTCGGAGACGGTCATGCCGTCGACCCCAATGGCCTTCAGGGCCTCCTTGACTTCCTCCAGCTTGAACGGTTGAATGATCGCTTCAACTTTTTTCATCGCCTGCCCTACGATTCGAAGTTGTAGGCCTCCTCGCCGTGCATGCTCAGGTCCAGCCCCTCGGTTTCGTGCTGCGGCTCCACTCGCACCCCAATCAGCAGATCGCAGATCTTCAGGATGATCAGGGTGCCGGCGGCGGCCAGCGCCCAGGCGATCGCGACCCCGATCAGTTGATTCACCACCTGGCCCGGGTGGCCGTCCACCAGCCCGAGTGCCAGCGGCCGGCCCGAGGCGTCCTTTAGCCCGTCGTTCACCGCGTAGGTCGCGAACACGCCGGTCAGCAGCGCCCCCAGCGTTCCACCGGCGCCGTGCACTCCGAACGCGTCAAGCGAATCGTCGTAGCCAAACAGGTGCTTGAACGCCGTGACCATGAAATAGCAGACTACTCCCGCCGCAAAGCCGATCGCCAGCGCCGCCAGCGGCGTGACGAACCCCGAGGCCGGCGTGATTGCCACCAGCCCGGCGACGGCCCCCGAAAGCGCCCCCAACACGCTCGGCTTGCCGCCCTTGATCCACTCCGCCAGCATCCAGCCCAGCGTCGCCGCCGCGGCGCCGAAATGCGTGGCTACGAACGCGCTGGTCGCCAGCGCCGAGGACGCCAGCGCGCTGCCGGCGTTGAATCCAAACCAGCCGACCCACAACAAACACGCGCCGATGACGCTCAGCACCAGGTTGTGCGGCTTCATCGGTTCGCTGGGATATCCCTGGCGCTTGCCCAGGTACAGCGCGCACACCAGCGCCGAAACGCCCGAGGTGACGTGAACCACCGTGCCGCCGGCGAAATCGAAGCAGGGGAACCGGCCGCCCAAAAAGGCGTTGAGCAGCCCGCCCTTGCCCCATACCATGTGCGCCATCGGGAAGTACACCAGCAGCGACCAGAGCACCATGAACAGCAACATGGCGCTGAATTTCATGCGCTCGGCAAATGCGCCGCTGATCAGCGCGGGCGTGATGATGGCGAACATGAGCTGATAGATCATGAACGTCTGCTGCGGAATGGTACCCGCGTAGTCGGGGTTCGGCGCCGCTCCCACTCCGTTGAGAAACAGGTGGCGGAAACCGCCGATAAACGAATTTCCCTCTCCGAACGCCAAGCTGTACCCGGCCACCGCCCAGATGACCGTGACCACGGCCATGAGAATAAAACTCTGCATCATGGTGCCCAGGACGTTTTTCTTGCGCACCAACCCGCCGTAAAACAGCGCCAGCCCCGGCCCGGTCATCATCAGCACCAGCGCGGAACTGACCAGCATCCAGGCGTTGTCGCCCGCCGACTGCGCGGCCTTCACCGTGGATTGCATCGCCGCCCAGCGGGCTTCACTGTCCGTAACCGTCTGACCCAGCGCCGCTCCGGACAATAGCAGCGCAGCAAGAATAACGCGGTTCCATCGATACACTTTAAGAGAGCCTCTCCCTCATCATGCATCGGCGCGCCACGCCCACCAAGCGGAACATTTCTATGGGTGCGATCAGAAATTCTTATCCACTAAACCCGCGATCGCTCGTTCCGAGCCGCGCGCGTCGGCAAGCGGTTCTTCCGATCGTCTGGGAGACCGCTCCCTCGCGGTCGCGGCTCGGAACCGAGCGTGGCAATACGTTCGGACGGTCCCCGCACGGGCCGGTGGTTGCGGGGAATGCGCCTTTCTGCTATTGTCCATCGTGACCCAGTATTGTCGGAGGTCATCGTGAGCAAGAGGTGGTACAACCTATTCGTCTCCGTGGACCAGGCTGCCGAGGGCGCGTCCGATGCCGCCCGGCCGCCGGATGAGGCGGCTGGCACGGCCGCTCGGGCGGTCGCCGAGATTGCCGCGTCGGTACCGGCGGTAACCCAGTTCTCCGGCCCCGTCGCCAACCCAACTTCATTCGAAGAAATCTACAACTCCGCAGAAATCCACCCGCCGGACCATGGCTATACGATCATGAAGGTGGCCGAGATGCTCCAAAGCGAGCACATCCGCGGCCTGCCGGCCGAAGTGAGGCGCAGCTCCATCCTGGTGGCCCTGGATGCCGCCGGGGTCAAGATCCAGGAGGTGATCGAGGATGCCGTCAAGCGCGACCGCGCGCTGGACACCTACGAGCGGGTCCTGGAGAAGTCCTTGCACGACCTGGAGGCCGCCAAGGCCGAGGACAGCCGGAAAATCCAGGCCGAGATGGAACGACTGGTGGCCGAGCATCGTTCTCGTATACAGGCCAATGAAGACGCGATAGCCAAGGAGAGGGAGCGCTTTTACGGCTGGCGCCTTCAGAAACAGCAGGAAGAAAAGAAGATCGCCGACGCGGTCGGGTACTTCGTGTCGGAAAACCCAATCACTACCAGCGGCAGCCCGGCTCCGCCGCCGCCGAAAACGTAGGCATTCGAGCCGCTATAAGGAGGAAGACTCCAGATGTGGAGACGTCTATCCCGCATGTTTCGGTCGTTCTTCGGGTTTTTCATCTCAATTGCCGAGAACCCGGAACTGATCCTGGAACAGAACATCCGCGACATGAACGACCAGGTTCCGCGGATGAACGAGAGCATCGCGATGGTGAAAGCCAACGTGACGCTGCTCGAAAGAGAGGAAGCCAAGTACAAGACGGATATGGCCGACCTGGTTTCCAAGGTGAAGGCCGCCATCCAGGCCGGGCGCGACGACCTGGCCGGCAGTTTCGCCACGCGGCTCGAGCAGACGCGCGGCGCCCTGGCGCGCACGCAGGGCCAGTTGACCACGGCTCGCGCCGCCTTCGACAAGGCGCTGGCGGTCAAACAGGCCTTTATGCGCGAGAAGGAGCGCAAGACCCAGGAGGCGCTGGGCGCCATTCGCGACTATCGCCGCGCCCAGTGGGAGAAGAAGGTGGCCGATTCCATGGAGCAATTCCAGGTCGCCGGGGTCGCCGAGACCCACGACGAGATGGTCCGCAAGATCGAGGAGATGACCGCGGTCAACGAGGCCCGGATGGAGATGGCCATGGGCAACGTCGATCAGCAGGCGGTCAAGATCGACGACGAAGCCGAGAAACTGCGGGCCAGCGAACTGGTGAAACAATTCAAGATGGAAATGGGGCTGGCCCCGCAACCCTCGGCCGGCTCGGCGGAGAAAACCATCGGGGGCAAGGAAGCGCAGCCTACCGAGTAGGGAGATGAGCCATGGCAGTCAAAATTGAAAAGGGTGGCTGGACACTGATTTTCCTGGTCGGGCTGGCCCTGGTGGGCTACAGCCTGCACCGGTATGGCGTGGTGGACTTCGGGAAACTGTTCGGTTCGTCGTCGAAAGGGTCCGGGGGCGGGGAGGCGTTGGATACCTCGAAACCCCTGGAGATGCCTGCCTCGAGCGCGGCCGAGAGCAACGAAGTCCGCGTGCGCGTGAACATCTGGGTCGGCTGCGTCGGCGGTCTGGTCGCCAACGGCGGCCTGGATACGGCGGCCGGTTCGATATACGCCGGCAAGGGCTTGAAGGTCTCCTTCAAGATCATCGACGACTGGACCGAAGGAGCGGCGGCGCTAGCCACCAACAACGTGGACGTGATGCTGACCACCGCCGACGTGTGGGCCAAGGACTTCGCCCAGTTCCAGGACAAGAACGTGAATGTGCACGCGTTCTTCATGGTGGACTGGTCCCGCGGCGCCGATGGCGTGATCGGTCGCCAGGGCATCAACAACATCGAAGACCTGGCCGGCAAGACCGTGGCGTTCGCGCCCTACACGCCGTCGCACTTCCTGCTTTGGAACGGGCTGAAGAGCTCGGGCTTGACCACGGAACAGCGCAACGAGATCTTCCTCAAGGCCGTGCACACCAAGGACGGGATCGAGCCGGCCACGCTGTTCGCGCAGCAGAAGGTGGATGCCGCCGTGGCCTGGGACCCGGACATGAGCGACGCGGTCTCCAAGCGCGCCGGCGCGAAGAAGATCTATGACACGCGGATCGCCAACAAGCTGATTGCCGACATCCTGGTGGTCAGCGACCGGTTCGCGGCGCGGAACCCGCAGACTCTGGCGAAGTTCACCGAGGGCTGGCTGGAGGGCGTCGAGTTCATTCGCGCCAACCCCACGCGCGCCTACAACCTGATCGGGACCATCAAGGACTTCAACATTCCCGCCGATTTGGCCAAGACCATGCTCGACGGGGTGAAGCTGGCC
>JBEKMO010000162.1:0-6013 GCA_050008465.1 Bryobacteraceae bacterium
TCGGCCGCTTCGCGCACCCAGGTCTGCAGGTCTTCGGTGCCAAGCCACGGTTCAATCTGAGCAGGGGGACGCATGCGACTCCTCCTGCCCCAATGATCTAATACTCTATGTTTGATGTCAAACTAGTATGATATATGGTAGCCGCTGGTTTTCGCCCTGACCGGAAAAAGCATGCACAGGTATTCATGGCACTTCCAGAGGTACACCACGTCCAGAACTCCAGAATAATCACAATAAACGGAGCCGGTCGAGGCGCTTTTGCTGTATACTATGCTCGTTTGGGAAGGAAACAATGGAAGTCCCAGTACACTGGCGGCCGCCAATCGATCGCTGGGTCTCCTCCCTGCAACGATTCGGTCGTCACTCTAGGCGAGCACCTGGGGCCTACCGTGCATCGTCTACTATCTGTTTCCTGACACCGTTCCCGTCCGGAAGCAGATCTGCGCTGAGCCTCCGTGGCCCCGACACAACAAGAACCTTGTCTTCTGCCACGGCTCGATGCCAGAGGACCATCCTGCCCGCTCCGACTCGCCTCGGCCAATCGGAACGGACTGGCGATGAAGAGAAATGGGAACTCGTGCACACAGAGCCTGCGCCTGACGAGTTCTTTGCTAGAAGGAGTGCTTATGCACACGCGAGGTTCGAGTTCGGGTCATAAGTCGTCAACCCGGACACGTCGTGACACTCACCGGAAGGTGTCGTCCCAAAAGCTCACTTCCAAGGCACCCTCGAAAACAGCCATTCCGCAAAGGCGCCGAACTGCGCGACCATTACCCAAGAACAAGCGGAGGTCCGCGGTTGGAACAGTGACCAAGAGAACGCCATTGACCCCGGCGCTCATCAATCAAGCGCTGGCGGGTTTCTCTACAAGCCCAGCAAAGGGTCGCAAGGCACTCAAAGCCCTCCTGCGAACGGCCCCCAGCGTCGGCGATCGCATACGACTGCTGACGGCTGTTCGAAAGAAGAACAATCCTAAACTCCGACGGCACGTAGTGCGGGTTTTTGTGGAAACCAATTGCCATGCCGACCTGATAACCGGCGCCTCCATCATGACGCGTCGCGATGCAACCTTGTTTTACAGGGATTACTTCGCCGTGGGCGGCAAACTCCGGCAGGTGACGGATTGGCTCGGAGAGATCTCGACGCGATATATTCGCGAGAAGAGAAAGGGCAACATCGATCCTGCCTACGACGGCTTCTGGGATAACGCGTGGAATGCGATCGTGAACACCGTTGACACCATCGGGGAGGCGGTGACAAACACAGTCGATGCGGTTGTTGCGGCAGGCCATGAGTTTAGCGAACTGGTCAGCGACATTGTTGATAATGTCCAACGGCGCATCGATGAGATTGTCGAGACCTTACTGGACGCGGGCAAACAGATTGGTGAGCTGATCTCCGGTGTCATCGCAGGTGCTGTCGGCAGTATTGATGCCACTTTGCAGAAAGTGGTGGCTGCCATTTTGGCTGCTGGGAAGAAACTTGTCGACGTGATTTCGGCAATCTACGACAACGCCCAAAACTATGTCCGCGCTGGAATAAAGGCCTTAATCAGTGTTGGCGCCCGTATTCGTGACATCGTGAAAGCAGGTATCGACTTGGCGCTAGCGACGCTTAGCGACATTGTCGGGTACCTTGTCGACCTTGGCCATTCGGTCTGGTACATACTCAAATGTATCGGGAAGGAGTCGACGGACGTCATAAAGGCGGTGTTCCTGAAACTCCTACAACTCGGCAAAACACTAGGCGACCTCGTTGAGTGGTGTGCGCTGCGCTCCTTTGAGGTAATGAAAAAGGGACTGACCGTCCTTTTCATGCTGGGATTTGCAGTATACGACATCGCGATGTGTATTCTCCGGAGGTCGACGAACCTTCGTCAGATGTTCCGGGCACTCAGGGACCTCGGCGCCGCCTTCTACGACTTGCTTCGAGCCGGAGCGGCTCTGGGGGTCGACATCCTCAAGCAGGCCTACCACGCTCTCGTTGCAATCGGCTTCCCGATGGCCGCCATCCTTGTGGATGCCGCCAAAGGCGGTCTTGCGATCTTTGTTCAGATTGCCAAGTGGCTGATGCTCGTGCAGGTCACGATCTTTGAGATTCTGCTCTGGTCACTTACTGAGGCAACTGAAGTATTTGGGTGGGCAATGCAGGCTGCGGACGCTGTCTTTGAGTCGCTTCTCGATATTGTCGTTTGGGCGTGTTCGGTGGGCGATACACCGGTCGCACGACTGGCCGCATGGCTCGCAGAAGCGGCAAAGGGCACCCAGGAGTGGTTCAAGAACAAAGTGCTTCTTCCGCTTGTGACAGCGGGCAAGATCTATCTGCTGATCAAGTTGGCGACGGCAAGCATCGTGTTCCTCGTTATTGCCTTGGTGGTTTTCGACGACCTGTGGGATCCTTCCAATACTGAGTACCATACGTGGCCCAAGGCTTTCGCCGACTTTAAGAGCACCTTTGCCAGCAAGACTGCCCTGCTCACCGTGTCGGACCAGGCGCGCTATGTGGTGTTGAGTGACGCGCACAAGGAGTCCAAGGAGGATGTAAGTGGCGGCATGGGTCACTTCTATAAGAACAAGGAGTTGTTCAAGGCGGTGCTGCAGCAGTACCTGCAGGATGAAACGTGGACTGTCATTGCGCTGGGAGACGATGAAGACTTCTGGATTACTTACGATCTTTTGGATGAAGGCGACCCGGTGGAAAAGGTTGAGCCGATCATCGCCGAGAATGCAGACCTCTATGGTGTGTATTCAGAACAGTTCTACAAGAACGCGAGCCCAAGGAGGTTCGTGAAGATTCGGGGCAACCACGATGATGTGTGGAAGAGACCTGAAGCCTTATCAAGGCTGCGGAAACACGGCTTCCCCGACATCAACGTCTATGACTATGCGGTGATCAGCGGCCGGGCAAAGGACATTTTGCTCATGCACGGCCATCAGTACGATGACTTGTGTTGCGACGCGAACAATGCGTTTGGGAAATTCGCCAGCAACTTCGCTGGGGAGCCGTTTGAGACGATCAGCAACCTCGCTGTGCAGATCTTCGGTGCTGGCGCCGACCTCGAGGATGTGAAAGCGCTGGCAAGTATCCTGACCGTGTACACGCCTAAGGATGTGGCGAACTACCTGGGGGATGTGGGGAATTTCACGACGTTGAGTAAGCCCTCAGGCGAGGAGAAACGGCTTCCTGACACGATGGCAAACTATGACTGCAGCATGATTATCGGCCATACCCATGTGCCACGACTTCTTCGGGACGGGCGCGATGCAACACAGGAGCGATTCTATGCGAATACCGGGACGTGCGGTTGGTGGGAGGGGTGCGCGTGGACGGTGGAGGTCACAAAGGACGATGTCGCTCTGAAGGTGTGGACGACAGATGGCGGCGCGGGTGCCGTGGTGGCGAAGTACACTTGGAGCTTAGTCGGCACAGGAACAAAGGTGCTACCGGCGGGTGTGTTCTAGATGTCTGTACTGTATCTGGGTTACTACCATCCTCGCTACTTGAATGTGCTTTGTGAGTGGGCGGCGGTTCTGCGAAGATGTGGCTGCACGGTGGTGGAAAGGTATCCGAATAGATATTACAAGGAGAGCATTGTAAGGGAACTCGGGCAGCGACACGAAGTGATTACTTACTTTGGCCACGGGCGTCCGGGCGCTTGGTCCGCTTATCGGGGCATTACAATCGAGGATTGGCGGCAAGGGCACAGGCTCGCACAGAACCGCATTGTGCTTAGTTTTAGTTGTTACAGCCTAGACAGTATGAATGGATGTGGTTTAGGCCAGGCGCTACTTTCTGGCTCCCTTGCAGAGTGTGTGTTGGGGTATCGAGGGCGAGTGACGTACGAGGACAACCTGAGGTGCTTCATGCGCGTCATGGGTGCCATTTCAGCGACGAAAGCGCGCGATTACGGATCGGTTGTAAAGGCGATCGTGGGCCATGACATCCTGCCCGCCCAAGTTCTTATGCGTGAACGCGACTGAGGTGATGGGCCCGCAAGTCATTGTGCCGCCCTCGCATACGAGAGCCTCTCGGGAAGCGGCCTCCCGGCAGATTGCGTTCCACTAGACATCGAGTATTACCCCGTCCTCCTCGAGGCCCTCGTCGTCCATGGAGCGTCCTGGGGTGACGCGGCAGCGGCCATCGAGCGTGCATTCCCTGAGTTTGCCGGGGATTGGCGTCGACTTGCGAGACTTAAATAGCAATTCCTCGGCTACGGCTGCGACGCCCAGCGCACGGCGAACCCGCAGCGCGTTCGGACGTATTGCGGGACCGAGAGCCCGGCGGCGGTGGCCGCCGCCAGCAGGTCGCTGTGCTCGGCCCCGGTCACGTGGATGTTGGCCGCCATGCGCTCCAGGGCTTGGACTGGGAGCCGGGAGCCCGGCTGCGCTCGCCCGGCCATCTCGCGACCACGGGCGGGCCAGGGTTCGAGACCGCAGCAGGTTCTCACATAGCCTGGAATGCTCGTGCTGCACGCTACGGCCCGCGCGTGTAGTTCCAGGAACTCGGCCCCGTTATCCTTCCCGACCTCTGCTGTCTGCTGCCCCCCTTCGTCCGCTTTCGCTCTTCGTTCCCGGTCACCACTGCCCGCGTCAGGCGAGCCAGCTCAAGTCGTGGCGGCTGACTCGCAATGGCCTTCCTCCCGGTCTGGCGCCGCCCCAAACCGCTTCGGGTCTGAGGTCTGGCGAAGGAGCCGACACTCGATGCTCTTCAAGGCGCCTGGGTTCGCTATCTGGGTTCATGCTCTCCTCTTCCTTCCCTTCTCTCTCGGGCACTGCTTCGGTCGCTATCCCGCGCCCGGCGGGACTGCTGGCCTCTGCTTCGGCTCGCGCCGCGCTGCGGGTTTCCGGCTCCCCCGCCAAGATTCCCGGCTGACGCCTTTCGCACACCCGCCGAAGAATCCTGGCGGTCCCCCCAGAAAAAGCGGCCCTGGCCCTTGGGAGCGGCCTCCCTCGCTTCTGGGTGCCCCGAGAGAACGGGGCAGAAACGGAGAAAAACCAATGAACAGATCGACTCTGATCGGCTTCCTCGGCAAAGACGCTGAGCGCCGCTCCACCAGGACCAACAACATCCCCTACACCGTGCTGTCGCTGGCCACCAGGACCTCCTGGAAGCACAAGACCACCGGCGAGTACGTCAGCCGCACCGACTGGCATCGCTGCATCGCCTGGGGCAAGCGCGGCGAGCGGGCGGCCTCCCTCTTGAAAGGCACGCACCTCCAAGTCGAAGGCGAACTCCGCAGCCGCGACTACGTCGAAAAGGTCGGCGAGAAGAAGGCCAAAATCGACGTAAAGCGCCGCGTCTGGGAGATCCGCGTGGATTCCATCCTGAACCTCGATCGCGCCAAGCGCGACCAGGCCGCCAGCGCTCCCAACGCGGAGGCTACCGACCTGCCCTTCTGAGGGGCAGGTCCACAGGGGGGCGGCGCGATGCGCCTGAGAGAACCTCCTCCCAGAATCAGGAGACCCTTCCAATGACTACCGATCAAGCCAAGCAACTCGCCGAGAACGCGCTCAGCGCGCTTATTGAAACTCTGGAGAAAGGCCAGAGCGAAGCGCTTCGCAACTACCTCGCCGCCATGGGGCGGTTTCGAAGCTACTCATTTCGAAATTGCCTTCTTATCGCCAGCCAAATGCCCGACGCGAGCCGCGTGGCGGGATTCCAAACGTGGCTGAGACTTCGCCGCCATGTGCGCAAGGGTGAGAAGGGCACCGTCATCCTTGCGCCGATGGTGGGCCGGAAACGGGTTGACGAGGACGACCTGGGCGACACCGATGAGACGCGGGTCTTCGGGTTCCGCGCCGCGCATGTGTTCGACATTTCTCAGACCGATGGGGAACCGCTAGCCGAGTTCGCCGAGACCAAGGGCGACCCCCAGGACTTCACCGAGCGTCTCATACTAGTTCAACGTCAAAGATAGTGTTTTGAGCCAATCGAAGCAGGTCATCGACCGGACCAGGTCCGGCTGATGGTGGAGATATCGCAGGCCCACGCACACCTGATTGACGACGGCGTC
>JBEKMO010000163.1:0-5847 GCA_050008465.1 Bryobacteraceae bacterium
GGGCCAAAATCGACAGCCTGGTCCAGATCGGCCACGCCTGCGTGGTCGGGGAAAACGACATCATCTGCGCCCAAGTGGGGCTGGCCGGCAGTTCGGTGCTGGGCCGCAACGTGGTGCTCACCGGGCAGGTCGGAGTTTCCGGCCACCTGACCATCCATGACAACGTCGTGGTCTACGCCCAGAGCGGCATCGGGGGCGATGTGAAGGAAGGCAGCGTCGTGGCCGGCTCCCCCTCGTTCGCTGCTAAGGACTGGCTGCGCGCGGTGACCGCTTTCCCCAGGCTCCCGGACCTGATGAGGACCATCAGGGAACTCAAGAAGAGAGTCGAACAGCTCGAAAAAGCCATCCAGAGCGATTCCCAAAGCCATGCGGAACAATCAACGCAGTCACTCTGACGTACCAGTAGCCTACAAGAACGAGCAGTTCCTGGACAGCGCGGATGCGCGCGCGCTGCGGATCCTGTCGGAGTACCTCGAACCGCTGTCCCACTTTCGGCGGGAGAAGATCCGCGACACGATCGTTTTCTTCGGGTCGGCGCGGGTGCACGAAGCCGGCGGGCCGCTGGCGCGCTATTACGAGGAGGCCCGCACGCTGGCGCGCCTGCTGACGGACTGGAGCGAGGAGATCCGGAACACGAGCCACCGGTTCGTGGTGTGCAGCGGCGGCGGGCCAGGCATCATGGAGGCCGCCAATCGCGGGGCGCAAGAAGCGAACGGCAAGACCATCGGCCTGAACATCGGCTTGCCGTTCGAGCAGCACCCGAACCCCTACATCACGCCGGAACTGTGCTTCGAGTTCCACTACTTCTTCATGCGGAAGTTCTGGTTCGCCTACCTGGCCAAGGCGCTGGTGGTCTTTCCGGGCGGGTTCGGAACGCTCGACGAGCTGATGGAACTGCTGACGCTGGCGCAGACCAAGAAGCTGGCCAAGAAGATGGTCATCGTCATGTACGGCAGCGACTACTGGAAAGAGGTCATCAACTTCGACGCCCTGGTGCGCTACGGCACGATCTCCCAGGAGGACCTGGACTTGTTCCAGTACGCCGACGATCCCGAGACCGCGCTCGCCATCCTGAAGGAAGGTCTGACGAAGTACTACCTGAAGCCCGAGCACCCGCTGCCCGACGAGGAACACGAGACTCCGGCCATCGCCAAGTCCGTGGTGCCGCCGGCGGGCCTGACGAAGTACCCGTGGTAGCTACGAGCACGGTCTTCCATTCGAGCGAGTCGAAGTCCGCCCGGACGCGTTATGCTCGAAGGAACGTATGAGCCGAAACGCGTGTCTGCTGCTGGCCTCTGCCCTTGCGGTCTCCTCGATCTCCGCCTATGGCAAGGCGGTGGTGTTCTGGGAACCGGGTTTCCCCGCCGTGGAAACCGTCCCGCCGCCGAAGAACGTTCTGGAGCAGGCGCTCGCGCCTTTGCAGCCGGTTTTTGCAGGGGTCGCGGACCTGGGGCGTGCCGGCGTTCTCGGCGATGGCGACCTCCTGGTGCTGCCTTACGGATCCGCGTTCCCGGCCGACGCCTGGGCCGCCATCCAGAATCATATCGAGCGCGGCAATCTGCTCACCATCGGTGGCCGGCCGCTTGCGGTCCCGGTGTGGCGGGACGGATCGGGTTGGCGGACCGGGCAGCCTGGGAACGCCTACTCGCGCCTCATCGGGGTAGAGCACACCTACGTCGCCCCGAACAGCGCGGGCAGCTTTCAATGGGACTCGAGCGTGCCGTTCGGCCCTACCGGGATCGGCGCGCGCCGTGTCTTCGTAATGGCTGCGCCCTGGGGCGAGCGCCGGCGGCGCGGAATCGGCTTCCTGGTGAACTCCGCGGGTGACCGCGTTGCGGCTCCGGTGGTTGCCGACGATGTGTTCGCCGATTCGGAAACCACGCCGGTGGCCCGGCGCGTGTTTCTCAACTTCGAAGCCCAACCGGACTACTGGCCCTCTCCCCAGGGCGCGCGCCTGCTCGCTGACGCTGCCGCCTTCGCCGCGCGTGGCCCGACGCGTCTGTGGATCGATCTGTATAGCCTCACTCTGGACCCCGGCGATCGGGTGTCGGCCACGGTTGACCTGCTCCGCCGGCCGGGCGCTCCCGGCAGCGTCAGCCTCGATCTGCTGCGCGACGAGCGGGTGCTGGCATCTGCGGAGTTCCCCTGTGGCGAAGCGTTGCACCAGCAGGTCGCCTTCGCTCCGGCTCTGCGGGAACCCGGCCTGTACGCCGTGCGCGCGACGCTCTCGATCGATGGCTCCGTGGCCGAGCGGTACTCGACAGGGCTGTGGGTGCGCGACGACAAGCTGCTTCGTTCCGGCGCGGCGCTCGAGGCCGGGCGCGACTACTTCCGGCTCGAGGGGAAGCCCTACCTGGCGGTCGGCGCCAACTACTTCTCCACGGATCCGTTTGGCGCCGGCTTTTGGACCGGTGGCAGTCTGGGGGGCAACGCCTGGACTTGGGAACAGGATTTCGCCGAGATGGAACGCCGCGGCGTGACCATGATTCGAACCGGCATCTGGACCAACCGCGGGCTGTACCTCGACCCGGTCGCGGGCGCGGCGGAAGAGCGTTTGCTGCGGTCCCTCGAGGCGTTCCTGCACTCGGCGGCGCGGCATCGCATGCAGGTGATCTTCACGTTCTCCGCTTTCGATCCGCAGACCACCGAGCACGCCGCTGGATCGCAGGATCCGATCCGCCTGGCCCCGGGGCGAAATCCGTATACCGACCCCACTTCTATCCGCGCGCAGGCGTCCTGGCTGTCTTCGATCGCGGGGCGCCTCAAGAACGTCCCGTTTTTAAGCTTCGACCTGATCAACGAGCCGAGCTTCTCGAACCCACGGCGGCTCTGGCGAGGCAACACGCCGAACGGCGATCCCAGCGAGCTGGCGGCGTGGCGGGACTGGCTGGCCCAGCGCTATGCGTCCGTGGCGGAGCTGGCGGCGGCGTGGAACGTGCCGGCCACGGAGTTCGCCTCGTTCGCGGCGGTTCCGCTCCCGGAGGCCGCCGATCTCGCGCTGACCCGCTATGGGAACCCGAGGCTGGTTCGCGCCGTCGACTACAATTTGTTTGCGCAGGAGGCGTTCCGCCGTTGGGCCGCTGAAATGGTCCGCGCCATCCGCGCTGCCGGAGCCACGCAGCCGGTGACGGTCGGCCAGGACGAGGGCGGCGTCGCGGACCGGCTGCTGAACCACTTCTTCGCCGACTCGGGAATCGACTACACCACCAATCACACCTGGTGGCGCGACGACGCGCTGCTGTGGAACTCGGTCGCCGCCAAGCGCGTCGACAAACCGAATCTCGTCGAGGAGACCGGACCGCAGCCCGTTTGGTCCATGGACACAGCCTGGCGGTGGGACGAAGTCAAAGCCCTGCCTTTGCTCGAACGCAAGCTGGCGCTGGGCTTCGCGGCTGGCAACGCCGGCTCGTTGCACTGGGTTTGGGAGCGAGGGGACACCTTTGGGGTGATGCGGGCGGACGGCTCGTTCAAGCAGTGGGTGGACGTGCTTTCCGGCTTGGCCCGTTTCGCCCGCGACGCGCAGCCCTACGCAACCGAGGTGCGGCTGCCCGAGATCGCGCTGGTGTTGCCGCAATCTCTTCAGCTTTCGGTCTTCAACAACTGGGCGGTGGAGGCCCAGCAGAAAAGCGTGCGCGCCCTCTACCACGTGGCCCGGGCTTCGGCGTACGTTGTGGGCGAGTATCAGATCCGGCTGCTCGGCAACCCGAAACTGATCGTCGTGCCCGCGCCCTGGATCATGCGCCAGGAGGCGTGGGACGCGCTCATGGTGAAAGTGAGGGCCGGCGCCACGCTGCTGATCTCCGGCCGAATCGATGCCGACGAGCACTTCCGGGCCGTGGAAGGGCGCTCCGGCGATTGGGCCGAAGGCTACGCGCACGCGCTGCTCGCGACCCGCGAGAACCCGGTCGAGTGGCCCGGCGGCTCGGCTCGCCTCACCTACAGTGGCGAGAAAACCACCTACGCCGAACGCGGGGTCTTGCCGGGCGGGGCCTTCTTGGAGAAGCAGGTGGGACAGGGCCGTATCCTGTACTTCGCGCTTCCTCTCGAGTTTGCCGACGAGGTGGAGTCGATCGGCCGCATCTACCGTTACGCGATTGCACGGGCGGGCGTCAAGGACGTCTACGAAACGTCTTGCCAGGATCCGGGCATCCTGATTTGTCCCACGCGATTGCTCAACGCGACCCTGTACGTGCTGACCTCCGAGACATCCACGCCCGGCGCCTGCGCATTCCGCGATGTGGCCAGCGGCGCGCGGGTTTCCGTCACGCTGCCGCCGGGCCGGGCAGCGCTTCTTCTGATCGATGCCCAGGGCAAGACCATCGCGCGGTACGATCCGAACTGAGTCGGCGGGTTCTCCTGCTATATTCATATGGTGATCCGAAGCGCAATCGTTCCCGTTGCGGGGATCGGAACCCGCCTGTTGCCGGCCACCAAGTCGCAGCCCAAGGAGATGCTGCCGGTGGCCCGCAAGCCGATCGTGCAGTACGTGGTGGAGGAGCTGTCGGCCAACGGCATCGACCAGATCCTGTTCATCACCGGACGGAACAAGACCTCTATCGAGGACCACTTCGATAGCGATCCGGAGCTGCTGCGCGCGCTGAGCTCCGCGAACAAGCAGGAACTGCTGGGAGAGCTGGCGTTCGAAGACCTGAAGGCGCACTTCTTCTATACGCGGCAGCGGTTCCAGCGGGGGCTCGGCGACGCCGTTTTGTGCGGCGAGAACTTCGCCGGGGAGGAGCCGTTCGTGGTGGCGCTCGGCGACTCGATCCTGGGACTGCACGCCAAGTCCCATGCAGTGGGCCGGATGGCCGAGCTGTTCGAGTCCAAGCGGGCCAGTTGCATCGTCGCGGTCGAGGAGGTGCCGCCGGATCAGACGGTTCACTATGGCATCGTACGGCCCGTGGAGAGCGACGGCGACTGCTTCCGAATCGCGAACCTGGTGGAGAAGCCCAAGCCGGAGGACGCGCCGAGCAACCTGGCCATCGCCGGGCGCTACCTATTCTCGCCGCTGATCTTCGATATGATCCGGCGGGTGAAGCCCGATGCCCGCGGAGAGATCCAACTCACCGACGCGATCCAGTTGATGTGCGATGAAGGCAAACGGGTGCTGGCGCTCAAGCTGCCGCCCGGGGAGCGGCGCTACGACATCGGAAACTTCCCCAGCTACTTCGAGACGTTCGTGGAATTCGCGCTGGCGGACCCGGCTTACGGCCCAGGGCTCCGCGCGGCACTCGAACGCATGCTTCACAAACCCTGAGTGAAGTCCGCCCCACGCAGGAACCAGAGTGAGAAGTGTTGGGACTAGGTCTGCGCGAAGTACAGCGCCACCGCACGCTCCAAGTCTTCTTTGCTGACGCGGACCGGGCGGCCCTCGTAGTTCGCGATAGCGGCCAGAATGCTACAGATGTCCGCCGGGTAGCAGGCGCGCAGCTCCATGCTGCCTTCCCGGTAGCAGAGTTTCCGCAGGTACTCGGCGGTATCCGGCTCGTAGGGCAGGTTCCGCGCGCTCGCCACGCGCCGGAAGATCTCGTCGAACAACTGCGGCTCGATGGCTTCCACGTAAACCTTGTTTTGCAGCCGCCGCAGGAACGCCTCATCGGCCAGCTCGCGCGGGTCCAGGTTGGTCGCGAAGACCACCATGGTCTCGAACGGGACCTGGAACTTCACCCCGTAGCGCAGGGAAAGGTAGTCGACGCGGCGGTCCAGCGGCACTATCCAGCGGTTGAGCAGCTCGCGCGGCGACATGAGCTGGCGGCCGAAATCGTCGATCACCAGCACGCCGTTATTGGCTTTCATCTGGATCGGCGCGGCATAGATGCCGGTCGCCTCGTCCAGCCGCAATTCGAG
>JBEKMO010000164.1:0-5545 GCA_050008465.1 Bryobacteraceae bacterium
TGCACGGCGGGCGAGGTGAGCTTGGGGAGCCTGGTGGTCGAGCCGCGAGCGGTGCTGGAATCCAAGGGAATCGGGGGCGCCGAGGCACGTCTATGATGGCAGCCAGCGGCAATGGACATAGCGCGCCCGAGGCGGTCGGCGCCGTGCTGGTCTGCGGGGCCGGCATCACCGGCATCCAGGCCTCTCTGGACCTGGCCGAGAGCGGCTTCAAGGTCTACCTGCTGGACTCCTCGCCG
Organism: Bryobacteraceae bacterium; assembly: GCA_050008465.1. Lineage (GTDB taxonomy): Bacteria > Acidobacteriota > Terriglobia > Bryobacterales > Bryobacteraceae > Fen-330. Next base: position 237 of record JBEKMO010000164.1, read on the forward strand.
GCCATCGGCGGGCGAATGGCGCAGTTGGACAAGACCTTCCCAACCGGGGACTGCGCCATGTGTATCCTCTCGCCCAAGCTGGTGGAGTGCGCCCGGAACAAGAACATCGAGATCATCACCCTGGCGGACGTCCAGGGAATCTCCGGCGAGCCGGGCAACTTCAAGGTCAAGATTCGCCAGAACCCGCGCTACGTGGACCTGGACAAGTGCAACGCCTGCGGCGACTGCACCGAAGCCTGCCCAGTCGATCTTCCCAGTGAGTTCGACCGCCGCCTGGGCACCCGCAAGGCGATCTTCCGCCCTTATCCGCAGGCCATCCCGAACGTCTTCGGAATCTCGAAAGCCGCCGGGCGCGCGCCGTGCAAGGCCGCCTGTCCCGCGGGCGTGAACGCCCAGGGCTACGTGGCTCTCATTGCCGCGGGCAAGTTCAAGGAAGCTTACGAACTCATCCGCCAGCGCTGCCCGCTGCCCTCCGCCTGCGGACGAGTGTGCCAGCATCCCTGCCAGGACGACTGCAACCGCGGCGAAATCGACGAAGCCGTGAGCGTCCGCGATTTGAAGCGTTTCGTCGCCGACTACATCCACTTCAACCCCGACCAGTATCCGCCCGCAGCTCTGCCGACCGCGAGGCTGGATGCCAAGGTGGCCATCGTGGGCGGTGGTCCGGCCGGCCTGACCGCGGCCTCCGACCTCGCGCTCCTAGGCTACGGCGTGACCCTGTTCGAGGCGCAACCGCAGCTTGGCGGCATGTTGCGCTACGGCATCCCGAGTTACCGCCTGCCTAGCGAGGTCCTGGACAAGGAGATCCAATACATCCTGGACCTGGGAGTCGCGGCCAAGACCGGCACGGCGGTCGCCGACCCGAAGAATCTGCTGGAGTCCGGGTTCAAGGCTGTTTTCGTCGCCCCTGGCGCCTGGATCAGCCGCAAGCTGGGTATCGCCGGCGAGGATGCCCCGGGCGTCTGGGCGGGACTGGATTTCCTGTACCAGGTCAACAGCGGGAAGCGGCCGGCGATCGGCCCCAACGTGGTGGTCATCGGTGGCGGCGACGTGGCTATGGATGCCGCGCGCTGCGCCCGCCGGATGCCGGGTGTGACCTCGGTGCACGTGGCTTGTCTCGAAAGCCGCGCGGAAATGCCCGCCCACTCCTGGGAGGCGGCCGAGGCCCTCGAGGAAGGCATCGTCTTCCACAACAGCGTTGGCCCGACCAGGATCGAGGCCACAGGCGTCTCCTTCCGCGCTTGCACCAGGGTATTCGACGAGGACAAGCGGTTCAACCCTCAGTTCGACGATTCCAAGACCAGCGCGCTGGCGGCGGACACGGTCATCGTCACCATCGGCCAGGGAATCGACGCGGCCAAGCTGGGTGTCGCTGCCGGCGCGGGCGGCCGGATCGCCGCCGACAAGGATACGCTGGCCACCAGCATCGCGGGCGTGTTCGCCGGCGGCGACGCGGTGCTGGGCCCGGCCTCGATGGTGGACGCGATGGCGCAGGGCCACAGGGCCGCCGAGGCGATCGACGCTTACCTGCGCGGCGCTAAGCTGGCGCCGGTTTCCGCTTCCGCGGACCTGGCCCCCAACCCCCGGCCCGACGCCCCGCGGCAGGAGCGGGTCAAGATGCCGCAAGCCGACGCGGCCAGGCGGGTGCACGATTTCTCCGAAATCGACCTGGGCTACAGCCCGGAGCAGGCCATCGCCGAAGCCAAGCGGTGTCTCGCCTGCGGTCTGTGCAGCGAGTGCATGCAGTGCGTCAAAGCGTGCTCGGCCGGAGCGGTGTGCCACGACCAGCAGCCCGCCGAATTCGAGATCGACGCCGGAAGCGTGATCCTCACGCCCGGCTTCGAGGAGTTCCAGGCCTCGCTCCGCGGCGAGTTCGGCCACGGGCGATACGCCAACGTGCTCTCCAGCGTGCAGTTCGAGCGGATGCTCTCGGCCGCGGGTCCGACCGGCGGCCACGTCCAGCGGCCCTCGGACGGCGGCGAGGTGAAGCGGATCGCGTTCATCCAGTGCGTGGGCAGCCGCGACGCCGCCCGCGGCAATGGCTACTGCTCGTCCATCTGCTGCATGAGCGCCACCAAGGAGGCGATGGTCGCCCTCGAGCACGCGCAGGGGCGGCAGCTCGACGTCTCCATTTTCTGCATGGACGTGCGGGCGTTCGGCAAGGAGTTCGACAACTACGTCAACCGGGCCCGCGATGAGCACGGCGTGAAGTACATCCGGGCCATCCCCTCGCGCGTCGTCGAGATGCCCGGCACGAAGAACCCGCGCGTTCGCTACTTCGACCAGGCCGGCGCCGAGCTGCAGCAGGAATTCGACCTGGTGGTGCTCAGCGTGGGGCTACGCGTTCCCACGAGCCTGAGAGAAATGGCGGCGAAGCTGGGGCTAGCGCTGAACCAGTTCGGTTTCGCCCAAACCGAGCGGCTTGCCCCACAGGCTACCTCCCGGCCCGGCATCTACGTGGCCGGGGCGTTCCAGGAGCCTAAGGACATTCCCGAATCGGTGGCCCAGGCTTCGGCGGCTGCCGCGTGCGCGATGGACCAGCTTGCGCCGGCGCGCGGAACCATGATCCAGCGCCACGAATATCCCTGGGAGCGAGACATCACCGACGAGACCCCGCGCGTGGGCGTGTTCATCTGCCACTGCGGCCACAACATCGCTTCGGTCATCGACGTGGAGCAGGTCGCCCAGCGGGCGGCCAGGATGCCCAACGTCTGCCACGCCGAAGCCAGCCTGTACACCTGCTCGGACACCAACCAGGAGCACATCAAGGACCAGATCAAGAAGCACCGGCTCAACCGCCTGGTGGTGGCCTCTTGCTCGCCGCGAACTCACGAGATCCTGTTCCAGGAAACGCTCCGCGAGAGCGGCCTGAACCAGTACCTGTTCGCCATGACCAACATCCGCGATCAGTGCTCCTGGGTGCACAAGGACGACCGCGTCGCCGCCACGGCGAAGGCGGTGGACCTGATGTCGATGGCCGTCGCCAGGGCGCGGCATTTGAAGCCGCTGGAGACCGGACAACTGCCGGTGACCGCAGCGGCCCTGATCATCGGCGGCGGCCTTGCGGGCATGACCGCGGCCCTGGGCATCGCGGACCAGGGGTTCGAGGTGCACCTGGTCGAGAACGAGTCGGCGCTGGGGGGAAACCTTCGCACCATCCACAGCACCCTGGAGCGGGCCGACGTCCAGGCCTGGCTGCGCCAACTGGTGACCAAGATTCAGTCCCATCCCAAGATCAACGTTTACTTGAACTCAAAGGCCATAAGCGTAAGTGGTCACGTGGGTAACTTCAATAGCATCCTGAGCGTGGCGGGGCGCGAAAAGGCGATCAGCCACGGCGTGGTGATCGTCGCCACCGGTGGCCAGGAGCGAGCTACCGAGCTGTACCTGCACGGCAAGAACCAGCACGTAACGACGCAGAGCAAGCTGGAGGCGGCCCTGGCCGGCGGCAATCTGCCGCCCGAGCTGGCCGGCAAGAAGGACCCTACCGTGGTCATGATCCAGTGCGTCGAGAGCCGCAATGACCGGAACACTTATTGCAGCCGGGTCTGCTGCTCCGAGGCGGTCAAGAACGCGCTGGAGATCAAGCGGCGGCTGCCGCTGGCCAGAGTCGTGGTCCTGGGCCGCGACATCCGCACGTACGGATTCCGCGAGCTGTTCTTCCAGAAGGCTCGTGAAGAAGGCGTGCTGTTCGTCCGCTATCCGGACCAGAGTGATCCGGTGGTGGTGGAGGAGGGCGGCCGGCTCAAGGTCACCGTTCACGACGCTTCGAGCAACCGCGAGCTCCTGCTGCGCCCGGACCTGCTGGTGCTCTCGACCGGCATCGCTCCGGCCGCCGATAACCCGGCGCTCTCGGGCCTGCTGCGCAGCGCCCTGACCGCCGACGGCTTTTTCCTCGAGGCGCATCCCAAGCTCCGCCCGGTGGATTTGGCCAACGAGGGCGAGTTCCTGTGCGGGCTGGCCCACTCGCCGCGATTCATCGACGAGACGATTGCCCAGGCCCAAGCCACCGTCGGGCGGGCCACCACGGTGCTCTCGAAGTCCCACCTGGAAATCCCCGGCCAGGTCGCCAAAGTCAACCCCGAGAACTGCGTGGCCTGCGCCACGTGCGTGAAAGTCTGTCCCTACGGCGCTCCGATGATCAACGACCTCAAGAAGGCCGAGATCCAGGGCGCCAAATGCATGGGCTGCGGAAGCTGCGCGGCCGCCTGCCCGGCCCGGACCATCACCCTCCAGCACCAGGAAGACGAGGCTCTCACTGCCATGCTGGACGAGCTGCTCGCCGGCGGAGTTACAGCATGATTCAGTCCAATCAATGGGAACCGCAGATCATCGCTTTCTGCTGCAACTACTGCGCCTACGCGGCGGCGGACCTGGCCGGCTCCAAACGCATGCAGTATCCCGTCAACGTGCGCATCATTCATACGCCCTGCACCGGCAAGATTGAAATGGAGCACATCCTCGAGGCCTTCGAGAAGGGCATCGACGGGATCCTGGTGGCCGGGTGCCTGGAAGGCGGCTGCCATTTTCTCGAGGGCAATCTGCGGGCCCGCAAACGCACCGACCGCATCCGCGAGATCCTCGACGAGATCGGCGTGGGCGGCGAGCGGCTCAAAATGGTCAACCTCTCGGCCGCGATGGCCCCGACGTTTGTCGAGCGAGTGAAGGAGATCGTCGAAACAGTCCGTGCGCTGGGGCCCAGTCCGCTAAGCAGACAGAAAGTGTAGGAACGCCATGATTGTTGCTTCGCCAAAACCCATCACCGAGCTGAAGAACCTTATCGCGCGCCACGGCAAGGTGCTGTTCGTGGGCTGCGGCACCTGCGTTACGGTATGCCTGGCCGGCGGCGAGCGCGAGGTGGGCATCGCCTCCTACGCCATGCGCATGGCGCGCAAGATCGAAGGCAAGCCGCTCGATCTCACGCAGATCACCATCGAGCGGCAGTGCGAGAACGAGTTCATCAAGGACCTGGCCGAGCCGGCCGCCAAAGCCGACGCCATCGTCTCGTTTGGATGCGGCGCGGGCGTGCAGGCGATCGCCGAGCGATTCCCCAACAAACCGGTCTACCCCGGGCTCAACACGCAGTTCCTGGGCATTTTGGAGGAGCAGGCGGTCTGGACCGAGAAGTGCCTGGGTTGCGGCGACTGCGTGTTAGCGCAGTTCGGCGGCATCTGCCCGGTGACGCGCTGCGCCAAGCGCCTGCTGAACGGCCCCTGCGGCGGCTCCACCGAGAAGCAATGCGAAGTGGACGACGGCCGCCCCTGCGCCTGGCAGCTCATCTTCACCCGCCTCAAGAACATCAACCAGCT
>JBEKMO010000165.1:0-5487 GCA_050008465.1 Bryobacteraceae bacterium
GAATCCTGCATGCAGTGGCACATCGAGCAGGCCGCCCAGGCGGGCGCTTCGATGCGGGAGGTGCTGGAAGCGGTCGAGGTGGCCATCGAGATGGCTGGCGGTCCCGCCACCGTTTCGGCGCGCTTCGCGCTGGAAGTGATGGACAGCGTGTTTCAGCCGCCGGCCGCCGGCAGGTAGCCTTCGGTTCTTAGACTTTCGAGGACCTCCGCCAGCTTCCCGCGCGCTTCGACCGGGAATGGGCCCACTGGCTTGCGGCAGGCGCCGACCGGCACGCCCGACATGTTCATGGCTTCCTTGACCACCGAGGGAAACGTGGCCAGCGAGAACGTCCGGCGCAACGGCTCGACCAACGCCTGCAAACGCGCCGCCTTCTCCATGTCCCCGGCCTGAAAGGCCTCGTAGAGGTCCACGAAGGCGCGCGGGCAGACATTGGCGCAAGCGGAGACCGCGCCGGCGCAGCCCAGCTTCAGCCCGTCCAGGATCATGTGGTCGCGCCCGATGAACACGGCCAGGCCGAGCGCCGTGTACTCGGGGATCTCCGCGAGCCTGCCGCTCGAGTCTTTCAGCCCGACGAAGTTCTCGCACTGCCCGGCAATGCGCCGCAGGATGGAGGGAGTAAGCTCCACGCCTGTGCGCTCCGGGATGTTGTAGGCGAGCACCGGGGCATGCACGCTGCGGCACACCTCGATGTAGTGCTCGGCCAACTCGTCCGCGCTGGGCTTCAGGTAGTAAGGCGTGATCACGACAAGATAGTTGACGCCATCCTCCTCGGCTTTCTGCGCCAGGCGCACCGTCTGTCGAGTGGCGACCGCGCCGACGTTGGCACAGACCGGCACGCGCCCGGCGACGGCCTGCACCGAGAATCGCACCGCGACCTGACGCTCCTCTTCGGTCAGCGCGAAGAACTCGCCCTGCCCTCCAATCACCAGCAGGCCATGCACCCCACTCGCGATCAGCGAATCGATCAGGTTCTGCCAGGCCTCGTAGTCGATCGACTCGTCTTCGCCAAACGGCGTGATGACGGCGGGGACAATCCCCTTGAGCGGCAACGTTTCCATGATGCCTCTCATTCTATATCGGGCATCGACACGAGTGTCGATGCGGCACGCTGAGAGCGTGCGCCACGCGAGACCTGGGTATTATTGAGACATGGGGGATGAGCGAATCGAACACGCCGGGGCGCTGTACGGGGAGCAGACTCAACGCGCCGTCGAGAACTTTCCCATCAGCCGGCTGCGGTTTACGCGGCCGTTCATCCGCGCGCTGGGGCTGATCAAGAGCGCGGCCGCCACGGTGAACGGCGAGATCGGCGGGCTGGAGGCGGACATCGCCAGGGCCGTCGAGGCCGCCGCCGAGGAGGTGGCGGCGGGGACGCACGATTCCCAATTCGTCGTCGACATCTTCCAGACCGGCAGCGGCACCTCGACCAACATGAACGCTGACGAGGTGATCGCGACGCTGGCCGGGCGCAGGCTCGGCCGCCCAGTGCATCCGAACGACCACGTGAACCGCAGCCAGTCTTCGAACGACGTGATCCCGGCCGCTATCCACATCGCCGCCGCAGAACTGGTTCACCACGAACTGCTGCCGGCGATGGCGCGGCTTTCCGAATCGCTCGAGCGCAAAGCGGCGGAGTTTCACGACGCGATCAAGATCGGCCGCACGCACCTGCAGGACGCCGTGCCGATGCGGCTGGGCCAGGAGTTCAGCGGCTACGCGCGGCAGGTGGAAGCCTCGCTGGAACGCGTACACGCGGCGTTGGATGGGATCTACGAACTGCCGCTCGGCGGCACCGCGGTTGGAACCGGGCTCAACGCGCCCGCGGGTTTCGGGGAGGCCGTCATCCGGCGCATCGCCAAGCGCACGACGCTGCCATTCCGGGAGGCGGCCAACCACTTCGAAGCGCAGGCGGCCAAGGACGCCGTGTCGTTCCTGAGCGGCGCGCTCAAAACCTACGCCGTGTCGCTCACCAAGATCGCCAACGACATCCGCTGGCTGGGCTCCGGGCCACGGTGCGGCATCGGCGAGTTGCGGCTGGCGGAGGTGCAGCCGGGCTCGAGCATCATGCCGGGCAAAGTCAACCCGGTGATCGCGGAGAGCCTGCTGATGGTGTGCGCGCAGGTGATCGGCTACGACGCGGCCATCACCTGGTGCTGCGCCCAGGGCAACTTCGAGTTGAACACGATGATGCCGGTGATGGCGTACGACCTGATGGAGTCGATCGAACTGCTGGCAGCGAGCTCGCGCAATTTCTCCACGCGGTGCATCGATGCTCTGGAGGCCGACCGCGAGCGCGCCGGCGCGATGGTGGAGCAATCGCTCGCGCTGGTCACGGCGCTGGCGCCGGAAATCGGCTACGATAAGGCTGCGGCCCTGGCCAAAGAGGCCTACGCCGCCGGCAAGACCATCCGGGAGGTCGCCCGCGAGCGGAGCGGCATCCCGGAAGCCAGGCTCAACCAGCTTCTGGACCCCGCCAAGCAGGCGGGCTGATCGAGGGTTTATGAACTACTACGAACAGAACCGCGAGACGTTTCTGGAAGGCCTGAAAGCCTTCCTGCGCATCCCCAGCATCAGCACATTGCCCGAGCACAAGCCGGATATCCGGCGCGCCGCCGAGTTCGTCCGGAACGAACTGGCCGCGGCGGGGCTCGCGAAGGCGGAGCTGATCGAGGGCGAGGGGCATCCGCTGGTCTACGCCGAGTGGATGAACGCGCCCGGCAAACCCACGCTCCTCTTTTACGGCCACTATGACGTGCAGCCGGTCGAGCCGCTGGAGGAGTGGAAGTCGCCGCCGTTCGAGCCCGAGGTCCGCAACGACAACATTTACGCCCGCGGCGCCTGCGACGACAAGGGGCAGGTGTACATCCTGGTGAAGGCGGTCGAGGGCCTGCTCAAGACCACCGGCAAGCTGCCGTGCAACGTGAAGTTCCTCATCGAGGGCGAGGAGGAGACGGGCGGCGAGCACATCGAGAGCTACGTTGCGCAGAGGCCACCGCGCCTGAAGGCCGACGCCGCCATCATCTGCGACACCGAAATGTTCGCGCCGGAGATGCCCACCATCTGCGTGGGTCTGCGCGGGATCGTCTACGCGGAACTGCACGTCCAGGGTGCGGACCACGACCTGCACTCGGGCGTCTATGGCGGCGCCGCGCCGAACCCCATCCAGGCGATCGCCGAGATCGTGACTGCGCTCAAAGACCGGGACGGCCACATCTTGATTCCCGGCTTTTACAGCCGCGTGCTGCCGCCGAGCGACAAGGAGAAAGAGGCCTGGGCGCGCCTGCCGTTCGACGAGGAGGAGTACCGCAAGAAGGAAATCGGCTCGACCGCGCTCACCGGCGAGCCCGGTTTCAGCATCTTCGACCGCACCTGGGCGCGGCCCACGCTCGAGGTGCACGGCATCCGCGGCGGCTTCATCGGCGAGGGCGCCAAGACCGTGATCCCGGCCCGCGCGGTGGCCAAGATCAGCTTGCGGCTGGTGGCCGACCAGCGGCCCGACGAGGCGTTGGCGCAGTTCAAGGCCGCGGTGGCGAAGGTCTGCCCGCGCGGCGTGACTGCCGAAGTGAAACTGATCCACCTGGCCGGATTGTCGCTGGTCAATCCCGATAACCGGTTCATCGACGCGGCCGCCGCCGCCATGGAGGAGGTATTCGGCAGCAAGACCGTCTATACCCGCTCGGGCGGCTCGATCCCCATCGTCGGCTCCTTCGAGCGCAGCCTTGGAATCCCGAGCGTCATGATGGGCTTTGGCCTGCCCGACGACAACCTCCACGCGCCCAACGAGAAGTTCCACCTGCCGAACTTCTATCGCGGCATCGAAGCCGTGGCGCGGTTCATGGAAATCGTGGGGCAGTAGGTGGGACGTCCTCTCGCGCTGGTCACGGGAGCGTCGAGCGGCATCGGCGCGACCTTCGCGCGGGCGCTGGCCAGCCGCGGCTACAGCCTGATTCTGGTCGCCCGGCGCAAGGAACGCCTGGAGGCGCTGGCAAGCGAGATCAACGCCGAGGCGCTGGTCGCCGATCTCACCAAGGATGCGGAACTCAAGCTGGTGGAGGACCGCATCGCCGCGGCGGACAACCTGGAACTGCTGGTCAACAACGCCGGTTTCGGCACGCTCGGTCACTTCTGGGAGGCGGACCTCGAGGGCCAGGACAAAATGCACCGCCTGCACGTGCTGGCCACCATGCGCCTGACGCACGCCGCGCTGCGTGGGATGGTGGCCCGCGGGAGCGGCGGGGTGATCAACGTCGCCTCGGTGGCCGGCTTTGTACACAGACCGGGCAGTACCAGCTACGGAGCGACCAAGAGTTGGATGAACGCCTTCACCGAGGGCCTGTATCTGGAACTCAAGAGCGTAGGCTCGCCGGTGAAGGTGCAGGCGCTCTGCCCCGGCCTGACGTACTCCGAGTTTCACGACGTGGCGGGTGTCGAACGCAACTCGATTGCCAAGAGCCTGTGGATGCACGCCGAGGACGTCGTCGCAGCCTCGCTACGCGGCCTGGACTGCGGGGACTTGTTTGTGATCCCGGGCTGGCGCTACAAGCTCCTGGTCCGCCTCCTCGCCATCGTGCCCAACGGGCTGCGGCGCTGGGGTACGCTGAGGTACGCGCCGCGGGCGAAGCGGGTCTGAGACGGGATTTCGCCGACAACCGGTAGGCTACTGAAATGGAAGGAATCACCCTTCAAGTCCAACGTGACGGGCAATCGGGCTGGCTCGTGGCATGGTGGGATGATCCGGATGGAGCGGGTGGCATCACCACGCAGGGGCGAGACCTCCGCGATTTGCAGCAGCAGATCAGGGAGGCGGTTGCAGTTCACTTTGACGAAGGCGGCGCTCCTCGTCGAATCCGCATCCGCTTCGTCAGCGATCAGGCCCTGGTTCAGGCGTGAAGTTGCCCCGGGATTTTTCTGGAGCTCAAGCGCTTAGGGCCTTGGAGTGGCTGGGCTTCTCGACTATCGGACAGCCTGGCTCTCAAGTTCGCCTAGCCCGAGGGAATCGGCGCGTCACAGTGCCGATGCATCGCAACCTGGTTGCTGCCACACTCCACAGTATTCTCCGTCATCAGGCGGGTGTCAGCCAGGACGACCTCGTGAACGCCCTGTAGACTGCCGGAACTCGTCGATCTGCCCTGGCCGGCCTTCTCGACTCTGTGACGTGACCGGCGTTTCACGGGAGGAATCCAGGTTTCCCAGATCGGGACCCGGAGAGCTTTCTAACTTCCGGTTTCGCCGTGATCCGCCCCGTGTCGCTAACGCCACGCCCCACACCGGCTGACGGAAGGAGGCTCTTCCCGGACAGAGCCTGCATTCCCCGGCCTGCGTTCCCCGCCTGCATTCCCCGCCGCCGCCCCCCGCCGCCGCCCCCTGTCAACGCAAAGTAGAAACTTCCGGTTCCCAGCAAAGTAGAAAGTTCCGGTTCTGAGCGGCTGTTGGAGCCGTCAATGGTATGTTCGATCAGCCGCGCCGGGGTCGCGCCTGGCGCGGTCG
>JBEKMO010000166.1:0-5426 GCA_050008465.1 Bryobacteraceae bacterium
CGGCGCGCGCGCATCCGCCGCGCCATCCTGGACAAGAACGTCCGGGTGCCCGAGGACGCCGTCATCGGCTACGACCTGGAGACCGACCGCCGCTTCCACCACGTCACCGAGAGCGGCATCGTAGTGGTGGAGGGCATTCGTTCCCGGGTGGAGCTGTCGACGTTGGTGATCTAGATTTCGGCAACCTTGTCGGCGCGAACCGCGTCCAAAAGATAACCGGATCTTGAGGGCGGTCTCTATGAGATTCTTACCCACAGTGCTGTGCTTTTCAGCGGCTCTGCTCTGGTCCATGAGTGGCTTCGCCGCTGAAGCCCAGGGGGTCCACGCCGAATACCCGCTGACATATGAAGGTGGCAGTCTACCTCTGAGCCGCGACAAGGTCAAAGCCGCACTGGGCCAGGATGAAGTGATCTTCGTGCAGAACAGACGCCGGATCAGCGTCCCGGCCAAAGACATCACGCGGATTTCATGTCGCAGCGAGGTCCGTCGCCGCTTTGGGGCCACGGTCCTTGATGTCGTTCCCTGGTTGCGTCTCGGGGAGGTCGAAAACCGTTACGTTGGCGTGACCTGGACTGACAGTGCTCGAACCAGCGAAAGGGACGCCAAGGTGGAGGTGGTTCTCCGGATGAGCAAGAGCGACTACGACGGCTTCCTGGCTGGATTGGAGCGGTTGACGGGAATGAAGGCGGTCGATACCACTCGCGTGCCGACCGCCGTCCGCTACGGTCTCTGACGGCGGCTGACCGATGCCCGCCGGATTAGGCGCGATACTGTTCACTTACTGGAAAGGCCGCCCTTCGTGGCGCACGCACTTTTGCGTGCTGCCTCGACACTCGTGTCGGGGTTGACCACCACGCGTCGAGAAAAGTCTCGACGCGGCACGCACGAGTGCGTGCGCCTCCAATATGGGGGACCGCCCCACGAAGACAAAGTAAACAGTATTGGGTTTAGGCGCCGAGAAGTGTACAAGCCCTCCGGCAACTCCTCAATCTGGTCGCGGCCCGCCGTTCGTCTTGGTGTGATATTGTGGGCCTCGACGGGCGATGGCTCATCCGGTTTTCATCTCGTATGCCCGGCGCACGAGCCGGGAGGCTGCCCAGGCGCTGCACCTGGCGCTCGGCGGCGATGCGGGCGAAGCGTTTCTGGACAGCTCGGATATCGAAGACGGGGAGCAGTTCCCGCGCGCCATCATTGAGGCGCTGCTGGGGTCGCGGGTGGTGGTGGTGCTGGCCGATGAGGTCTGCTTCACCCGCTGGTACTGCCTGCGCGAGCTGCGCACGGCGCTCGCTCCTTACGACGTATTGCTCCGGACTCCCGGCAGCACGCCCGAGCAACTCGGCGAGGCGCTGCGTCACATCGTGATCGCACTGCCGGGGGGAGGCCGGCCGGCGGCGCTCGACAACCTCCCTCCGGATCTCCGGATGACGAGTTGGCCGCGGGCGGATGAGACCCAACGGCTGGTGGAGCTCATTCGGACGAGGCTCCCAGCGACGAGCCTCGGCGCCGCGGCAGGCGGCCGCATTCTCGAGACCCTGGTGGAGGAAGCGGCCCTCCCGCCGCCGGGGAATCTCGCGGGCGTACCCGTCTATCACCCGAAAGGGCAGATGGAGGTGTCCATTGGGGAGCGGTTCGTCGGCCGGGCCCACGACGTGGCGCGAATCCACTTCACGCTTTCCACCATGCGCGGCGATGCGGCCCGCAGTGCGGCCTTGAGCGGCACTGTTTCGGCGGCGGGCGGTTTCGGCAAGACCCGAATTGCCATCGAATACCTGCACCGCTACGGCCCCGGCTACCACCCGGGCGGTCTGTTCTGGATCAACGCCGATGTGGACCACGGCGCGCTCGAGGAGCAGTTCTACGGCATCCTGCGCGCGCTCGGCAAGGTGTCCTTGGATCTGCCTGTTCTTCGCCAGCAGGGCGCCGATCTCCGCGGCTTGCTCTCGACCGCTCTGCGCGAACTCCCGCAGGCCAAGCCCCTTCTGTTCGTGGTGGACAACGTCCCGGAGAGCGCGCCCGGCGCTCCCGCTCGCAGCCTGGCCGAGTACTGCCCCGCGATGGGAACTTCGACCGTGCTCGCCACGTCCCGGCAGAGAACGGTCGAATCGGGAGTTGCGGCCCTACCGTTGGACGTGTTGCCACGTTCCGCCTCCACGGCGCTGCTGAAGCACGGTCTGTCCCGTCCCGATTCGCTGAGCGGGGAGCAATGGGAGAAGCTGGCGGAGTGGGTGGGCGATCTCCCTCTCATTCTGGACCTGTTGAACCGTGTGCTGTCTCTCGATCCGGATTCGGCTCCGAGACTGCTCGACATGGCGGAACACTCGGTGCCGCTCACCGCCGAGCTCGACGGGCTTTCCGAGGCGCTGCGGGACCAGGTGCCGGAAGGTGCGATTCGCGGCATCACCGAAGCGCTGTCGGTTTCCTTCGAGAAGCTCGGCCCTGAGGGACAGGAAGCCGCGCGTCTGCTGGCTCAACTGGCACCGGCACCAATTCCGGAGGAGTTGATGGTCGCGTTCGGTCCCAGCGTAAACAACCCCAAGGCTCGGCTGGCTTTGAGGGGGAGGCATTTCGTTACCGGCGGAGGCGGGGGCATGTTCGGAGTCATGCACCGCGTGATCGCGGACTTCATTCGGACCGCCGCGCGGCAAAACGAGACGGTCGATCTCCTGGATGCCTGCCGCGCCGTGCGCAAGGTGATGGACCAGGAACACTGCGAAAATCCAAGGCACTGGTTGCTGATGAACGCATGCCGGCCTCACGCGGAGTGGCTCTTCGAGCAAGGCTTGAGCCAGGCCGCAAACAACGCGGAGACGGCCGAGGTTGCAGCCGATGCGGGCTCGGCCGCGGCGATTCTGCGCTCCGCGCAAGGGGATCTGGCGGGCGCGCGGCGGCTTCGGGAGCAGGTGCTGGAGGCCAGGCGGCGAGTACTGGGAGAACAGCACCTGGACACGCTCTGGGCGATGGGCAACCTCGCCGCTACGCTGAAGCAACAAGGGGATCTCGCGGGCGCGCGGCGGCTTGAAGAGCAGGTGCTGGAGGCCAGGCGGCGAGTGCTGAGCGAGGAGCACCCGGACACGCTCAAGGCGATGAGCAACCTGGCAGGTACGCTGTGGCGGCAAGGGGATTTGGCGGGGGCGCGACACCTCATGGAGCGCGTCCTGGAGGTGATGCAGCGGGTGCTGGGCGAGGAACACCAGGACACGCTTACGGCGATGGGAAACCTAGCGAATACGCTGAGGCAGCAAGGGGATCTGGTGGGCGCGCGGCAGCTTGAGGAGCAGGTGCTGGAGGCCAGGCGGCGGGTGCTGGGCGAGGAGCACCCGGACACGCTCAGGGTGATGAACAACCTGGCGATTACGCTGTGGCAGCAGGGTGATCTGGCGGGCGCGCGGCTCATGGAGCAAGTCCTGGAGGCCCGACAGCGAGTGCTGGGCGAGGAGCACCCGGACACGCTCAGGACGATGGAGGCCTTGCGAGAGATGCGCCCCCCGCAGTAAGTCTACGCCGCCTCGATTCGCGACAGCAGCAGCCCCACGCCCACCACCACGCAGCAGCCCACCACGTTGTACCAGAGGAAGGAAATCTGGGTGAAGAAGCTGGCGTAGAAGATGGCGGCTTCGCCGGCCAGGACGCCGAGGAAGGCGGCCGTGCCGCGCACGCGGGGGAAGGCGAAGGCCAGGACGAAGACGCCCAGCATCCCTCCGTAGAACAGCGAGCCGACCTTGTTCACGGCCACCACCAGCGTGCCGAGATTCTGTCCGTAGAGGGCGGCAAAGATCATCGCATAACAGCCCCAGAACGCCGTCGCCGCCCGGGAGAATCGCAGGTAATGCCGGTCGGAGGCCCCCTTGCGGACGTGCCGGCGGTAAACGTCGATCACCGAGACTGTCGCCAGCGAGTTGAACTCGGCGGAAATCGAGGACATGGTCGCGGCGAAGATCACCGCCATCACCAGTCCCACGATCCCGGCCGGCATGTAGCGCGTGACGAAGGAAAGGAAGATGTAGTTGGTGTCGTTGAAGCGGGGATCGCCGCTGGCCTGGCGCGCCAGCTCGAGGCCCCGCGCGCGGGCGGCGTCGATATCCTTCTGCGCGCGCCGGTACTGGTCGAGGCTCACCCTCTCGCGCGCTGGATCGCTCAAGCGGCGGGCCTCGATGAGGCGGTCGGCGGCTTGCTTCCGCTCTTCGAACGCGCGATCGTACCTCTCGGCGACGGGCCGGTAATCCGCCTGGGCCGCGATCCGTTTCAGCTCGACCGGCTGGAACAGGAGCGGCGGCTGCTGGTAGAGGTAGAACACGAAGACCATCGCCCCGGTGAACAGGATGACGAACTGCATGGGGATCTTGGCGACGGCGTTGAACAGCAGGCTCAGCCGGCTCTGGGCAATGGACTTGCCCGTGAGGTAGCGCTGCACCTGCGACTGGTCGGTGCCGAAATACGAGAGCGCCAGGAAGGTCCCGCCAATGAGCCCGCTCCAGATGTTGAACTCGTTCTTCAGATCGAAGTGGAGGTCCACGGCGTTGAGCTTGCCGGCGGCGCCCGCGAGCGAGATGGCGTCACGCAGCGACAGGTGCGAAGGCAGCAGCCAGATGGCCGTCACCAGCGCGGCGACGAGGCCGCATAAGATGATCGCCATCTGCTGGACGTCGGTCCAGGTGAGGGCCTTGACGCCGCCGGAAACGGTGTAGAGGAGGACCAGGCAGCCAATGATCACGGTGGTCGCGCGGAAGGGCCAGCCCAGAATCGCGGTGAGCACGATGGCGGGCGCGGCTAGCGCCAGGCCGACCGCGAGGCCGCGCTGGATCAGGAAGATCGCGCTCACCAGCGCCCGCGTCTTCGAATCGAAGCGCTTCTCCAGGTACTCGTACGCGGTGTAAACGCCCGCGCGGTGAAAGATCGGCACGGCCGTGGCGGCCAGGATCACCATCGCAATCGGCAGGCCGAAGTACATCTGCACGAAGCGCATCCCGTCCGCGTACGCCTGGCCGGGGGTGGAGATGAAGGTGATGGCGCTGGCCTGGGTCGCCATGATCGAGAGCGCCATGGCGTACCAGGGCATCGTCTTTCCGGCCAGCAGGTATTTGTCGACGGTGTTGCTGCCGCGCCCTTTGTAAAGCCCGTAGACAACCATCGAGACCAGGGCCCCGACCAGGACGATCCAATCGAGCGGCCTCATGCGGAAAACGCTCTCGTGAAAACGTAGAACAGGACGATCAGCGAGGCGAGGTAGAGGAGGACGGCGATATAGACGCGCCGCCAGGTGCCGAGAAAGGGCGGAGGCTCGTTCACGGAACGGCCTTTCCCGCGCTCAGCAGGTTGGCGAAGACACGGAAGGCGCCGGGCACGCCCGCGGGCAGTTGGCGAAACCACGAATAGGCGGTGAACACGTAGGTTCCCTTTCCGTATGGGACGTACAGCGTGCCGCCCGG
>JBEKMO010000167.1:0-5266 GCA_050008465.1 Bryobacteraceae bacterium
TCGCTATTTTGGGAAGCTGGAAGAAGTCACCGCAGCCGTCGAATCGGAGTTCGCAACCTGGGACAGGCGGAACGACACCCTCCGTCGTCTATGCGCAATTACTTAAGCCGTTGTGTTTAGTTTCTACCGTGCCGACCAAGACACCCCGATTCTCCACGACCTGTGGCGCGCCTGTATAGCTGTCGTGGACGTCGACGTAACAGGAAACGGTGGCAGGAATCGATGTGTTCGAACTCTCTGGGGCTGCCACCCGGATGTTCCTTATGGCAAAGGTTTTCGGCCCAGTCGGTTGGGAGGTGGGGGCGGAGTCGTAGCTCCGGAGCCAGATGGATACTGACTGAAAAAGCAGGCAATTCCGGGTATTTGGCGCGTCGCCGGTCTGGACGTTCGGCAACAGCAGGCCCCGAATAGTGCGGCCGGAGTGGTCCACAATGACGGCGTCCGTCAAGCGCGCGACCTCCGTCAAGGTGACCCGGGTAACCTTATTTGTCACCTGGGCCGGAGTGGTGTACACGCGGATGTCAAACTGGCCAGCGGCACCCGTGGGATCGAGGCTGCTGCAAGTCAGCTCGATATCGCCGACCAATTCTGCCAGACCGGCTGTGCGGATGGTTCGCGTTTCGGCAGAAACGAAACAGGCAAGAACGGGCGGTATGACTGGCAATTGAGCGGCAAGAACGGGCGCAACGACTGGCAATTGAGCGAGGTCCCTCTCGAACGCAAAGAGCCTCAGGTGGTGCGGGAGCCACAAAACGAAGTCCTCGATCGAGGCGTAGTCTTCCGTCGTGACCCCGAAGTCATTTCGCAGCTCGTTCTTGAACGTCAGCACCTTGTGTTGCTGTTCCGCTTCGTCCAAGGACTGAGGACCGGACATCTCTCTGAAATACACCATTACCTCTGGCCTGTTCCGTTCTTTCTTGCTTCTACAGGCCAATCTGATCTCATGCTCCGTGCCTGTCTCCCCGGACGGAGTAGGGGTGCCGAACCTGTTCCAGAAGATGCCAATCACGAGATCAGAGCCCTCAATATCAAGGTCCCGATCAATGGGCGCCTGCGGGCCTCCGCCAACATGGTAGCCAGGCCGGGAATCTACCTCGTACCGGGAGACTTCGAGTGCCAGATGGGACTTGAGCTTTCGGAACTCCGAGTTGATTTGCTCCACGACGCGCGGGATGAGGTTGCGCTCCTCCTGGACGTCTCCTGGTGAGGCCAGAACAATGCGCAGCCTGCCTGGCTCGACGGCCGGCGGCGCAATCTGGGAGGGCATCCCCCACATGCTACTACACAGCCGCATGTCGAAGAAGTGCGCCGCTCGATTTCATCTCCGCCCCAACCCCATCGCGCCCGGTTGGCCGCCCAGTCGCGTGTTGACCCGAAGCGCCGCGCACGAACCTGCCCTCAACGATTGCCGGCGATAGGCCCTCACCCCTAGACCGCGCCAGGCTCCTCCCTCCGCTCCCCTCCCTGCCAATCCTCCGGCCACAAGCCCGTGCTCGTCATTCCTCGCCCTGCCAAACCGGCAGACCCGGCATCCAGCAATCCCAACGACCCCTCAACTCCATCTCCCATCCCCTCAACCGCTTGCCCGATTCCTGACCTCGGCACACGCCAGGCCCATGTTAAGCCTGGCGTAGGAGGTGGGTTTCCGACCCGCCCCAGGTGTCTCATGTCATCCCAACTCAAAATCGAAACCAATCGCCGTAACGCCCAGCTCTCCACCGGCCCCAAAACCCCCGAGGGCAAAGCCAAAGTCGCCACCAACTCCTGCACCCACGGACTCTGCTCCCGCAACGCCATCCTTCCCGAGGAAGACCCCGCCGAATTCCACGCCCTGCTCGCCGGTCTCATCGAGGAATTCCAGCCCGCCAACGCCTATGAGGAATCTCTCGTCCGCGAGTTGGCCTCCGCCGAATGGCGCCTCCGCCGCATCGTCCGCCTGGAGACCGGCATCTTCGTCTCCGCCATGGAAAACGTGCGCGAATACGAGAAGTGCCGTAACACCGCCCCACTGCCCAACCGCACCCCCGAGGAGCAGCGTTACGACCAGAACACCCGCCTGCTCGGACTGACCTTCCGCCAGCACTGCGGCGGCGAGGCCTTCACCAAGCTCACGCGCTACGAGAACTCCATCCGTCGCGCCTACTACAAAGCCCTCAAGGAGCTCAAATCACCCCCGCCCCCGCGCATCGCAAAAACAACGGAGCAAAGCCAAATCCCGCCGCCTCCCGACCCGGATCCCCCGCCGCAGCTTCCGGATACAGCCACCGCAACCGAGGGGCTCCCCAGTGGGATAGGGCTCCAGCCCTGTCCCGGAGGTTGCCCCCATTCAACCCCCAAACCGCCGCGCCAGATCCGCAAATCCTGCAATTCAGGCCCGCATAGCTTCACCTCCTCCCGATTCCGAGTATCATTGTATAGCTCAGGCAACGGTTGCCCTTCCCATGAGTATCAATATCGGTCTCGATATCGGCGCCATCAGCCTCAAGCTGGCTGCTCTGGGCAAGCCCGAGGATCGCCCCGTGCTTGAGGCCCTCTGCGCCGCCAAGCCCGCGTTCCGGCTCATGGATTGGGACGCCCCCGGCGGCCGGCGCCTCCCCCTGCTGCTCTCCGAGTATTGCCGCATTGTCGGCAGCCCCATCCAGTCCACCTTCGATCTGTTGCAGGAGTTCCACGAGGTCGTCCCGGAGATTCGGGTGGAGGGCATGCGCGTCACCGGCTCCGGCAGCCGCACGATTGCGAAAATCCTCGGCATCTACTTCGAGAACGAGTTCAAAGCGGTCGCCAGGATGGTCGGCCTGTTCTACCCGCAGGTGCGCACTGTCTTCGAGATCGGCGGCGAGAGCTCCAAGTACATCCGCCTCGAGAAGCAGCCCGATACCACGCAGTCGAGCATCGTCGATTACGACCGCAGCGGCGAGTGCGCCGCGGGCACCGGCTCGTTCCTCGATCAGCAGGCGCTGCGCATGGGCTACTCGGTCGAGGAGATCGGCGGCCTGGTTTGCTCGGCGGGGTGCGCGGCGCGCATCGCTGGCCGCTGCTCGGTCTTCGCCAAGAGCGACATGATCCACGCTCAGCAGAAAGGCTACACGCCGCCGGAGATCCTGCGCGGGTTGTGCGACGCGGTGGCGCGCAATTTCAAAGCCAGCATCGTCAAGAGCCGGCCGGTGGTGGCCCCGGTCGCGCTCATCGGCGCGGTGTCGCAGAACCACGGCGTAACCGCGGCCCTGCGCGAGGTCTTCAACCTGGCGAGCGGCGACCTGATCGTCCCCGATCTCTATGCCTGGTGCGGCGCCATCGGCACCGCCATCCTGGAGGCCGAGGAGCGGCGGAAACGCAGCCTGCGGGAGATCCATCGGCTGAGCCAGCACGAGGCCGAGGAGCGCGTCGAGGACTCGAGGCCGCTCTCCATGGAAAACGTGGTCTTGCTGCGCGACCGCGTGGCGCCCTATGTCCCGCCCCCGGGCGATGGGCCGATTCCCGCCTACCTCGGCATCGACGTCGGGTCGGTCTCCACCAACGTCGTCGCCATGGACGCGAGCGGCGCGCTGATCCAGGACATTTACTTGCGCACCGCCGGCCGGCCCATCGAGGCGGTCCAGCAAGGGTTGAGCGAAGTCCAGCGCGATTGGGGCCGCCGCCTTCAGATTCTGGGCGTGGGCACCACCGGATCGGGCCGCGAGCTGATTGCCGAGCTGGTGGGCGCGGACGTGGTCAACGACGAGATCACCGCGCACAAAACCGGCGCGCTGCACGTCTCCAGCACCCTGGGCGGCGAACAGGTCGACACTATCTTCGAGATCGGCGGTCAGGATTCCAAGTTCATCTCCATCGAAAACGGCGTGGTGGTCGATTTTGCCATGAACGAGGCCTGCGCGGCGGGCACCGGCTCGTTCCTCGAGGAGCAGGCCGACAAGCTTGGCATCAACATCAAGGGGGAGTTCGCGCGCCTGGCGCTCTCGGCGGCCGCCCCCACGCGCCTGGGCGAGCGCTGCACGGTGTTCATGGAGCGCGACGTCACCGGCTGGCTGCACAAGGGCGAATCGGCGCCCAATATCGTGGCCGGCCTGGCCTACTCCATCGCACTCAACTACCTGAACCGCGTGGTGCGCGGCCGCCACATCGGCAACGTGGTCTACTTCCAGGGCGGCACCGCCTACAACGACTCGGTGGCCGCGGCCTTTGCCGGCCTGCTCGCCAAGAAGATCACCGTGCCCCCGTACAACGGGGTGATTGGCGCCATCGGCATGGCCCTCATCGCGCAGCAGTGGCACGAGGCCACGCACGGCGCCAGCCGGTTCCGCGGCTACGACCTGTCGCGCCTCTCCATGGCCAGCCGCGATTTCGTCTGCAAGGCCTGCTCCAACCTCTGCGACATCAAGGAATTCACCATCCAGGGCCAGAAGAGCTATTGGGGCGACAAGTGCTCGGACAAGTTTCGCAAGCCCTCCCCCACCGGCCGCAAGCCCGTCATCGAGGACCTGTTCGCCTTCCGCGAGCGGCTGATCGAGGGACTACCCCTCCATGCCGTCGCCGGCCCGAAGTTCCAGCGCACCCCCGGCAAGCTCTGCGTCGGCATTCCCCGCACCATGACAATGTGGGACCTGTACCCGTTCTGGAGCTGCTACTTCAAGCACATCGGCGTTGAGGTGGTGTTGTCGCCGGCCACCGATCCCAAGATCGCCGCCCAGGGCGTCGAGATGGCCCTCGCGCAGCCCTGCTACCCGGTCCAGGTGGCCCACGGCCACGTCAAGGCCCTCATCGACGCGGGGGTGGACTACATCCTGATCCCCAACATTCTCGACGCCGAGGCGGACGACGGTGGCCGCATCGCGCACTTCTGCCCCTGGAACCAGACGCTGCCTTATGTGATCGAATCGGCGCCCGGCCTCGAGGAGCACCGCCACAAGTTCCTGGTGCCCCGGCTGCACTTCCAGCTTGGCCGCAACCACATCGCGAGCGGTCTACTCGAAGCCATGCGACGTCTGGGCGTCAGCCGCAACGCCAACGAGCAGGCCGTCGACGCCGCTTACGCCGCCCAGCGCGGCTTCCAGAGCCGGCTGCTCGAGGCCGGCCGCCACGCGCTCGAGGTGCTGGAGGAGACCGGCGAGCCCGGCATCCTGCTGGTGGGCCGCAGTTACAACATTTACGATCGCAACGTCAACTGCGATATCCCGCGCAAGCTGCGCCATCGCTACGGCGCCAACGTCATCCCCATCGATTTCGTGGTCACCGGCCGCGAGCCGGTCGCCGACCTGCATCCCAACAT
>JBEKMO010000168.1:0-5171 GCA_050008465.1 Bryobacteraceae bacterium
AAAGACGCCTGGCGTTCTACCAGTTGGACGTCTCCGGGCACGGCATTCCGGCGGCCATGCTCTCGGTCACTCTGAGCCGGGTGCTGGCGCCCGGGTACGGCAGCCCGGTGCGGCGGGCCAGGCCGTCTTCCGGGGAACCAGAGATCGCACCGCCGCACGCAGTGGTTGCCGACTTGAACGAGCGGTTTCAGAGCAGCGGCGGCCGATACTTCACAATGGTGTACGGCGTTCTGGACACAGCGACGCACCGGGTGTGCTTCAGCCAGGCCGGGCATCCCAGCCCCATTCGCCTCACCACGCGGGGAGAGGCTGTCCCGGTGGGCGGAGGCGGGTTCCCGGTCGGCATTATCGCGGGCATGGACTACGACTCCGTGGAGCTGGATCTCGCAGTCGGGGAGCGCCTCGTGTTGTACTCGGACGGGGTTACTGAGTGCGCGAACGGGACGGGAGAGCGGTTGGGAGAAGCGCGCCTGCTAGCGCTGCTGGAGGCCTCCGCCCGCCTGGATCTGACCCGGATGATGGAAGAGCTGAAAGCAGCTCTTCGATCGTGGCGGGGCGGCGACGACTATGAGGACGACATTTCTCTGGTCGCCTTGGAGAGTGTGTGAGCCGGAAGCGGCGTCAATTCTTCGCTAGTCTAGTGAGGTGGCGTGGTCGAAGATCCTGGTGCGGGCGGCCAATTGGGTCGGGGATGCGGTGCTGTCCCTGCCCGCGCTGCGCGCCATCCGCGAGCGCAATCCCCAGGCGCACATCGTCGTCCTGGCCCGTCCCTGGGTCGCGGGCCTGTACTGCCGCGAGGCGTTCTGCGATGAACACCTGGCCGTCCCGCGCACATGGAGTGGACGGCTCCGCCTCGCCCGCATGCTGCGCCAGCGCCGCTTCGACGCCGCCATCCTGCTGCCCAACTCGTTTGAAGCCGCGCTAGTCGCGCGCCTGGCGGGCATCCCGCAGCGCATCGGGTACGCCCACGACGGCCGCGGCTTTCTGTTGACCGCCGCCATTCCGCCTCCCCAGCCCGGCGACATCCCGCGCCACGAGAGCTTCTACTACCTGGAACTGCTGCGCCGCGCCGGGATCATCCCCGAGCTGCCGGCCGCCGCCCCGATTCTGCTCGACGGCGCCGAGGAGGCCCGCCGCCTGGGCCGCGAACGCTTCGAAGCGATGGGTTTTCGCCAACCGGTCATCGGCATCAGCCCCGGCGCCGAGAACAGCCGCGCCAAGCAATGGCTGCCGGAACGGTTCGTCGAAGCCGCAACCCTGCTCGCCGCCTCGCTCGGCGCCGCCGTCGCCTTGTTCGGCTCGCCCAGCGAGCAGACGCTCGGCCGCCTCGTGGCCGAGCAGATCCGCCGCAACGGCTGCCGCGTTCTGAACCTGGCGGGCGAGACCACGCTCGAGCAATTCGTGGAGATGGCCGCCGCCTGCCGGGTGTTCCTCAGCAACGATTCCGGCGCCATGCATGTCGCCTCGGCGGTGGGCGTGCCCACGGTGGCCGTGTTCGGCCCCACCGACTCGCTCGCCACCGCCCCTGCCGGCCCTCGAGCGCGCATCGTGCGCGAGCCCGTCGAGTGCAGCCCCTGCATGCTGCGGGACTGCCCCATCGACCACCGCTGCATGACCGCGGTCAGCGCGGAACAGGTGGCGCAGGCGGCCCTGGAGTTGGTGAAATAGGAAACACGTGGACACCAGAAAGAAAATAATCGCAGCCGAAGCCGCCCCGGACATAGCGCTCCAGTGCCGCGCCGCTGGAAAAGCCGTTATTCTGGTGACCGGCTTTTTCGATCCTTTACTGGCGGCGCACGCGCGGCGTCTGGAGGAGATCGCCCGTGCCGGCGGCGCTCTGTTTGTTGCCGTCCAGGACCCGGCCCGTCCTCTGCTTTCGGCGCAGGCGCGCGCCGAACTGGTCGCCGGACTTCGCGTGGTAGACTACGTGATACTCGGCGGGACGATCGCAGCGGACGCGGTGTTCCACGAGGAGGCCGCCGACCAGCGCCGCACCCAGGAACTGGCACAGCATGTTCACGACGGGCAGAAGTGAACGCGGAGGTGCAGGCCCGCGAATCCTGGTCGTCCGGATCGGTTCGATGGGCGATGTGATCCATGCGCTGCCCGCCTGCGCCACCCTCAAGCACAGCTTCCCCGGATCCACCCTGACCTGGGTGATCCATCCGAGGTGGGCGCAGTTGCTGGAGGGCAACCCTTTCGTCGACGACCTGATCCGTTTCGATCGCCGCAAGGCCGGCAGCGTGGCCGATACCTGGCGCGCCCTGCGCCACACGCGCTACGATTTCGCGGTCGATTTTCAGGGGCTGATTCAGTCCGCGCTGGTGGCCTCCTTCGCCCGCCCCGACCGCATCTTCGGCTTCCACCAATCGCAGGTACGGGAGAAGTTCGCCGCGCTGTTCTACTCCAGCCGCGTCCGCGCCACCGGCGTTCATGTCGTGGATCGCAATCTCGAGCTCGCCGCCGCCGCCGGCGCCTCCACCATTCTGCTCAAGTTCCCTCTGCCGGAAGGCATTCCGGAAGGCGATTTGCCCGCGGGCGGTTTCGTGCTGAGCAACCCCCAGGCGGGTTGGGGCGCGAAGCAGTGGCCGCTCGAATTCTACGGGGTGCTGGCGCGCCGGCTGCGCGACGAACTTGGCCTTCCGCTGGTGCTTAACGGCGCACCCGGCTCCCGGCCGCTGCTCGCCGGCGTGCCCGACGCCCTGGTCAACATCTCGGGGTTGCCGGGCCTGATTCACGCCACGCGGCGCGCCTCCGCCGTGCTCGGCTGCGACAGCGGCCCCACGCACCTTGCCGCCGCGCTGGGCAAGCCCGGCGTGGCTGTCTTCGGCCCCACCGATCCCGCCCGCAACGGCCCTTACGGAGGCAGTTTCACCGTGTTGCGCAGTCCTGGCGCCGTGACCAGCCACAAGCGCCGCGCCGCACTCGATCCCAGCATGGAAACCATTTCCCCGGAGCTGGTCTTCGAGGCCTTGAAGGCCCGCCTGTGTTCCGAATCCAAACCGGCCGGGTCCGGTCTCTGATGCGCCGCGCCTGGTTTCCCAAGCCCTACGCCGACCTGGTGGCCCGTTTGCGGGTGGCCTTCGGGTTTGTCCTCGTGGCGGCGTTCGCCTGGTTTGCCGCGCCCACGCCGGGCTCGCTCGCCGCAGGACTGCCCATCGCCGCCCTTGGCCTGTGGCTGCGCGGCTGGGCCGCGGGGCATCTCGCTAAGAACGAGCAGCTCGCCACCAGCGGACCGTACGGCCATCTTCGCAATCCGCTCTATCTCGGGACGCTGATCGTGGCCGCGGGCCTGGTCATCGCGTCCCGGCGCCTGCTCCTGGCCGCGCTCTTCGTGACGGTGTTCGGGCTGGTGTACCTGCCGGCCATCGAACTGGAGGAGCAGCATCTGCGCACTCTGTTCCCCGAGTATGAGGAGTACGCCGCGCGCGTCCCGCTGTTGTGGCCCCGGCTCAAACACGCCGGCGCACGCGACCCGTTCCGCTGGCGGCTGTACTTGAGGAACGAGGAATACCAGGCCCTGCTCGGGTTTCTCGCCGGAGCTGCCCTGCTGGCCTGGAAGGCCTGGCGCTGAGCCACAGAGCCTCGCAGGGCAACCGGGGACAGCCTGGGCCGTCCTCCCCACAGCGGACGGCCGAGGCAGTCCCTCGGTTGCGGGCGGCGTCATGGCTTGACGAATCTCGCGTCGTCGATCTCGAGGTTGGCCTTCATCTCGGTGATCTTCATGAAGACCTCGCCCATCGGCGTCACCTGTCTGATCTGGAATGGCGCCTTCACGCCCCCGCCGATATCGCGGTAGTCCGAGAACTCGACGCCGATGTCCATCGGCCCCTGCGGCGTTTCGAAGTTGCCCGACTGCCGCACCAGCAGAAACGTCTGGGTGTCGTAATACTGGGTCAGGGGCTTGCCGGTGGAGGGAGTCAGCACGATCGCGTACACTTGGCGGTCGCCGGCTTTCTCAACGCCCCTCAGCTCGGCTTTTGGAAACAGCTCGCGCCATTTCAGCGCCGGGTTGAACACCGCGTCCCGCTTCACCCCGGCCAGTTGCGCTCCCGTCAGCTCGACGGCCTCTTCCATAGGCATCTGGTTCCAGGCGACCTTGCCGTCGAACCCCTGCCGCATTTCGCCGACCCCCTCGAAGAACATCACGACCAGCCGCTTGTTGGGCGCCTTCGAGCAGAATTCCACGGTGTTGCGCAGCTCGCCGGCGGAGGTCCCCATCAGGCCCTTGGACACCAGCGAGGTTACCTTCTCCATCGCCGCGCGGCCGCCGGTCGCCGCGATCGATTTCTCGATGACTTGCTCGGCCGTCAATCCCGGCTTGGTGTTCTGCTGCGCCGCGCAGCTCAGCGCGCACAGCAGGCCCGCGGCAAATAGGATTGTCCGCACTGGTTGTCTCCCTTGGCTCACTTCGTATCTTATACCGACGGCCTGGACGAATAGGCGTTTCTGGTATCCTGTTCACTGCAAGGAGGAATTCCTGTGAGAGTCGGCGTCTTTACAGCGTTGTTGGCCAACCTGTCCCTCGACCAGGTCATCGCGAAATTGAAGGCCCTCGGCGTGAGCACGGTGGAGCTGGGCACGGGCAACTACCCGGGCGATCCCCACTGCAAGCTCTCCATGCTGGACGATCCCGGCGCGCTCGGAGAGTTTAAGAAGAAGCTCGCCGACAGCGGCATGTCCATCAGCGCGCTGAGCTCCCACGGCGACCCCTTGCATCCGAACGCGGAGATCGCCCGTCTCAACCAGGAAACCAGCCGCCGGACCATCCTGCTGGCGGAGAAGCTGGGCGTGCCTGTGGCGATCGATTTCTCGGGCTGCCCGGGCGACAGCGAGACGGCGAAGCACCCCAACTGGGTCACCTGCGCCTGGCCTCCGCACTTCCAGGAGATCCTTTCGTGGCAGTGGGAGAAGGTGGTCATTCCGTACTGGCAGCAGCGGGCCAGGTTCGCGGCCGAACATGGCGTCAAGGTGGCGCTCGAGATGCACCCCGGCTTCGTCGTCTACAGCCCCGAGACCCTGCTCAAGCTGCGCGCCGCCGCGGGCCCCAGCCTCGGCTGCAACCTCGACCCCTGCCACCTTTTCTGGCAGAACATCGATCCTATTGCCGCCGTCCGCATCCTCGGCGACGCCATCTTCCATGTGCACGCCAAGGACTCCCAGCTCTACCC
>JBEKMO010000169.1:0-4868 GCA_050008465.1 Bryobacteraceae bacterium
TCTGCTCACCCGGATTCCTCCCTGCGCGGCCTGCGCGCGCACTTCAAGCCGCACATGCGCCAACACAAGGGAGTATGATCCAAGTCCTCAGGCCGCGAAAGATGGGTTCACGGGACGCTTACGGAGATAGTCAGCGGGGGAATGACGGCCAGGCGGATTGCGGACAACCGCTGATGGCTGGGCTGATCCGTCACTTCCGCCGCAGCCAGCCGCCGGGATTGAAGGTCATGACCATCTTCTCCCGGCTGAAGTCCGGCTCGAACTCCCGGTTGCCGCCCTCCTCGAGAAACTCGAGCGTCGCCGCCAGCGGGCCGGGACCGTCCTCGGGATGAGTCGGAACGCCGTCCAGGTGCGTATCTTCCACGACCAGGTAGCTGCCGCGGCTGATCATCGGCGAGTACATCCGCAGCTCCCGGAGGACGTGCTGCATCGCGTGATCGGAATCCAGCGTGACGATGGTCTTGCGGCCCTCGACGCGCCTCGCGATCGCCGAGACAATCTCCGGGTCGGTCGAACTGCCGAGGTAGAAGTCGACGTACTTCTTCCACAGCCAGTCGCGGGACGCCTGCTGCGTGGAATCCTGGATATCCACGGTCACCACTCGCGACTTCTCCAGGCCCATTCCCTCGAGCACGTTCGCCCAGTAGAGAGCGGAGCCGCCGCGCCAGGTGCCGGTCTCGACGATGAAATCGGGCTGCACTTCGTAAATGATCTGTTGCATCATCCACAGGTCCAGCGGGTTTTTGATCACCCTGACGTTGTGAAACCACAGGTTCTCCCAGACCGGCAGTTGGTGGAACAGCTTCATCAGCTCCTGCTCGTTGGCCGCGGGGATTCGCAGGTTGCGCTGCTGGACGATCTTGGCGTAACCATCCCGGGCGAAGCGGCTCTTGACCTCTTTGTACGCAGTGGTCCCTTCGAGCTCCATGAGCGCGACGTTCAGGGCAATCATCCCAATCTCCCGGTTCTTGTTCGTGTCCCGGGCGTCCTTGTCCAGCTCGAATTCCACTTCGGCGGGTCTGCGTTTAAGGGCCGCGTCGGGCACGCGGCGCGCGAAGATGCGCCGGCCGTCCTTGTTGTACGTCTGCCGGCCGACCTCCACGCCATTCACCCTGGCGGTAAGCGTAATGACTGGAACCGCGTCCATCACCTCGTGGGGCAAATCGAAGTCCAGCTCCAGATAGGTGTCCTTGTCGGGTGGCGGCGGATCCAGCGAGACGGCGCAGACCCGCGCCGTCCACCTCCACGCCCCCGTACTCTCATAGAATCCCCGCAGCAGCCTGCGCTCCAGGCTCTGGTCGCCGATTGCGATCTCGGAGATCTTTGGTGGGGCCGGCGGTGGGTGCCCGCAGCCACAGCACAGCACGGCCAGCCCGCACAGGAGGATCGTGCTTCGGTTCATTTTCTTCTCAACCAGCCGCCGGGGTTGAAGGTCAGCACCATCATTTCGCGGCTGAGGTCTTTCTCGAATTCCTTGCCGCCGCTTTCTACGAGGAACCGCCGCACTGCCTCGTAGGGACCGGGGCCGGAGCCGGGTTGCGCCGGCACGCCGTCCAGGTTGGTAGCCTGGACCACCAGGTAGCTGCCGCGGCTCACCAGGGGCGCATACATCCGCAGTTCCTGGAGCACGTGCTCCATGGCATGATCGGAATCCAACGTGACGACCGTCTTCCGCCCTCTCACCCGTTCGGCGATCCGGGAGGCCGTCTCGAGGTCGGTCGAGTTGCCTTGAACAAACTCCACGTACTTCTTCCACAGAAAGTGCTTGGAAGCGTCCGCGGCGAGGTTCCGCGTATCCACCGTGAGAACCCGCGACCGCTCCAGGCCCATGCTGTTGAGCGCGCTGGCCCAGTAAAGCGCCGACCCGCCCTGGCCCGTGCCCGTCTCGACCACGAAATCCGGCTGCACCTCGTAGAGAATCTGCTGCATCATCCATAGGTCCAGCGGGTTCTTTGCAACCTTGATGTTCTGGAACCGCAGGTCCTGCCAGACGGGCAGTTGCAGGAACAGCTTCATCAATTCCTGCTCTTTGGCCGGCGGGATTTGCAGCCGCCGCTCTGCCTCCACCTTTTTGAAACCCTCGCGGGCCAGCCACATCTGGGTCTCGCGGTATTCGGCCGTTTGTTCGTACTCCTTAAAGCCGATCGAGACGGCAGCCACGCCTGTCACCCGGCTGGTTTGCGGGTCCGTCATGGACTTGTCCAGCTCGAACTCCACCTCGGCGGGCTTGCGCTTGAGAGCCTGGATGGGGACGTAGCGCGTGAAGGTCGCATGGCCGGGCTGGTAGAACGTCTGCCGGCCCACCTCCACCCCGTTCACCTTGGCGATCAGGGTGGCGGCCTGGAACTCCTCCACAAGCAGCGGGGGAACGTAGCAGTCCAGTTCCAGGTACGTGGCTCGGTCCGTCTTGGGCGGATCCAGGGAGACGGCAAAGACGCGGGAGGTCCATCTGGAGCCCTCTTTGATCTCGTAGAAGCCGCGCAGGAGCCTGCCCTGCCGGCTGGTGTCGACCATGGGGATCTCGGAGATGGGCCGCGGGCGCAAGGTGCGGCAGCCGCAGAAGACCGCCGCGAGGCAACCAAGAGGGATTGCGATTCGCTTCATATATGGCCTCAACCAGGATACCCGAGCCGCGCTCACCAAATGTATTCTTTGGCGTCGCGGCGGCGTTCGTAGCTGTCCAGCACGTGCACCACGCGGATCTTTTTCAGTTTCTGCGGCGAGAGCTGGCCCATGGGAATGTACAGGATGTTGCGTCCGAAGCGCGAGGCGATCGAGCGGAACACCGAGCGCGGCGGCTTGGCCGCGACATATACCACATGCCGGTGAATCGAGTAGTCCAGCCCCGCCATCAGCAGGCGCTCGGGCTTGGTCTCGGCGAAATCGTAGTCCGGATCGCCCCACACATCGATCATGCGCCGCGGCGGCAGACTCATCAGGAACCCGCCGTATTCGGCCCGGCCAATGCCCGGCCCCACGACGTGCTCGAACGGGCTGGTGGAGTAGAACGCCATGTCGGATTCGTTCTGATGCTCGCCCAACCAGGTGGTGAGATAGGTGTAGCGCCCCTCGGGGTCGGGGTCGAAGATCACGATCACCGAGCCGACCTCGCCGGCGATCTTGTCGAACTGCCGGACGTAGATCTTGCCCTCGTGCCAATTGCGGATGGTCTCCCGCAGATCGATGCCGTCGAGCAGCGAGGTTGCGAAGGGTTCGGTGCGGCTGCGCTCCTCCGACAGGATGCTCTTGGCCTTCTTCTTGACGAAGCGGCCGTAGTCCTCGATGACCAGGTCCTCGGGCGGGTAGGAGCAGATGGCCTCGCCGTGGAACTCCCGGGCCCACTCGCCCTCGAATTTCTCTTTCTTACGCGGCTTGAGGCCCAGGGGCCGCAGGCGCTGCTTGGGGCGGGGGAGCCGGCGGTGCAAGCGGATCTTCCTGGTGTTGCGCCAGATCTCCTCGCCCGACAGGTTGACGGTCTCCAGTTCGCATTCCGCTTTCTGTGGAGGGTAGCGGTTCGCGGTCTGCCAGACCTCCCAGGCGTAGTTGTCGTCGACCAGGGCGCGCGCGGCGACGGTCAGGTCGAACACGCCGGCGGTCAGGTCGCCGTTGGTGAGCGCCAGGTTGCGGGTATAACGCGCCAGCAGGCGCCGCTGCCAGTGCGCCACGGTTTCCCCGGCGTTGGCCAGGTAAGCCTTCTCCGCCTCGCGAAGCACCTCCAGTTGCACGCGCCGCCGGTCGGGGCACTCGGCGGCCACGCGCGCGCGTTCGTAGCACTCCTGCAAGTAGGGATACTCGGCCGTGATCTCCGCCAGGCAGTCCGGATGAGGATTCAGCAGCTCGACGTCGCGCCTGCGGCGGCGCCCGTGCGGCTCCGGCTGCGGCTCCTCCATGGCGTCCAGCACCGGGTCGAGCAGGTTCAGCGAAAGCACCACCAGCACGCTAGCGAGCGGGTCCGCGCCCTGGAGTTTCCAGGCGATGCCGGCGGCGTGCGCCGCGATCGCATCCGACCGCGGCTGCGGGTACACGCGGTACGCTTCGATGTACTTCCGCAAGCCGATATGCCCGAGCGAGTACGGATCGGGGTACTGGTCCGGCAGATGGGGACGCTCGCCGAGGTCGGGATCCGAGAACTGGACTTCGGCGCCGGCCTCGAGCGCCGTGCGGATGGCCTCCGTAAACGGATCGGCGGGTTCGATCGGCAGGTACACGCCGCGGTCCGCTTCCTTCTCGTCGGGGTAGAGGAGCACCGTGATCTGAGGCAGGCGCTCGAGGGCCCGAAGATAAGCCTCCTCGAGCGTGACCGGCAGTTCGACGGCCACCACCTGCGGCTTTTCCCGCAGGATGGCCCGCCGCACTTCCACTGCGAACTCCAGCCGTCCCGGCGCCACCGGAAGATAGTGGAACCGGCCGCGTCGCAGGCTGCCGGGATCGGGAAAGATGGCGTCCTCGCCGCCCATGGGTCAACCCCGCGGGAAGTAGCGCAGCGCCTCTTCGCCCAGCGTTTCCAGGATCGAGAGATGAAGCGCCTGCGCCTCCTCGGCCGTGTCGGTGGCCAGGCTCTTCAGCTTCATCGCGAACCGCGCGATGTTGATGCCATCGCGGACGGTGTAGCGCTCGTCGGCGGCGTGCGCGTGTTGGAGGAAATCCGTCACGTATTGCAGGATGCGCTCCTCGCCGAAGGGCAGGTTCTCTTTGAGTATCTGGTATTCCTCGTCGCGCTCGGGGAAGTCGATCAGGATCTGCGGTTGAAGCCGGGAGTGGATGTACTCGGGCAGATCGAAGGTCGAGGCGTCGTCGTTCATGGTGGTGACCAGGCGGAACTGGGGGTGGGCCTTGATCTTGATGCCGGCCACGACGCTCTCGACGTA
>JBEKMO010000017.1:0-69049 GCA_050008465.1 Bryobacteraceae bacterium
GCCTTCCGCCCAACCGATCATCGAGGTGGAGGGCAAGCTGCGCTTCGAGCTGCCGGGGACCCCGCTGTTCCCCGCCCTGGCCGACGACACCGTATTGAAGCCCACGCTGGATTGGCTGATACGGAGCGCGCAGCCGGGCGGATTCGACGCCGAGCTGTGCTACGTGACCGGGGAGTTGAACTGGTCGGCGGACTACAACCTGATCGCCCCGGTCGCCGGAGACGATCTGGACCTGGTGGGTTGGGTGACCATCGACAACAAGAGCGGCAAGACCTTCGAAAACGCACGCATCAAGCTGATGGCCGGGGATGTGAACAAGCTGGAGCCGAGAGGAGGCGGCATCAGAATGGGTGGCGCAAAGGACAGTTTCATGGCCGTGGCGGGCTTCGCGGGCACGCCGCCGGTGAGCGAGAAGTCCTTCGACGAGTACCATCTCTACACGCTGGAGCGGCTGGCCACACTGCACGATGGCGAAACCAAGCAGGTGGAGTTCGTGCGCGCCTCCGGCATCCAGTCGCGGCTGGTGTACGTCTACGACGGGGCCAAGCTCGACCTCAACCGCTACCAGGGCTGGAACTGGGAGGCGCTGCGCAACGATCCCGGCTTTGGGGCGCAGTCCAATCCCAAGGTCTGGGTGATGAGGGAAGTGGTGAACTCGGAGGCCAACCATCTGGGCATCCCGCTGCCGGCCGGCCGGACGCGGTTCTACCGCCGCGACACGGACGGGCGGCTGGAGTTCACCGGCGAAGACAACATCCAGCACACGCCGCGAGGCGAAACGGTGCGCGTGCTCACGGGGGCGGCATTCGACCTGGTAGGCGAGCGGCGGAGGCTGAACTTCCGGATCGACCAGCAGCGCTCGACGGTCGAGGAGTCGTTCGAGATCAAGGTGCGGAACCGCAAGACGACGCCCGTGGAGGTGCGCGTGGTGGAGCACCTGTACCGCTGGTTCACCTGGGAGATCCAGTTGAACTCGAGCCCTTACAAGAAGACCGACGCGCGCACGATCCAGTTCACGGTGCCGCTGGCACCCGATGAGGAGAAGGTGATCACGTACCAGGTGCGGTACACCTGGTGACGGGGCGCGGGGCCGACGTGGACGTCGGCCCGCGGACCTGGGGGTCCGCCCTACGAAGACAAGGCGTGCTCCCGCGTGTGTGGTGGCCCACATTGTGTCCGGCGTGACACGCGCCCTGTAGACGCCGGGCCCTGATAAATCAATAGGTTGCGCTCTGGCAGCCGGCTTGCCTTATGTCTGGCCATGAAGCGAGACCAAGGGCAGTCGAAGATGAGGACGCTGGCGGCGGCCATCCTGGTGGCGATTGCCAGGGCGCAGGCGGAGAACGCGGGCGCGCAGGCGGTGAGCGCCCGGATCGTGGTCAGCATCCCCGACCGCAAGCTGGCGCTGGTTGAAGGCGGGCGCGTGGTGAAGGTCTACGAGACCGCGGTGGGCGCGGCGGTCAGCCCGAGCCCCACCGGGACCTTCACCGTCGTGACGCGCATCCCGAATCCTACCTGGTACGCACCGGGCAAGGTGGTGGGCCCGGGGAAACACAACCCACTGGGCACGCGCTGGATGGGACTCAGCCTCAAGGGCTTCGGGATTCACGGCACCAACTGCCCGCGGTCCATCGGCCGGGCAGCCTCGCACGGCTGCATCCGCATGCGCAACCGGGATGTGGAGGATCTGTTCGAGCGGGTGAGCGTGGGCTACGTGGTCGAGCTGCGCGGCCAGCGCGACTCGGAGACCGAGCGCATCTTCGGCGAGGCGCCGAAGCCCGCGACCGCCGTGGTTGCCGCCGCCGGCCCGCAGGTCCCGAACGGAGGTGAATGAGTATGGACGCCGTGTTATTCCTGGTGGGAGTGGGAGTTGTGGCAGGCTGTTCGTTCACCGTCGCGCTGTATACGGCGCGCCTCGCGATCCGGATTGTGTTTGCAGTGGCCAGGGTCCGCGATATACGATGACGGTTCGTGCTGCGCCTGATCCTGGTTCTGTTCAGCCTGTTGGCTCCGCCGGAGGATTCCGTCCTCGAGCTGGCGCGCAAGATCGCGGCTGCGCTCGGCCCGCGCGAGGCCGTGGCGCTTACGGTTCGCAATGCGTCTTCGCTCGCGGCAGCGGAAGTAGCGGGGGTGCGGCGCGAGATCGAGAGCCAGTTGCGAGCCCGCGGTTTCACGCTGGCTTCGGATGCGCCCGCGACCGTCGCCGTGACGCTCGCGGAGAACTGGCAGGGCGGCGTCTGGATCGCCGAGATACGACACGGGGATAAGCGCGAGGTGGTGATGGTGGCGCCAACGCGCCCGCGGGAGCGCGCGGCGGCCACGCCGATGGGGATCGACAGGCAACTCATCCTGGAGCAGCCGGATCCGATTCTGGACGCGGTGGCGCTGGAGAGCCTGCTGGTCGTGCTGGAGCCCACCGAGGTGGTGTTCTACGAGCGCAAAGAGGCGCGGTGGGAGCGGCGCCAGGCGATCGCGCTGCCGCAGCGGGTGTGGCCGCGCGACCTGCGGGGACGTCTGGCGATCGAGGGGGATTCGTTCGAGGCTTTTCTGCCGGGCCTGGCCTGCAAAGGCAAGGTGCAGCCGGAGCCGGCGCTCCAGTGCGAGGAGAGCGACGCGCCCTGGCCCATCGGCGCGCCGCTCAAGAAAGGAAGCAACACCTTCGAGGCGGAGAAACTGCCACCGTTCTACTCGACCGCGCGGGTGGGAGAGTATTCGCTGGCTGCCGGCGTGGACGGACGGACTCAGTGGTTCGACAATGCCACCGCAGCCACGGGGTCGTTTGGGGGGTGGGGCAGCGACATCGCCGCCGTCGAGACGGGCTGCGGCGGGGGACGGCAGGTGCTGGCGACGCGCCCCAGCGACGCCAACGAGACCGACGCCGTGCAGGCGTACGAGATTGCGGGCCGCCAGCCGGTAGGTGTCAGCCCGGCACTGGAGTTCTCCGGGCCGGTGACCGCGATGTGGGCTTCGGGACCAGCCAGCGTGGTGGCGATTACGCGCGATCTGAAGACCGGACAATATGCCGCGTTCCGCATTTCACTTACTTGCAGCCGCTAGCCTGCTGCTGGGGGCTACGTCGCGGCTAGAAGCGGCGCGACGGCCCCGTTACGGCGGGACGCTGCGGGTGGAACTGCGCGCGCCGCGGGCGCTCGAAGCGGCGGCGTGGCCGATGGCGTTCGAAACGCTGGTGGCGCTGGATGAAAGCGGGCGGCCGCAGCCGGCGCTCGCCATCTCCTGGCGGCGCGATGCGACGGGCCGGCGCTGGCAGTTCCGGCTGCGGCCGAATGTGAAGTTCCACGATGGCTCGCCACTCGCGGCCGAGGCGGTGGCGGCGGCATTGGGAGGAAGCGGCTGGTCTGCGCGCATCGCGGGCGAGGAGGTTGTCATCCAGGCGGAGGCGCCGACGTCGCTGGCGGAATTCGCGGACGCCCGCCGGGCGGTGTTTGCGCGGAGCACCGACGGATCGCTTCAAGGGACCGGGCCGTTCCGCCTGGCGCAGTGGGAGTCGCGGCGCGCGATGCTGGCGGCTCACGAGGAGTACTGGGCGGGCCGGCCTTTCCTGGATGCGGTGGCGATCGAGATGGGGCGCACGGCGCAGCAGCAGTTCCTGGACCTGGAGTTGGGGAAGGCCGACCTGATCGAACTGGGGCCGAACGACGTCCGGCGGGCAACGCAATCCGGGGCCAGGATCTGGAGCTCGGCGCCGGTCACGTTGATGGCGCTTCGGTTCGAGCGGGGGCGGCCGCTGGCGGAAGACGCGAAGCTGCGCGAGGCGCTGGCGCTCTCCATCGACCGGGCGGCGATCCTGAACGTGCTGCTGCAAAAACGCGGCGAGGCCGCGGGGGGCCTCTTGCCACAGTGGCTGAGCGGGTATGCGGTGCTGTTTTCCACGGCGCGCGATGCGGCGCGAGCACGCCAGTTGGTTACGGGCGCGCCGGTGCTCTCGCTGGCCTCGGACCCGTCGGATGCGCTGGCCCGCATGATCGCCGACCGCGTCGCCGTGAACGCACGGGAGGTTGGCATACGGCTGCTGACGGCGACGGAGGCGGGCTACGCGGATTTGCATTTGGTTCGCGCGCGCATTTCACCGCTTGCCTCCGAGCAGGCCCTGGTGCGACTGGCCGCTTCGCTTCAGTTGCCGGACCTGCTCCATCTTTCCAGCCCGGCGCTGGAGAGCCTGTACGCGGGGGAGCGCGCGCTGCTGGAGGAATACCGGGTGATTCCGCTGTTCCACTTGCCGGAGATCTATGGCGCGCGCCCGCGGGTCAAGACGTGGGCGACGCCGGGTCTGCTGAGGACCGGCGAATGGCGCCTGGACGATCTCTGGCTGGATTCGGAGCTGCCGTGACGTTCCGAACGCGAATGCTGGTGTCGTTCGCGCTGGCCGTGGTCGCGACCGCGGCGCTGGTCACCTGGGTGGTGTCGGCGATGACGCGCCGCACCTTCGAGCAGGCCGACGATCAGCGCACGGCGACGCTGGTGGCGCAGTTCCGGCGGGAGTTCGAGCGCCGCCGCGAGGAACTGGTACGGCGGGTCGAGGCGATCGCGGCCATGCAGAGTACTCTGGACATGGCGATCGAGCTGAGCCGCCCGGAACCGGACTACGCGCCGTACGTGAATGAGGCCGGCGCGCTGGCCGCCGCGCACGCGCTGGATCTCGTGGAACTGCTGGCGCAGGATGGCACGATCGTTTCTTCGGCGCAGTGGCCCGCGCGCTTCGGCTACAGAGCCGAGTGGGTGAAAGAGCAGGCGGAGTGGAAAGAAGCGTTCCTGAAGAGCGAAGAGCTGCCGAACGAGACCGTGCTGGCGATGGTGGCGGTGCGGGCGGTGAGCGCCGGCGGAAGCAACCTGTACGTGGCCGGGGGGTACCGCCTGGACCGCGGTTTTCTGGGCTCGCTGGTGTTGCCGGCCGGGATGCGCGTGCTGCTGTATCACAATTTCGAGCCGCGGTTTAGCGCGCAGGCGGTCACGGACGCCGCGGGGCCGGCGCGCGGGGCCGAGAGGCTGGCTCCGCTGATCGAGCAGGTGCGCTTGGAACAGCGCGAGGTGACGCGCACGATCGAGTGGCCCGACGGTCCGGAGACCTTTCAGGCAATTCCTCTGGCCGGTCGGCAGAACGAGCTTCTGGGCGTGCTGCTGGTGGGCAGCTCGCGGCGGGAACTGGCGGCCCTTGCTGCCCGCATCCGCTGGGCGGGCGCGCTGGCGGCCGGCTTCGGCATCCTGCTGGGCATCGGGCTGAGCTACTGGGCGGCGCGGCGGCTCACCGGGCCGGTGGCGCAGTTGGCGCGCGGCGCGCGCGCGGTGGCTTCGGGCAACTGGAACGTGCGCGTGAGCGTCGCCTCGCGGGACGAGATCGGGGAGCTGGCGCGCGCCTTCAACTCGATGACGCAGGAGCTGATCGGCCAGAGGGACCGCCTGCTGCAAGCCGAGCGCGTGGCCGCCTGGCGCGAGCTGGCGCGCCGCCTGGCCCACGAGCTGAAGAACCCGCTGTTCCCGCTTCAGATCACCATCGAGACGTTGCAGCGCGCCAAGGAGCAGGCGCCCGGAGAGTTCGACGAGATCTTCCGCGAGAGCGCCGCGACGCTGCTGGTCGAACTGGCGAACCTGAAAACCATCGTCGGGCGGTTCAGCGATTTCGCCAAGATGCCGGCGCCGCAATTGGAGCCGGTGGACCTGAACGAAATCGTGCGGGGCGCGGCGCGGCTGTTCGATGCGCAGCTACGCGCTGGCAGCCACGCGCCGATCGCGCCGGAGGTGGATTGCGACCCGGGCCTGGGGACGATTCGGGCCGATCCCGAGCAGGTGACGCGCGCTCTCGACAACCTGATTCTGAACGCCATCGACGCCATGCCCGAAGGCGGCACGCTGCGCATCCGGACGCGGCGGGGGGAGGGCTGCGCGCAACTGGAAGTCTCCGACACCGGCCAGGGCCTGACGAAAGAGGAGTGCGAGCGCCTGTTCACTCCGTACTACACGACCAAGCGGCACGGAACGGGTCTGGGCCTGGCGATCGTGCAATCGGTGGTCGCCGACCACCACGGCAAGATCTCGGTGGAAAGCGAGCCGGGCCGCGGCG
The DNA here is from genome assembly GCA_050008465.1 of Bryobacteraceae bacterium. GTDB lineage: Bacteria > Acidobacteriota > Terriglobia > Bryobacterales > Bryobacteraceae > Fen-330. The sequence continues at coordinate 6,077 of JBEKMO010000017.1, forward strand.
CCACCTTCCGCATCGAGCTGCCAGCGGGGTGAGGGGCCGCTACTTTTTCACGTTGCCGCCGAACTGGACTCCCGGGCCGATCGAAAACCGGACCGTGTTGCGGCTGTCCTTGAGCAGATCGTTGAACAGGTGATCGTGCACGAAATCGGCCTGGACGCGCAGGGCGAAGTGCTTGGTGAGGTTGAAATCGACACCGCCGCCGAAGCCATAGAACTTGGTCCAGTCCGTTTTCTTTCCGGAGGGGGCAAGCAGCGCGACGATGCCTTGCGCGATCAGGTCGGTGGATGGCACATGCGGAACCGCTACTTCGTGGATGGCGCCGCAGGACGGCCGGATGAACAGCGTTACGGCGGAGAAGTGGCGGTAGGCGACCTGCGGGCCGCCCGCGAAGGTCTCGGTAGTCGAGCTGGCGGGCACGGAGAGCGAGTAACCGGCCGGCAGCCTCCCGGCCGCGGCGTACTGCTGAAGCGTTGCTCCGAGAGACTGCTGAAGGGACGTGAGCAGCTCGCTGGGCACTATGGTCAGGTCGCCCTGGGCACGGCTGAAGTCCACGCCAAGCGAGAGCCAGGAAGTCACCCTGACTCCGCCCTGAAGATGAAAGCCGGTCTCAGCCAGCTTGATGTGCGGACTGTTGAGATAAGCGAAGCCTGCGTATGCGTCGAAACGGCCAACGTAGCTCTGCTGGCCGAAAGCCTGCGTGGCGGCAAGAATCAGGGTCAGGACAAGCACCCGGCAGATCGGGTGCTTAATGGAAGTTGCTGCAATCCTGGGTGCGCGGTTCAATGGTCTCCTCCTACGGGGCCGTTTCCGGGTCTAAACAGCATACCAAAACTCGGAAGTCAATCCGGCAGGGTCGCGGCGGGTGCCTGACCGGGGGATTCCGGGTTTGTATTGGGCAGCGGGGCCGGCGGTGGAAGGGCGGGGCCAGAGACTTCACCTCTGAGAAGCGGAACCGCCTGGGGCCCGTGAAGGCTCCGGGCGGCTCCCAGCGTTTCCGGGTTTCCGTCCGAAGCGGCGATGCTCTTGCATATAGGTTGAGGTGACGAACTCGCCCGGCGGCAGATGAGACCGCGCTGCCGCAAACGCCCACTGGGCCAATCGCACCTCCTGTGCCCGGCCCGCAAGAAGCATACCTTCAAGCTGCCGCGCAAGCTGGCCATTTTCGCCCTGGACTCCAAACGGATTAAGAGTTTGCGCAAGAAACCTGATAAGTACAATCAACGCGCTGGCGCCTGCTCCGGCTGAGCGTAGTACCCAGATCGCGTGCGCGCGGCTGCTCCGGGCCTGTCGATCTTAATCTCGAGCGCATGGTACTCGTTTGGACCGTCCCCGGCAAGGCCGTCAAACGAGAGGACGTAAAAGGCATTCGCGTCCGCAATGCACGTTGCGATCTCACGCGCCACAGCGTTACTTGAATTGAGAACCAGGCCTCCACTCTGATGCGCAAGGACCTCCAGTGCCAGATTCCCGGTCTGCGCCTGTCTTACCGTCCTCACTGGTGTTAAGAACTGCTTGTAAGTTGACGTTCGCAATTCACCCGTGTCCACGATTCCAAACGCATCAATGAAGTAAAGAGTAATACGAGCACGTCGAAGTTCGTCCGAAAGAGCAACGATGGAGGTGAAAAGCCCCTGCTGAAGCTTTGAGCTTGGCCAGCCTGCGCTTAGGCCGGAAAGAAGGGGCCAACCCGGAGTAATCCATACCACGAGTTTTCGTCCAGCCCTTGTCGCTTCATAAACAGCGAGCTGTTCGAGCGCGTGTAGAGACAACTGTAGCCGTTCAGCGGCGCCGTAAAACCCTTGTGACCTGCCAATTGTACGCAGACCGGATCGTTTCTGGTTTAGTTCCGCAATGAGAGCGTTTCCATCTCGGGAAGATGTGTTCCCGATCAGTGTTCCCGAATCGGAAAACAATACGATCGATACTGGGCCGGCAAGCTCCCCGCCGTTTTGCCCTAGAAACTTCACGATTTCTCCCCGCTCGAACGATACCCTTGTGAATGAAGCGTTGACTTCATCCACGAGCAAAATCACTTCCACGGGCGGATCAGCCGTCGCGATCCCATTTTCAACGGCATGAAAAGACGCGATCTTCTGCGGCTGCTTGTTGTCTAGAAGCGTGAAGTCCTGCTGGTGCAGGCCAGGGAGCGGCCTTCCGGACTTATCGGTCACTACCACATCGAGCGTGATCCGGCGATTCGCACTGCCCGGCAGGACAGATGCCGGAGGTCCGGACTGCCCCGCTGGTCCATTCTGCTGTGCAAGTGCGGAAACAAGCGAAAAGGAGAACAGAGAGATACGACCCATCCGCCGCGTGTTCATGCAAGTCACCTCATTTTGGCTTCGACTTCGTTACCGGCAGGACGACCAATCACCGGTTTAGGATTTCAGACGTCCTTTAGCTGGTTATGGGTACAAGCCGCCTCGAAAATGTGGAAGTTCCGGGTTTGTGGTGGGTGACGATGGCTGGTGGCGGGGCCGGTGAGCCGAGAACCGTTTCCCGAGAAGGTCAAAGGCCTGGGATTGCTGCGATTGTTGGTTGTCCCAGCCCCGAGCGGAGGTTCCCACCCAGGGCTGCGACCTGCGGCAGCCGAGGATTCCTCGACGGACCTGCCCAACGATCGGCACTGGCCCCGAGCAGGGATGCGCAACTTGCAGAAAACACGGGCAACTACTGCCGCCGGAAGTGGCGGCTGGCGACACAAGGCGGTCGGGAGCTGCGGCCCCGTGGTTCAGAATCGACGAGCTCCAACCTGGCTCCATGGGCCTGACCGACTCCATCAGCGCCCCAGGCCCCGCTGCCTCGGGAGGCCACACCGGCAGCCGTTCCAGGGCGTGGTCCGGCTCCGGCCTCTCAATAGAAACCCGGAAGGGCCAGATAATGAGACCCGCGCACCAGGCAGACCAAACCCAGCAACACGACACACCCGACGGTCGCGAGAATCCGCCTCTTTGCCTCCATCGAACGCCTCCTTTCCGTTCAGGCCATGTTGCTGGCGATGGCGGCGGCGAATTCGCTGGTCTTGAGCTTGGTGGCGCCTTCCATCTGGCGGTGGAGGTCGTAGGTGACGCGCTTCTGGCGGATGGTCTCGGTGATTCCCTTTTCGATCAGGTCCGAGACCTCTCGCCAGCCCATGAACTTGAACATCATGGAGCCGGACAGGATCAGGCTGGAGGGGTTGATCATGTCCAGACCGGCGTACTTGGGCGCGGTACCGTGCGTGGCCTCGAACATGCCGTACTCGTCGCCGATATTGGCCCCGGGCGCCATGCCCAATCCGCCTACCTGCGCCGCGCAGGCGTCCGAGAGGTAGTCGCCGTTGAGGTTGGGCGTGGCGAGCACTTCGTATTCGTCGGGCCGCAGGAGCACCTGCTGGAACATGGAATCGGCGATGCGGTCTTTGATGAGGATCCTGCCGGGCGGAAGCGCGCCGGAGAGGTCCTTCTCGGCGATGCAGACGTCGGGGAACTCATCCCTGGCGACTTCATAGCCCCAGTCGCGGAAAGCGCCCTCGGTGAACTTCATGATGTTGCCCTTGTGCACGAGGGTGACGCTGCGGTGGCCGTTTTCGATGGCATAGAGAATGGCGCGCCGCACCAGCCGCTTGGAGCCGGTAACGCTCATGGGCTTGATGCCGATGCCGGAGTCGGGCCGGATCTTCTTGCCCATCTGGGTGCAGAGGAAATCGATCACCTGCTTGGCTTCGGGCGTGCCCTCGCGCCACTCGATGCCCGCGTAGACGTCCTCGGTGTTCTCGCGGAGGATGACCACGTTGAGCAGCTCGGGGTGTTTGACCGGCGAGGGGACCCCGGCGTAGTAGCGGACCGGGCGCCAGCAGACGTAGAGGTCGAGGAGTTGCCGCAGGGTGACGTTCAGGCTGCGGATGCCGCCACCGACCGGCGTGGTCAGGGGGCCCTTGATGGCGATGTGGTACTGGCGGATGGCGTCGAGGGTCGCCTGAGGCAGCCAGTCGTGGAAGGCGTTGTAGGCCTTCTCCCCCGCGAGCACTTCGAGCCAGACGATCGAGCGCTTGCCACCGTAGGCGCGCTCGACCGCGGCGTCGAAGACCACGCGGGACGCTTTCCAGATATCCGGGCCGGTGCCGTCGCCCTCAATAAAGGGAATGATGGGGTTGTCCGGCACGAGGAATTTGCCGTTCTGAACTTGAATCGCTTGACCGTCCATAGCAGCCTCCAGTATCAAAGCCTACCGCGAATTCAGCCGTGAGTCTTCTTGAGCAGCCAGGCCATGTTGCGGCCCAGGACTTTCATGGTCGCGATGCCTTCGGCGTCGTTCTCGACTTCGCCCTTTTCGCGGCCGATGCCGATGTTCCAGTAAGACGAGCCGGGCACGATCATTTCGCTGATGAGGAAGAAGTGGTTGAGCGCGTCGAAGGCATGGATAGCGCCGGCGCGGCGCACCGCCACCACCGCCGCACCGATTTTGCGGCGGAGCAGGAAGCCATTGGCGCGGGCGACCATGCAGGCGCGGTCGATGAGGGCCTTAATCTCGGGGGAGATGTCGGCAACGTAGGTGGGGGAGCCCAGCAGGATGCCGTCGGCCGCCGCCATCTTGCCGATGAACTCGTTGCCCATGTCGTTCTTCTGGCCGCAGCGGCCGTCCTTGCGGCTGGAGCAGGTGTAGCAGGCCAGGCAGCCGTGGATCTTCGCGCCGCTGAGCTGGATCAGCTCGGTTTCGATGCCTTCCTTCTCGAGCTCGGCGAGCACGTACCGGAGCAAAATGGCGGTGTTGCCGTCCTTGCGCGCGCTGCCGTTGAATGCGATGACTTTCATGAGGAACAGGATAGCGTAGATGGCGCCGGTCGAGCAGCTACTCGCAGAGACAGCGTGTACATCAGCCTTTCTTGGCCCACTTCCCGGAAGCGGCTTCGCGACAGTGATCGCAGTTCCCGCTCAGGGCGGATTAACAGGATGCTGTCCAGGAGGAACTTGGCGAATCCGGTCAATTCCCCTGAATGGCGACTGCGCGCTCAAGTGCATCGGGGCCCGAAGGGCTGGTCTTGTCACCAAGGCGTCGGATTTCCGGCGCGGTGGCCATTTCTAACATTTGCGGCGCCAAGCGTGTTTCCCGTATACATCACCGAGGGTCGCAACGGTAGGATCGGGGAAAACATACACGACGTTGCAGTCGGCGGGATCAAATTCAAGCCGCTGATGCGATACCTCGTTTGAATCAGCATAACGAACAATCCGAGTTGCGAGCCAAGGGTTCGCGGGGTCCAATACGATGGTACCGGCATGCTTTCTCGTTCGGCCGGTGGAGTCATCGGTGTCCTGAGCGCGAACATCAAGAACTCCCGAGTCAGCCGCCCACCAATGAGGCTTTGACGACACCACCGTAAGGTCCGCCCCCTGCATCGGCGTGGTGTCAATTGTTCTACCGTGAATGTTGTAGGCCACCCACGTGCCAACCAGTTTGCCCGCAGCCTTATAGGCCCTCCGTCGCGCCCTCAGATCCCAATGATAGTTTGCAAGGATGCTGGCAACGATTCCAGCAAGGAAGCCTATCAGCGTGCCTGCCCAGAATTCGCCCATGCGCTCATTGTAGGCGGTTTGTATCCCGCCCCTCAACGCTTGGTAGGAGATAAAGGGTCGGCCACATACTCCAGCCTTGCCCGACCAGCTTCGGCGTGGACGACCTGCTTAGCGGTACCTCGGGCTCGCGTACGAGTCCGATGGCCCGGCGCTGGGCCGCCACTACCCTGACGCCAAACGAATGAGAAACGCCCATCGTGGAGACTGGGGAGTTCCCGGTTGCGGGCAGCCTGATTCTCCGCATTAATGTCGCGCGCCCGGTCAGATCGGCGAGGCGGAGTTTGGAAAGGCGCGCAGTGCCGCAACGGCTCGCTGGAGGCTCTCGGCCTCTGCCTTGGGCAGCGTGCCGCGCAGCGCCAGGGCGCGCTTGCGCAACCGATCCTTGGCCGTCGTGTCGCCCAAATAGGCTTCGATGACCTCGGCGATCACAAAGGAGAGTCCCTTTTCGCCCCTGCGCGCAGCCAGTTTCAGCAGCTTGGCCCGGTGCTCGCGGTCAAGATCGATCGTGATCCTCACAGCACGATTGTACACGCAAGTGCGCGTGTATCGCAAAAATGCGATACTCTGAAATCCAGATGAAGTGCCGGGCAGAAACGGTTCGCGCTGGAACGAGCTAAGGAGGTTCTATGAGCACGATCGCCCGCTTGAAGAAAAAATGGCAAGCCGAGCCGGCGTTCCGCCGGGCCTATGAAGCTCTCAAACCCGAGTTCGCCGTCGCACGGCAGTTGATCGCGGCCCGGCATCGCGCGGGGCTGAGCCAGGCCGAGGTGGCGCGCAGGATGGGGACGACGCAGTCGACGGTTGCCCGCCTTGAGAGCGGACAGCGGCTGCCTGCGCTGAGCAGTCTGCAGCGGTATGCGGACGCAATCGGCCACAGGCTGGATGTGCGGCTGGTGCAGGCTCACAGGTGAGGCTGGCTGCCTCATCCGACCCCCGGTGCTACCATACTGTTTAACCACGAAATGGGCGATACCCCTTTTGTTCACCTGCACTGCCACTCGGACTACTCGCTGCTGGATGGCGCGTGCGGGGTCAACCAACTGGTGAATGCGGTGGCCGAGCTGGGGATGCCGGCCGTGGCGCTGACCGATCACGGGAACCTGTTCGGCGCGGTGCACTTCTATAACGCGGCGCGGGAGAAAGGGGTGCAGCCGATCATCGGCTGCGAGGTGTACGTCTCGCAGCAGGGGCACAAAAGCCGCTCGGAGTCGGACCGGTACAACCACCTGGTGCTGCTGTGCGAGAACCAGGAAGGCTACCGCAACCTGATCGACCTGGTCTCGACGGCGTACCTGGAGGGCTTTTACTACAAGCCGCGCATGGACAAGGACCTGCTGGCGCGTCACTCCAAGGGGCTGATCGCGCTTTCGGGATGCCTGCGCGGCGACATTAACGAGACGTTGCTGGCGGACCACTACGAGGACGGGCGCCGGCTGGCCTACAGCTACGCCGACCTGTTCGGCCGGAGCAACTTCTTCCTGGAGCTTCAGAACCACGGCATGGAGCAGGACCAGCGCGCGGTGCCGCTGATGGTGCGGCTGGCGCACGACACCGGCATCCCGCTGGTCGCCACCAACGACTCCCACTACCTGCGCCGCGAGGACGCGCGCTCGCACGAAGTCATGCTGTGCATCCAGACGGGCAAGACGATGAGCGACCCGTCGCGGATGAGGTGGCCCACGCCGGACTTCTACCTGAAGCCGCGCGCGGAGATGCTGGCGCTGTTCGGCGAACTGGAGGAGGCGCTGGACCGCACCTGGGAGATCGCCCAGCGCTGCCGCGTGCAGCTCGAGCGGGTCAAGGAGCCGTTCCCGCGCTTCGAGGTGCCCGAGGAGCACTCAACCGACTCCTACTTCGAGTATGTCGCGCGTCAGGGATACGAGGGGCGGAGGGTGCGGATCGAGGCGCTGAGCGCGGCCGGCCGGCTGAAACACCACCCCGCGGAATACGCCGAGCGGCTGGATCGGGAAATTCACATGATCCAGCAGATGAAGTTTTCGGGGTACTTCCTGATCGTCTGGGACTTCATCCGCTTCGCCAAGTCCTGCGGAATTCCGGTGGGGCCGGGACGCGGGTCGGCGGCCGGAAGCCTGGTCAGCTACGCCATGGGCATCACGGACATCGATCCGCTGGAGTACGGGCTGCTGTTCGAACGCTTCCTGAACCCGGAACGGGTCAGCCTGCCGGATATCGACATCGACTTCTGCACGCGGCGGCGGGGGGAAGTGATCCGGTACGTCACCGAGAAGTACGGGCGGGAGCAGGTGGCGCAGATCATCACCATTGGCACGCTGGGGGCGCGGGCGGCGATCAAGGACGTCGGCCGGGTGCTGGACATGAGCTTCGCCGACGTGGACCGCATCACCAAGATGGTTCCGAACGTCCTGAACATTTCGCTGGCGGACGCCATCCGCATGGAGCCGGGGTTCGCGCAGGCCAGCCAGAAGGACCCGCGCGTGGGCGAGGTGCTGGAAGTGGCGCGGCGGCTGGAAGGCATGGCGCGCAACGCCGGAGTGCACGCAGCGGGGGTAGTGATCGCGCCGCAGCCGCTCAAGGAACTCGTGCCGCTCTACCGCACGAACAAGGACGAAATCGTCACCCAGTACGACATGTCCGGCCTGGAGAAGCTCTCGCTTCTCAAGATGGATTTCCTGGGGCTGACCACGCTGACGCTGATTCACGACGCGGTCGAGCTGATCGAGAAGCACCGCGGGGTGAAACTGGCGCTGGAGGAGATCCCGCTGAACGACACCAAGACGTACGAGATCTTCACCAGGGCGTTCACCAGCGGGATTTTCCAGTTCGAGTCGTCCGGGATGCGGGACATTCTGCGGCGCTACCAGCCCAGCCGGATCGAGGACCTGATCGCGTTGAACGCACTCTACCGGCCCGGCCCCATCCAGGGCGGGATGGTGGACGACTTCATCGAGCGCAAGCACGGGCGGCGGCAGATCACCTACGAGATCCTGGAGCTGAAGGACCTCCTGGAGGAGACCTACGGCGTCATCGTGTACCAGGAGCAGGTGATGCAGATCGCCAATCGCCTGGCCGGGTACTCGCTGGGGGAAGCGGACCTGCTGCGGCGGGCGATGTCGAAGAAGCAGCCCGAGGAGATGATCCGGCAGCGCGAGCGGTTCATCCATGGGGCGCTCGAGCGGGGCCATCCGCGGCGGAAGATCGAGAAGCTGTTCGACCTGATGGAGCAGTTCGCCGGGTACGGTTTCAACAAGTCGCATTCGGCGGCTTACGCCTACCTGGCCTACCTGACGGCCTACCTGAAGGCCAACTACCCGATCGATTTCATGGCCGCGCTGCTGACCTCGGAGACCGGCAACACGGCCAAGATCGTGAAGTATATCGGGGAGTGCCGCGAGATGGGGATTCGGGTGCTGCCGCCGGACGCCAATTCGAGCGAGTGGAGTTTCACACCGGATGGAGAAGCGATCCGCTTCGGACTGGGGGCCATCAAGAGCCTGGGGCAGTCGGGGGTGGAATCGATCCTGGCGGCGCGGCGCGAGGGCGGCCGGTTCCGCTCGCTGTACGACTTCTGCGAGCGCATCGACCTGGGCGCGGTGAACCGGCGGATGATCGAAAGCCTGGTCAAGGCGGGGGCCCTGGATACACTCGCCCCGGCGCGGGCGCAGCTTTTCGCGGCCGTGGAGGGCGCCATGGAGTCCGGCCAGAGGGCCTGGCGCGACCGCCAGAACGGGCAAGCCGGCCTGTTCGCCGAGATGGTCGCCGAGGAGCCGGAGGAGCGGCCGCTGCGTCCGGTGCCGGAGTGGAGCAGCCAGGAGAGACTGGCGGGCGAGAAGGAAGTGCTGGGCTTCTACGTCACCGGCCATCCGCTCGAGCAGTATACGGCCAAGATCAAGGATCTGGCCTCGCACTTCACCGACACGCTGGAGGGCCTGGAGCGCGGGGTGGAGGTGCAGCTCTGCGGGATTCTGACCTCCATCCAGCGCCGGCGTAACAAGGAAGGCCGGATCTGGGCCGCGATGCAGCTCGAGGACCTCGGCGGCAGCATCGACGCCGTGTTGTTCACCACCAACTACGAGCGCCTGATGGATCAGTTGATCGAGGACCAGGCGGTGTTCGTCAAGGGGCTGGTCCTGCCGGAGGAGAGCGGGCCGCCCAAGATCTCGATCCAGGACCTCACGCCGCTGGCGGTGGCCGGGGTGCAGTATCCCAGCCTGATCTCGATCCGCGTGCCGCTGGGCAAGCAGGCCGATGCGGCCGGGGCGTTGGGGGAGCTCTTCGCGAAGAAGCCCGGCGAGACGTCGGTCAGGCTGCGCCTGGAAAGCCCGCGGGATTTCTCGCTGATTCTCGACATTCCGCAGAAGGTGAAGCCGGACCGCGAGTTCCACCAGGAAGTGGAGCGGATCTGCGGGCCGGAGTCGATCGAGAAGCTGGCTGGGTAAGGCAAGACCGCTTGTGGCTTGTGGCGTGTGGCCTGTGGATTCGGCGACGATTCAGCGGCTGGCGCTCTGTGGGGCGATAGCAGGTGCGCCGTGGCTTGTGATCCACAGGCCACTGGCCACACGCCACAAGCCAATCGTGGATAATTAAAGGTTACATGGCCTCCGACGAGAACCAGCAGCCGGCGGACGCGGGACAGGGGTCCGCGGCGGACGCGGCGCTCGGGAACCCCCGCTGGCAACGGGTGCAGTTGGCCCGCCATCCCAAGCGGCCGCACTCGCTCGACTACATCCAGCGCCTGTTCACGGATTTCCAGGAGATTCATGGCGACCGGCGGTTCGGCGACGATCCCGCGGTGGTCTGCGGGATGGCGTTTTTCGAGGGCCAGCCCATCATGGTGGTGGGGCAGCAAAAGGGGCGGGACACCAAGCAGAAGCTGTACCGGAACTTCGGGATGGTCAAGCCCGAGGGATACCGCAAGGCCATGCGGATCATGCAGCTTGCCGCCAAGTTCCAGCGGCCCATCGTGACCCTGCTCGACACCCCGGGCGCGTATCCGGGCATCGACGCCGAGGAGCGCGGGCAGGCCGAGGCGATTGCCACCAATCTGCGCGAGATGTCGCGGCTGGCGAGCCCGGTGGTGGTGATCTGCATCGGGGAGGGCGGCAGCGGCGGCGCGCTGGCGTTGGGGATCGGCAACCGGGTCTTCATGCTGGAGAACGCCGTCTACAGCGTCATCAGCCCGGAAAGCTGCGCGGCCATCATCTACCGGGATTCGTCGAAGGCCGCGCTAGCCGCGTCGGCGCTGCGGCTGACCGCCCAGGACCTCCTCGAGCTGGGGTTGATCGACGCGATCATCCCGGAGCCACCGGGCGGGGCTCACCACGATCCCGACCTGGCAGCCGAGCAGGTGCGACAGGTCTTAAGGCAGTCTCTTCAGGAGCTTTCAGGACTCTCCTCCACGCAGTTGATCGAGGAGCGGTACGTGAAGTTCCGCCAGATGGGCAGTTTCTTCGTCGAGACGTAGAGGGAAACCCGTGAATTCTGTGAACAAATCACCCGCCGATGGCGTCTGATCCAAGAGGGAGCAATCTGTGAAGCTGAAGCGGAAATGGAAGATCTGGCTGATTGTGATTGGGCTGCTGGTGCTGACCGTGGTGGTTCTCGCGGGGAAGGGGTATAGCCAGCGCGGCATCGTGGTAGTGCAGACCGGGCGGGTGGTTCGGCAGGACCTGACCGCGCTGGTCACGGCGTCCGGCGAGATCAAGCCCAAGAATTACGTCAACATCGGCTCCAACGCGATGTTACCGTCCCGGATCACGGACATCATAGTAAAAGAAGGGGATCGCGTAAGGAAAGGGCAGCTTCTGGCGCGCTCGGAATCGGTGCAGCCGGAGGCGGACGTGACCGCCCAGAAGGCGGCGGTGAGCTCGGCCGAGGCCGACGCCACGGCGGCGGAATCGTCGCTCAAAGCCGCCGATGAGAGCCTGCTGAACGCGCAGGCCACCATCGAGCGGACGCAGGCGGATCTGGAGCAGTCGAAGCTCAACTACGCGCGCGCGGAGGAGCTGTTCAAGGACAAACTGATCGCCAAACAGGAATTCGACACGCGGCGGACGGACTCCGACTCGCACGCCGCGGCGGTCCGCGAGGCACAGGCGCACTATGCGCAGACGAGGGCGATGCGCGACCAGGCCGCCGCGCAGCTTGCCGCCGCCCAGCGCCGGGTGGCGCTGGCCCGGGCCAACCTGGTCCGCGTCGCGGACGTCCTGGAAAAGACCCTCTCCACCGCGCCGCTGGATGGCATGGTGACCAACCTGCCGGTGCGGGTGGGCGAGACCGTGGTCCCCGGCATCCAGAATTCGGCGGGCTCACTCATCATGACCATCGCCGACATGTCGCTGATCACCGCCGAAGTGAAGGTGGATGAGACGGACATTGTGAACGTGGCCCTGGGCCAGCCGGCCGACGTGACCGTCGACGCGATCCCGAACAAGACCTTCAAAGGGCACGTAACCGAGATCGGCAACACGGCCATCCTGCGCTCGACCGGCCTGGCCGCTTCCCAGAGCGCCATCTCCAGCCAGGAGGCCAAGGACTTCAAGGTCGTGATCGCCATCGATAACCCGTCCCAGGACCTGCGGCCCGGGCTTTCCTGCACGGCGAAGGTCACCACCGCTACCCGGCAGCGCGCCCTCACCATACCGATCCAGTCGCTGACCGTGCGACAGAAGGGCGACCTGGAGCCCGAGCCGAAGAATGGAAAGCAGGCCGTCCAGGCGGCGAAAAAGCCCGACCCGGTGGCTGAGAAGGCCAAGAAGGAAGAGATCCAGGGCGTGTTCGTGATCCAGGGGGAGAAGGCCCAGTATCGGAAGGTGGACACGGGCATCACGGGCGCCACCGACATCGAGGTGCTGCAAGGCCTCAAGGAAGGCGACGAGATCATCACGGGCAGCTACAAGGTGATCCGCACGCTGCGGAACGAGGCCAAGGTGAAGGTGGACAACGCGGTCAAGGCGCCGGTCAAGACGGACTAGGAGCTCGATACAGCCATGGCGGGAGTACTGCAAGAACAAGTCGAGCGCGGGGAAGAGCTGAAGCGCGCCGGAATCGTCATTCGCACCTACGACCTGTGGAAGACCTATATCATGGGCGATCAGGAGATCCATGCGGTCTCGGGCGTGGATATCGAGATCAAGCGGGGCGAATACGTGGCCATCATGGGGCCGTCGGGCTCGGGCAAGTCCACGCTGATGAATCTGATCGGCTGCCTCGACACCCCCAGCAAAGGTCTGTACTACATCAACGGGCGGCTGGTCAGCGACATGGACGACGACGAGCTGGCGCGCATCCGCAACAAGGAGATCGGATTCGTCTTCCAGACGTTCAACCTGCTGCCGCGAGCTACCGCCCTGCATAACGTGGAGCTGCCGCTGATCTACGCGGGGATTTCCTCGGTCACCCGCATCGAGCGGGCCAAGAACGCGCTGATCCAGGTGGACCTGGAGCCGCGCATGTACCACAAGCCGAACGAGCTCTCGGGCGGCCAGCGGCAGCGTGTCGCGGTGGCCCGGGCGCTGGTGAATAACCCGTCGATCCTGCTGGCCGACGAGCCCACCGGAAACCTCGATACCGCTACCGGGAACGAGATCATGGCGCTGTTCGCCCGGCTGCATCAGCAGGGCAACACCATCGTGCTGGTCACGCACGAGCACGATATCGCCATGAACGCGCACCGCGTCATCCACCTCCGCGACGGCAAGGTGGAGCGGGACGAGCGGATCAAGTAGCTTTGCCGCGCATCTGCGTTTTCTGCGGATCCAGCTTCGGCAGGCTGCCCGTGTATCGCGAGGCGGCCGTCGAGGTGGGCCGGCAACTGGGCAGGCGGGGCATCGGGCTGGTTTACGGCGGCGGCAACGTGGGCCTGATGGGCGCGGTGGCGGACGCGGCTCTGGCAGCAGGCGGCCAAGTGATTGGCGTGATCCCGCGCGCTCTGGTGGATCGGGAAATCGACCATCGCGGCCTCACCCAGTTGCGCGTGGTCGACTCGATGCACGAGCGCAAGGCGCTGATGGCCGAACTTTCCGATGCGTTTCTGGCACTGCCCGGCGGCATCGGCACCTTCGAGGAACTCTGCGAGGCGCTGGCCTGGTCCAAGCTGGGCATCCACGGCAAGGCCTGCGGCGTACTGAACGTCGAGGGCTATTACGATCCGCTACTCGCGATGATGGACCTCGCGGTCTCGGAGCGCTTCCTTGCTCCCGAGGATCGGGCGCTGCTGATCGCGGACACGGACGCGGCGCGGCTGATCGAGCGGCTGCTGGCCTAAGTGGTCGCTGCCTGATCCTTGTCCTTGGGCGGCTGCGCGGGGGCAAGGATGGGCCGCAGGCTGCTGAGGGTCTTCAGGGCGTTGAACCAGAAGGGAGCGCCCAAGCTCAGCAGGACCCAGCTAAAGAGAATTCCCAGCACGTTCCGTTTCCCCGCGAAGGTGAAGAGTCCTGGGTAGGGTGCGGGGATCAACCGGAAGCCGGAGCTTTCCAACTGGCTGCGGATCTTCTGGGCCCGATCCATCAACTCGGCCGAGACCAGCTTGGTGTACTCCGCGATCAAGACCTTCTTGCCGTTCTCATCCGCGATGAGCTTCGGTTCGAGCCACTTCACCGCGGCATCCAGGCTGCCGAAAGCCGGGATCACATCACCGAGGCCCTTGGTCGCGGCGGGATCCTTCTGCTTGAGGGCGTCCACAGCCGCCGTATAGGCCAGCGGCTCGGCGCTGGCAGCGGCACTGCCGGGGGCCAACGCGACGACTGAGGCGGCCTCTCTCATCATGGCGTCCTGGCTGTTCACCAGGCTGGCGCGCATCTGGGGGTTGGACCACAACTGCTCCAGGAGCTTCAAGGAATCCAGATGCAGGACCAAGGCGAGCAGGCCCGCAAACAGGACGGTCCACAGGCGCATTTGCAGGGCGAACCGCGCGGACACGCGACCCATCGCGCTGTTGAACAGAGTCTCGAGCTTGCCCACCGATTGCTCCGTTTTTTCCGCTATCTGCCGGGCAATTTCGGCCACCTGCGCGGCGGAGGCCGGAGCCACCGCAGTGACCGCGCCCGTGATCAGTTTCACCTTCCGCTCCGTTTCAGGATCGAGTTCGCTCAGGGCGTTGTCGATCACCTGTGCGGTGGTCGGATCGCTGGTTTTCAGCTCGGCGGAGATGTACCTCAACTCACGAGCCAGTTCGTCGGGCCGGATTGCCGTAGCGAGCGTCCACCGGCTGAGCAGCTTGCCGATCACCGGGACGTCCTTGTATTTCGAAAAGGCCGAATCGGAGATCAACGGGCGGCGCAAGACCACTTCGGCTTGATCCACGAGTCGCTGGTCGACGGTCGCAAAGAGCGTTCTCAGGCCCCACAGCAGATTGGTGCCGCGCAGTCCGAACAGCCCGGAGACCATCTGGGTGAAGACGGTAATCAGGAGGCTCACTCCGAGCATTACTACGGCGAAGGCGATCAACGTTTCCAGGTGTTCGAGGGTCATGAGGCACCTTCCTTGGACAGAGTTTATTCCAGGGGCGGGTGGAATTCAATAGGAATGCTGGGTTTTTTACGGGGTTGGGCGTGAGATATGGGAAACTCAAGCGGGCCGCCCGCCGCCCGCCCTACACTGAGAAACATGGATTCTCTCAATCGGCGGGAGTTTCTGGCGCAGGCGGGGATGGCGTTTTCGCTGGGCGCCGTCAGCGTGGATTCCAACGACCCGATTGCCTCGGCCGCGCCGGCGCGGTGGGCGGCGTCCGAACTCGCCGGCGCGCTGGCCGAGCGGAAGATGCAAGTCCGCGTGGTGGCCGCGGGCCGCAGGGCGGCGCCGGACGTGCCGGAGTCGTTGGCGATCGTTCCGGGCAAGGAGATACTGGCCTGCGGAAGCGACGTGCGCGGGCTGGTGTATGCGCTACTGGAGCTGGCCGGCCGCGTCCGCCGCGGGCAGACTCTCGAATTCGAGAAGCCCGTAGTGGAAAGCCCTGCGAACCGGATCCGCAGCATTAAGAAGTGCTTCGTGAGTGAGGTCGAAGACAAGCCCTGGTTTTACGACCGGGAGGCCTGGCGGCAGTACCTCACCATGCTCGCCAGCGAGCGCTTCAACCGGTTCAACCTGGCGTTCGGGATTGGTTACGACTTCACCTGGGACGTCCGGGACTCGTATCTCCATTTCCCGTACCCGTTCCTGGTGGCGGTCGAGGGCTACAACGTCCGGGTCGCCGGGCTGGCCGAGGCCGAGCGGGAGAAGAACCTCGAGACGCTGCGGTTCATCAGCGACGAAACCGCTGGACGGGGCCTCGATTTTCAGCTCGGGATATGGACGCACGCCTACGACTTCTCGAAGAGCGCGAAGATCAGCCACACGGTGGAGGGCCTCACGCCGGAGACGCAGGCAGCTTATTGCCGCGATGCGTTGCGCATGGTGCTGGAGAAGTGCCCGGCGATCCGGGGCGTGACGTTCCGCATCCACGGGGAAAGCGGCGTGGCCGAAGGCAGCTACGGGTTCTGGCGAACCATCTTCGAGGGGGTCGCCGGGTGCGGGCGGCGGGTGGGGATCGATCTGCACGCCAAGGGCATCGACCAGGGCATGATCGACACGGCGCTCGCGACCGGCCTCGCTGTAACCATCTCCCCGAAGTACTGGGCCGAGCACCTGGGCCTGCCATATCACCAGGCGGCGATCCGGCCGCTAGAGCGCGACCCGCGCCAGCTCTCGACCGGCGACCGGCGCCACCAATGGCCGGCTCCGAGCGAGGGCCTCTTTTCCCTGAGTTCCGGTTCCCGGAGCTTCATGCGCTATGGTTATGGGGACCTGCTGCGCGAGGACCGGCGATACAGCATCCTGCACCGCATCTGGCCGGGCACCCAGCGGCTGCTGCTGTGGGCCGACCCGGGGTTTGCCGCCACGTGCTCGAGGGCGTCGAGTTTCTGCGGCAGCGACGGGGTTGAGGTCTTCGAGCCGCTCTCGATGAAGGGGCGCAAAGGCTCGGGGCTGGCGGGAGGACGGTGCGGATACGCCGACGCCTCGCTCGCTCCCCGGCACGATTGGGAGAAGTACCTGGACACGTATCGGGTCTGGGGCCGGTTGCTGTACAACCCGGCGGCTTCGGTTTCGGTTCATCCCGCGCTCGCCGAGGCCAGCCGGCTGCTGCCCCTGGTCACGATGGCGCACTGCCCGTCGGCGGCCAACAACAACTACTGGCCAGAAGTTTACACCAACATGTCCATCGTGGACGCGGAGAAGAAGCATCCCTACGGGGACACTCCCAGCCCGAAGCGGTTCGGAACGGTCAGCCCGCTCGATCCGGAGCTGTTCGCGCGCGTGGACGATTTCGCGGAGGAGCTGCTCAAAGGGGAGCGCGGCGCGGAGGTTACGCCGGCGGAAGTGGCGGCGTGGCTGGAGCGGACGGCGACGGCCTCGGCGAAGCACCTGGCGCAGGCGGAAACCAGCGCGCGTCCCGAGTTCCGCCGGATGGCGATTGACGTCGCGATCGAGATCGGGCTGGGGCGGTTCTTCGCGTGGAAACTGCGCAGCGGCGTGCTGTGGGCGCTCTACGACCGGACGGGCGAGCGGGCGGCGCTCGAGGAGGCGCTTAAGGCCTACCGCGCCGCGCGCGGCGCATGGGCGGAGCTGGCCAACCGGGCCAGCAGCGTCTACGCGAGCGACGTGACCTTCGGCTGGGACAAACACCTGAGAGGCCACTGGCGGGACCGCCTGCCGGCCATCGACGAGGATATCGCCGAGATGGCCAAGCGCCCGGCCGCCGGGAGTCAGGCGAGCGAGCGGGTAGCGGGCGCAATCCGCGAAGTGCTGAGCCCGCCGCCGCGGCCGGTCTTCGAATGTCATCACGCGCAACCGGCACGGTTCCAGCCGGGGGAGCCGCTCGAGGTCGAACTGGCATCCAAGGAGCGGCCCGCGGCGGTGCGGCTGCACTACCGGCGCGTCAACCAGGCGGAGTTGTGGCGCGTGGTGGAAATGGCGGTGCGCGGCGACCGCTATGCGGCGGCGGTCCCTGGCGACTACACGGCGTCGCCGTTCCCGCTCCAGTATTACTTCGAGCTGCGCGACCGAGCCGGCGCGGCCGCGCTATTCCCCGGCCTGGCGCGCGATTTCTCGAACCAGCCCTATTTCGTCGTGCGGCAGGGCCGGCGCGAGGGATGATAGGCGCTTCCGCGCGCTCAAGGAGAGAACGGCTTCCAGCAGCGGGAGGAAACCCGACACCCGCCTGGCCCGTATGACCCAGTTCCACAACGGTTCGAACTTCTTCCAGCCGCCGGCGTAGGCGATGTGGCGCAGCTTGCCGGCCAGGCTTTCCTTGGTGAATGCTCCCGCGAAGATGGAGCCCCAGCGATAGAATTCGCGGGAGGCGCGCCGGTGGCCGGCTTCCAGCGTTTCCGGCGTCATCCTGGCCGGGCGGAACACCGCGTGGCGGGTGTCGTACAGATCCCAGTTGACGGTCTTCATGCGGCCTTCCGCGGTCATGCGCCGATGCAGCTCGGTCCCGGGGTAGGGCGTCAGGATGTGGAACGTGGCGGTTTCGATCCCCTGCTCGATGGACCAGGCGACCGTGCGCTCGAAGACCGTGGCATCGTCGTCGTCCATGCCAAAGACGAAACTGGCGTTCACCATGACGCCCAGGTCGTGCAGGCGGCGGATGGCGGCGCTGTAATCGCGCTCGAGATTTTGAACCTTGTGTTGCGCTTCGAGGTTCCTGGCGCTCAGGGTCTCGAAGCCGATAAACAGGCTGCGCAGGCCGCTTTCCGCCGCTTTCTCCGCGAGGCCGGGACGCAGCACCGACGGCACGGTGGCGGCTGCCTGCCACAGCCTGTTCATCCCTTTCATCCCGTCGAAGAGCGCGGCTGCGAAACGCGGGTTGCCGAAGAGATGGTCGTCCAGGAAGTAGAGATGCCGGCCGGGGAGGTCCTGGATCTCGGCGAGCGCGCCGTCGACGCGCTGGGTGTAGAACGACTTGCCGCCGCGAAAGAAGGCTTCCTTGTAGCAGAAGTCGCAATGGTGAGGACAGCCCCGCGAAACCACGAGCGAGTTCGGCACCAGGTAGAGATGGCGTTGGATCAGGTCGCGGCGGGGTTTGGGCAGGCCCACGAGTGTTCGCCGCTGGGAACGGTACACCCTGCCGGGGCGGCCGGCGCGGAAGTCCGCGAGAAAGGCAGGCCAGGTGTCGTCACCCGGCCCGAGGAAGACGGTGTCGGCGTGCGCGAGGGCTTCCACGGGCAGGGACGTGACGTGCAGCCCGCCCAGGGCGACGTGCGCGCCCCTTCGCCGGTAGTGATCGGCCAGCCGGTAGGCCCGATACGCCGAGGTGACGTAGACCTGAATCGCCACCAGGTCGGGCTGGTCGTCGAGATCCAGGGATTCGACGTGTTCATCCTGGATGGTGACCTGGTCGTCGGCGGACAAGTGGCCCGCCAGGGTGGCCAACCCGAGCGGCGGGAACAGGGAGTACTTGATGGGGCGCCAGAAGGGGCTGGCGGACTCGATCAGGGCCGGGAGGATCAATTTGACTCTCATCTGGGACCCCCAGTATACGAAACTACAAAGTACTTTTCAATATAAAGTTGAGAGCACTTCGCCTCTCCCGCGCCGGGACAATGCTAAGATTCCTCGCGGAGGCTTCCCATGAAGCAGGTCTTTCCCATCATTCCCGCTTCCACGGCGCCATGGGCTGTCCTGATTCCCACGTTGGCTCTCTTGGTTGGCCTGGTTGTGCTATTCGCCTGGTTCGCGTACTCGACGCGGCACGTCCGCGTTGAGGTCAGCAGCGACGGGCTGAAGATCGCCGGAGACATGTACGGCCGGATGATTCCCGGGCGCGTCTTGATCGCGGGACAGGCACGCGTCTTGGATCTGACCAAGGACACGGATTACGCGCTCGCCAGGCGGACCAATGGCACCGGGCTTCCCGGATACAAGGCGGGGTGGTTCCGGTTGAGGAACGGCGAGAAGGCGCTGGCCTTTGTGACGGATACCAAGAGCGTTGCCTACGTTCCCACCCGAGCCGGATACTCGGTCTTGCTGAGCGTGGCGGAGCCGGGGCGGTTCCTGGAAGCCATCAGAGCGATCCGCTAACGGGCGTTGCGGCTGCGCAAAGGATGCCGTACGCTGAGGGAGAGGACAAAGGGGGCCGGTGACATGGATTATCGGGAGATCATCACAATCGAGCCCGGCAAGCGAAGCGGGAAACCCTGCATCCGCGGATTGCGCATTACCGTCTACGATGTCCTCGGCTATCTCGCGGCCGGAATGACGCATGAGGAGCTCTTGAGAGACTTCCCCGACCTCACGGAGGAAGACATCCGCGCCTGCCTGGCATTCGCCGCCGACCGCGAGAAGAACATCGAGATCCTGGTCGAATGAAGTTGCTGCTGGACGAGAACCTATCTCCGAGGCTGGCAGCCGCATTGGCCGACTTGTTTCCGGGAACGATGCATGTTTGCGATTGTCGTTTGAAAGGGACGCCGGACAGCGCGGTCTGGGAGTTTGCCGCAGCGCAGGGGTTCACCATCGTTTCGGAGGATTCCGATTTCAACGAGCTCAGCGCGTTACACGGAACGCCTCCCAAGGTGGTCTGGCTTCATGTTGGCAACTGCGCGACCATGGAAATTGAAACCATCCCGCGGAGGTTCGCGCTGGCAATCGCGGACTTCATCAACCACCCCGAGGATCGCTGTCTGGTGTTGAAACGCCGGTCATTCCGGCGGGTCCGCAAGGGCTGAACTGCACTTTCGCTTCTGGGCCGGCAGACAAAAAGCCGGCGGGACACTCGATCCGTCCGGGTATATGATTACCGTTGGCCGAACTCCCGGACTGGAAATCGGAGACAGATCCATGCTGGTCGAGTGCTCGCAATGTAAGGCCCGTGTCGATGCCCGTGTCAAGGACTCCGCCCCGCTTCATTATTTGTGACGAAGCCGGGACCGTCACAGGCGGTCATAGGCTAAGTCTGCTCGTATGTCCATCGTGCGGGTGGCCCCTGATCGGCTGGCAGCAACTCGAGGAATATCAGGAGGATGTTCTCACGGGTCCGGAGGAGACATGGTCTACCGCAAAGCGGGTGTGGCCCGATCCCGAGTTGGGCCTCCAAAGCTGCATCCCGCAGGACATTCGGGAGTGTGTGGAAGAGGCACACCGCTGCCTTTTTGCCGGCTCCAGCACTGCCAGTGTGGCGATGACTGGTCGTGCCACGGAAGCGATTGCCAGGCACTTCCTCACGAAAGACAACCCGGGGAATCTCATGCTGGCGGCCGGTTTGAGGAAGCTTTACGAAGAGGAGGTCATCGACCAGCGTCTTTATACTTGGGGCAAGGAATTGCACGAGCACCGCAATCTAGCGGCCCACGCCAGCGGCGCCACCTTCAGCCATGTGGATGCGCAGGACCTTTTTGACTTCGCGATGGCCATCTGCGATTACGTATTTGTCTTGCAGGACAAGTACGAACGGTTCATGGAACGCTAGACGCATAAGGGCTAGTACGCGTCCGCATCGCCCTGCGTGCCTTCTGGGGGAATCACTACAATAGATGTTGCATGCGGATTGCCCTGGGACAGATCAACACCACCGTCGGGGACCTGGGCGGAAACGCGGACCTCATCGTCCGGGCAGCTCGGGCCGCGGCGGAGGGCGGGGCGCGGCTGGTGGTGTTTCCGGAGCTGTCGCTGACAGGGTATCCGCCGCGCGATCTGGTGGAAAAGCCGAGTTTCCTCGAGCGCACCCAGCAGCATCTGGCGCGGCTGGCGGCGGAAACCGCGGATCTCGATCTCACGCTGATCTGCGGGTACGTGGGCCGGAGCGAGGCCTCGGCGGGCAAGCGGGCCACCAACAGCGCCGCGGTGGTCGAGCGCGGGCGCGTCGTGTTCCAGCAGAACAAGGCGCTGCTGCCCACTTACGACGTGTTTGACGAGATGCGCTACTTCCAGCCGGCCGAGCGCCAATCGCTGTGCCAGATCGAGGGCCGGCGGGTGGCGCTGACCATCTGCGAGGACGCCTGGAACGACAAGCAGTTCTGGGAGCGGCGCCTGTACCGGCGCGACCCGGTCGAGGAGCTGGCGCAGTCCGGGGCTGAGATCCTGGTGAGTATCAACGCCTCGCCGTATCACATGGGGAAGCGCGAGCTGCGGCGCGAGATCTTCGCCAACACGGCGCGGCGCTACAAGATCCCGGTCATCTACGTGAACCAGGTGGGCGGCAACGATTCCCTGATCTTCGACGGCAGCAGTTTCGCCCTGGACGCCGAGGCGCACGTGATCGCTTCGGGCGCGTCGTTTCGGGAGGACCTGGTGTTCCTGGACACGGAGGCGGGCGCTGGAGACCGGCGCGAGAGCCTGCCGGAGGAGTGTGAGGCGGTGTACGAAGCGCTGGCGCTCGGCACGCGCGACTACATCCGCAAGTGCGGGTTTGAGCGCGTGCTGATTGGCCTGAGCGGCGGCATCGACTCCTCGCTGACGGCAGCGATCGCGGTGGACGCGGTGGGCCGGGAGAACGTGGTCGGGGTGGGGATGCCCGGGCCGTATTCATCGGAGGGCAGCCTGACGGACGCGCGGACGCTGGCGGCGAATCTGGGCATCCGCTTCGAGGTGGTGAAGATCACGGGGATGTATGCGAGCTATCTCGCGGCGCTGGATCCGCTGTTCGCGGGGCTGGAGCGCGACGTCACCGAGGAGAACATCCAGGCGCGCATCCGCGGCGCAATCCTGATGGCGCTCTCGAACAAATGGCGGGCGCTGGCGCTGACCACCGGCAACAAGAGCGAGCTGGCCATGGGCTATTGCACGCTGTACGGCGATATGTGCGGCGGGCTGGCGGTGATCAGCGACGTTCCCAAGACGCTAGTGTACGAACTGGCGCGGGTGGCGAATCGGCGGCAAGCGAGCGCCATCCCGGAGAGCGTGTTCACCAAGCCGCCCTCGGCCGAGCTGCGTCCGAACCAGACGGACCAGGATACGTTGCCGCCCTACGATCTGTTGGACCGCATCCTGAACGCCTACGTCGAGGACTACCAGACGCCGCGGCAGATCGCCGAGGCGCTGGACCTGGAAGTTGACTACGTCAGCGAGATCATCAACAAGGTCGACCGCAACGAATACAAGCGCCAGCAGGCCGCGCCCGGCCTGAAAGTAACCAGCAAGGCGTTCGGTATCGGCCGGCGGTTTCCCATCGCGCAAAGGTTCTCCGAATGAAAACTGCGGTAGTGGTTCTGCCGATTGCCTTGACCCTCGCGTTGTCCGCTCAGCCCGCGGGCTGGCGTCTGCGGCCCGCGGGCCGCCAGGTTGCTCTGGGAGCGCTGCCGATGTCGTCGGCGGTTTCGCCGGACGGCAGGTACTTGCTGGTGCTGAACGGCGGCGCCGCGGCGCCCTCGATCAGCGTGATCGAGACCGCGACCGAGCGCGTGGCGGGAAGCATCTCTGTGCCCGACGCGTGGCTGGGGCTTACGTTCTCGCGCCAGGGCGACCGGGTCTATGCCGGCGGCGGCTCGCGGGCAGCGGTGCTGGAGTTCGGGTTCGCGGAGGGCAGGCTGATCGCGCGCCGGACATTCCCGGTGACGCCTCCCGAGAAACGAACCGGCAACGATTTCACCGGCGACGTAACGTTCGACCCGGCCGGCCGCCTGCTCTATGCGGCCGACCTATTCAACAACTCCATCGTGGTGATCAACCCGCAATCCGGAGTGGTGATCGAGCGGTTCCCGACGGGCCGGCGGCCGTACCGCATCTTGTTCCCGCCGGACGGCAAGACGTTCCTGGTCTCGAGTTGGGCGGACGGCTCGGTTTACCACCACGAAACCGCCACGGGCGCCGTACTGGAGAAGCTGCGGCTGGGCGCCCACCCGACCGACATGCTCTGGGCGCCCGGCAAGCCGGTGGTGGAGGAGGAAAGCCAGCTCGAGTGGGTGGCCGCGCGGCTGTTCGTGGCTGCCGCGAATACGAACAACGTGTACGTGCTAGGGGCCTCGGAGAGCGGCGAGCTGCGTCAGATCGACACCATCAACGTCTCGCTGACCCCCTGGCAGCCCGCGGGGATGACGCCCAGCGCACTGGCGCTCAGCCCCGACCGCAAGCGGCTGTTCGTGGTTTGCTCGGACGCGAACGCGGTGGCGGTGGAGGGGATTACGGGCGCGCGCGCGGAGCAACTCGGGTTCCTTCCGACGGGTGGGTATCCGACGGCCATCCAGGCGCTCCGCGACAACCGCGTGGTGGTGTTGAACGGGCGCGGGCTGGGCAGCCTCCAAACCGGGACGGCATCGTTCATCGATCCGCCATCGGATGAGGCGCTGGCGGATTACTCGAAGACCGTGCTCGACAATACGCCCTATCGCGACGCCTTGCTGGAGGACGCCGGAACCGGCAAGGACAGCCCCATTCCCGCGCAGCCGGGCCAAGCCTCGCCCATCCGGCACATGATTTACATTGTCGGAGAGAACCACCAGGACGGGGCGAACCGTCGCAAGCTGGCGCGCGAGTTCGTGCGGCTGGAGAACTTCCGCGCGGATGGCGAACAGTGGGCCACCGCGGGGATCGCCTCGGATTTCGTCGAGAAGATGCGGCCTCGCCCCTTCGACTACGAGGGTGGCGAGCCGGCCGCCACGCCCGCCTCCGGCTATCTGTGGACGAACGCCGCGGCGGCGGGCATTTCGATGCGGAATTACGGCCACTTCGTCGTCAACCGCCCGCTCCAGGAGGTGGCCGGCGGCATCCAGGTGCAACTGGTGAAGGACCCGGTTCTCAACCGCGTGACCAACCTGCGCTACCGCGGCGCCGATCCGGACTACCCGGACATGGAGCGGGCCAAGGTCTTCCTCGAGGACCTGGCCGATTTTGAGAAGACGGGGCAAATGCCCGCCCTGATCCTGATGCGGCTGGAGGAGGATATCGCGCTGGGACGAATTGTGGAAGCGGTGTCGAAGAGCCGCTTCTGGACCAGCACCGCAATCTTCGTATCGCCGGCCCTGGCGATATCGCCATACGTGAAGCGTGGCGCCGTGGACGGCACGCTGTACAATACGGCTTCCATGCTGCGCACCGTGGAACTGCTCCTCGGCCTGCGCCCGATGACAGTTTTCGATGCCGGCGCCCGGCCCCTGTCCAGTTGCTTCCAGACGACGGCGGACCCGCGGCCCTACACCGCCGAAGGCCCGCACAGGTAGCGCCACTATGCCCCACATCTATCTCTGCGTTCTGTGGCACATGCACCAGCCGTTCTACAAGGACCTGATCTCCGGGGAATACCGGATGCCCTGGACCCGGCTGCATGCCCTCAAGGATTACTACGGGATGGTGGAAATCCTGGAGGAATTCCCGGAGGTCCATCAGACCTTCAATCTGGTGCCGTCGCTGATGATGCAGGTGGAAGAATACGCGACGGGCAACGCAGTGGATCCCTTTCTGCGGGTGACGCTCAAGCCCGCCGAGAGCCTGACGCAGGCCGAGCAGGAGTTCATGCTGCGCAACTTCGTGCCGCTCTCTCCGACGCGCATCGTGGCGCGGTTCCCGCGCTACCTGGAGTTGTGCCAGGCGTGGCGGGCGGCCGACCGGAACATCGGGCGCGCGCTGCGGCTGTTCAGCGCGCAGGCGTTCCGCGACTTGCAGGTGCTCTCGCAACTGGCCTGGTTCGACGAAGAGTTTCTGACCAAGGACCCGGACATCCGCGAGCTGGTGTTGCGGGGCCGCAACTTCACGCCGGACGACCAGGCGCTGGCCGGCAGGAAGCAGACCGAGATTCTGCGGGCCATCCTGCCGGCGTATCGGAAGTTTGCGGCGCGAGGGCAGATCGAGATCTCGACCACGCCGTTCTACCATCCCATCCTGCCGTTAATCTGCGATTCCAACATCGCTGAGGTGGCGCATCCGTACGTGTCGCTGCCGGCGCGGTTCCGCTTTCCAGAGGACGCTCGGGCCCAGCTCGAGCGGGCGCGGCAGTTCTGCCGGGACCGGCTTGGGGCCGCGCCGGCGGGGCTGTGGCCTTCCGAGGGATCGGTGTCCGACGAAGCGCTCGGCATCGCGGCCGAGGTGGGGTTCCGCTGGGCGGCCTCGGACAACGGGGTGTTGGGCCGCGTCCTGGGCCGGACCGCCGGCGTCGAGGAAACCTGCCGGCCGTATGTCTGGCGGCAGGGAGGCCGGGAAATTTCGCTGATCTTCCGCGATCACTATCTAAGCGACCTGATCGGGTTCGTGTACGCACGGCTGGGGGCGGCGGAGGCCGCGGCGGATTTCTTGAACCGCATCCGCGACAACTGCCGGGGGATCCTGGCCAGCGGCCGCGACGCGTTCGTTCCCATCATCCTGGACGGCGAGAACGCCTGGGAGTTCTACGAGCAGAACGGCCGGCCGTTCTTGAGGGAGCTGTACCGCGGGATCACGGCGGACGCCTCGATCCGGGCCCTGACGGTCGGGGAGGCGCTCCAGCGTCTGGAGCCCCAGCCGCTGGACCACGTTTTTCCGGGATCGTGGATCGGCGCGAATTTCGACGTCTGGATCGGGGCGGAAGAGGACAACCGCGCCTGGGAGTACCTGCTGCGGGCGCGGCAGACCTACGCGCGGGTGGCGTCCGGGGTTCCCGAACCGGACCGGCAACTGGCCTACGAAGAACTGCTGATCTCCGAAGGGAGCGACTGGTGCTGGTGGTACGGACCGGAGCACCAGTCGGACTTCCGCGCCGAGTTCGACGCGTTGTATCGCGAGCACCTGGCGAACGTCTACCGGGCGCTCCACCTCACGCCGCCCGAGGAACTCTCCCGCCCGATTCTGAGGATGGCGCTGGCCGAGGTGCATACGCCGCCCACCGGACCCGTGCGCCCGAAGATCGATGGCGTGGTCACCTCGTACTTCGAGTGGCTGGGCGCGGGCGTCTGCCGTGTGGATGCGCGCTCCGGTGCCATGCACGGCAAGCGGTTCCTGATCCAGGAGCTGTGCTACGGCAGCGACGGGCAGAATCTGTACGTGCGGGTGGATTTCGAGCCGGGGGCGGTCTCGGGGCTCTCCGGCATGGACGCGCACCTGACCATCCAGCCTTGCGCCGATCCTTCTCTGGAGAGTTTCATCGTGCTGGGCTTCCGCGACGGGCTGGTGAGCGCCGGGGAAGTGCGGCTGGCGAAGCCCGAGGCCGCGACGGCGGTCGAGTTCGCGTTCCACAAAGTACTGGAGGCGCGACTCTCGCTCGCGGCGCTCGGCGTGGGGTCCGGTCAATCGCTGCGTTTGCAGTTATCCCTGTGGAAACAAGGACTTCCGGTCGACGCGATTCCGCAGGAGGGGTGGCTGGAGATCTCCACAGCCGAGCCGACCGACTGGCCGCTGTAGAGGGGCGGTCCGATTCGCCTGCCACGCCTGTAAGCTGATGTTTTTTCTATGGGATTGTACCGTTTCCTCTTGTGCAATCCCAGGCAGGGTGCTAAGGTGCTAGAGGATCAGTCGGTTTGAAGCGAGGAGGATTGTTGTATTGGGAGCGGTTTTGGCGTTCCCCGGGGCAGGCGGCACCCCGTGCTAGTCCGGTCGACGGCAGCCGTGCTTGCCAGACCGCGCGTCGCTGGAGCGGCCCGCGGCGAGTGGTCAAGTGCGTGTATTGGTGGCGTCCCTGCCGACGGAGGTGGATTGTTGATCAAGTTCCCGCGTGAACTTCCACGGCGCGGCGCAACTGACAAACCACGTCCGCGAACTACGGTTTCCAGAATCCGCGGCCCTGTTTGGCTACGGAACATGGAATCGGAACATCTGCCTGTCTTTTGCAAATCCTTGCTAACAGAAGACGAAGTTGCCCGTTGGGAAATGGCCCGTCAACTGCTAGCTGTTCGTTTTAACGCAGGAGGGGGGTTTGTGTGCGCAACCGCGCATCTACCAGAAAGGAAAAGATGAATATGAACAGAAGGTGGATACCTACGTTTGTGTTGATCGTGGCGATCACCGCGCTCTGCACACCAGTCTTCGCACAGTCTCTGATGTCGGGCGACCTCGCCGGTACTTTGACAGACCCGAGCGGTGCGGTCGTCCCGAACGCAACTATCACCCTCAAGAGTCTCGATACAGGGAGCACCCAGGCCACCAAGACCAATGAGACCGGTTACTATCGCTTCAATCTGTTGAAGCCTGGCCGGTACCAGGTTTCGGTGAGCCAGGCCGGCTTCCAGGGGATAGAGCGCCCGGTAACCGTCGCCATCGGTCAGATCGTCAACGCCAACCTGGCGCTCGAAGTCGGCCAGAACACGCAGGTCGTCGAGGTCACGGCGGCCGAGCCGCTGGTGAGCCTCGAACCGAGCATGAACACGCCCTTCACGCAGGCTGAGATGGCGCAATTGCCGAGCGCCGGCGGTGACATCACCAACATCGCCTTCACCGCTCCGGGCGTGGTCGTCAACGTGACGGCCGGGTACGGCAACTTCACCGTCAACGGTCTGCCGGCTACCTCGAACCTGTTCACGGTCAACGGCGAGAACGACATGGACCCGTACTTCAACATCAACAACACGGGCGCCACCAACCTCACCCTCGGCCAGAATGAGATCCAGGAGGCCACCGTCATCACCAACCCGTATGCCGGCCAGTACGGCCAGCTTTCGGGTGCGCAGGTCAACTATGTCACGCGGTCCGGAAGCAACGCGTTCCATGGCAACACCCAGTATTGGTGGAACGGGCGGGCGATGAACGCCAACAACTGGTTCAACAATGCCAGCGACACCCCGCGGGCGTTCTCGAACGCAAACCAGTGGGCAGGCGCCGTTGGCGGTCCTATCCGCAAGAACAAGACCTTCTTCTTCGTGAACACTGAAGGTATGCGCTTCGTTCTGCCCAACGTTATTACGACGTACATTCCGACCTCGGCGTTCGCCAATGCGGTTCTGGCCAACGTTCAGGCCAAACAGCCGAACGAAGCCGCGACCTACAAGAAGATGTTCGACCTGTATGCGGGCGCTCCGGGCGCGGGCGCCGCGACGCCCATGGCCAACAGCAGTTACTGCAAGTCGCTGGTCCTGCCCGGCTTCAATCCGACGACGCAGGCCTGCGAGGCCAAGTTCCAGGCGACGCCGACCTCGCTTGCTTCCGAGTGGATCCTGAGCGCCAGGGTGGACCAGAAGATCACTGACAAGGACGAGTTCTTCTTCCGCTACAAGGGGGACCACGGCCTGCAGCCGTCGTACATCGACCCGATCAGCCCCAACTTCAACGCCAACTCGGTCCAGCCGGCGTGGGACACCCAGGCTCACGAGACGCACGTCTTCGGTCCGAAGTCGACCAACGAGTTTATGGCCACATTAAGTCACTACGTGGCCCAGTTCCAGCAGGATCACGCGGCGGCGTACAGCACCTTCCCGTACGATGTGATCAACTCCGGAGCGGTGCCGTTTACGGGAATCAACTTGATGCGCTCCTTCCCGCAGGGCCGCAACATCACGCAGTACCAGTTCATCGACGACGTCACGCTGAATCACGGCGCGCACAATTTGAAGTTTGGAGCCAATTTCCGCCGCTACGACGTCAGCGACCACAACTTCTTCTTCAACTACCCCGCTGTCTATTTTGGCTACACCTCCGATGGCTTGCAGAAGTTCGCCAACGGCCTCGGTTACCAGTTCCGGCAGAGAAAGAACCTGGCGAGCGATGTTCCGATCGCGATGTGGGGCTTGGGCCTTTATGCGCACGACGATTGGCACGTCACCCCGAAGTTTAAGGTGACTCTCGCACTGCGCGCCGAGCGCAACTCCAACCCCGTGTGCCAGTTCAACTGCTTCGCGAACCTCACTGGCGCCTGGTCGAGCCTGGCCAGCGTGAACAGCGCGAACCCCGGCAGCGTCCCCTATTCGAGTGACATCACTGCCGGCCAGCACCGGGCATACCCGGGTGTGGACAAGATCGATTGGTCGCCCCGTGTCGGCTTCAGTTGGTCTCCCAGCAGCAATAACAAGACGGTCGTCAGTGGCGGCTTCGGCATCTTCTACGACGGTCCCCCTGCCAGTCTGGTGGACAACCTGCTCACCAACCCGCCGGTGGTCATCGACATCCGCGTCCGGCCCACGGCCGGCGTGTTGGGCTTCGACCCGGCCGGTGGGTTGGCGACCTGGACCGCCTCGGCGAATGCTTTCAACCTCCAGCAGAACTTCACCCAGATATCCGCGGCAGTCAAAGCGGCGGGTGGTATCTTTGCCGTTCCGGCCATCACGTCCATCTCTGGCATCATCAAAGCTCCGCAGTGGAAAGAGTGGAACGTGCAAATCCAGAGGGAGCTGGCCCCCTCGCTGGTTGCGGCGGTGAACTACGTCGGCAACCGCGGCGCCAACATCCCGTACAACAACACTCTCCTGAACGTCTATGACGCGTACGGAATCTTCCCCAACTCCTTGCCATCGGCTCCCAAGGTGCCGAACTATGGGCAGGTGAACCAGTGGCAAACCGGCGCCATCTCGGCCTACGACGGTCTGACCGTTAGCTTTCGCAAGCAGTTCTCGCACTGGGTTTCGGCCCACTTCAGCTACACGTGGTCCCACAACCTCGATGAGGCCTCTAACGGCGGCGTCTCTACTTATGGCGACTCTCTGTTTGGACAGTTCAATCCCGCCAGCCTCCGCTCGAGCAACTACGGGAGTTCGGATTACGACTTCCGTCACAGCTTCGTCGCCGACTGGGTGGTCAATCCGAGCTTCCAGGCCAGCAGTCCGGTCGTGAAGCACCTGATCAACGGGTGGCAGTGGTCGGGCAAGTGGTTCTGGCGCAGCGGACTCCCGTTCTCCATCATCGACGGGAACTGGAACGGCGGCCTGGGCAACAGCAACGCGACGCTTCTGGCTACGCCCATCGGTGGCAATGCGGAGGGCAATTGCGGCAGAGCGGCCGTCGACACACCTTGTCTGAACCCCGCCGCATTCCTCGACAGCGCATCCGACAGCTTCAATGGGTTCAACGCGTTCTCCTCGCAGACGCGCAATCAGTACCGCGGACCGAGCTTCTTCGACATTGACATGAGCCTGTTCAAGAACTTCAAGTTCAAAGAGCGGGTGTCGCTGGGCGTGGGCGTGCAGGCGTTCAACGTGTTCAACACCCCGCACTTCGATAACCCAGACCACAATCTGGGCAGCTCGACGTTCGGTATGATCACGGGGGTAGTAGGTAACCCGACGACGCCCTACGGCAACTTCCTCGGCTTCGACTCTTCGCCGCGTGTGGTTCAGCTCACGGCTAAGCTGCAGTTCTAGGCTGCCGGAAAGCTTCTGTGAGACCCGGCCCGCGTTCGCTGGAACGCGCGGCCGGGTCTTTTTTTCTTGTCACGGGCTCGAAGTCCGCCAGGCCATCCGCGGCCCCGGCGCCAGGCGCCATTGCGCGCCCTTCACGAACAACCTGCCGGCACCGGGGATTCCCGACGCGACGCCGATCTGTGTCCCGGAGTGCTCCGGCAGTGGAATCTCCGTTGAGGGTATCGAACCCGAGAGACCGACAATATTGCTGTTGCCGGCTTGCAGGCCCCCTGTCCGTTTAATCTGGGCGCCGGTACGTGCCTCCAGCAGCTCAGCACGAAACTCCGCCCGGCTGTTTCCCCATCGCATCCCGGTCAATTCGATGCCGAGGAGAAAGCCTCCTGCTCGCGCTTGACGCTCCATACTACGGATGCGCCCAGTGGCGATCGCTCCCTCGGGAAGAATCGGTTTGCCGCTCCGGCGAACAACCTCGACCACGCGCGCCCGCACCGGATCTCCGATCGTGGCTGTCGCCGAATGGAAGCTGCTTTCGAGTTCCATTCCGATAGTGAGAGCGGCTGGTAAATCCACGTGCGCGGGCTCAGCTTGGGACGCTTCCGCGGTAAGCCCCGGCGAGCCAAAACTGAGGATTCCGCGCGGTACTCCCGGCAGTGCGCAAACTGGATTTTGTTTCGCCGAACCTCGCCCGCCGAGCCGACCGACTGGCCGCTGTAGGGGGCGGTCCGGTTCGCATGTCACACCTGTAAACCGAGGTTTTTCTACGGGTTCGCACTGTTTCCTCTTGTGCAATCCCAGGCAGGGTGCTAAGGTGAGGGGCTAGGGGACCCGCCCCGCTTCAGGCGAGGCGTGCTATCGCGCCGGAGGGGTCTTGGTTTTCCAGGGCAACCGGCGCCTCGCGTGTGCCGTTGCTGCGGCAGGGAGGTTCGTCTGTCGGACCTGCCGATAATTTCGAGGTTCGGGTTTGGACAGCTTGGTGTATAATTATCCGACGGTGGGGTGCGCTATCGCTGGAAAGGCGCCCCCAGAGAATGTGTTTCGCGCCAAACTTAAGGGAAAGGATTGCAAGGGGGGTTATGAAACGAAGCAGCAGGGTAGTACTGTTCCTCATGGTAGTTCTGGCGCTGGCGTCACTGGCGCTGGCGCAATCCATCAGCGGCGACCTCGTCGGGACGATCTACGACCCGACCGGGGCCGGAATACCAGGTGCGACCATCACGGCCACCAACATTGCGACGGGAATCACCGCGACTACGACATCGACGAGTACCGGGCAGTACCGCCTTGGCAACCTTGCCGTCGGCGCGTATAAGCTGACGGTTAGCGCCACGGGATTCGCCAAGGCCGAGGTGAACAACGTACCGGTCGAACTCAACAAGGCCGGGACCGCCAATGTGACTTTGCAGGTCGGCGAGACCAGCACGGTGGTCGAGGTGGCGGGCACGGCCGTAACCATCGACACGACCACCGCCCAGGTGCAGACGACCTTCGAAACCCGGCAGTTGGCCGACCTTCCGATAGCCAGCGTCGGGTCGGGTGTGATCAACCTAGCGCTGCTCTCGGCCGGCGTCGGCTCCAGCGGGGCGGTGGGCGTCGGGACCGGCCCGTCGGTGGGCGGGCAGCGGCCGCGCAACAACAACTTCACGATCGAGGGCATCGACAACAACAGCAAGAGCGTCACCGGCCCGCTGGTGTACCTTCCAAACGATGCGGTCGCGGAGTTCACCATGCTCTCCAACCAGTTCTCGCCCGAGTACGGACACTCGACCGGCGGGCAGTTCAACCAGATTCTGAAGAGCGGCGGGAACGAGTTCCACGGGGTGGGCTACGAGTACTTGCAGAACCGGAATCTGAACGCCGCGGACCAGTTGTCGATTGTGGACGCGGTGGATCCGCATCCCCGCTATGACAACAATCGTTTCGGGGGCAATATCGGCGGCCCGATCAAGAGGAACAAGCTGTTCTTCCTGTTCGGCTACGAGTACGAACCGATCGGCAAGTCCGGATCGCCCGGGCAGATCTTCGCGCCGACCCAGGCAGGCTACACGGCGCTGGCCAGCATTTCCGGAGTCTCCTCGAATAACCTGGCGGTATTGAAGCAGTATCTGCCTCCTGTTGCGACGGCGGTCGATCCCTCGGCGACGCCGAATGGAGCATACCCGGTGGTGGCTGGCAAGACGATCGAGGTGGGACAGATGTCGGTCCTGTCGCCGAGCTTCACGAACTACTCAACCTACTACGGTTCGGTGGACTACAACATCAGCGAGAAGGACAGCCTGCGGGGCCGGATTATTGTCGTCAAGGCCAGCTTCATCGACACCGCTGCTAGCTTGCCGGTGTTCTTCACCATGACGCCGAACAACAACTACCTGGCGACGTTCTCGGAGTTCCACAACTTCTCGCCCAGGGTTACGAACGAATTCCGGCTGGGCTACAACCGCAACTACAATGTCTATACGGTTGGATCGCAGACGTTTCCCGGTCTGGACGCCTTCCCGAACATTACCGTCGACGAACTGGGGGTCAATATCGGGCCCGACCCCAACTCGCCGCAAGGCGGAGTCCAGAACACCTACCAGGCTACGGATAACATTTCCTGGAGCAAGGGGAGGCACTCGCTCAAGTTCGGGATCGACTTTCACAAACTGATCGCTCCGCAGTTCTTCACCCAGCGGGCTCGCGGCGACTACGAGTGGGACACGCTGGAGAACTACCTGACGGACCAGATCCCCTACTTCGGCGAGCGGACAACCGGGAACTTCGAGTATTACGGCGACCAGACGCTGACCGGGTTGTACGCCAACGACGACATCAAGGTCCGGCCCGACCTCACCATCAACATCGGGCTGCGGTACGAACGGACGACGGTGCCGTATGCCGAGCGCCTGCAAACCGTAAACAGCATTTCTAGTGTTCCGGGGCTGATCACCTTCGGGGAGCCCAAAGTGTTCAACAAGGGCTTCATGCCGCGCATCGGATTTGCGTGGGCGCCCGGAACCCGCGGCAACACTTCCATCCGCGGTGGCTTCGGGATGGGTTACGACCAGTTGTTTGACAACCTCGGGTTGCTGTCGATGGCGCCGCAGTTCCAGCAAACGGTCGACGTGGGCGGCTCGGCGGGTGGCAACTTCCTGGCGAACGGCGGCATCAAGCCGAACGTTTCGTCGGGAACCTTGAGCCAGGCGGACGCCCGTCGGCTTACCGGCGGTTTCGTCCCCGACCAAAAGCCGCCCAAAGCCATCCAGTGGAATCTCGGCGTTCAGCACGTATTTAAGGAGAATTACTCCGTCGAAGTGCGCTACCTGGGCACCCGCGGTCTGGACCTGCCGGTTCAGGACCGGCTCAACGTGCAGGCGGTGGTGACGCCACAGAACGCGCTGCCGTTGTATCTCCAGGCGCCGAGCCAGTCCACTCTGAACGGGTTGACCAGCACACTCGCCCAACTCACCGCCGCTTACAATGCCCATGGGTACTATCTTCCGCAGTACTGGAATGCGGGGTTCCAGAGCAACATCGTGGGGTTCATGCCGATGGGCAGCTCGACCTATCACGGCCTCGCGCTGCAGGTGACGCGCCGGTTCGCGAACGGCCTGCAATTCGTGGGAGCGTACACCTGGAGCCACAACATCGACGACTCGACCGCCGAGGTCTTCAGCACATATACGACTCCCCGCCGGCCCTACGATTTCCAGAACCTGCGGCTTGACCGTTCCGATTCCGCCCTGGATCACCGGCAGCGTTTCACGTTCACCACGATTTACGACCTGCCGTTCTTCAAACACCATTCCAGTTGGTTCATGAAGAACCTGGTCGGCAACTGGGAGTTCGCGCCGATCTTCACGTATCAGACCGGCACCTGGGCCACCGTCCAGAGCTCGATCGACTCGAATCTGAACGGCGACAGCGCGGGAGACCGCACCTATATCAATCCGGCCGGGACGGTGAATGTGGGTTCCGGAGTCACCGCCTTGACGAACAGCTCGGGCGCTACGGTGGCCTACCTCGTGAAGAACCCCAATGCGCGCTATATCCAGACCCCCAAGGGAGTGCTGCCCAACGCGGCTCGCAACACTGAGCACCTCATGCCGATCGATGACCTCGACCTGTCGGTCGTGAAGCGGTTCAACATCACCGAGCACAAGAGTTTCGAGTTCGGCGCACAGTTCACGAACTTCTTGAACCACCCGCAGTACACCGGGGGGTACCTCAACGACGTGGCTCCCATCGGCTTTACGGGCGCCAACGTGCACAACTTCCTCAACCCGACGACGACCACCTTCTATCAGCCCGCCATGGTGTTCTCGAGCAATCCACGTACGCTGCAGGTCTCGGCGAAGTTCAAGTTCTGAGCGGATCGGACTAGAGATCCTAGGGGAGCCTTCGGGCTCCCCTTTTTCGTTTCTGGTGCGTTCCATCCAGCCACCCGGTTCAGTTTCCAAACCGACCGGGGCAGCCCCTATCTTATTTTGCGGCTCGAGTACTTGTTCAGCAGCGAGATGAACTCGGCGGCCGCGGCGGGCGGCTTGACGTCGCCCTGGATGATCTGCTTGTTGAGCAGGGGCTTGCCGTACAGGTTCTGGTTGGTGTCCAGATCCTGGCGCAAGGTGGCCCCGGAGAGCGATAAGCCCGCGAAGACTCCGCGCGAGCGCGACCAGGTCAGGATCTCGGCGCTCATGTAGGCATCGGTCTCGGCGGTGGCGCTACGGCCCACCGGGCCGGCGGCCACCGAAGCGTCTCCGCCGAGGGTGAACTTGCTCGATAGCAGCCGGTCGGCGCCGCGCTTGTTCATCACCAGCATGAGCACGTCGGTCTCCGAGCCGCCGATCTGAAAGCCGACGCTGCCGCCCTCGACGCGCACGCCGCCCGGAGCACTCCAACCCGCACCGGCCTTGCGGCACGTGAAGAAGCCGCGACCGTACTTGGCGCCGACGATAAACGCGCCTTTCTTCACGCCGGGCACCACCACCACGCACTCCGCCTTGTCCAACAGCGGCTGCGGTACGGCATTATCGGGCGCCTGCATGATCTCCTGCAACACTTCGGCAGTCCGGCTCAATCGTTCGACGTCGCCTTTTTCGTCGGCGTAGACCAAGGCAACGCTCGCCGCTAGAACCAGGGGAATCGTTCGCATCATAGTCGCCTCCTATCACTCCAGGTTTACCACAGGCACAGGTGGCTCGGTACAATGCGAGCGATGGCAGCCCAACGCGCCGCGGAGTCCGAAGCAGTCGCCGTGCTGGCTGAGAAGCCGTCGGTAGCGCGCGATGTGGCGCGCGTGCTGGGCGCTGGCCAACAGGGGAAGGGCTATCTGCACGGCAACGGGTATATCGTCACATGGGCCGTTGGCCACCTGGTCAGCCTGGCGCAGCCGCACGAGATCCAGCCCGAGTGGCGGCAGTGGCGCCGCGACCTGCTGCCCATGCTCCCCCGAGAATGGCCGCTGGTGGTCTACGAGCAGACGCAGGATCAGTTCGAGGTGGTGAAGAAGATCCTGAACTCACCGCGCGTGAGCCGGGTGGTCTGCGCTACCGACGCGGGGCGCGAGGGCGAGCTGATCTTCCGCTACATCTACGAAGCGGCCGGATGCGAGAAGCCGTTCAGCCGCCTGTGGATCTCGTCGCTCACGCCGGAGGCCATCCGGAAGGGTTTCCAGAACCTGCGCGAAGGCCGCGAGTACGACGCGCTGGCGGATGCGGCGCGGGGCCGCAGCCGGGCGGACTGGCTGGTGGGGATGAACCTCTCCCGCGCCTACACGCTGGCGCTGGGGGACGAATTGTCGGTGGGCCGGGTGCAGACGCCGACGCTGGCGATGGTGGTGGAGCGCGAGCTGGCCATCCGCGCCTTCGTTCCCGAAGACTATCTGGAAGTGATCGCCACGTTCTCTCCACGTCCCGGCGCGACCTACGACGGGACCTGGTTTGTCGAAGCGGGCGCGGCCCGGCAAACCCGGCTGCCCGCGGACGGAGAAGAGGCGGCCAGGATCGTCGAGCGGGCGCGGAGCGGCGAGGCGCGCATCGAATCCCTCGAATCCCAGACCGAGCGCATGGCGCCGCCGCTGCTCTACGATCTGACCGAGCTCCAGCGCCACGCCAACCGGCTGTTCGGCTTCAGCGCGCAGAAGACGCTGGATCTGGCGCAATCGCTTTACGAGCGTCACAAGCTGCTGAGCTACCCGCGCACCGACAGCCGCCATCTATCGAAGGACATCGCCGCGACACTGGCCGCGGTGGTCCGCTCGATCGCGGCGCCCTACAAGGACCTGCTGGCGCCCGGGACCGGCGAGCGGCCGCTCTCCCGCCGCTTCGTCGACGACTCGAAGGTCACCGACCATCACGCCATCATTCCGACTGCCACACCGCCCGAGCGCGCCTCGCTTTCGCCCGAAGAGCGCAAAATCCACGACCTGGTGTGCCGCCGGCTGCTGGCCGCCTGGCACCCGGACTACGTCTGGAGCGTCACCACAGTAATCACCGCAATCGCCAACCCCGGCGCGCTCGACCGCTACCACACCAGCGGCACAGCGGTTCAGCAGGAGGGCTGGAAGGTCCTGGACCTGAAGCGAGCGCCGCGCGCCGGCGAAGAGCCCGCCGAACCGGCGTTGCCGGCCGGTCTTGAAGTCGGGCCGCCGCAAACCGTCGTCGAGGTCAAGCCGGTCAGCAAGCGGACGCGCCCTCCCAAGCGGTTCACGGAGGGGACACTGCTGACGGCCATGGAGACGGCGGGTAGGACGCTCGACGAGAAGGAACTCTCCGACGCCATGAAGGAGACGGGGCTGGGCACTCCGGCCACGCGGGCGGCGATTATCGAGGTGCTGCTCAAGCGCGGCTACATCCTCCGGCAAGGCAAGAGCCTGGAGGCGACCGCGAAGGGCATCCATCTCATCGAGGTGGTCCATCCGGAAGTGAAGAGCCCGGCGATGACCGGCCAGTGGGAAGCCTACCTCGGCCGCATCCGGCGCGGGACGGCTCAATTGCAGCCGTTCCTGGAGGGCATCGAAGAGTACGTGCGGGAAGTGGTGGGCAAAGTGGGGCGGGCGCCCTCGCCCGCGGCGGAGCCCCCTGGCTCCGCCCTGGTCGAACCAGGGGGTTCGACGCGGGTCGGGGGACCCGCCCCACCTTACGCCGACCTGCTGCACACGCGGTTCGGGTTTCCCTCATTCCTCCCGAACCAGGAGGAAGTCTGCCGGGCGGCCATCGAGGGGCGGGACGTGCTGCTGGTGATGCCGACGGGCTCTGGGAAGTCGCTATGCTATCAGCTTCCCGGCATCGTGCGCGGCGGGACGACGTTGGTGGTCAGCCCGCTCATCGCGCTGATGGAGGACCAGGTCGCGAAACTCAACCAGCGCGGGTTCCGCGCCGAGCGGATCCACTCCGGGCGCGACCGGGCCGCCTCCCGCCAGGCCGCCATCGACTACCTGAAAGGCAACCTGGATTTCCTGTTCATCGCTCCCGAGCGGTTGCGCGTGCCGGGTTTCCCGGAGATGCTCGGCAAGCGCAGGCCGTCGCTGGTGGCCATCGACGAGGCGCACTGCATTTCCGAGTGGGGACACGATTTCCGCCCGGACTACCGCATGCTGGGCCAGTACCTGCCGCTGCTCCGCCCGGCCCCGGTGGTGGCGCTGACGGCCACGGCCACGCCGGTGGTGCAAGACGACATTATCGAGCAGCTCGGGCTGGGCGGGGCGGTGCGCGCCATCCACGGTTTTCGCCGCGCCAACATCGCCGTCGAGGTGGTCGAGGCGCCTCCGTCGGCTCGGGCTGCCCTAGCGCGTGAACTGCTGCTCGATCCGGCGCGGCGGCCCGCGATCGTTTATGCGCCCACGCGGAAGGAGGCGGGCTCGCTGGCCCGCGATCTCAACCACGACTTTCCCGCGGCCGCGTACCACGCGGGTCTGGAGCCGGGCGTCCGCGACGAGGTGCAGACGCGTTTCCTCGGGGGCCGGCTCGAAGTGATCGTCGCCACCATCGCCTTCGGCATGGGGATCGACAAACCCGACATCCGCACCGTGATCCACACGGCGCTGCCGGCCAGCGTGGAAGGCTACTACCAGGAGATCGGGCGCGCGGGCCGCGACGGGGCGCCCTCGCGCGCCATCCTGATGCACTCCTACGCGGACCGGCACAAGCACGACTACTTCTTCGAGCGCGACTACCCCGACGTCAAGGTTCTCGAAGGCATCTACGCCCGGCTCTCCGAGCAGCCGGCCGGGCGGGAGGAACTGGAACGCAGCGTCCGGCTGGACGCCGACCTGTTCGAGAAGGCGCTCGAGAAGCTGTGGATTCACGGCGGGGCGGTGGTGGACTTCGCCGAAAACGTCAGGCGGGGCGGCGCCGCGTGGCGCGAATCCTACATCGCGCAGGGCGAGCGCAAGCTGGCCCACCTGGAGCAGATGCTGCGCTACGCCGGCTCGCACCAGTGCCGGATGGCGGCTTTGGTGCGGCATTTCGGCGATCGCGCCGGCGGACAGGTGCGTTGCGGCATCTGCGATTTCTGCGCCCCGGGCGAATGCCTCGCGCAGACCTTCCGGCCGCCTACCGAGAGGGAGCGCTCGGCGATCGAGCGGGTGGCTTCCGAGTTGAAGCGCAGGGGCGAGAAGGCGACGGGCCGCCTCCACAGCGACCTGTTCGCGGACCGTTTGATCGACCGCGACACGTTCGAACAGCTCCTTGGCGGGATGGCGCGTGCGGGCCTGGTGGAACTCACCGAGACGTGGTTCGAAAAGGACGGGAAGCGCGTTCCGTACACCAAGGTCCGGCTGACCGCGGAGGGACGCGCGATCGAGGATCTCCCGGAGATCTCGGTCCAGCAGACGATCGAGCGGGTTGCGAAGAGGCGGAAGAAGAAGGCGCGACTCCCTGCCGAGCCGCGACCGCCAGCCAGCCGTTCCGAGCGGCCGCCGCGCGCCCCGGACCAAGGTCTCAGCGAGGCGCTGCGCGCCTGGCGGCTGGCGGAGGCCAAAAGACGCGGGGTTCCGGCCTTCCGTATCCTGACCGACCGGGCGCTTCAGGCCATCGCCGCCGAACGCCCGGAAAGCGCCGCGGAATTGCTGGCGGTTCCCGGGGTCGGCATCAAGATCGTCGAGAAATACGGCGCCCGCATTTTCGACATCCTGGCGCGGTTCCCCGAACCGCGATCGTAGGGCAGCGATCAGCGCCGTTCCGAGCGTGCGTCGCCGCGCTTGAGCTGCGCCCGGCGGCGGCCCTGGGCCAGGTTGCCCGCGGCCTTCTCGCGCGCGGCTTCGCTCACCTCGATGCGGTTTACCACTTGCTTTGCGCCCATCGCCTTCGCCAGGCGCGTGGCCGTGCCTTTGTGCTGGATTACATCGGTGTGGCCTTCGAGGGTCGCGACACCGCCTTGCACGCGCACCGCGAACTTGTCGGAGGCGATCCCGGAATCGGCGAGGCGTGCGCGGATGGCGGCTTCCAGTTGCCGGTCCTCGGATGCCCCCATGGCGCCCGCGGCGGGCCGCGGCGCAGTCTTCTTCGGCGTCACCGTCTGGGCCAGCGCGGCCAGAACGGAGCAGAACGCGACAACGAAAAGGGCTCGCATCAGGATTGGTCTCATGCCCGACTCCATGTATATAAGTGCGTTGGCACGGTATAATTCGCTCTATGTTGGGAAAAATCGTTCGTCGGGACTTCCTGCGCGGCGCCGCCGCTGTTTCCGCCCTTTCGTACTCACGCGTGCGGGGCGCGAACGACAAGATCGTGCTGGGCGTGATCGGATGTGGCGACCGCGGGCGGTTCGACATGGAGAACTTCCAGGAGCACCCCCAGGTGAGCGTGGCCGCGCTCTGCGACGTTTACGGAGAGCGGATCGACCTGGCACGGGAAGGGGCGGCTGACGCCAAGACCTTCACCGATCACCGCAAGCTGCTGGAGATGAAGGATCTGAACGCCGTCATCATCGCCACGCCGGATCATTGGCACGCCCACTGCGCCATCGACGCGCTGAACGCCGGCAAGGACGTTTTCATCGAAAAGCCGCTCACTCTGAAGATCGAGGAGGGACCGGAAATCGTGAGGGCGGCGCGGGTGAACGGGCGCGTCTGCCAGGTCGGCATGCAGCAGCGCTCGGGCCGGCACTATCTTCAAGCCAAGAAGGAGTACATCGAGACCGGGAGGCTGGGGAAGATCACGCTGGTGCGCACCTGGTGGCACGGCAACGGCTACCACTTGCGGCGCGCTCCGGCGTCCCTCCAGAGCAAGCCGGCGAACCTGGACTGGGCGCGTTTCCTGGGCCCCGTGAGGTGGCGGGATTACGATCCGCAGCAGTTCTTCAACTGGCGGGCCTACCTCGAATTCGGCGGAGGCCAGGTCACCGACCTGTTCACGCACTGGATCGACGTGGTCCACATGTTCCTGGGTCAGGAAGTCCCCAAGTCGGCGGTGGCGGCCGGCGGGGTGTACAAGTACAAGGACGGCCGGACAGCTCCGGACACCATCAACGTCTTGCTCGAATACCCCTCCGAGTTCACGGCCACGTTCGAGGCCACGCTGGCGCCGGGGATCAAGGGAGAGGGAATCGAGTTTTGCGGCACCAAGGGCCGCCTGCTGATCGACCGGCAGCATTTCGAGTTCACCGCGGCGGGCAGCTACGAGAAGCCGGTGGTGGTGAAAGCCGAAGGCAGCATGGATGGCGACCACGTCGAGAACTTCCTGGAGTGTATGAAGACGCGGAAGCTGCCGAACGGCGACGTGCTCGTCGGTCACCGCTCCGCCCAAGCCTCGCACCTGGGCAACCTGGCCTACGTCCAGAAGCGCCGAATCGACTTCGACCCGGTGAGGGAAGAGATCCTGCCGTTCTGAGAGCGCTTGCGGCCCGATCCCGAGGATCAACTCTTAATATCCCTGTAACAAAACCGTCACGAACGGACAACAATCGGGCGTTAGGTTGAAACTTCGGAGCCCCCCGATCCCTTGTCCTCGGAACTGATCCTGGTAGTCGTCATCATCGCGGTCGCGCTGACCTTCGACTTCATCAACGGCTTTCACGACGCGGCGAACTCGATCGCCACCGTTGTGGCGACCCGCGTTCTAACGCCGCTCCAGGCGGTGATTTGGGCCGCCTTCTGGAATTTCGTTTCGGCATTCAGCTTCGGCACCGGCGTCGCCAAAATGGTGGGGTCCGGGATGGTGGATCTGGGCGCGGTCACTCCGTACGTGATCCTGTGCGGGCTGGCCGGGGCGATTGCCTGGGACTTGATTACGTGGTGGCTCGGCCTGCCGACCAGTTCCTCGCACGCGCTATTCGGGGGTTACGCCGGGGCCGCCATCGCGCACACCTCCAGCCTCCACGTCCTGGTCTGGAGCGGCTGGATCAAGACCATTGTTTTCATGGTGGTGGCTCCGTTCTTGGGCTTTCTCGCCGCCTTCGCCTTCATGATCGCCGTCCATTGGATCTTCCAGAGCACTACGCCCAAGAAGATGGACGTTTACTTCCGCAAGCTACAGCTTCTCTCGGCGGCGGCCTTCAGCTACGCGCACGGAACCAACGACGCGCAGAAGACCATGGGGATCATCACGGGCGTGTTGGTCTCGGCCAAGTACCTGCCGGCCTTTCACGTGCCGGTGTGGGTGATTCTGTCCGCGCATGCCGCCATCGGGCTGGGAACCCTGAGCGGTGGATGGCGGATCGTGCACACGATGGGCTCGCGGATCACCCGCCTCAAGCCGCGCGGTGGCTTCTGCGCCGAGACGGCCGCCGCAACCTCGATCCTGCTGGCCACCGCGGTCGGGGTCGGCGTATCGACCACGCACGTGATCACCGGCGCGATCGCCGGCGTGGGCTCGGTTCAGCGCTTGAAGGCGGTGCGCTGGGGCGTGGCCACGAATATCGTCTGGGGATGGACCCTGACGATCCCCTGCGCCGCCGCGGTCGCCTGGTCGCTGTACACGCTGTTGCGAGCTTTGGGCCTGGATGCGTAGTAGATCAATCCGGATTGACGATTGATGATTTTCGCATTGACGATTGTGGCCGGGCCTTCACGGTGAGCTGCGATGCCGCGAAGATCGCCAGCAGTTCATTAGCTTCTTTGAGCAGCGCCTCCATTCGACTTGGGCGCACGATCCCAGTGTCTGTGAGCAAGTCCAGCCAGAA
This sequence comes from Bryobacteraceae bacterium, assembly GCA_050008465.1. Lineage (GTDB taxonomy): Bacteria > Acidobacteriota > Terriglobia > Bryobacterales > Bryobacteraceae > Fen-330. The sequence continues at coordinate 48,867 of JBEKMO010000017.1, forward strand.
CACGGTTTCGTCCGCCTCTTCAATCACCAAACCGAGCTTGGCGGCAAACTCCGCCCTGGATCGCGCCCGGCAAACGGCGCGGTAGTTGGCGCCAACCGAAGTACCTGAACGCAACACCTGCCGGCCGATGGTGCGGGCCACATCAGCTTTCGGAAGGGCTTGAAACATCTTCACTACACGAATCGCAAACTGCATCGTTCGTGCCCTGAGTGCGTCCGCTTCTTTGGTCACGGATAACCTCCACAAAAATCGTCAATGCGGCAATCGAAAATCGTCAATTCGCTCATAGCGCATCGCCCATTTGTTGCGCGCGGAGAGAGGGCAGCCGCGCTCCGAACACCGCGGCGCTCAGGATGCACACGGCTCCGCCGATCATTACGGCCGCGGGCGCGCCCAGCCGCGAGGCCGTGATGCCCGCGCCCAGCGCGCCCAGCGGCGCCATGCCCATGAACATCATCGAGTAGACGGCCATCACGCGGCCGCGCAACCGGTCGGGGACCATGCTTTGAATCAGAGTGTTGGAGGACGCCATCTGCACGATGAATGCGAAACCGACCGGCATCAGCAGCACGGCCGAGAGCCAGAACCAGCGTGAGAGCGAAAACAGAATCAGGCAGATCCCGAACGCGCCGGCGGCGTATGCCACCCAGCGCCCCAAGCCGTGCAGACCGCGGCGCATGGCGAGCGCGATCGCTCCGCCCAGCGCTCCCACTCCCGTGGCGCCCATCAGGAAGCCCAACCCCCTCGCGCCGCTGTCGAGGATCCGGTCCGCGAAAATCGGCATGAGCACTGCGTAGGGCATGCCCATCAGGCTTACGATGCCCAGTTGGAGAAGCAGCGCGCGGATGGGCCGCGTCCGCCAGACAAATTGGAAACCCTCGGCCATGTGCGCGAGCGCGGAGCCGGGTTTCGGGACCGCCGGACGGGGCGCCATCCGCATCAGCAGCAGGCCCGCGATCACAGCGATGTAGCTCACGCCGTTCGCGAAGAAGCACCATCCCTCGCCGATCACCGCCACCAGCACCCCGGCCACCGCCGGCCCGACGATGCGCGCGCCATTGAACATCGACGAGTTCAACGCAATGGCGTTGGGCAAATCGTCCCTGCCGACCATCTCCACCACAAACGCCTGCCGCGCCGGAACGTCGAAAGCGTTCACTGCGCCCAGCAGCGCCGCCAGCAGAACCACGTGCCAGACCTGGACGTATCCGAGCAGCGTGATCCCCGCCAGGAGCAGGGCCAGTGTCATGGCGCTGGTCTGCGTTCCGATCACGATTCGATACCGGCTCCAGCGGTCCGCGGCCGCGCCGCCGACCGGCGCCAGCAGGAAGACCGGGATCTGGCCCGCGAAGCCAACCAACCCCAGCAACAGCGCGGAACCCGTGAGCCGGTAGACCAGCCAGGATTGCGCCACGTTCTGCATCCAGGTGCCGATCAGCGATATGAGCTGGCCGCCGAAAAAGAGCTGGTAGTTGCGGTGGCGAAGCGCGCGAACAGCCTCGGTCCTGCGGCTCATGGCAAGGGGGCGTGATGGTTCACCGGCCCGGCGCCGCGCCCGAGTCCGGGGTTAGTGCGGATGGCCTCGGTGATGAAGGCTTTGGCGCGGGCGACTGCGGCCACCAGCGGCGTGCCGCGCGCCAACTCCGCGGCGATGGCGGCCGAATAGGTGCATCCGGTGCCATGGGTGTGCCGGGTCGGGATGCGCTCGGCGGGGAACTCGTGCCACTGGCCGGCGGCAAACAGCAGGTCGGTTGAGCACCCGCTCAGATGCCCGCCCTTGACCAGCACCGCCTGCGCCCCCATTGACGCCAGGCGCTCGGCGGCGCGCCGCATTCCGCCGGCGTCCTCGACCTCGATTCCCGTCAGTGCCGAGGCCTCCGCGAGGTTCGGCGTCAGCAGGTACGCGCGAGGAACCAGCCGCGTGGCGATGGCTTCGCGCGCCTCGGCCTCCACCAATGGCGCGCCGTGCTTGGAAATCATCACCGGATCGACCACCAGCGGAAAATCGAAATCGGCCGCCAGCGCGGCCACCGCCTCGACCAGCTCGCGGTTCCCGAGCGCACCCGTCTTGGCTGCCGCCGGCCGGATGTCCGCGAGCACCGCGCGGATCTGCTGCGTCACCAATTCGGCCGGCAGGCACTCCACCCGTTCCACTCCCAGCGTGTTCTGGACGGTGACCAGCGTGATGACCGCTTCGCCGTACACGCCGAATTGGTGGAAGGTCTTGAGATCCGCCTGGATGCCCGCCCCGCCACTGGGGTCCGAGCCGGCAATCGTCAGCGCGACAGGGATCACTCTGTCATTTTGACATTTCTGCGGACCGTTCCCACGGCGTTGACCAGCTCCACATCGACGGAATCGACCACCGAGGCGTTGCCCGTCACCGGGAAAACGGCCCGCAACGCAAACAGGCCGCCGGCATTGGCTGTCTGGAAGTGCTGGGCGAAGGCCGCCGCGCCATCCACGCGGATGGGGACCAGCACCTGGTCGGAGCGGTCGAGGAACGTGAAGACCAGTGGCCCCGCGGTGCGCGAATTGTCGAAGCCGTTTACGGTCACCTCGAGGCTCCCCGTGCCACGGACAGCGCTTGCGGAGTCGATCATGACGGGCATGGCTGCCAGTTGGAGCGAAGCCTGATCGGTATGCGCACCCAGCAGCGCGGTGAAGATGATCGTGCCGGCGGTGGTACCGGTTTGGAAGGTAATCTCGGTGCTGGCGCCGAAGCGAGCCATGTCCTCGCCCCGCTGGACCGTGAAGGTGGCGGAGAGTCCCGGCGGCGCGAGGAAGCCCGCGCCCGGATCGCTGGGCCCGACGAACTCCATGCGTAGCTCGCCCGAGCCACTGGCCGGCGACGGCTCGGCAAGACGAATCGAGAGCCTGACCTGCTGGCCGCTGCTCGGCGCCTGCGGCTCGATGACGATTTGCGGCTTGGGCAACGGCGGCTCGGTGGCGGTCCCGAGCAGGCGGTACGTGGCGTGATTCACAGTGAGCAAGCCCTCGGCCGCTCCGGCTGCTTGCGGCTCCCACACCACGTCGAACTCGACCGACTGCTGCGACGCCAGCGTCAGCGGCGCGGAAATGCCGATCGGCCCGCGGAAGCCGGTCCCGCCGACTGCGAGCTGGCTGACGAGCACCGGGTCGGTGTTCTGATTCTTGAGAACGAGCGTCCGCGACGCGCTCGAGCCCGACTGGATGCTTCCGAAATCCACAGCGCTCCCAGGCGCGAGCGCCACGTTGTCCAGCAGTACGGCGGGCGGCGCAAGTCCTGTGGCGAGCAGCAAGACGGATCCGCCGTTCACCTGGAGGTAGGCGCTGTGGCCGCCTGCTGCCACGGGCTGAAATCGTACCGTGAAATCCAACGGCGCTCCCGCGGACACACTCACCGGCAGATGCGGCGCGTTCACGAGCGAAAACCCGGCGCCGGCCGCCGAGAGCGTGTCCAGTTCCACCGCGGACGTCCCCGGATTCCGCAGGCGGAACGCCGTGTCCACCGAATCGCCAATCGCCACGGCTCCGATGCTGTAGTTGTCGATCACGCGGCTCTCCGCGCCGCCCTGGACCACGTACAGCTCCAGTTGCGCAAGCAGCGAACAGGGTGCGAGCAAGAGCGCGGCGGCGAGGCGGGCGGTCACGGCGCCACCTCCGGCAACCGGTACAACTCGTTGCGATTCTCGAGCGCAAGCGCCAGGTGACCGCTCGCTTCCAGCAGCCTTACGCGTACCCAACCGTGCCCCAACCAGTCCATCCCCGCCGCCGCCGCGGGCAACTTGAAGCTACGCTCCGACCCATCCGTTCCGGCCAGCACGAGCTCTTTCCCGCGGGCGTAAAGGAGGCCGCCGTCCGGCAGCAGCAGCAACGGTTCGGCCGCATCCGGAGGCGCGGGCCTCACATCCGCCCCGATGATCCAAAGCTCGCCGTTCAGTCGCACCACCGCCGTGGGGCCTTCCGGGCTCCCGACCGCCACCACTTCACCCTCGGGTGGCGGCAGCAGCGCCGGCGCATTCCTTCCCACTCGAAACAACTCCTTGGTCTCGGGGTAATAGACCAGGGCGGCCGACCCGTTCGGCGAAAACCCGAACAGCGCCGGCCCGGCGGGCGCGGGCCACTCCACGGAACCGCCGCGGTCGCGCACTTCGAGCGAGCCATCTTTCTTGATCAGCACGAGGCCGCAGGAGCACGCCGCCGAGATCGCTTCCTCAGCCTCGGGCGCACCTACCAGGAAGTTCGCCGCCACACCGGAGAGCGGCCGCAGCCGGCGCTGGTCGTCCACGAAACAGCCGATCCGCGGCACTCCCAGTTGACCCGCGGCGGCGCCTGCCAGGAACAACAGGATCGCAATGGTTCGCATTCTCATGGTTTGGAAATCGTGATCGTCGGTGCTCCGATCTGGAGACTGCTCGGTACTGTAGTGGTTTCGTGCTTGCCGCGAGCCGCCAGGCCCGTGGCAAACCCCGCGCCGACCGCGCTGCCCGCGATGAGCAGCACTAGCGGCCACTTCGACCGCGACTTGCCGCGTGCCACAACCGGCGCAGGCGCGCTCCTCTTTCCTGCCCCCTCGGAGAGCGTTTGCGACACCACTGTGCCCGCCCGCAGCCGCTCTTTCACCACCGTGACCCGAATCTGTAGCGGCCCGGGTTGCCGGTTCCAGCGGATCGGGGAGGTCGCGGCCCGGCCGTCCGGGCCGGTGGTGAGGATTTCCGACGCCAGGCCGCTCGAGAACACGCCTCCCGGCCCCTCGTCCGGCAGGCGCACGCTGACCACGGCGCCAGCCACGGGCTTTCCGATCTCGTCGGTGATCTCAAGCCTGAGGCCTGGACCGCGGGTCCCCGCGAAACTCACCGCGCCCTCTCCCTGAAGGACGTGAATCTGCAACACCGTTCCCTGGAGAGCGAGCAGAGCCGCAAGCACAACGGCCAGCAGGGGGGTCATCGATAGTACTAGTGCCCCGGTGGTGGTAAGACTCTCACGGGGATGGTGGTAGGGCGGGCTATGGGGGTTGAGATGAGCCCGGCGGGAACGGCAACGGCGATGAACTGGCGGGCGATCGGCTGTTATGTCCAGGAATGCGGCGGGGGCCGCCAACGCCAGTTCTACGGGATGGCGACGTCCAAGTGGATGGCTTCCGAGTCGACAGTGCGGAAACTAACGCCATGCGGAAACAGGCGCGTCAAGTACACGAGTACAACGAGCCTCAACGCAAACTGGAGCCACAAAAGGCTGGATTCCTAGGCAGATGGTGCACAGTCTGAATCATCGTTCGGCTTCGAGTTTGTTTGCTTGTCCTTTTGGGCTCTAATGAACTCGCGGTTCATTTCTTCAACTTGCGCTCTCAGATCCCGTGGAAACAGCTGAATTTCAATGCCACCTCCACTTAGGAGTTGGTCACCGAGTCCTCGGATGTTGGGGTTCGGATCAAGCATCCCGATGACGACACGAGCCACTTTTCGGTCGATGAGCCGCTGGGCACAAGGAATCTTTGGATGCCCCCTGGTAGTGCAGGGTTCGAGCGTGGTGTACACGGTAGCCCCGGCGATCAGATCGTCGGATAGCTTGTCATCCAAGGCGATATATTCCGCGTGAGACTTCAGAATTTCCCCGCGGTGAGCCTTGCTCAGAACTTCGCCGCTCTTAACGACAACCGCACCAACCTTCGGATGTGGCCTTTCATCCTCAGGAACGCTCTTCAGTGCCTCCTCGATCGCCATCAGGGCGAAACGTCGGTCATCATCCGCCGCACCTGTCTTTGCGAGCTCTACGTGAGCATTGCCTGCAATCTTTTCGAGATCGAATCCGAGAAACTGAATAAACCTACTGGAGAGACTCTCCAACAACTTCTCAGTCATCTCCTCCTCTTCACGGCTCCACGCGGTTGAATGGTCATATCGGAGATTGCCGGACGGTTGCATGTAGATCAGCTTCGGGGCCCGCCAATCTTTCCAAAAGATGAACTCGTCAATCCCTTGGTCTGTCTTAAGGAGCTTTGAGAAGTCCTGTTTATCGCAAACTGCCTTAATCCACAGCTTTACTACATGCTTATTGCCATTGAGTAGGATGCTGAGGTGCGTTTTGGCCCAGTCGGCGGGGTGCTCTTTCAATCTCACCGAGTGCGCTATTCCAATCTGCAGCAGATCATTGAAAAGCCTGTGAAGTTCGGAACGAATGCCCGCGGACAATGCCTGCAGAAATGCATGAAAAATAGCCGCAGGAGTTCCGAGTTCATGATCCTTGTCGAATTGTTGTGCGGCTGCAAGTCCGATGATCTTTCGATACGTGGCAAATGCGGACCTGAAGGGATCTAGATCAGTGTGTTTGTCAGCAGGATGAAGCTCGGCGAAGCACAATTTCTCAGTTACTTTGGCGCACTTCCAAACTCCTTCATCGAACATCTTTCGAACATGCTCGACAGGCGCAACTAAAGTCCCGGGGGTGATTGCTTTCCAGTCTTCGACCTTTTCAGGCATGCGTGTGACCCGATCGGGAACTCCCTTGCCGGAAATCTATCTGGAGCGGCGAGCGGTTCAACCGCATTGTGCCCGAGTGTTCCAGAGAGATCATGCGCTCCCTTCCGCTTTCACCTAGCATATTGTACCCTGGTCGCGGCGCATTCGGAAACTATCCACTTGACCGGGAAACGCCCGCAGCGGAGACGTGACAGCGCCGCCCGGTGTCTGTCGCGGAGTCCCCGTCTGCCCCGGAATCGGCTCAGCGGCACGTGATCTAACGCCTATGGTAGGGCGGGCCGCCTGCCCGACGCACGATCTACTTCGGATGCCTGGATTCCAAAGCCGCCTTCAACTGCCGGTAGGCGCCCTCTTCGTAGTTCAGCTTCACCCGCTCGAACCCGGTGCTGTTCGGGTCCGCCGCCCTCGGTCCGGTTTTCGCGAGGCAGCGGCCCAGCATCGTGGTGGCTTGGGCATCCTCCGGGTCGCGGTCCAGGACGGCGCGGAAGCTGTCGGCGGCAGCGGCGAAATCCCCCTGTTTCCACAGTGCGTACCCCACGTTGAAGTGGAAGTCGGGATCGGCCTGGTCGCCCTCCAGGGCTTTGCGGAAGTTCTCCAGCGCCGCCGGCAGATTGCGCTTGGATTGCGCCGCGCCAAGATTGTTGAACACCTCGTTCAGCGGCACCGATCCGGCAACCCGCTCGAAAGCGGCTTGGGCGCCCGCGTAGTCGCCGGTGTAGTATCGGCACAGCCCCAGCAGGAAGTTCGCCTCGAAGTAGCGCGGCGCCGCCGGCTGGACGCGCGCCAGCCAGTCCGCCGCGAGCCGGTATTCCTTCTTCGTCCAATACAGCCTCCCCAGCTCGAACCGCGGCTGCGGGAAGCGCTCGTCCAGCCGGACGGCCTGAGTGAAGTAGCGGTGCTTCTGCTCGTCGTTGGTTGCCAGCAACCCGCGCGTGTAATTCTCCATGGCGTCCAGGCGAACAGGCGGGCGCTCCTGGAGGAACTGCTCGGCGCTGGGCGTTGAGTCGGGCGCCAGAAAACGCAACACCTGCCAGGCCAGATGCGCCTGCAACTGCGCCAGATCCTCCAGGGCGCCGGATTCCATGAACTCGGGCCCCGTGCGCATCCGGGTCATGTCCAGCGTATACGCCGTCATGCGCACCGATCCGCGCGAGGCGGGCGCACCCGGGGTTTCCGGCGAGCCCGGCGCCGAGGTGACCTCGAACTCCCCGTAGACCACCTCGGAGGCATCCAGCGCCTCCGCCACCTTGATCACCGAAGCGTGCGTCAAGTGGGCCGTCGGCCGGATCGACAACCGCCGGTACACCTCTTCCCGGTCTTCCCGCTCTAACACCAGCAGGCCGCGCGAAAGCACCGCTTCGGAAATCGTATGCGAGATGCTCTCGCTGATCCAGTCCAGGTTGGCCGAGGCGGACTCATTAAAGAAAGGAAGAACCAAGACTGTGTCAGCCCAGCCTGGCAGGGCCACCGATAAAAGGGCAACGGGGAGGAGCCGCCGCATCGACTAAACCTCAGTCTATCAGACGGCTCCTCGGAGTTTGGAGACCGGAAAGGCGGCCGTCGCGGCGTGGCCGGACGTCGCGGTAGTTCAGGTCTGCCGGTCCAGAAACTCACCTACCGCAGCCAGCGCGCACTCCTGCACTTCCGCGTCCCCTCCGAATCCGCGCAGCCACCGCACCTCGGGATCGCGCCGGAACCAGGTCCACTGCCGCTTGGCATAACGGCGCGTATTCCGGCAGGCGTGGTAAATGGCTTCGGCGAGGGTCAGATCGCCCGCGATCACCTGCACCGCCTGGCGGTAGCCGTGCGCCTCGAGCGCCTTGCTCCGCTTGGGGTATCCCAACGCCAGAATCCCCCGGACCTCCTCGACCAGCCCTGCGTCGAACATCCGTGCGCAGCGCTCGTCCAGCCGCTGGTAGAGCGCGGTCCGCGGCGGGTCCAGCCCGAGCTTGAGCACCCGGAACCCTTCGAGTGCATCGCGCCGGTCCGCGAACCACGCCGAAAGCGGCCTGTGCGTCGCAAGGAGAACCTCGACCGCCCGAACGAGTTTCTGCACGTCGCCGGGATGGATCCTGGCCGCCGACGGCGGATCGAAGCGGGCCAGCGTGCGGTGCAGCCAGCCCGGACGCCTCGCCTCCCGGCGCGCGAGCCGTCCGCGCAGGGCTTCGTCGCGGGTGGGGCCGGGAAACAGGCCGTCGAGGAGCGCACGCAAGTAGAAACCTGTCCCTCCGGCAACCACCGGCAGGCGCCCGCGCCCCACGATTTCCCGCAGCACCGGCCGCGCCGCCCGCGCGTATTCGCCCGCCGTAAATACCTGGTCCGGATTCAGGATGTCCAGCAGGTGATGCGGTACGTCCTGGCGCTCGCCTGGAAGGAGCTTGGCGGTCCCGATGTCCAAGTGGCGGTACACCTGGAGCGAGTCGCAGTTCACGACCTCTCCGCCGAAGTTCCCGGCGATACACAGGGCCAGCTCGCTTTTTCCCGCCCCCGTCGGCCCAACCACGGCGACCAGAGCAGCGGGTAACCGCTCCTCCATCGCATACCAGTCTAGCCTGATTCTGACAACGGACCGCTCCCTGGCGGCAGCGGCTCGGCTACGATGTCCCGTACCTGCCGGCGCTTACCGAGCCGCGCGCGCCAGCAAGCGGTCGGCAGTTACGCGGGACCGGAACAGTGCCACACGCGATTGAGGTCGCGCGCGCCTCCAGGCCGGCCGTTCTGCGGTTCAGGACCCATAACGGCTATACTGAAACAGAGAGGGTTTGGACGCTCAATTGGGGTCTTTCTATCCCCATGCGAGGAAATCGAGTCTCCATGATCGGCAAACTCAGGGTAGTCATTGTCTCTTCCGGGCTGGTCTTAACGCTGGCCAGGCCCGCCCCGGCACAGATTCCCGCCTCAGCCCCGGCGCCGGACAACCGGGCCTCGGCGTACTACAACTTCGCCATGGGCCACATGTACGCGGAACTGGCGTCCAACTACGGGTACCGCTCCGAGTATGTCGACAAGGCCATCGAACACTACCGGGCCGCTCTCAAGTCGGATCCCGGCGCGGGGTTCGTGAGCGAGGAGTTGACCGACCTCTATATCCAGGCTGGCAAACTGGCGGATGCCGTCGCCGAGGCCGAGGAAATGCTGAAGCGGAATCCCGGCAACCTGGAAGCCCGGCGCATGCTGGGCCGCATTTACTCGCGCCTGATTCAGGACCCGCAGCAGAACCGGATCAACGAGGAGCGGCTGCGCCAGGCCATCGAGCAGTACCGCGCGATTACGGAGAAGGACGGCAAGGACCTGGACGCCTGGCTGATGCTGGGCCGCCTGTACAAGATCGGGCAGGATTCCGCCGGAAGCGAGAAAGCGTACAAGAAGGCGCTGGAATTGGATCCCGACAACGAGTACGCCCTCTCGGGACTGATGGTGGTCTATTCGGACCTCGGGGACGCCAAGAACGCGGTCGAGATGTCGCGCCGGCTGGCCGAGCGGAACCCCAATTCACGCACGTTGCGGGCGCTGGCCAAGGCTTACGAGGACGTGCACGATTTCGCCGCTGCGGTACAGACACTCCGCCGCGCCTTGGAACTGGCGCCGCACGACCTGGACCTGAGCAGGAGCCTGGCTGAGGACCTGCTGCTCTCGGGCGACATCGACGGCGCGCTGAAATCGTATACCGAGCTGGCCCAGGGGGATCCGAAGGACGCGGGTCTGCAACTCTTCCTTTCGCGGATCTATCGCCAGAAGCGGGACTTCGCGAAGGCGCGGGAGGCGCAGGACCGCGCTCTGGCCCTAAACCCCGATAACCTCGAGATCCGCTTCAACGACGTCAACCTTCTGGAGGCTGAGGGCAAGTACGCCGACGCCATCGCCCGCCTGAATCAAATCCTGGATTCCACCACCAAGCGGGCTTACTCCAAGTCCGAGCAGAGCAACCGGGCCGCTCTGCTGGAAACGCTTGGCTTTCTATATCGCTCGAACGAGCAGTACGCGTTAGCGGTCGAGACCTTTCAGAAGATTGCCGCGCTGGATGCGGATGCCGGCCCCAAGGCTGCCGCGCGGGTCATCGACACCTGGCGCCTGGCCAAAGAGTTCGCCAAGGCCGAAGAGCAGGCCGAGGCAGCTTACAAGAAGTACCCCAATGACCGGACCGTAAGAGTCGTTCGCGCGTCCCTGCTCGCCGACCTCGGCCGCACTGAGGAAGCGGCGGCGGCTACCAAGCAGCTCCTGGGCGGCAAGGGCGACCGCGAGATCTACCTGGCCCTGGCCCAGATCTACGATAAGGGCAAGAAGTTCTCGGAGATGGCCCAGGTGCTCGATGCCGCGGCCAAGCTTTCGGAGAGCGATGAGGAGAAGGGCGAAGTCTTTTTCATGCGCGGGGCGATGTACGAGAAGATGCAGAAGCTCGACCTCGCCGAGGCCGAATTCCGCAAGGTCCTGGAGATCAATCCCCAGTACGCTTCCGCGCTCAACTATCTCGGGTACATGCTGGCCGATCGCAGTATCCGGCTTGCCGAGGCGCAGGAACTCATCCGCCGGGCGGTGGCTCTGGAGCCGAACAACGGCGCATTCCTCGACAGCCTGGGCTGGGTGGAGTTTCGTCTGGGGAAACTGGACGAGGCGGAAACCTATCTGCGGCGAGCGCTGGAGCGCCTCTCGCGCGACCCAACCGTGCACGACCACCTGGGCGACGTGTACTACCAGAGGGGCCGCTTGAAGGATGCCATCGTGCAATGGGAGATCTCGCTGCGGGAGTGGCGGTCGAGTTCGCGCGCCGAGATGGATTCGGCCGAGACGGCAAAGGTTCAAAGGAAGCTCGAGGACGCCCGCATTCGCTTGGCCAAGGAAGCCGGAGCGGTCCCGCCACCGCAGCGGTAGTGTCGCGTCTCTGAAGTGCGTTGACCGCTTGCTTGCGCGCACGGCTCAGTAACCGAGCCGCGACCGCGAGGGAGCGGTGGGCGCTCTTACAGGGCTTCCAGAATCAGGCACTTGAGGTAGTGCGTTTCGGGCACCGTCAGCAGGATGGGGTGATCGAGCGCCTGGGTTCGCCGCTCCAGTACCCTGACCACCCGCCCGGCGTCGAGGGCGGCGGCGGCGATGACCTCCAGCAGCATCGCTTCGCTGACGTGGTGAGAGCACGAGCAGCTCACCAGCCTCCCGGCCGGTTCGAGCAGCTCTAGCGCCCGTAGGTTGATCTCCTTGTACCCGCGGGCGGCGCCCTCCAGGCTCTCGCGCGACTTGGCGAACGCCGGAGGGTCGAGCACGATGGTCGAGTACCGCTGGCCGGCCGCCCTCAACCCTCCCAGCAAGTCGAAGACGTTAGCCTCCCGGAAATGGACATTCCCGATCCCGTTGGCGGCGCGGTTCCGCTCGGCCAGCGCCAGCGCCTGGGCCGAGCTGTCCACCGCCTCGACCGCATCGCACCTGGCCGCCAGATGCAGGGCGAATCCGCCCGTCGAGGTGAAGCAGTCCAGCGCCCGGCCGCTCGCGTATCGGGCCGCCGCCAGGTAGTTCTCCCGTTGGTCCAGGAACACGCCGGTTTTCTGGCCGCGCAGCAGGTCGGCGTGCAGAAGCAGGCCGTTCATGCGGATGGCAACCAGTTCCGGCGCCTCGCCCGCAAGCAGGCCGGAGACCAGAGGAAGGCTCTCGCGCTTGCGCACCGCGACGTCGTTGCGCTCGACGATCCCGCGTGGAGAGAACACCTCGGAGAGCGCAGCTACGATCTCGGGCTTGGCGCGCTCCATCCCCTGGTCCAGGGTCTGTACGGCCAGGTATTCCGCATATCGATCTACCACCAGAGCCGGGAGCAGGTCGCCTTCGCCGTGTACGACCCGGTAGGCGTCGGTATCGGAAACCAGTCCCCGCCGGCGCTCGTCCGCCGCCACCAGCCGCTGCCGGTAGAACTCCCGGTCGATGGTCTCGGCGCGCGAACTCAGCAGGCGCAGGCAGATCTGTGAGGTGGAGCTGTAGTGCGCCGTGCCCAGCGTCCGCCCGGCGGGATCTACCACCCGAACCGCGTCGCCCGGAGCCGCCTGGCCGCGGTCGATTACGTCGGAGGCGAACACCCAGGGATGGCCCGAAGCCAGCCGGCCGGCGCCCTTCCGGGAGACGCGTACCGCGGGGAGGTTGGGCACCTAGATCGGCTGAGGGAGCGCCATCCGCTCGAGCCGCGCGATGCGATCTTCGGTGGCGGGGTGGGTTGAGAACAACCGGCCGAACCACTGAGCGGTGAATGGCTTGATGATGAACATGTGCGCGGTGGCGGGCGAGGCGTTCATGGGCACGCGCTTCGACCAACCCTCCAGCTTCTGGAGCGCCGAGATCAATCCCGACGGACCCCCGGCGTACTGCGCCGAGGTGGCATCGGCCGCGTACTCCCGCGTGCGGGAGATCAACATCTGGATCAGCAGCGCGGCGAGCGGCGCAAGCAGCAGCATCAGCAGCCCGCCGATCCCGCCGCCGTTGTCGTCATCGTCGCTCCGCCCGCCGAAGTAAAACGCCATGCGGGCCGCAAAGGTGATCGCCGCCGCAAGCGTGGCCGCCACCGAGCTGGTGAGGATGTCCCGGTTCTTCACGTGCCCTAGTTCGTGAGCCAGCACCCCCTCGAGTTCGCGGTCGTCCATGACCCGCAGGATTCCCTCGGTCACGGCCACCGAGGCGTGCGCGGGATTGCGCCCGGTGGCGAAGGCGTTGGGCGATTCCTCCGGGATCAGCCACAGCTTGGGCATCGGCAGCCCCATCCGGTGGCAGAGATTTTGGACCAGCGGAGCCAGCCTCCTGTAAACCTCCCAATTCTGGCTTTCGCTGACCGGCTGCGCGGAGTACGTGGAAAGGGCGATCTTATCGGAAAAGAAGTAGCTGGCGAAGTTCATCGCCACGGCGAGGCCTAGTCCGATCACGAGGCCGTTCCCGCCGCCCAGGCGCTCTCCGAGCAATAACAAGACGCCGCTCAACAATCCGAGCAACAGCGCCGTCTTGAGACGATTCACAGTGCCGCCTCCCAAGATCTATTGTGGCACCAATTGACGATTGACGATTTGGCCATTGACGAATGGCCCGCGGCAGTCAATCGTCAATGCTGCAATCGTCAATCGCCAATCCGCCAGCTTCGCCTATTCGCTCACGTCGATCTTGATGGCGCGGGGCTTTACGGCCGGCTTCTTGGGCAGCGTCACCGTGAGCACACCGCTCTTGTAGTCGGCCTTCACCTTCTCGGCATCCACCGTCTCGGGAATGCTGAAGCAGCGCATGAACTCGCCGTAGCTGCGCTCGATACGGTGGTAGCCAACCGTCTTGTCTTCGTTCTTTTCGAACTTGCGCTCGCCTTTCACCGTCAGGGTGCCCTGCTCGAGCTCGATCTGGATGTCCTTCATGTCGACGTCCGGCAGGTCAGCCCGGAGTATCAGGTCGTTTTCAGTTTCCAGGATATCGACCGGCGGAGCCCAGGGCCGGGTGGTGGCGGGTTCGCTGAAGAGCCGGTTGACGGCGTCTTGAAAGAGCCGGATTCCGGTGGGGAAATCGACATCGCCGAATGGATCGGAGCGCTTAGTCACTGGCATGATGGTTTATCCTCCTGAGTTAAACTACAATACGATCATAAAACATGAGCATAGGCATGTCAAGTATTTCTGCACACACTATGAGCATGTCTCTGTTGCGTACCACCATGCAGTTGAAAATAAACGGCTTAAATGAATACGGGGCACTGCGCCATGGCTGGCCAGGGCCCCGCGTTTCGGGAAACTGATGTGGCTACTTCGATTCCGTGCCGGGCTCCTCGCCCTCTTCGACCTCGCGCCCTTCTTTGATGGCTTTGATCCGCTCTTCTTTGCGTTTGGCGCGCTCCGCCGCGCGCTTCACCAGCTCGGAACCCACCAGCTCGAGCATGGCTTGCTCGGCACCGTCTCCCTTGCGGGGACCCAGGCGCACAATGCGGCAATAGCCGCCCTCCCGCTGGCCGAACCGCGTGCCCAAGGTGTCGAACAGCTTCTTCACCGACTTGGGCGTCTTCAGGAACGCGGCGGCCTGGCGGCGTGAATGCAGCGTATCGTCCTTGGCCAGGGTGATCATCTTCTCCACCAGGGGCCGCGCAGCCTTGGCCTTGGGCACCGTGGTGATGACGCGCTCCTGTTCGATGACGCTAGTCACCAGGTTCCGCAACAGCATCCAACGCGCGGCGATCGGTCGTCCTAACTTATACCCCGCAACCTTGTGTCTCAACGGTGTCCTCCTACTCGGTCAATCCCTCGAACTGCTCCCGGTCCGGATCCTGGTCCGCTTCCGCCGGGGGCTCCTCTTCCATCCGTTCCTCGCCTTCGTCCTCCGGGAACTCCTCCTCCTCCAGCTCGGCTTGCGGCGCCTGCGGTGTCACGGGGGTTCCGGATCCCGACACCAGCCGGCCCTGGGCATCGAACTTCATGCCGAACTGCAAGCCCATCCCCTGAAGGATCTCCTTGATCTCGTTCAGGGACTTCCTCCCGAAGTTCTTGGTCCGCAGCATCTCGGCCTCGGTCTTCTGCACCAGGTCCGCGATGGTCTGGATGTTGGCGTTCTTGAGGCAGTTGTAGGAGCGCACGCTCAACTCCAGCTCGTCCACCGAGCGGTTCAGGATCTCGTTCATCTGATCCATGGCCCGCTCGGCCGGCTCCTCGGCGACCTCGGGGAGTTCCTCGAAGTTGATGAAGATCGACTGGTGGTCCTTGAGCAGCTTGGCGGCCTGCCCGATGGCGTCCTGGGGGGAGATGGCGCCGTTGGTCCAGACCTCCAGCGTCAGCTTATCGTAGTCCGTCATCTGGCCCAGCCGCGCCGCCTCGACCGAGAAGTTCACTTTCCGCACGGGCGAGTGCACGGAGTCGATGGGGATGTAACCCAGCGGCAAGTCCTCGTCGAAATTGCGGTCCGCGCTCACGTAGCCGCGGCCCAGCTTCAGGCGCATCTCGATGTTCAGCTTGCCCCCGTCGCTGACCGAGGCGATGTGCATGGTGCGGTCCAGCACCTCGACATCGGCCTCGGTCTCGATCTGCCCGCTCACCACTTCGCCCGGCTGTTCCGCCTTCAAGCGTGCCGTGCGCATTCCCTCGCCGGTCATCTTGAACGGGATCTGCTTCAGGTTGAGGATGATATCGGTGGCATCCTCGACCACGCCCGGAATCGGGCTGAACTCGTGGGCCACGCCTTCGATGCGCACGGCGGTGATGGCGGCGCCCTCGATCGAACTCAACAGAACCCGGCGCAAGCTGTTGCCGATGGTGGTGCCAAAGCCACGCTCGAAGGGCTGCGCGGTGAACATGCCGTAGCGGTCGGTCAGCGTTTCGGTGTTAGCGACCAGCCGCTTGGGTTTCTGAAAACCTTTAAACATAAGCTCGCATCCTTTCCCGCGTCAGGGCGGCGGGGGATCTCCTGCTACTTAGAATAGAGTTCCACGATGAGCCGTTCGTTCAATTGAATCTGAACCAGCTCTTCGCGCTTCGGCATTCCGATCACGCGTCCCTTCAAGGTTTCGCGGTCCACCTCGAGCCAGTTGGGAACCGGCGCATGCGCGGTGGCATCCCGGGCCGCCAGAATGGTGGGGTTGTTGCGGCTCGCCTCCCGCACCTCGACCACGTCCCCCTGCTTGACCAGGAACGACGGGATGTTGACCTTGCGCCCGTTCACCAGGATGTGACCGTGCCGCACGATCTGCCGGGACTGCGGATGGCTGGTACCCAGCCCCATGCGGTAAACCACGCTGTCCAGGCGGCGTTCCAGCATGCTCAGCAGGTTCTCGCCGGTGATGCCTTTCATCTGCGCGGCTTTCTCGAACAGGTTGCGGAACTGGGTCTCCAGCAGCCCGTAGAACCGCTTCACCTTCTGCTTCTCGCGCAACTGTAAGCCGTAGCCCACCAGCTTGGACTTGCGGTCTTTGCCGTGCTGCCCCGGCACGAAGTTGCGCTTCTCGATGGCGCACTTCTCGCTGTGGCAACGCTCACCCTTGAAGAACAGTTTCATGCCCTCGCGCCGGCACAGCCGGCAAACCGGGCCAATGTATCGAGCCAAATCGTCCTCCTTGACCTTTTCAGGTGCAGTTTACAGCCCATGGAGCGGGCGGTCGTCCTGCTTCAACTGCTCGGCTTGTGGCTTGTAGCTTGTGGCCTGTGGGTCCAGACCGCCGAGCACCGGCTGCGCCGCTGAGGCGCCAGCAGGTGCGCCGTTGTGGGATCAACAGGCCACAGGCCACGTGCCACAAGCCCTTTCTCACACTCTTCTCTTCTTCGGCGGCCGGCACCCGTTGTGCGGGATGGGCGTCACGTCCAGAATCCTGCGAACGTCGAGCCCTACGGTCGCCAGCGTCCGGATGGCCGATTCCCGGCCCGCGCCGGGGCCGGCGACGCGCACTTCCACCGAGCGCATGCCCACTTCCTTGGCTTTGTTGGCCGCGGTGAGCGCCGCCTGCTGCGCGGCGAAGGGCGTTCCCTTGCGCGACCCGCGGAAACCCAGCGAGCCCGCGCTCGACCAGGCCACGGTGCTGCCGGTCTGGTCGGTTACCGTGACGATGGTGTTGTTGAAGGTCGCCTGGATGTGCACCACCCCCACCGGAACGTTCTTCTTTTCCTTCTTCTTGAAGGTCTTCTTCTTAGTTGCTTTCGCTGGTGCTTTGGCCATTCCAACCCCTATCGGCTAGGTCTTCGACGACGACTTCTTCTTGTTGGCCACCGTGCCGCGCCGCGGACCCTTGCGCGTCCGCGCGTTGGTGTGCGTCCGCTGGCCGCGAACCGGGAGCCCCCGGCGGTGCCTCACTCCCCGGTACGAGCCCATCTCGATCAGGCGCTTGATGTTCAGCGAGACCTCTTTGCGGAGATCTCCTTCCACCGCGCCCTCTTCCTCGATGATCTGCCGGATGCGGTTGACCTCGTCCTCGGTCAACTCCGCCACCTTCTTGTTGGGATCCACGCCCGCCCGGTACAGAATCGAGTTCGAGCGCGTCCGGCCGATGCCGTAGATGTACGTCAGCCCGATCTCGGCTCGCTTCTTGCTGGGCAGGTCCACGCCTGCGATACGCGCCATGTCTTGCTCCCTTTAACCCTGACGTTGCTTATGCTTGGGATTCGTGCAGATGACCCGGACCACTCCCTGGCGGTGAATCACCTTGCATTTGTCGCAAATCTTTTTCACGGATGCCCGTACTTTCATATCCACTCACTCAGCTTGTGGCTTGTGGCTTGTGGCCTGTTGATCCCGCGACGGCGCACCTGCTGTCGCCCCAAAGGCGAAGCCGGGGCGCGGCATTCTGGATCTACAGGCCACAAGCCACAAGCTACAAGCCGCCTTTCAACAACCTCGTAATCCGCCCGCGTCCCGGGTCGTGCGGAGAAAGCTCGACGCACACCCGGTCGCCCGGACGGACCCGGACGAAATTCCTCACTCTGGCGCTAGCAGCGTGCGCCAGAACCTGCTCTCTCGACTCCAGTTCGACCCGCCAGACGGCATTGGGCAGCAACTCGACCACCGTCGCCACCAATTCCTCGCTACCGCTCCCTGACGGTCGCGGCTCGGATACTTGCCGCGGTCTGTTCATGGTCTGGTCAGTACCCACGGCCCATTGGCGGTCACCGCCACGCAGTGCTCGAAATGGGCGGAATAGGAACCGTCCTTGGCAACCGCCGTCCAGTGGTCCGCCAGCACCTGCGATTCCGGCCGCCCCGCGTTCACCATCGGCTCGATCGCCAGGACCATTCCTTCCTTCAGCCGCGGGTTCTCGCCTTTCCGGTCGACATAATTCGGAATCTGCGGCTCTTCGTGGAGCTGCGTCCCGATGCCGTGACCCACGTACTCTCTGACCACCGAAAACCCGTTCGACTCGACGTGCCGCTGCACGGTGCCGCAGATGTCGGACAGCCGGTTTCCCGGCCGCGCTCTGTCAATCGCCAGCTCGAGAGCTCCCTCGGTCACCTCGAGCAGCCGCCCGGTCTCGGGCGAAACCTCCCCGACCGGCAGCGTGATCGCCGAGTCGCCGTAGTAGCCATGCAGCTCCACGCCGGTATCGATCGAGACAATATCGCCGCTCTTCAACACCCGCTTGGCCGACGGCATGCCGTGTACGATCTCCTCGTTCACCGACGTGCACAGCACGTAGGGGTACTTGGCCCCCGCCGCCGGGACATAATATCCCTTGAACGCCGGCCTGGCGCCCGCGTCCCGGATCATCTTCTCGGCCGCCGCCTCGAGGTCCTGGGTGGTAATCCCTTCGCGAACCAGCGTGCGGAGTTCCTCGAGGATAGTCCACACCAGCAGGCCGCTCTGCCGCATCTTTTCGAGTTCGGCGGCGGTCTTTCGAACGATCATTCGGCGTCCAGCCGCGCCCGGATCGCGGCCGTCAATCCCTCGGGAGCGCCATTGCCGCCCACCACCTCGACCACCCGGTATCCAGCCGCGCGAAAGAAGTCCATCACCGGCAGGGTCTGCTGGTCGTATGCCTCGAACCGTTTCCGCATCACCTCTTCCGTGTCATCCTCGCGCTGTACCAGCGCGGCGCCGTCCCGGTCGCACACGGAGTCCTGTTGAGGAGGTTTGGAGACCAGGTTGTACGAGGCTCCGCAGACGGGACAGGAACGGCGGGCGATGATCCGGCCAACAATTATATTGTAGTCTACCAGCAGGTTAACCACCACTTTGCCTCTGCCCATCCGCGCCAGCATCTGGTCCAGCATCCGGGCCTGCGGCACGGTCCGCGGGTAGCCGTCCAGAATGAACCCTCCGGCGCAGTCCGGCTGCTCCAGTCGGCGCTCGACGATCCGGTTCACCAGCTCGTCGGACACCAGCCCCCCCGCCTGGAGGATGGCCTCGACCTCGCGCCCCAACCCCGTCCGCTCCTTCACCTGCTGGCGGAAAATGTCGCCGGTAGAGATGCGCGGGAGGCGCAGCAGGTCGGCCAGGAGCACCGCCTGGGTTCCCTTGCCGGACCCCGGAGGACCGAACAGAAGCACTGCCGAATTGCCTGTCATCTTAGAAGACACTGCGCCGCCCCCGGATCCTCCCGGAACGCGGCGTGAATCCTTCGTAGTGGCGCATGATCAACTGCGCCTCAATCTGGTTGACTGTGTCCATCGCCACGCCCACCACAATCAGCAGGGACGTGCCGCCGAAATAGAAGTTCACTCCCAACCCGTCCAGCAGCCAGCGCGGGAAATGCTGGTCGATCCAGTTGCCCATGAAGGGCAGCGATTGCAGCTTGATGCCGGAGATCATGATCTCCGGGATCAGCGACAAGATCGCCAGGTACAGCCCGCCCACCACGGTGATGCGCGTCAGGATCGTGTTCATGTACTCGGCGGTGTTCTTTCCCGGCCGGATGCCCGGAACGAACCCGCCGTACTTGCGCATGTTGTCGGCCGCCTCGTTGGGGTTGAAGATGATCGAGACGTAGAAGAAACAGAAGAAGATGATGCCGGCCACGTAAGCCAGGATGTACAACGGCTCCCCGTGCCGTATGGATGCCAGCATGGCGCTCAGCCACGGGCTGCTTCTGACCGAGGGCACCAGCGCCAGGGTCTGCGGGAAGGTCAGGATGGAGGAGGCGAAGATCACCGGGATCACGCCGCCCGCGTTGACCTTGAGCGGCAGGTGGGTGGCTTGCCCGCCCATCATCCGCCGGCCCACCACGCGCTTGGCGTACTGCACCGGGATGCGGCGCTCGCCGCGCTCCACCAGCACGATGAACGCCACCACCGCCAGCATCACCAGCAGGATGATGAG
>JBEKMO010000170.1:0-4908 GCA_050008465.1 Bryobacteraceae bacterium
GGCCGGCCCGTGCGATCTGCCACGGGTGCGGCGGGTTACGGCTCCTGAACCGAACGAATTGACTGAGCGACAAACCACCGATCTCTGCTTTGGAATCGATTCCTCTTGTCCCGCTCTTCTCCTCCTATATTTCGGAGCGGCAAGCTCTCTTTCACCGGGGGACTAGAACCTAATCGGTCGCATCCCTTAACGACGATGGCACTGCCTCGCCGCAGCTCCCGAGAGCGCAGAAAACACTAACAAGGCGAAGGGGGTTCCGGAACCCTTTGCGCAATGCAGTTGCCCCCGCGGTCGGGGACAACGATCTGACTCCAGGGTAAGGGGTGAGGGGGGCGGCGGGGAGGGTCGCCAGGGTGGAAGTGATTGAGGGCAGGGGACCTGCCCATAAGCGCTAATCTCAGCCCAAAGGGAGAGATTTGGGAACCAGAGCCCGGTGGTGTGATGGGCTCCGGAGCGCAACCCACCGTTCCGCGTTTCGGCCGCCACATCTGCCGAGGGGAGTTGCCGGTCATGTTGGGTTTCAGGTTTCGGGACACGGGTTTCGTGGCTGCAGCTTGCGCGGAATTTACCGACCAGGAGAGCGGATCAGGCGGCCAGGGTGCAAGAGGGGTGCAAGAGGGTCGATCCGACCAGGCTAGCTGTGATAAACTGGCCGGCTTTGGCAAACTCGATGATCTGTCGTCGTTCGATCCTGAAGACCGAGGCGCTGGCGTTCGGCGCGCTAATGATCCGCCGCGGCCGCTTCTCCCTCATGGCCCACAGTGGAACGGAGTAGTGTGGAGGGCGCCGCCGATTTCGCACGGGCCAAGGCGCGCGGCAGGATTGGCATCCCGATTGGCCAGCAGAACTCCGAACATTTTCGAACGGTCGAGGATGTGGATCGCTTCCACGGTCTGGGCCAGCGGGTCTCGCAGTTGACGTATCGCAGCAACAGGAGGCGATCGTTGAGCGCATGAACAAGGCCGGCCTGGCCGTGGACATCTCGCATTGCGGCGACCGGACTTCTCTGGACGTTATCGAAGCCTCCAGAAGGCCTGTCCTCGTTACTCATTCCAACTGCAGGGCCCTTCTGGGCAGCGGTGCTCAACGGAGCACTTGCACCACCCCTGCTCATCCTTGTGGTGCTGCTCACTAGCGTTCTGACCGTGTGCCGATGTGCTTTCGCGGGGAACTACTCCCTTACGGTCGTGGCTCGGTTCCGAGCCGCGAGCGTCAGCGAGCGGTTTCGCAGCAGCGCCAAATCTCGCGGTCATGGACCCAGCAGGGCGGACGTAATGGGCGAGCACCGGAACGGGACCCTGCTTCGCTGGCTTGGGTGGATGTGTGCTGTTGTCATGCTGATTGCGACTGTCGTTATGTTTGTGACAGCAGATGTAGCATGACGCAACGAACGGCAGGTTCACTTACACGTCAGGCTGCCAAGAGCCGCCGGATGTTTACGTGAGGCACGAGAACGCCAAGGGGGCGGTGGTGCGCTGTTGCCGGACAGCATGGTAGGCTATCGTTGTCATGCCCGACATTGGATTCGATCTCTTTGCCGTAGCCCGTCAGGAGATGATCGACGAGGGCTTCGATCCCGATTTCCCCCCGGGGGTCGACGAGCAAGTGGCGACGCTCAAGGCCCGGGCGGCGCCTGCCACGGATGGTGATGTGCGCGATCTGCGCGCACTGTTGTGGTCCTCCATCGATAACGACACTTCGCGCGATTTGGACCAGATCGAAGCCGCCGAGCGCGTGAACGGCGGAATTCGCGTTCTGGTCGGGGTCGCAGACGTCGATTCCGACGTCTCCATCGGTTCTCCCATCGACCGGCACGCGGCTGCGCAAACGACCACAGTCTACACCGGCATACGAACCTTTTCGATGCTGCCGGAGCAACTGTCGACGGATCTGACCTCGCTAAACGAGGCCGCCGACAGGCTGGCGGTGGTGGTGGACATGGTCGTGGCCGGCGATGGCTCGGTTGCATCCACCGGCATTTATCGCGCCCTGGTACGCAACCAGGCGCAGTTGACGTACAACGGCGTCGGAGGGTGGTTCGAGGGGACGTCCGGCGCGCCGCCCAAGGTCGGCGCTTCCGCCGATTTGGCGGCGCAGTTAAAACTGCAGGACGAGGCGGCGCAGATGCTCTTCGACGAGCGGCACCGATTGGGCGCGTTGAACATCGACCGCGTCGAGGCGGAGGCGGTCATTACCGACGGCCGCGTGCAGGGAATCAATACCCGCAAGAAAAATCGAGCGACCGAGCTGATCGAGAATTTCATGGTCGCCGCCAATGGCGTGATGGAGCGAACGCTCGTGAGCGCCGGCGTGTCTTCGATCCGGCGGGTTGTGAGGACTCCCGAGCGCTGGCCGCGCATCGTAGAGCTCGCGGCGCGCTATGGCGAGACGCTACCGAAAGCAGCCGATTCGGGGGCTCTCAATACCTTCCTTCAGAAGAGAAAAGCCGCCGACGAAGTGCATTACGCGGACCTGTCGCTGGCAGTGATCAAGCTGATGGGGCCGGGCGAGTATGTCTTTGCGCGGCCGGGCGACGAGGATCAGGGGCACTTCGCGCTGGCGGCCCACGATTACACGCATTCTACCGCGCCAAACCGGCGCTTTGCCGATACCGTGACGCAGCGGCTCATCAAGTCGGTTCTGGCCAAGCGGCCGTCGCCTTACTCGGACGGGCAACTGGACTCGATCGCGCGGAACTGCACCCTGAAGGAGGATGCGGCGCGCAAAGTGGAACGGGTGATGAATAAACGCATTGCGGCCGTGGCGCTCCAGCACCGGATCGGGGAGACGTTTGCCGCCGTGGTGACAGGCGTCACGCCGAAAGGCGTATTCGTGCGCGTGCTAAACCCTCCCGCGGAGGGACTTCTCATTCGTGGCCAGCAGGGTGTCGACGTGGGCGATCAACTTCACGTGAAACTGGTGAGCACGGACCCACGGCGCGGGTATATCGATTTTGCGGGCTAGCCACGAATTTTGTGGGGCGGTCCCCCTGGACCGCGCCGGACCCCGTGGTCCGGCCTCTGCCCGCGGCATAGGAGGGCCGACGAGGGCGTTGGCCCGCGGCCCCCGGGGTCCGCTCCACGGATACAGAGTGAACAGTATTGGGGCTAATAGAAATACAGCACGGCGACGCGGATCAACGTCCACCCGTCCTCACACCGCCCGCAGACCATGTGGTAACCCGCCCAGCCCTGGCGCACCAGCTCGGGGATCTTCTCCGGATCGGTCGGCAGATGGTACGCCGACAAAGCCATCCGGGGGTGGTACTTGGCCAGCGTGGCATGCGCGCCTATTAGAGCGTTTTGCTCGGCGCCCTCGATGTCCATCTTGATGAAGTCCACCCGGTCGAGCTTCAGCTCGGCCACCAGCTTGTCGATGGTGGTGAGCGGCACCTTAGGGCCAACGCGGCTTTCTTCGTGCTTCAGCACCACGCTGTCGGCAGCGGAGTTATCGGGGTTCACCGTCAGAGCGAGAAAGTCGTCCTTGTCCCAGACCCCTTTTGGGTAGACGATGACCCGGCCCGCGCGAACCTCATCGGCGAAGTTGCGCCGGAGGCACTCCAGGTTCTCCGGCGCCAGTTCGATAGCCACCACCAGGCGGGCCCCGGCGTCGAGTGCGGTACGCGTGTAGAGGCCGACGTTGGCGCCACAATCGAGTACCACGTCGCCGGCGCGTGCACCCAGCCCATCCTGGCCGTAGATCCTCATTTGCTGTTCGCCCATGTCCCAGAACACAGCGTAGTCGCTGCCCGCGGGCATCCAGTAGCGCCCTTTAGGAGTCTGCCACAGATGATAGCCGGCCGGGTCCTTTTCCAACAGGCGGCTCTCCCGCAGCAGGCGGTCCTTCGCCGCCACAGTCCCGCTTATTTCATCGGAACTCCGCAGGGCCTGCCGGAGCGGGCAGACCGATGCGCGTCCGAGCAGTTTCAAAACCAACAGGCGAGAGGGCGGGTAGAAGCAGCCTGCAGTCCCGAGAACGACAAGGACGACCAGAACCTTGATGGTGCGAATCATGAGGGTGACCAGCGACTATAGCATTGCCCGGCTGGTGGCGCAACGCGCTTTGCAACGGGCTCGCGAGCGGCGCGAAGCACGAATCGGCACTTCGGCGTTCGTACTTCGCGCCCGCGGAGGCTACTCGATCGTTCTGGCTTGCTTCTTGCGGTTTCGTTTGCGCGCCAGCGCCTGCTTGGCACGCTTCTTCTCACCGGGCTTCAGGTAGTAGGAGTGACGCTTGATCTCCTTGATGATGTCCTCCTGCTGCACCTTCCGCTTGAAGCGGCGGAGCGCGCTCTCGACGGTTTCCCCGTCGTTGATGACGACTTCGGCCAAATCTCGTTCACCTCCTCCGGCACGACAGACAGACTTCATGATACCCCGGATGCGTCCTATCGTGCAGCCCGAGTGGCGTTCTGTTATAACTCGTTATGAAGAGCGTTTCCGGGGATTGAATGGAGAATGTACTGGCCATCCTGATGGCGGGGGGCGCGGGAGAACGGCTGTTCCCCCTGACGCAGTACACGGCCAAGCCCGCCGTCCCGTTCGGAGGCATTTACCGGATCATCGACTTCACGCTTTCCAACTGCATCAATTCCGATATCCGGAGAATCATCGTCCTCACGCAGTACAAAGCGCTGGAGTTGACCCGCCACCTGCGCGACGGCTGGACCATTCTGAGCCCGGAACTCGGCGAGTACATCGAGGTGATCCCGCCGATGAGGCGCATTCACGCGGACTGGTACCTGGGCACGGCCGACGCTGTCTTTCAGAACACGCAAAGCATCGTAGCGGAGAACCCGGAGCACGTGCTGCTGCTCGCGTCGGACCACATCTACAAGATGAACTACCACGAGATGATCGCCTGGCACCGGCAGCACCAGGCCGACGTCACGCTGGCGACCATCCAGGT
>JBEKMO010000171.1:0-4684 GCA_050008465.1 Bryobacteraceae bacterium
CGGCTTGCCTTCCGAGGTGTCGAACCAGCCCCCGTTCGAAAACAGCTTGCCGTGGCGGTACATGATGCGCGCGATCGCTGCCGGCTGGTCGATCTCCACCGCGTACCAATCCTGCTTTGCCGTCCGCGCCGTGAACGTGTTGCGGTAAGTGTCCGAGCGCTCGTCGCAGATCGAGCCGTTCTCGGTCCCGGCCCGCGACCAGGATTCCCGCCCGAACGCCGTCACCGCCACCGGCCCCACCGGGGCCCAGTTGCGCGCCGAGACGTATCGGCATCGCCGCCTCCCCGGCCACGGACGGGGGATAGGTCAACCGTAGGGCATTCGCGGTTCGCGTTCAGCGCAGGCCCGGCTTCGACATCACAGAACTGACCGTTTGGCCCAGATGACTTCCGCGCCGAGAGGCTTGTCCCAGCAGCAGTTGACCTGAGCGTCGCTGCTCCGTTGGTGGCTGCTGCAACAAGCGTTGACGCGCGGTGCGTCCGCTTGTTTGCGTGCTCACCTTCCTGCACCGTCAATGACAAGCCCGAACTGTTGCGCGGTCTCGCGAACCGCCCGCACCAGAGGCGCCAATTGGTTCTCGGCCCCGAACGCCCTCATTTGGAAATGTGTGCCGCGGGGATACTGCGCCAACTTGGCCTGAAGCGACTCGAGATCGTTCATCCTGTACTGAAACCCATTGACGCTCGCTTCAAACTGGCCGTCGTCCCCCAGCCGAAGTTCCAGCTTCACGGGAGACTGCCATCGCCAGTGGGCGGCGTACTCCTTGACGCGGCCGAGCGTGAGGTTCCCCAGTGCAGTGATCTGGTCATTGTCCAGGAGCCAACCCTGAGCCGTCCCGAGCGCGCGGACAACAAGCTCGAACTGAGCAGCGGCCCGAGCAGCGGGAGCGTCCCGAGGCGTGTCGACGGTGACTCGCAGCAGTTGCTCTCGATCCGCCCATTGCTGGTGAAGGCTCTTCAGGAGTCGCCACAGCGCTTCTTCCGTCTTGGGCCCCCCATACGCTGCGAGAGTTGACGCGGCCTCCCGTGCCGTCCACTCATCCGGATCGTTCAGAAGCGCGATGACGGCGGGCTCCACCTCCGCCCAGCGCCGCATTCGTACGACTTCCGCCAGCGATTCCTTCAGGCAATGGCCGCCGTTGGCCCGCAGTCGAACTATCCCGTAGTCCGGATCGACCCGAAGGAAATAGGACACGAATCCGTCCTCGGTCTTACACTCCCACTTCCCGGCCGCAGTCTCGTACCTTGCCTTTACCCGGTCGAGAATCGAGTTGGTGGAGTATCTGGCGATGAGCTGGGCGGTCGAACCGAGTGCTGGATCGCCATTCGCCTCCAATCGCCTCGCGAGCAATTCGTCGAACTCCGGAAGGGCCTTGTTAGGCAGCGCGCCAAGTACCTTGGCGGACACGTAGACCGCATCGTAATCGTGGTCCAGGTGAGGCTGGCGGATTTCCGCCATGATCCGCGCAGTCCCTTTGGTCGGATCGATTTCAAAAAGCCGCTTCAAAGCCAGTTCCCGAAGCGGAATTGGGATCTTCGGCCGCTCCAGCAACTGCTCAAACGCGCCTGCCATGACCGGCGACTTCAGGCTTCCCCAGTAATTACTCAGAAGTTCGCTCTGCTGTTGCGGCGTCAAGGCCAGGAATGCGGAAGCGGCGGTCTCAGGCGACATGCCGGCCAGCGGTTTCGCTCCCGGCCTCGAGAGCAGCATCCGTGCCGTTTCCGCCCGCGCGGCGCCCCGTTTCGAGCTCACCAGCGCGGATGCCTTGGCGTCAAGCTCTCTCTCCAGCCGGGCAAACTGCGTCGCGCGCTCCGCCATACGGGCGTTCCAAGCATCAAGCTGCTGTTTGTCCCGTTCCGGAGAAGAAGGCGCCGGGCCATGGCTCGCCACGGACTTGGTTATTGCGAGCAGCGTCAGAAAACGCTCCGTGATCGCGACATCGGGGGCCTCGAGTTCCCTCTCCAACTGGCTCGACACCCAATCCTGGTGGCGCGAGCCCATGAGCCCGGCGAAGAAGTCCCACCTGCTGCCGTCCCCTGGCGCCGTCAACAGGCGAATGAGTTCGCTCGCCGAGGCTGGGGAATCCAGGAATCGGAGTCTCCGAATCGCAGCCTGCTTCTGTTCCGGCGAGCTGCTAGCGTCGCCGATTGTCGAAACCGCAGAACGCAGAACCTGGTCCTGCCAGGCCGCATCCGCCTCGACCACGTCGAACTCGATGGTGTTGGATCGCAATTCAACGGCCTCGGCTTTCGATTCTGCCAGCCGCGACACTCTGTCGGAGGTCACATAAAGGCTATAGCGTCCCGGCTTGCCCAGCGCCACCCACTCGTTCAAGTCCTCCACGATAAGCCTGGGCTCACCGCTGAGATTATGAAAGCCGTCGGGCCCGCCTCCCATGAAGGCGTGCCAAGATCCGTAGTCCCCTTGATAGTAGTTCAGCAGCGGGTCGCGGCCGGGTGGGCTGACATGAAATCGCTCCGTGTCGAGGCGGCCGCTCCTGTCGAAGGTGCGTGTGCTCATCTGATACGTGTCATTCCCGGAAGCGCTGAACGCCAGCTCGATAGGGATGACTTCGCCAACATGGAATTGGCTTGCGCCGCCAGCGATGCGAATGCTCAAGCGCACTCCGGCGTCCTGCTGGGCAAACGCCGCCCCGGATGAGAGGGGGACTGAGGAAACGATGACCGCGACTGCCGTTGCGAGCCTGGATGCTCCTGATCGCATGCGGAACCTCCAGGACAGATTCTACATCCTCTGTCCGAAACTCCCCAGCAGAGCTCCCGGCCAAGGTCCGGACGCGACTTTCCGCGATCGTCGGCGCCGGCAAATCACCCGCTGCTCGCCGCCCGTCCGCGGTAGGCGGCCCGCCCCGCCTTCAGCGCTCGTAGCCTCCCAGCTCCGCGCAGCTTGAGAACTGCCCGCCCGGCTTGCCGACGATGCGCACGCCCACCGCTTTCACCGGCTCTTTCAGCCTTACGGAGAACCCCTCGCCGTCGCGCAGACCGGGGGCCTGGGTTGCCGTCGCGTCGGGGTAGTTGTCCACTGTGGCGACGGTCTCCCAATTCCCCGTCCGCGTGCGCTTGATCTGGATCTGCGGCTTGCCTTCCGAGGTGTCGAATTGGCCGGTCGTGCCGTTGTCTCTCCCGGCCCGCGACCAGGATTCCGTCCCGAACGCCGTCACCAACTCGGCCCCCACCGGGATCCGACCCCAAGGGGCCTGCGCCGGAGGCCACCAACTCGGGCCCGACCGAGACTTGCGGGAGCGGTCTCATCAGGCTCCATCCGCGTCTCACGCTCGCTGCTGCTCGCAGTCTACCGCGGCTTTCCCACCAGAGTCATTTCTGCGGTTGGGATCTTTTCCCCAACCCTGTAGACAACCGGTCCGCGGAAGGCCGGGACGGCATCGAGATCTGCCTCCAAGATCACTCGCTCAGGTGGTCGTCCATCCGCCCCGGTCGTCTGGACAGGCATACGAAGCCTTAGACCGGAAGTGTGCAGGAATCCGATTCTCCGCTGCGCAACGCCATCCGGATCGGATTCGAAAAGAAGTTTCTTGTTCCAGCTCCCGCCGCCCTCAAACAGGTCCATTCTGACGTGGGCCTTCCCGTCTCTGATCGTGACGTCCCCTATCCACCCGCTTCCAGCCCACTGCCACTCTAGCGTCCCGTGTACTGGCGCGAAGTACAGGTACGTTTGCACGCCTAGGACAACGACCGCAAATGCACCCGCCAGCGCGGCGACGAGAGGTTTGCGACCTCCGGGAACTCGTCGAGAGTGGCCAATTCCCGCGATGTTGCGGTCCAGCAGCGGCCATAACTTGTTGAAGTTAAGGTTAAGTTCCGACTCATCGAACGCACTCTCCCCCGACTTCCCGTTGATGGAGCGCACGAGGTTCCAGACTTCTTCTCTGTTGTGTCGAGTAGCCTGGAACTGCCCAAGGGGCCCATCGGGATCGGGTGTCTCATCGTCGATCAGGTAGGGACAGACGAGCGACGTGGCCGCTGATTTGGAAAGGGCTCCCGCTTCGAATAACAGCCAGGGAGAATGCAGGTTTTCTTTGGTAAGACAGATGATACCTACCGTTGTTTGGTCCAGTTGCTGGGCGATCTCATCGCTCCAGCGAACGCCCTTGGCGATGTCGTGGCCAGACATCCAAGGGTTCACTGAGCCCAACACCGTGGGTAACCATGACTCCAATACTTCTGCCAGTGCCTTGCTTCGCTCACCGGACCAGCTTAGGAAGATATTCACGGCCTTTACCTCCTGAAAGATCTGCGAATCATCCGCAAACCAGAATTTGACTACGAAATGAAACGTCTGTCTCAACCGGAGATCAGGCGCATTTCAGCATCGTCCCGAACCATTTTCCTCGAAGATAGCACAGAACCCTAGGAAATTGGCCGGCCCGGCCGGACAGTCTGTCCGGCCGGAAGCCAGAAGCGGGATTGCCCGGGCCGGCCTGCTGCGACAGAAGCGCCCGGCTGGGTACTCGAGAGCTTGAGCCTATGCCACCCAGCGGCTTGGCGCTACGCAGAGAACGCCTCGTCTTGCCGCGGTTTGTTGCGCCCTCAGCGCTCGTAGCCTCCCAGCTCGGCGCAGCTCGAGAACGACCCGCCCGGCTTGCCGAGGATGCGCACGCCCACCGCCTTCAGCGGCTCTTTCAGCCTTACGGAGAACGCCTCGC
>JBEKMO010000172.1:0-4662 GCA_050008465.1 Bryobacteraceae bacterium
CCGGATCTCATCCTGCAAGCCGAGAACGATGGTTGCCGAGTCCGCGATGCCGAGTGGTCTCATGTCTCCATGAGAGCACACTTCTCAAGCATACGCAATTACTTATGACGCTGTGTTTAGCTCGGACCGAAACGCTTGACGTTGTCGCACTGCTTGTCGTACAGGTCGAACTGCCTCTCTTCGTCCTCTACCAGTCAACATCACCCTTCAAGAACAAAACACGCTCCGCCAGCCGCTTCACGTGACCCGTCCGCGGGCCAACTCCCGCGCCGTCCCGTTGACAGCATTTGTTGCGCCCATATCGCGATCTCTCCTTCCTCATGCACACTGCCTTGTGGCTGTTGCCTTAGAACGCCAGCGAAAGCTGGCTTTCGTCTTGGTGAGACCCCCGTCGAGAGACCCTTCGTGGCGGCGTGCTGAAAGGCGTCAAGCCGAACAGCGAAGATGCGGACGCCACCGGCTCGGGCAGCACGATCCCCGGTGCCGGTTCGACGGTCACGATCGGCGCCACCTCCCCGACGATGGCCGGCGCCGGCGCCATAGCGGCGGCTCGGCTCGCCTGCAGCTCTCGCCATACCTGCTCGGCTTTCTCCCCGACACCCTTCTGGGTGACAAGCTCGCGCGCCATCGCGGTAAGAATGTCGTCGTCATCTTCGAGCGCTTGTAGCCCCTGGGCGGCGAACTTTCCTTCCATCGCCAACGACACCAGGAGCTTCTTGCCCATCAGGCGCAGACAGCTCTCCTGCATGGTGCCGGTGTACTGAAGGAACTTCACCTTCACTGGCCGCCGCCGCCCGATCCGCCAGCTCCGCCGGCTGGCCTGGCGCAGGACGTAGATCGAGTAGCCGGTCTGGCCGAAGATCAGCGTGGGAAAATCCAGGAGATCTAAGTTACGTGGAATATGAGGCCGAGATCGGCCTGAGCATATATTCCTTTTGAAACCAGTTGCGTGCTTCCTGCGGGTGGCCGTCTGTCGTGCTATACATTGCGAAATAGTGCGCTGCAATACTGGTATGAGAACGAGCAAGACTCTGTCGATCACCTTGCCCCCGGAGATGCTTTCCCGCGCCGCGCAGCTCGCACAACGAGAGAACCGGACCATGAGCGAGCTTGTGCGGGAAGCGCTCCGTTATTACGAGCGGAAGGGCTGGTGGGAGGAGATGAACGCCTACGGCCGGGCCAAGGCCGGGGAACTCGGCCTCAGTGAAGCCGACGTTGTTCCACTCGCGAAGGAAGTTCGTAAACAGCACCGCGCGCGGCAGATCTCCCGCCGCCCAGCGAAATGATTCGAGCGGTTGTTGACACCAATGTCTACGTCTCGGCGCTGGTCTTCGGAGGGAAACCGGCAGCGGTACTCCAACTGGCGGAGGCGGGAGCGTTCCAGCTTGTGGCATCGGCGGAAATCCGGGAGGAACTTCTCGCAACCCTCACCGAGAAGTTCGGCTGGTCCAATGATCGGGCCAAGCGGGCGTGCCGTGAACTGTGGGATGAAGCCTGCTGGGTTGTACCGTCGCAGGACGTTCAAGTGAGTCGGGATCCGGGCGA
This sequence comes from Bryobacteraceae bacterium, assembly GCA_050008465.1. Classification (GTDB taxonomy): domain Bacteria; phylum Acidobacteriota; class Terriglobia; order Bryobacterales; family Bryobacteraceae; genus Fen-330. Next base: position 1,546 of record JBEKMO010000172.1, read on the forward strand.
CGATTTCATCCTCGCGTGCGCGCTGGAATCGCAGGCTGCGTTCGTGATCAGCGGCGACCTGGATCTGCCGGCCCTTCATCCATTTCAGGGCGTTGCCATCGTCACCCCGGCCGCGTTCCTCGCGCGAACTGCTCGCGAACTGGGACGCCGCTGAAGGCTTGGCCGGGCAGCCGTTGTTCAATCCGCCGGGACCGCCGACCGGCTTGCCGGGCGCGTGCAGGAGTAGGCCGATTGATAGAGAGCGGGAGTATGGCCCAGGGCCACACGTTTGGACTTAGGCACCGCAGCATTTCTTGAACTTCTTGCCGCTGCCGCACGGACACGGCTCGTTCCTGCCCGTCTTGGGCTTGTCCCGCTTGATCTGAGGAGAGGCAACGTTTGGCGTAGAGGACAAGTCGCTTATCACGGCGGGGGCTGCGCTTTGTGCCTGGGTAGGTCCGTCATCGCGGAAGCACGCCCACCATTGCATCTCTCGCACGGTGTCCTCCACTAGACGGTGATGGGGGCCGTCTGTGAGCCTCGCCAGCACCTGGTCCTTGCCCCGCGCCAGCTCGTCCTCGATATCGTCCAAGCCGACGTATCCGGGCTCAATCAGGTCGTCCTGATAAGCCTGCTCGATATCAGCGATCAGCTCGGCGGGGTACAGGTCAGCGCTGCAGGAGACCAATTCGTTCCACACCTGCGAAAACTGCCGCGGCAGCTTGCCCCGAAACAGTTCGCCGAAGTAGCTCACGATTTCGTCGCGGTTCTTCAGTCCGGCGGCCACCAAGGTCACCAGACTGCGCAAAGCCGAGCCCCGAACCCACTCGTCAGTATCCTCGTTCTCGATCAGAGACTGAATGCCGCCGACGTCGCCGCCGCAGACCGAAGCCAGAACTCTCCCGAGGTCCATGGTGAGGAAATCGCCACACAGCGAATCCAGCAGTTCGCCGGACAGCGATGCAAACTGGACGACAATCGGATAGGCGCGAACCTCGCGGAACTGTGCGAGGAGGAACATGGCGTACAGATGGGCCATGTAGTCGCCCTCTGCCTCGAGTTCGATCGCCCGTTCCGTGCTCTCCCGGAGGATCCGAAGGAGTTCCGGTGTGATCTGCTCCCGGCGCGTGACGGCCGCTTCAACGGCGGCTCGTGGGAACCTTCCGGTCGCTTTCTCCAACTGCCGCAGGATTTCTTGTGTTTCCACTGTGGACCTCTGTCCATTGTCCTGCCAGACCGCCCCCGCGGGGACCCGCGTGCCGAAACCGCGCCCTGTGCCAGAATTGTGTGAGGCGATGGCCGCAAAGCACACCTGGAAATTCAAAACTCGATTCCGTGCTGGCGCATTGGGATGGCGGGGCTCGCGTCTGGCGTGTCAGCGTCTGAAGGAGGCCGTCGCCGAGATCAAGAAGGTCGCCAGAGTGGACGCGATCGCCGCCGGCGACGGCGTCGTCAGCCTGATGGAGAAGATCTGGCCGGCGTTCGAGCACATCGATACTTCCTCGGGGGCTCTCGGCAGCGCTGTCAATTGGACCCAGGGCGAGCTGCTGCCCGTTGTGACCGAGGCTCCGGCGGATCGAAAGACACGGGATAAGTGGCTGGACCGGCTCTGGCAAGCCATCGAGGAGGACGGCGTGGATTATCTTTGGATGGTCCAGGACCGCTGGGGCGAGTTGTGCGGGTCGCGCGAAACCGCCTCGTTCTGGGCGGGCGAGTTCCTCGGGCTGCTGCGGGCAGCCTGGTCCGATCCACGACCGGGGAACTACGTGCGCGGGACCAGCCTCTGCCTGTCGAGTCTGGTTGCAGCGGGCCGCCACCAAGATCTGCTTGAGGTACTGGCGCTACAGCGATTCCCTTTCTGGCAGGACCGCAAGTTTGGCGTGCAGGCTCTGACCACAGAGGGCCGCATCGATGAAGCACTGGCCTACGCCGAAGCCTCACGCGGATTGAATCAACCGGACGCTGCCATTGATGCCGCGTGCGAGAGAATCCTCCTCGACGCCGGCCGCGCAGATGAGGCGTACGAAAAGTACGCTTTGACCGCGAACGTCTCCTCGACCGGCGTTGCCACGTTCCGGGCGATCTCCAGAAAATATCCCGGCCGCGACCCGAGGACGATCCTCTTGGATCTGGCGAGGGCGAGTGGCGAGTCTGGCCGCTGGTTCGCCGCCGCTAAGGACGCCGGTTTCCTCGACTTGGCGCTTGAGTTCGCGAGAACTGGCCGCACCGATCCGCGCACGCTCAGCCGGGCGGCGCGCGATTTGCTCGAAACAGATGCCCGGTTCTGCCTCCAGGTGGGCCGGCTTGCGATCCAGCGAATCCTCGAAGGATACGGCTATGACCTGACCGGCGGCGATGTGATCGACGCCTACGGCCACTTCCTGGCTGCCGCGGAAAGACTCGGTGTCGCTGAACACGCTCGCAATGATGTGCTCGCGTTGGCCATAAAAGCGGAACAGAACGGCGCCGTATTCAGCAGCGTTCTCATCCGCCAGTGTTCGCCCTCAGCGGTTGCCATCGGTCGCCAACCGATGTGACAAGGAGCAAACGGACGTGGGCCACAAGTGGAAACGCGGACCCAGGCTAAGCGGTAACCGGATCGCCCAGAAGCTGGTCGCGAAGATGAAACGACAAGCCCACGGGAAAGCCGTCAACTTCCGGGATGTCGTGACCGGCCGGGCCTCTGCCCAGGAACCGCTGTATCTACACGTGGCTGGCGCTGTACCGCGCCGGCGTCTGGGGCGCCTTGAGAGCCCGGGCGCTGAAGGGCCGGCCGATGAAGATCCAGCCCCAACAGATGGGTTGGCTGTATCGGAGCATTGCGGGAAAGAGTCCACTGCAGTACCGCTTCGAGTTTGCCCTGTGGACGCGGGAGATCGTCCGGATGCTGCTGGCCGAGGAGATCCAATTGAAGCTGAGCCTGAGCAGCGTGGGCCGGCTGTTGAAGCAACTGGGGCTCAGTTGCCAGCGCCCGCTGTTCCGGGCCATCGAGCAGGATCCGGAACGCGTCCGGCAATGGCTGGAAGAGGAGTATCCCCGGATTCGGCGGCAAGCTCAGCAACAGGGGGCGGAGATCTACTTCGGTGATGAAGCGGGGGTACGTTCGGACTGCCATTCTGGAAGGACGTGGGGCGCCAA
>JBEKMO010000173.1:0-4560 GCA_050008465.1 Bryobacteraceae bacterium
GGCCGGGAAACTCCAGCAGGTAGCCTCCGGCGTGGCGTGAAAACGATAGCCACAGGTAGCCGTCCGGAAGCTCCCAGCGATGGATGGGTTCCCCGACCGGCAGTGGAGGCTGCCGCTTGCTGGCGCGAAGGACGACGTCGGAGTCGGGGCGGTCCGAAGGAGGGAGCTCGGGAAGGCTGATGCTGCTCTCGATCGCGAGGTCGCAGAACTGGAAGGTCATCGGAAGGCGGCCCGGAACCACAACTCAATGCCCAGGAACATGTCGAAATGAACCCCTACCCCGACCTCCGCAACCTTAACGCCAGCATCGTCGCTATCCACGACCGCCGCAACACAAATGCGACCACGCGTTGGGCCGCCGTCTGCCGCGGGACGCCCTCCACCCGCCCCAGCAACTCGTCAACCGATACCGGCGGGTCGTCGTGCGTGAGCCCGTCCCCGCGCGTAATCCATAGCGGGCCATCCGCCCCCTCCATGCGCCGCACCACCCGGTGCGCCCAAAGCCGCCCCTCCCGCCCGAACAGGATCACGTCGCCGGGGCCCGCCTCGGCCGCGCCGTCTCGCCGGATCAGCAGCACATCCCCTGGCCATATCGCCGGGATCATGCTGGTCCCCGTAGCCCGCAGCCGCAGTTCACCCACGGACCGCAGCACCTCGGCCGCCAGGCCGATCTTCAGCGCTTCTGAAGGTGTGAGAACAGGTTCGCTCCCCTCCACCCTAGAGTGCACGGCCCACCGCATGTCCGTACGGCCTTTCGGCATAGAACTCCAGCCGGAAGCCCCCCTCCTCCAGCTCGCCCTCTACTTCCTCCCTGGTGAAGAAGTGATCGAAAGTCCCCATCAGCTTGTCACCAAGCTCGACCTTGTCGGAGCACCGGCGCAGCCTCCGAACCGCACTCGCGACCGCATAGATCCACCGGAACTCCCTACCGTCTGCGGGGCGCGTGAAAAAAGACAGCAGGATTGGGCCTCCAGGCCTGACGTGGTCACGGCACCGCTTTAAGAAGGCAACTCTGCTTCCGCGCCCGGGGATGTGCATGTACGCGCTCCACCCCACAATGGCGCCGTCGTACACCCCGAGTCCTTCGGGCACCTCGTCAGGCCGCGCCGTGAGTACCCGCCCATCCACCCCGGCCTCCGCTAGAATCCCGCGGGCGCATTCCGCCAGCCGCCCGCAGCACTCAAAACCATCGACGGCTATACCCCGCCGGGAGAGTGCGAACATCTCCCTTCCCCCCCCTGCCGCCCCGACCAGGAGAGATCGGCACGATCCAAAATGCTCCGCCAGCACCTTCTCCTCCCAGTCATGCAACCCGGATGTGTTGTGATCTACTGTGCTGTAGCTCGTCCATGCTATGAACTGCCGCTCTGTCGTCTCGTGCAGCGTCCTCCGGTCCATCAACCCTAGCCACACGCCCGAGTAGATCGCCCGCACGCGGGTGTAACACCGCTCGATCCATCGCTCACCCGTGAGGTACGCCCCAGCCTTCCAGCCTCCGTCTTTCACCTGGCCTCCGTGCCCGGCGCCTGCCCGTGCCGTTCCCGGGTGCCTCCGCGGTGAACCCTCTCTGCCTTCCAATACCGGAACTTCCCCTCCGCCAGCTCCGGCCTGCCGCTCGGCGTCACCCCCGTCCGCGCGTACGACTTCTCGCAATCCGCCGCCGACGGCCCGCGCACGTCCCCTTCCATGAGCGCGAGTCCCGGACAACGCGAGCACATGCTCAGGTGGCTGCACTCCGAGCAGACCGGCAAATCCCGGTTCCGCGTGGCGCGCAGCTCCTTGAATTGCGGCGAATCCCGCCAGATTTCCGCGAAACTCTGCCGCCGCAGGCTGCCGCACAGCAACGGGAACTGCACGCAGGGGTACACGTCCCCGTTCGGCGCGATGTAGCAATGAGTGAATCCCGCGCTGCACCCAGCGCCATCAAGGGTCTTCGCGTCCGCCGGCGCCGGCGGCGCGCAGTACTCCTCCACGCTCGTCACGTAATCGGGGCTTCGCACAATCTCCACCAGCTCATCCCGCCCCACGTTCAACGCCAGGTTCGTGTCGTCCCCGTTCATACGGGGCGTAATCGTGGGATCGATCCGGAACCCCGCCCCCAGATGCCCCGCCAGGGCCTTCACTTCCCGGTGGTCTCGCTCGGCCCCACGCATCACGAGATGGTTGACGATCACCTTCTGCCCCAATTCACGCATCAGCCGGATGGCCCCCAGCGAACGCTCCAGCGACCCCCGCACCCCGGTGATCCGGTCGTGCGCCTCCGCGCGGTGCGAGTAGATGCTGACGTGCACTTCATGCACGCGCAGCGCCCGCAACCTCCGCGCCTCCTCGGGCCAGATCAGCAGCCCGTTCGTCTTCAGCCTCACATCGAACGACAGCCTCCGGGCCGCCTCGACGACCTCGAAGAAGTCCTCCCGCAGCAGCGGCTCGCCTCCGCTGATGGCCAGAAACAGCGTCCCCGCCTCCGCGAGCTGCTCCAGAATCCCCCCGACCTCGCCCGTTGTAAGCTCCCCGGTGCCCGTCTGTTCGACGTAGCAGTGCCCGCACCTCTCGTTACAGCGGTAGGTGAGGTCCAGGTGTGCGTTGAGCGGTATTCCCAGCCGCTGCGCGCGCGCCAGGATCCCGTCCATCAAGGGCGGCATGAGAAGACTACCCGGCGGGAAGAACCGGCTGGTCCGAGACCAGCAGGATGCCGTGCCGGGCGAGGTCCGTCACCAGCTCCTCGGCATCCCGGTAGGCGACTTCAGGGGCGACGTCGAACTCCTGGCAGACCTTGGTCTCCACGATCGTGCGCAGAGGCGTGACGCCATCGGCCGCTTCCCAGATCGCGGTCGCCTGCTCGTTCAGGGTGAAGACGCTGGAAGTCTCGCCCGACATGATGACCATCTCGTCCCCCAGCTTGCGGGCCGCGATGGCCGCGCTTCGCGCAATGTACTTGTCGCTCATCGAATCAAATCCCAAACCCTCTCGTCAGGGTAAAAGGTCAGCCGGTACGCCGGCACGCTCTTGACGAACCGGCACGCCGTGTCGAACAGGCGCTTCACCAGCTCCGGGTCCTTGGCGAAAAAGAGGATGTTCCGCAGCAGGCGCCTCGCCGCCTCGCCTTGCCCGACCTCCTCGATGCGGTTCGCGGGACCCTTTGCCAGAAAGTACAGGGACTTTACGGGCGCCGAGACATTCTCGCCGACCTTCGCCAATTCCCCCGCGAACGGGGTCCCGTACGCCCGGTAGCCGCCGCCCTCCGGCCGCAGATACGAGATCTCATCGGTAAGCAGGGTGGCGTTGCCTGGCGCGAGCCGCGCGAGTGTCGTCTTTCCCGCGCCCGAGAGCCCGCTGAAGAGGAACGCTCGGCCGTTCCGGATTCCGCTTGCGGCGTGCAGGAGGAAGCCGCCCTCCTCCGCCAGCAGTAGCGTGTGGATGATCCTCAGGGCGGTGTCCATGGAATACGGATTCGGACTCTGCCGCACTGTACCGCGTCTAGTGGCTGGATCCCATGTTGCGTGGAAATCACCACGCTGGATCGCCCAGCAGCCATCCTCCAGGCTTACCTGCACATCGCCGGCCTCCGCCACAGGGCCGGGCGGCGCAAGGTCCACCTCGATGACGGCGCCACCGCAGGAGTCAGGACATACGAATCCCTCGTAGCGGTTCTCAAGGAGTTTACGGAACGCTGAATCTGTAGTGGTCAGCCGGATCGGGACCCCGCCGATCTCGACAACGATTTCCTGTCCCGCTCGCAAGTCGCCGGGGGACGCCATTCTGGCCGCTGTAGACTAGGAGCTATGGCCGCCCGAGCCCTGGCAAGGCCCGCCCCCGGAGGGAAGCTTCCCGCACGTCAGCGCCATCGTCTCAAATATTTCCTCGTACTCAAACGCCGGCTTCCGGTAAGGCTTCCTCTCAGCCCGATCCTCCGTCGCCTGTATTGTCTTCTGATCGTTCATAGAGGCCTCTCCCTTCCAATGATGTTAGATGCGGCCCAGCCGGGGCCGGAGAAGCTGAAATTATACCAGATCTGGACGCCGTACGCCATCCAAAAAGGCCAAAGGTGCGGGAGGAATTCGTTGCGGCCCTCGGCGTAGGCCTGCCTTGGATCGCGGTACATGGAACGGAGCCGCTCCCCGTCGATCCAGCGCAGGGAAGCGATGTCGCAACAGAAGCCGGCGTCGCCGCCGACAGGGAGCGCCTCGGCAAAGAGAAACGAGGTCTCAGCCTTGGTCCGGCGCGCAGCGATGGCCTCGGGCAGACAGCGAGCCATGGCCCGGCGCAGGACAAACTCGGTTACGCCATCCCGCCACTCTTGACAATTCGGGCAGGGTGGACCTGGGAATGAGGCGAGTGGTGGCGGCAATGGCCCAGGCGATTCTCGACGGCAAAACGGCGGTCGGGGACAGCAGGCCGGGGGGCCTGCTCCACCGGCGGACCGGGAGGAACCAGAGGGCGAGGCGGACGGCGCCTTGCAGCATGGCGGCTTCGAGGAGCAGGCGGCGGTCCGGCGCGGGGAGGCGCAGGTACTTACGAAGACGGTTCAGCAAGGATTTCGATAAGGCGTCCGGCGGCGAG
>JBEKMO010000174.1:0-4517 GCA_050008465.1 Bryobacteraceae bacterium
GCCGGAGGTTCCATGGCCGCGGATGCGACCACTCTGTTGCTGGCCTGGAGGCAGGGTGATGAAGCCGCGCTGGACGAGCTGATCTCCCTCGTTTACCAGGAATTGCGCCGCATGGCGCATCGCTATCTGGCCGGTCAACGCCCCGGTCACACGCTCCAGACGACTGCCCTGGTCCACGAGACTTATCTGCGATTGGTGGACTGCCAGCGGGTGCGCTGGCAGGACCGGAGCCACTTCCTGGCCGTCACCGCCAAGCTGATGCGGAGAATCCTGGTGGATTACGCCCGGTCGCGCAACGCCAACAAGCGCGGCGGCGCAGTCCAGCCCGTGTCCCTCGACGAGAGCCTCGACTTCGCCCCGCCCAGAAGCGCCGACCTGGTGGCGCTGGACGACTCTCTCGAAGCGCTGGCAACGATTGATCCCCGCAAGAGCAAGGTCGTGGAGTTGAAGTTCTTCGGCGGGCTGGAAACCGGGGAGATCGCCGAGGTGCTCGAAGTCTCCCAGCAAACGGTTCTGCGGGACTGGAAGCTGGCCAAGGTTTGGTTGCTGCGCGAGTTGAGCTGAGCATGATGAAGCCCGAACGCTGGCAGCAGATCGAACGGCTGTACCACGCAGCCCTGGAGCGGGAGAAGAGCGCGCGGCCGGAGTTCCTCGCCAACGCCTGCGCCGGGGATCCGGAACTGCTTCGCGAAGTCGAATCTCTGCTGGCTTTGGAGACCCAAGCCGATGGGTACCTGGAAGAGCGGGCGATGGAAGTGGCCGCCCGGGCGCTCGCGCACGATCAGGCGCGCTCGGAGAAACCGCTCACCGGGCAGATGGTGTCGCATCCTGTAAGCCACTTCCGGATCGTGCGCAAAATCGGCGAGGGCGGCATGGGCGTGGTTTACGAGGCCTGGGACGAACGCCTGGGACGGGCCGTCGCCATCAAGACGATCCGCGGGACCGAGGAGAGCGAACAGGCCCGTAAGCAGCTCTGGCGCGAGGCGCGGTCGCTCGCCCGGGTGAGTCATCCGCACATTTGCCAGTTGTTCGACGCAGGCGAGGACGGCGGGACGCTGTTTTTGGTGCTGGAGTTGCTCGAAGGTCAGTCGCTGGCCGACCGGCTGGCGAGCGGGTCGCTGCCGGTCTCCGAGACGGTGCAGATTACCCGCGAGATCCTGGAGGCCCTGACCGCCCTGCACGGCCTCCAGATCGTCCACCGCGACCTGAAGCCCTCCAACGTGTTTCTGACGCCGCACGGGGTCAAACTGCTCGATTTCGGTCTGGCACGTTCGGCTGGCGCCGCACCGCCCGGCGATGCAGAGGGCAAGTGGGCGGCGGCGACAATCACGGCTCCCGGACGCATTGCCGGCACACCGCGATACATGGCGCCCGAACAGGTTGGCGGGCTGGCGTTAGGTCCGGCCGCCGACATCTTCGCGGCCGGCTGCGTGCTCTACGAGATGCTCGCGGGGAGACAGGCGTTCGATGGCGCGTCCCCGGTCGATGTGCTCTACGCGGTCATGCATCACAACCCGCCGCCGCTCGCCGGATCCAGGGAAGTCGAGGCGCTGGATCAAGTGATCCGGCGCGCGATGGCCAAGCACCCTCAGGACCGCTACGCCACCGCTGGCGAGATGCTCGACGCTGTAAGCGCGGTGTTGCTGTCCGCCGGCGCCGTGGCCGCGGCGCCCAATCGAACCGTTACGCGCCTGATTGCACTGCCGTTTCGTGTGCTCCGGAAGGATGAGGAGACGGACTTTCTCGCCTACAGCCTGCCGGACGCGATCGGCAGTTCGCTCTCGGGCGCCGACGGCATCGTTGTGCGCTCGACCCTGGTGGCCGCCCGCTTCGAGGGCCCACCGGATCCGCGGCGAATCGCAGTCGAGGCGGATGTAGACGCCATCCTGGCTGGGTCCCTGATGCGCGTCGGGGACCAGATGCGGCTCACCTTCCAGCTTGTCGAAGCGCCCGGCGGCGCCATCATCTGGTCGGACACCGTCATGGTGTCGATGGAGGATCTTTTCCAACTTCAGGACCAGTTGTCCAAGCGTATCGCGCAGTCGCTCATGCTGCCGCTGAGCGAACGGGAGCACCGCATCCTGCGGCACGACAGACCCGCCACCGCCAGGGCGTACGAGTACTATCTTCGCGCCAACCAGATTGGGACTGTCCGCACGTTGGACAACATGAGGCTCGCCCGCAGCCTCTATGCCCAGTGTCTGGAGGAGGACCCGCAGTACGCGCCGGCATGGGCGCAGTTGGGGCGGGCTCACCGGTTCATCGAGAAGTTCGGGGAAGACGCCGACGCGAACCTGGAGCGGGCCGGCGAGGCGTTCCGCAAGGCGTTCGCCCTGAATCCCGACCTTTCCATCGCGCACAACTTATACACTACCCTCGAGTGCGACCAGGGTGGCGCACTAGCGGCGATGCTGAGGCTGCTTGAACGCGCGCGCTTCCGGCGGAACGACACAGACCTGTTTGCAGGTCTCGTGCCGGCCTGCCGTTATTGCGACGAACTGGAAGCTTCGATCGCCGCCCACCATCGCGCCCGGCACCTCGATCCCCATGCCGCTACGAGCGTCGCGCACACCTACTTCATGCTGGGAGACTATCGGAAGACCCTCGAGTGCTACCGAACGAAAGGCGGCATCTACCTGGACTGTGCCGCGCTGGTGATGCTGGGCGACAACCAGAAAGCGCTCGCACTGCTACGCGCGCGCGAGCAATCCGGAGTCGCCACGGGTTCCGTTCGGGCGATCATACAGTCTCTCAGAGCTTACCTCGAAGGGGACTTCGAAGCATGTCTCCATATGATCGAAGCGGGAGAGCCTCTGACGCGCAGAGATCCCGAGTCCTTCTATTACACGGCACGCCATCTGGCACAAATCCAGGAGCGCGAGCGTGCCCTCAAGATTCTCTCCCGGGTGATCGATAGTGGGTTCTTGTGTGGATCGGCGCTGTCCCGCGATCCGTGGCTGGCATCGCTGCGCTCCTTGCCCGGTTATTCGCGCCTGCTCGAAACTTCCGATCAACGGTGCAGCCAGGCGCATGCCAGCTTCCTCGCAGCAGGCGGCCCGGAACTCCTCAATCTGACTTGAAGGCGTGCGCATTCAGGCCAGAAGTCCTCCTGGCAAGGCACGCCCGAGCGGATGCCCTAAGGCCGAGGCGATGGATGGCAGGTCTCAGCCCGACATGGGGGCGTCCACGCCGGCCCAGAGATTCATCGTGTTCAGCTCATCGCGGCCGCAGGCCTTCAAGTAGAGGAACAATTGCGTGCGATAGGCCGCGTGCGCGCAAAGCACCAGGTTCACGATGAACGAACCGCGGCTGGCTTTCCGGCCGAGCATCTCGATCTCGCCGCGAAACTCGTCTTCGGACCATCCATGGAGCAGTTCGGCGTAACCGCTCGTTTGCTCTTCGAGCGCCGAAAGAACCTGGTCGAAGGTCGCGCCACGGGCAGCCGAAAGCGCAGCCTGCCATGCCGCGTGATCGAACACCCCGGTCTTGATGAACGGGATCATTGCCGGTCCCATGACGCTCAGATACTGGAGCACCTCGATTGTGCTCCGCTGTTTGGGCGTCGGTCGGTAGTCCAGTTGAGTGCGGTCGACCTTGCCGGCCAGGTGCAGAAGGATTCGCACCTTATTTTGGAGCGATGCGATGAGTTCTTCTTTTGTGAGTACCATCCGGGACTTCCATTCTTACCGCCGATCGCCAGTCAGTATACACCCACTGACCTATAATCTGGAGACGCTGTCTGTGGTCTAACGACTGATACGTTGTTGAGGAATCGCTGTACTAGTGATTCGGCCGCGAGATCGTTCCTCTCATCACGAAGTCGTTGGCCTCCTGGGTCACGAGGTCCAAGGTTCCCGTCGCGACGCCGCCGCCGGTTGCTCCCGAGAACCGGCCGGTTCCCCCGGTGATGACGAAAACCCCGTTTATTGTGGCCGTGGTCGGGCTCGTCATCACCAATTGCCCAGAGTGCGTTCCGGAAATGGTGTCGCCATTCGCACCGGTCAGGGTAAAGTGTCCCGACGAGAACGCGCCGGTCGCCGGATCGACGCATTGGCTTTGGGTTCCAGTAAACAGGCCCAAGTGAGTCGCGTGCCCGGTGCCCACGGAAGCGAGCGGGATCTGACCCGTATCGCATGTCGGGAGCGGACCGCCTGGAACATCAGAGGTGAATATCGCGACGAACGGCACTTGGTCCGCCGCCAGAGCGAACGCTGCCGTCGTGAGAAGCAATCCAAGCAAACGCCTCATGTCTGACCTCCGCGTGTTATGTTGATTCCCGATCGCGCCGAAGGCAGGGCCGGGAAACGCATCTGTTTTCATACCATCCTCCTTTGTTTTGTACCGAGGGCGTTGCCCCTCGCAATGACCCAGAGACTGCGGGACAATCCCCGGTATGCGAATGGCCTGAATTCGCCGCCCGGTTATCCTGTGTCTCCGGGTCCATCTGGAAAGACGGAAAGCGGCAACCAAAACAACAAAGGCATCCGATGATATACTGATACCGGCCAAGTTAGAGC
>JBEKMO010000175.1:0-4378 GCA_050008465.1 Bryobacteraceae bacterium
GAATTCGGAGCCTTTTACCGTGATCCGTTCATTTGCGCGCTGGATAGGTATGTGGTCCTTGCAGAGCCATAATCCGTATCGGTCTTGGACGTTGTACGCACCACCTTGTACCGTCCGTCCCTTACCTCGGATGAGGGGGTTGACCGCTCGTTTAGCGGCATCGCCCTCAAGATAGAACACGACCTCGTAGGCGATGTCAGGGAAGTTCTTCAGGACCTTCCTCTCAGGTTGCTTTGGCCATTTTCTTACAAAATGCTCTGGTGCTGCCCCCTTATGTATATCTAAGAGCTTGTCTAGCGCCTCGGAGACTGGCGGAAAGACGTGCCCAAAGGTCAGCCGCTCAGGTTCACTGCGATCAACTCCCTTAAGCCACAGAACCGCTCCAGCATTGCGTTCAATTCCCAGCTCCCGCTCTACGCTCCCGAACTTCGTAAACCAATGGATATAGTCCTTCAGTATCGAATGCGTGAACTTGTCACGAATGCTGTAGTTGTAATCATCAATGATAATGCGAGTACCCTTGTCGGCCTCGCTTGGCTTTGAGGACACGCTCACGACAGGCTTGGAGCCGTTTGCCAGTGCATCATAAGCGTCCCTGACGTCGGCGCGAAGTTGGCAACCATCCTTGTTTGTGATCACCTCGATACGTGAACTCTTGTAGTAGATCTTTGTCCCGTGGCCCTTGTCTCCAATTGTCTCGGGTTTGCCACGGTTGGTTGAGTTGCCGAGGTCGAAGAATGCACAGAGTTCATCGCGGCTCATGCCCCTTCCGTTGTCGGCAATCTCGATGCGAAGGATCTGGCGGAATCCCTTCGGAACCACGGTAAGGAGAATGTGCATCTCCGTGGCTCCGGCATCGAAGGAGTTGCTGAGCGCCTCGCGGAAGATCTCGCAAGGGTTGGAGAAGTCCTCAGCGATTTCCAGAAACTCGTGTTCCTCGCACACGCTAGGGGTTATGGGCGGCTCCGGGCTCCAGTCGGGCATCGGCGTGCGATCTCCTCGAACACTCTCTCGTGGGAACAGACAAGCATAATACATTTCTCGGAGGTCTGCTGGTGTCGCACAAGACGTTGGGCGCTTGAGAGATTAAGAGGGCTTAATGCTTGAGCAACACGTGGCGCGGACTGCGGACGTCGGGGTCGCTAACCATAGCGCTTGGAGAAAGGCTTCTTTGGGCTGTCAGGGGCCATGGGTGATTCCTTCGTTGTAGCCGCGCCCTTCGGCGCCATCACAGGAGCCACCCCGCCGGGCTTGAACCGGCACCAAAGTCGCGTTTTCTTTCTCGCGGCAGCGACAGCGAGCATACGCGTACCTCCCAGCAGGGGGCGGTCTGCGTTAAATCGACCTACCCCCCGGTCTTGCGGCTCCGATAGGACGACGCGAGAGAGGCCAAGGCACGGTTCCGACGCCTCGCCCTCTCCCCGCAACTCCCCAACGCTCACCAGTCGCGCCAACGCGAGGCATACTTCGGAGGTGTTTGACCCGCTGAGCGAAAGATCCGGGCTGTGCCGACTCGCTGCCAAGCGTCCGGTCGCCACGGAGCACGGTGAACGGTCGTGGCGCTAGCGATGCCCATCACTCCAGAAAATGGGCGGCAGGCTCAAGGGCGCTCCTGATTCTGTCGGGCGACCGATATCTGCTGGCAGCCGTGACAAGCCTGTTTAGGGACTTTCTGACGTGTTTCTGCCGCCGTCTCAGTAGACGGCCAGTTCTCTCAAGCTCCTCCTCAATGATCGTCAAGTACCTGGGCAAGTAGCGTTCAGTGACGACATCGATCTGGTAGAAACTCTCTCTGCCTGCGCTAAGCGTCGAACGAGTGTACTGCATGTGCTTCGCTGGTCGGATGTGCAAGGCAGTCCTCGATTGCTGCACATCCAGCAATTCGCCCTGCAGTACAACCAGCGGGTAATAGATCTCGACGTTGATGTGGTCTGGCTGCCGTTTCCTGGATGGTGGGCGCCAGCAGTCAAACAGATCGCTTCGGAAGTGCTCAAGAGCCCGGATCACTTTGCCGAGATCGTCCCAGTGCTCGTCGATATGGCTAGCCATCCAATCGTTCGACCCCTTTTTTTGCGAGAACGAACAGAACTGAGTGGCCGTCCTGCCCTTGCAGTAGTGGTGGTATCGGCTCATGCCGAGGTAGTCCGCCAAGAGAATCCAGCGCCCTGGTTTTTGGGGGTCTATGATGCGGGTTGGAACACCAGCCATCTTTATCCTGTATATCTCAGTCTCTCTGAGGTCGGAGTCCTTTGTGACGAAGGCAATCGGCTGTGGGTTATTCACGCACTCGATCAAAAGAACGGACCACACGAAATCAAATTCAGCCGGTCCCGCGCTTACTAGCCTGAGTGCATGCAGGTCCAGCTCGCGTTCCTTCTCGGAAATCGTATCTAGAAATGGAGTGTTAGCCTGCACACCATAGCCGCGTCTGACCAGGAGCGACTCGACACGGTTCTCCAGGAGGTACCCAGAACGCAGTAGCGCCTGTTTCGCATGCTCAAGCGAGATCATCGCGCCAGTCGCGCCGGAATGTGGACCGGACTTGACACCTAGGCCGTTGGGTTCAACCATACGTGTTCCAACTCGGACATGTACTTTAGCGCAAATGATAGCAGGTGCGCACCCAACCTATGTGCAGGGCCTCCAGCCGCAGCCCGGCGGGTCGGTCTTGGCCATGCTGGTCGTGCTCTACCGTTCTGCTGCTGCCGGGCTGTCCTGGGCCTTGAGAATGCGACTGGACGGTCACTCCGATGACCTGCGAAGAATCCGGTAACGCTGTGGTAACGCAAACGTGCAGATTGCAGCGTGTGCTGGCTTCCAAGTGATTGAAAACAGATGTGTTACTATTACCAGTTCGCCCTTTCACGGCGGTAACGGGGGTTCGAATCCCCCTGGGGACGCCATTCATTCCAAACGAGAAAACACGGCCGGCCATTTTCCATCCGGCCATGCGGTGACGCCATGGTGAGGATGGAGCAGCAACTTCACGGGCAATCCGTTGCTGGTTCCGTTGGGGCCCTGCCCCACCCGCCCATCGGCTATAATCCGGGCGTGGGTCGAGGCACGGCCCCATCTTTGGAGGCAACATGAAGAGATTGTTTCGAGCCTGCGTCCCGCCGGCACTGCTCTACGCCGGGCTACTGGCCGCGGGCCCCGCGGACCCAGCCAAAATCGCGCCACTGAAATTCACCGATACGCACCTGGCCAACGGCCTGCGCGTCATCATCGCCGAGGATCACTACGCGCCGCTCTACTCGATCGCCCTCACTTACAACACCGGCTCGCGCAACGAACGCAAGGGCCGCACGGGCTTCGCCCACCTGTTCGAGCACATGATGTTCAAGGGCTCCGAGAAGGTCGGCCCCGGCGAGCATTTCTTCCTGGTCTACAACAACGGCGGGAACATGAACGGCAGCACCAGCACCGACCGGACCAATTACTACGAAACGCTTCCCAAGAACCAGCTCGATCTGGGCCTGTTCCTCGAGTCCGACCGCATGCGCTCGCTCGCCATCACGCCGGAGAACCTCGACAACCAGCGCGCCACCGTTCAGGAGGAGCGCCGCCAGAGCGTCGACAACCGCCCCTACGGCAAGACCCAGGAGCTCATCGACGATTTGGTCTACGACAATTTCGCCTATAAGCACTCCGTCATCGGCTCGATGGAGGATCTCAACGCGGCCTCGATTCAGGACGTGAAGGACTTCTTCCGCACCTACTACGCCCCGAACAACGCCACCCTGACCCTGGTCGGCGACCTCAACACCGCCGACGCGCTCGCCCGGGTCCAGAAGTACTTCGGCGACATTCCGCGCCAGCAGCCCCCTCCCCCGGTGGACATGACCGAGCCGCCGCAGACCCAGGAAAGACGCACCACCCTCAGCGACCCGCTGGCGCGCCTTCCACGGCTCGATATGGTCTTCAAGGGACCCTTCGGCAACACGCCGGACGCCTATGCCCTCAGCGTTCTGGGCACCATCCTGGGCGGCGCCGGCGGCGGCGGGGGTGGGATGCGCGGCGGCCAGGGGATGGGGGGCGAGAACAGTTCCCGCCTCTACCAGAAGCTGGTCAAGGAGAAGGAAGCGGCCGTCATGGTCATGGCGATGTTCTCCCAGCGCCGCGGTCCCGGGACGTTCCGCATCGTTGCCGTTCCGCGTCCCGGCAAGAGCCCCGAGGAAGTCGAGGCCCTCATCACCGAGGAGATCGCCAAGCTGCAAGCCGATCCCCCGACGGAAAAGGAAATGCTCAGGGTACGAAGCGGCGCACGCCGCAGCGCCGTGCAGATGCGCGAGGGCTCGCTCTTTCTGGCCATGCGCCTGGGCGAGTACGCCACCTTCTTTGACGATCCCGGCCTCATCAACACCCAGCTCGGCAAGGT
>JBEKMO010000176.1:0-4358 GCA_050008465.1 Bryobacteraceae bacterium
GCCATGTGCGTCACCACGTTTCTCATCGTCTGGCTGGCCACGCCGGAGACCAAAGGTAGGACACTGGAAGAGATCGAGAAGTTGTGGAGGCACCGGGGGCGATAATGGAGCCAACTGCGATCATGGCCGGTTTTCGGCCCGAGTATCTGGATTTCGAGCGCGGCATTCGCGTCGGCAACCTGGAGGAGCACGAGCGCATCACGCGGATTCTCAAGCTGGCGCTCGAGGCGCGCTACGCGCAGCCGTTCGTCACCGAGCGGTGGGGCCGCGGCGTCTTCTGGCAGTGGATCGGGTTCCTGCCGCGGGCCAACCGCACTGCCAAGCCGCTCTCCAGCGACGTCAGCTTCGGCTGCTCGAAGTTCTACCTGACCGTCGACCGCGACACCCGCGTGTTCCAGTGCGGCTTGCAGATCGAGCGCGGCATGGTCAAGGCGCCGCGGGATTCCCGCGCTTTTCAGTTGCGCGAGGACTGGGACTGGAACCGGCTTCTCAAGGCGCTGAAGCCGCGCGGCGAAATGGAGCACGAGTTGACCCGGTTGCTAGGCGATGGGTTCCTGTTGCACGGCGGCGCCTGGGATGCGGACTCCGCCAACTTCTCCCGCGTCGATTTCCCGGGCGCGCGCAAGCTCCGACGCGAGCTCGAGGCGGCCCCGGAGGACGGTTGGGCGGGCTTTCAGGTGTTCTTCCCGATGAGCGAGAGCGAAGTCCGCGGCTCGACGGGCCTGGACCTGGTGGAATCCATGCTGGCCGTCTTCGACGAGGTGGTGCCGGTGATGAACCTGTCGATGCAGATCCGACTCGAGCAGCGCGGCGACGCGGAACGGCCGCGCCTCATCGAGCCGCCGCGGTAGCGCGGCCGCAACCGGGGACAGCCTGAGCCGTCCCCACAGCGGACGGCCTAGGCAGTCCCTCGGTTGCGGGCTACCAGGTCAGGTGCAACAGCGAAAGGCCGTGGCGCGGTAGTAAGAACTCGATGCGGACGGTTCCTTTGCCGGCCCAGAGCCAGCGTGGGGAGTCAAGGAGCTCGAGCTGGCCGGCGGCTTCGAGCCGCGCGTATTGTTCCGGGTTGGGGTTCTGTGGCGCGCCCATCTCCTTCCAGGCGGTGTAGGCGTTGCTGTGGCGCTCGTCGATGCGGTAGTGCTGGAGCAGCACGCGGGTGGCGGCCGGGGGGATGCCCTGGACAATCACTTCGACCGGCGCGGCGGGGGCGGGCGCCTCGTCGTCGTTGTAGTTCCAGACCATTATGGCGATCTCGTGGCCGCGCGCGGTGGCCAGCGCATCGATGACCGCCTTCTCGCGCGCGCCGGCGCTCGCGACCTTCACACGGCTGCCGCCCATCAATCCCTCCATGCGGAAAAAGTTGAGTACGGGCTTGTCGACGCCGTTGGTGGCCAGCGTGCGGAAGCCATCGAAGTAGGGCTGGCCCTCGAACTCGAAGGCCCAGGTCAGGAGGCCCTCGAGATTGATCTTGTACTTGTCCGCGAGCTTCAGTGCGGCGTTGAAGACGACGGCCCGGTTCGCGGGATAGAGCGTGGTGTTGCGGTAGGCGTTCTGCGGATGGGTGCGCGCGGAGCAGGCCGCGCAGCCCTCCGGATCCCACTCGCTGACGATCACCGGCAGATGCTTGAAGCCGGGGAACGACGCCACGATCGCAAACCCGTTGTTCAGATCGGCCAGCTCCGCGGCCGTGCCCATAAGCACGCGGCCGTCCACCACTTTGGGCGAGCCTTTGGCGTGGAAGCTCACGAAATCGAGCGCCGCGCCGGTCTTCCCGGTGACGGCGTTGGTTCCGCGCTGGCAATGCTCGAGGAACTGGCGCAGGTAGGCGGCCGCTTTTGCGCCCCGCGGCCCCGTGGTAGCGGGCCCGCCGACCCGGGCGGTGGGCAGCGCGCGCTTCACCGCGTCCGCCGTGTAGTCGTAGAGCTTGTTGTATTCTTCCGGCGTCCCCTTCCAGTAGAAGATATCCGGCTCGTTCCAGAGTTCCCACCACCAGCTCTCGACTTCCGCCTTCCCGTAGCGCGCGACGCAGTGCTTCACCCACTGGTGGATCAGCTCGGCCCATTTGTCGTAGTCCTTCGGCGGGTACGCCCAGCCCGCATCGATGGGCGTTTTGGGCCAGCCGTGCTTGTAAGGCTCGGGCTGGATGGAGAGCGCCTGCGGCATGAAGCCGATTTCGACTAGCGGCTTGCCCCGGGCTTCCAGGTAGGTGTCGAAGATGCGATCGACAACCGTCCAATCGTAGACCGGCTTGCCCGTGGCGTCCTCGGTATAGGCGTTGGTAGAACCCCACTTGAGCGCCGGCTGGCCGTCGCCGGTCACCAGCAGACTGTGCGCGCGGAAGTATACCGGCACGGGCGCCAGGGCGGCCAACTCGCCGACCAACTTCTTACCGTGCTGCATGTAGGTATAGTTCGGCTCGTCGTAGCCGAAATAGCGGCAGACGGGCCGCCACGGGCCGATCACCGCGCCCGCATCCACGCGGATGGTGACTTTCTCCTGCGCCGGGAGCGCGGTGGCGAGCAGAACCAGAGGGACAAATCGTCGGATCATGTTTGAAACCCGCTCCTACATTAGACCGCACTTGCTATAGTGGCTTCGAGGGAAGGACACCAACACGATGAGCCTGTTTTGGGCAGCCGGATCGGAGACCACCGCGTTCTCCTCCGCCGATCTTAAGAACGCACTCTTCCGCGCCCTGGATGCGCTGGGGGAGCGCCGCAAAGTGCTGTGCGTTCCGCCCGACTTTACCCGCTCCCATTCGCGCGCCGGAGAGATCACACGATTGGCCTGGCAATACTACGGGGACCGGCTTACCGACGTGCTTCCGGCCCTCGGAACGCATTCTCCGATGACTGAACGCGAGATCGCGGCCATGTTCGGCGACGTGCCTCGCGACCGGTTCCGCGTGCACGACTGGCGCACCGGACTGGTGACCCTCGGGGAAGTGCCGGCCGCGTTCGTGCGGGAGCAATCGGAAGGCAAGCTGGACTTCACCTGGCCCGCGCAGGTGGACCGGCTGCTGGTGGAAGGTGGCTTCGATCTCATTCTCTCGATCGGCCAGGTGGTGCCCCACGAAGTCATCGGCATGGCGAACTACAACAAGAACATTTTCGTGGGGACGGGCGGCAGCGAAGGAATCCACAAGAGCCATTTCCTGGGCGCCGTGTATGGGATGGAGCGCATCATGGGGCGCGCGGACAACCCGGTGCGGCGCGTTCTGAACTACGCCTCGGACAAGTTCGCGCGCCGCCTGCCCATCGTTTACGTGCAGACCGTCGTGGCCAAGAACGAGCGTGGCGGACTGGCCGTTCGTGGTCTGTTCGTAGGGGACGACGCCGAGTGCTTCCAACGGGCCGCGGAATTGAGCCTGAAGGTTAACTTCGTCATGCTGGATGGCCAGATCCGCAAGGCCGTGGTGTACCTGGATCCCGCGGAGTTCAAGAGCACCTGGCTGGGCAACAAATCGATTTACCGGACCCGGATGGCGCTGGCGGATCATGCGGAGCTGATCGTGCTCGCGCCCGGCGTGCGAGAGTTCGGCGAGGACCCGACTATAGACAAGCTCATCCGCAAGTACGGCTACGTGGGCACGCCCGCAGTGCTCGAGGCCGTGAAGAAGAATGCCGATCTGGCCGCGAATCTCAGCGCCGCCGCCCACCTGATTCACGGATCGTCCGAGGGCCGGTTCAACATCACCTACTGCCCCGGCCATCTCAGCAAGGAAGAGATCGAGGGTGTGAACTTCCGGTTCGGCGATCTCGAACAGATGATGAAACGCTACAACCCCGCGACCATGACGGACGGCTCCAACGTGATCGACGGGGAAGAAGTGTTCTTCATCTCGAATCCGGCGCTGGGCTTGTGGGCATACCACGGGCGCTTTGAGCGGTCTTAGCGAGACGTCTGCCTTATCCCCCGTTGTGCCAGTAGATGTCCCAGCCGAGGTAGCGCCGGGTGGCCTCGACCACCGCGCCGGCCACCGAGGACAGGTTGGCGGCCACGTGGTGCTCGAAGCCGTTCTCGCAGATGTACCGCAGCAGGTGCTGCATGCGCGGGATCTCGACCACACCGGCCCCGCCGAAGGTGCTGAGCGGGTCGTCGGTGAAGCGTCCCTGGCCGGCGTAGCCGCGGATGACGCCCGCCCGGTCGTCGGTCGAGAATCGTGCGAAGCTCATCGGCCCGGCTTTCACGCGGCCGACGCAGGTGCCATAGGTGTTGGCGATGCCCACCGTTCCGGCGATGATCGCCTGGTAATCCATCTTCACGTCGGCGAAGAAGTGCTTGGGGAGGTTGCTGCAATGGAAGCAGACCGCCTTGTCGGGGTCGGCGCCGTAGTTGTTGTTCCAGTCCAGCAGCGC
>JBEKMO010000177.1:0-4140 GCA_050008465.1 Bryobacteraceae bacterium
GCGCGGCTGTCAGGAAAGAGGAAGCGGTGTTGCTGCCCGACCGCCCAGCGCGGTTGAGCGTGCCCCGGGCCGACAGCACCGAGAACGGATTGCCGGTCTGCCAGGTGTAGATGCCCGCCACGTACCAGCCGCCTAACACCCGGTCCAAAGGCTGATAGGAAAGCTTATGGCCCTTGCCCATGGGCAGTTCGTAGCTCGCATTGATCTTGATCTGCTGCCGCAGGTCGAAGCTGGTTGGAGCCCTCTCGATCTTGGCGTTGTTTATGTCCAGAAAGGGCTCAAAGCGCGTCTGCTGGGTGCCGTCCTGGTCGCTCAGGTTCTTGCCCCAGGTGTAGTTGCCCTGCAAGTACAGACCGGCCTTGGTCTGCTTGCGGACGTCGATCTGGAGCGCGTCGTAGCTGCCGTTGCTGTAGTTGGTGATCATGTTGCAGCCGAGGGCGTTCGGGTTTTTGTAGAAGTTCACGGACCCGTTGAGAAGGTTGGTCTGGTAGGTGTTAGCCAGTTCGCCCACCTGCTGCTGCAAGATGTAGTTGACGACGGTGGAATTGGTGAGCAACCCGCCGGACGCGAGCTTGGCGAACACCGGCAGAGGCACGCTGCCGGCGATCGAAGCGTTGTAGGCCGGCCGGAAGCTCCCGGTTGCCGCCAGCGCGAGTATCCCGTTGTTGTAAGCGTTCTTGAAATCGGCCAGGAATCCGTTTGAGGTAATGTCGACCTGGTTGTAGTCGATCGCGCGCCACAGCTTGCTGGAGTGGATGCCGACGTAACGCATCTCAATCACCGCTCCCTTCACCGCCTGCTGGATGCCGAAGGTCCATTGCTGGACGTAAGGGGTCCGCAGGGTTGGATCGGGCACGCCGAAGGCGCTCGCGGTGCTGATGGCGTAATTGTCCGAAAAAAGGCGGGGCACTTTGTAGACCGGTACCGTCACCGCCGGCGGACTGGCCAGGGTGCCTGTCAGGCCGCTCTTGAGGGCTTGCGCCGACAGCCCGGCGTTCGTGGAAGTGTTGTTGTCCGCGGCGCGGATGTCCTCGTCGTTCACGTAGCTCAAGCTGTAAGCGGCGCGGATCGCGGTTTTGCCGTTGCCGAACACGTCCCAGGCGAAACCGACAACCGGAGCGAAGTTGTTCTTGTCCGTGTTGTACCAGTGACGGCCCACGGCATTGCCCGCGAAATCCAGAGTCGAGTTCGACATCAGAGCGTCGATCGCGCTCTGGCCGTTCGCCGACACCGGCAGCAGGACCAGCGCGTTACGCTCGTCCACGGGCGAGTAGTAGTCGTAGCGCAAGCCGAGGTTGAGCGTGAGCCTCCGCGCGACCTTCCAGTTGTCCTGGAAATAGAGGGCGTAGTTGTTCAGAGTAAAGTTCCGGGTGTAGTTGGCGCCGTTGACAAAGCCGGAGGTGCGGCTGGTGACGTTGAACGTCTGGCTGGACTGGGTAACATATCCGCCCAGGTTCGCGAGCAGGTTGTTGGCGGCGCCAAGGTCCGTGGAGCCGATCCCCGGCAACTGAGCTGAGGTCAGGCCTCCGGACAGGTTCCCGGTACCCATCCCGAGCGTGTACCAGGGCACGATATCGACGGGATCGGAAAACGATTTCACACGAATCCTCTGCATCTGGTAGCCGAACTGAAAATTGTGAAGGCCGCTCACGTAACTGGCGTTGTCCTGAAGGCTGAAGGTGTTGGTGTAGCGGCCCTGCGGCATGGCCGCGGCGGTGTAGAAATTAACCGGGTTGTTGAACAGCAGCCCGCTGATATTGTACTGGCCGTGGTCGTAGGAGGTCAGGAACAGCGCGGGGGCGAGGTTGAAGCCGCCACGCAGCTCGTTGGTTAAATTGGGCTTCGGGCTCCAGCGCCAGGTTCCGGACACGAATTTCGTCTTGTCGTTGTTAGAAACCGGGGGAACGGCAGCGTAGTTGACGGTCACGTCCGTCCGGTCCAGGTAGTCCCGGTTCCAGGCGAACGTGCCCGAAAAGACGTTCTTGGTCGAGCGGATGTAGTCTACCTTTCCGGTCACGTTGTCGCGGAAACGATCGTTGCGCAGCGGGTACGCGTATCCGGCGGTGTTCCGCAGGAAGCTCTCCGAGCTGTCGCCAACGCGGTAGTTGTTGATTTTATCCGCTCCCGGAACGTTCGCGATCACGGAGGCCATGGCCGAGTTCGCCGACACCCCCATGGCTTGCAGCACATTGACCTTGTGTACCGTTCCGCTGGAATCCTTGTAGGTGTAGATGCCGTTGCGAGCGTCGGACGTGAGGATGGTCGTATTGTACGACGATTGCTGAGCCAGCCGGAGGGCTTCGTAGTTCGCGTAGAAGAAGAGCTTGTCCTTGATGATGGGGCCCCCGATGGCGCCGCCCCCCTGGTTCTGGTTATAGGGTGGCTGCGAGATGCTATCTCGGTTGTTAAACCAGGTATTGGCGGCAAAGGCCCGGTTGCGGTTGGCCCAGTACACGCTTCCGTGGAAGGTGTTGGTGCCGCTCGGGCTGGTGATGATCACCTGCGACGAGCCCCCGCCGACAGCGGCGCTACTGTTCGAGCTGACCACCGACACTTCGGCCACCTGGTCGAGCAGCAACAGGTTGGGCAGGAAGTCGAGCGCGTTGGTGCGGATGAAGTTGTCCTGAACGTTCACGCCGTCCACCGTCACGTTGCTGAACGAGGGGCGCTGGCCGTTGATAACGGTGTTGGCGCGCCCGTTATAGGTGACGCCGGCCTGGGTGGCAATCAGGGCCAACGGGCTGCGGTTGAGCAGCGGCAGGTTCCGGATCTGGTTGGTCGTGATGGTAGTGGACACCTCGGCATTGGTGGTTTGCACGCCCTGGTTCGTGGCCGTGACTTCCACGACCTCGGCCTTGCCCGCCACTTCCATGGTGATGGCCGGCATCGAAGTCTCGCGGCCGGGATCGATCTTCACCCCCCGGATGATCTGCTTGGCGAAGCCCGCCGACTCGACAGTGAGGTCGTAGGTCCCGGGCTGGATGGCGTTGAAGTTGAACAAGCCATCCGTTCTAGTGGCGGTGGCCGCGGCAATGCCGCCACCGGCCAGAGAGAGTTGCACGGTAGCGGTCGGGATGGCGGCGCCCGTGGCATCCACCACCGTGCCGGCGATACGGCCAGTGTTCTGCTGGGCCAGGAGCGCAACCACCCCTAGCAAAACCAAAAGCGTTACGGATAGAACTCGGCGCATAGTTGAAACCTCACTCGACTAAAGATAACTAAGGACTGTACCACACGGGGGAGGGAGTAGGGAAGGTAATCCGCCCAGTGCCCGGCGCGCTCCGCTCCCACAGCCGGCGCACGATCCGGCCATCCTCTGGCTGGGTTCTCTAGCGAACAAACCCCACCTCCCCCAACCTCTGGGCCTTCCGGCCCGGACCAGTATATCACCAACGACCTATTTTGCAGCCAGGGAGCGCACTTTTTTTCCTCACATCTGTCCCCGGAGCCGCGACGCCGCCGCTGCGCCTGCCCCGCCCATAGCTCTCGATGTCGCCGGCCGAACTCGCGCCTCCGAGTCGCCTATCACGGGGCGCCCGCAACCGCCGGACTGCCAGAGCGGTCCGGCGAGTTCCTGCCGTGACTCGTGCGGGGTGGATCATTGCTGTTTGGCTCCGCACGCTGACTCCCGCCAGCGACGTCGACCTCCTGGTGGTCGAGCCGGAACCCCAAGACACCGGCAAGACGAGCGTCCTCATCGGCGACGCCTGGCGCGGCCTCGGATTCCTGCCCGACGTGGTTGTCCCGGTGGCCGGTCACCGTCGCGAGGCGTGGGTTTCAACCGTCAGCAGGCGGGAGAGGGATACTTGAGGGCGTTCCTGGCGCTCCATCGAATCGACTGTCGGAAATCGCGTCACCAGGAAGGTTCCCCGCTGCTCCTCTGGACAGCAGCCTGGTTCTTCCAATCGGCCGGATAGGGGAGGTCTGCCCAGGGTTTTCGATCAGACAACGGGCTTCTCGGCTGGATTGGACAGCAGTAAGGCCGTTCTGCAGGTCTCGTGGGACGCCAGACCGACTTCGTCCCGCTTATTCCGCCTCGAAGCTCTCGATGTCGCCGGCCTCGGTGAGGCCGCCGGAGTAGTGCAGCCGGGTCTCTTCCGCGTAGCCCTCGATCCCCTCGGGCAGCGGCGCCTCGGCTTC
>JBEKMO010000178.1:0-4029 GCA_050008465.1 Bryobacteraceae bacterium
TCTCATTTTCGGCGGGCCTGGACGCTCAGAACGTGTCCGACGCCGTGGCCATGAACTTCGTTCCGGTCACCACCTGCACGGATCTGCTCCGGCCCGGGGGCTATGGCCGCTTGATTCGCTACTTCGAACGCCTGGGCGCGAAGATGAAGGAGCTGGGTGTGACTCGCATCCCGGACTTCGTGGTGCGCTACACGGGACGGGCAGCGGCGGCCGTCGATCGCGTCCTGGGAACCCTGTCCGAGCCGGCCCGGGAACTCGCCGCGCCGCTTCTCAAAGCGTGGGTCTCCACACCCGGCACACCGCTCGACTACGTTTGCAGCGAGATCGGCGTTGCCGGCCTGGAACAGGCCTTGGTGGATGCGGCCGGCCTGCTCAATACGCCGCGGCTGGTGGAGCAGGCGACGGCGAACCCGCGCTACTCCTGGGAACGCAACAAAAGCGCGCCGCGCAAGATCGGGTCCAAGCTCTGGCTCTACGACTGCATCAATTGCGACAAGTGCGTTCCCGTCTGTCCGAACGACGCGAATTTCGTCTATGAGACCGCAGCCGGCGATATACCTTACGACAATTTCGAGCTGACGCCCGAGGGAGCGCGGCGCTCCGGCGGCGGCGTTCTCAAATCTATCAAGGCGCACCAGCTTGCCAACTACGCCGACGCCTGCAACGATTGCGGCAACTGCGACGTGTTCTGTCCCGAAGACGGCGGCCCGTATGCGGAAAAGCCGCGGTTCTTCGGCAGCCTCGAGACCTACAGGAAATACGCCGGGCGCAACGGCTTCTATATCGAGTTCGACTCCGGCCGGAAAACGCTCTACGGCACGGTGGCCGGGCAATCGTACACGCTGATTCTGGACCCGGCGGCCGATCGCGCCTGGTTCGGCGACATCGAGATCAGGCTGAGCTCGAACGAAGTGATTGGCTGGGAGCCGCACCTGACCGGGCACCTGGTCGACATGCTGCTATACCTACAGCTCAAGCTGCTGCTCGAATCGGTCAGCGACCCGCGGCGCATCCATTTTGCGAATGCCGCGGCTCTGGCAAAGGACTAATCGTGGTGACCAAGAAAGCGCTCTTTCAAGGCAGAGACTACATCACGACGCAGGAGTGGACGGAAGACGAGATCGGCACTCTGCTCGACGTGTCCGCCGATCTGAAGTGGAAGTTCAAGGCGCGCATACCGCACCGCTATCTGCCCGACCAGACCATTTTCCTGATGTTCTTCGACAAGTCCACCCGCACGCGGAACTCGTTCGAGGCCGGCATCACCCAGCTCGGAGGACACGCGCACTTCCTCACCGCCGACGCGATGCAGGTATCGCATGGCGAGAGCGCCAAGGACACCGGCGTGATTCTGTCGCGGTACGGGCACGCCATCGCCATCCGCCACGATCTGATCCCCGGCGAGGGCAACGCCTACATGCGCGAGGTGGCGCGGTGGGCGGATGTGCCGGTCATCAACATGCAATGCGACGTCGATCACCCTTGCCAGACGCTGGCGGATCTGATGACGATCCGCGAAAAGCTGGGCCGGGATTTGCGCGGGCGCAAGCTGGCGGTCACCTGGGCCTATGCGCCCAGCTATGCGAAGCCTCTTTCGGTGCCGCAGGGCCTCATCATGCTGATGCCGCGATTCGGTATGGACGTCGTGCTGGCGCATCCACCCGAGTATTTCCTGATGCCGGAAACGATGCAGGCGGCCCGCGAGAACGCGCGGCGCGCTGGCGTGAAGCTCGAAATTGTGGACAGCATGGACGAAGCATTCCGCGACGCCGACGTCGTCATCCCGAAGAGCTGGGGTTGTCTGGATACGATGGGCAGCAACCCGCAGGAATCGCTGCGCATCGCCAGGCAGTACCAAAACTGGATCTGCGATGCCGCCAGAATGGAGCTCACCAAGCCCGGCGCTCTCTACATGCATCCGCTGCCCGCCGACCGGGGCAACGAAGTGGCGGACGAGGTCATCGACGGCCCGCGCTCGGTGGTTTACGACGAGGCGGAGAATCGCCTCCACACCGCGAAGGCGATCATGACCCTGACCATGGCCTACGAGGAAATCCCCTACCAGACGGAGCCATAGCGAGATGCCCGAGACTCTGGTCATCGCCCTGGGCGGCAACGCCATTACGCGGTCCGGCGAGCCTGGAACCATTCCGCAGCAGTTTGAGCACACGGCCGAGACTCTGGAGCACCTGAAGCCGCTTTTCCACAGCGACTGCCGGTTGGCGATCACGCACGGCAGCGGCCCGCAGATCGGGAACATTCTGATTCGCGTCGAAGAGGGCGAGCGGCGGGTGCCCAGGCTGCCGCTCGACACGTGCGACGCCGATTGCCAGGGCGGCATGGGCTACATGATCCAGCGGCTGGCCTGCGAGTTGTTCCGTCGCGAGGGGATTCGCCGCGAAGTGGCAACCGTGATCACCCAGGTGCTGGTGGACCGGAATGATCCGGACTTCGTGAACCCCAGCAAGCCCATCGGATCCTTTTACACCGCGGACGAGATCGGACAGCTTCAGGCGGAGAAACCGAACTGGGTCATCCGTGAGTTTGGGAAGGGGCGTTTCCGCCGTGTGGTGCCCTCGCCGCATCCGCTGAAGATCCTGGAAGGCGATGCGATCGCCTGCCTGCTCGATGCGGGCGTTGTAGCCATCGCGTGCGGGGGCGGGGGAATCCCGGTCGCTTGGGAGGGCGACCGGTTGCTGGGAATTGAAGCGGTCGTGGACAAGGACCTGGCATCCAGTCTGCTTGCCACGCAGGTTCGCGCGCACAAGCTGGTCATCGTCACCTCCGTCGAGCGGGTCGCCGTCCGGTTCGGCCGCCCCGGCCAGCAGTGGCTCGACACCGTCACCGTCCGGCAAGCGCGCGACTACCTGGCCGCCGGCGAATTCCCGCCGGGCTCCATGGGGCCGAAGATCGAGGCGGCCATCGACTTCATCGGGCACGGCGGCGAGGAATGCATCATCACTTCGACGGAGCAAGTGGCTAACGCCGTCCGGGGCGAGGGAGGCACGCACATTGTCGCTCCGTGGGGCCGCGCCAACCTGGAGTTCTCGCAGTGATCATCTCCAACGCCCGCGTGCTGACGTTCGACTCGGACAGCCGTGTGCTCGATTCCGGAAGCGTGGAGATCCGGGCGGATGGCTCGATTGGCTCGGTGGGGAGCGCTGGCCGGAAGATCCCGCGCGAGGAGGTGGTGGACGCGCAAGGCAGGCTGTTGATGCCCGCATTGATCAACTGCCACACGCACCTCTACAGCACCCTGGCGCGCGGGATACCCCTCAAAGGAAGCCCGCCAAAGAACTTTCTCGAAATTCTGAGGAAACTCTGGTGGCGGCTGGATCGGGCGCTGAACGAAGAGGATGTGTATTACAGCGCGCTGGTGGGCCTCATCGATTCCGCCAAGTGCGGAGTGGGGACGCTGGTGGACCACCACTCCAGCCCGTCGGCCTGCATGGGCAGCCTGGACCGCATCGAGCAGGCGTTCCGGGAAGTCGGCCTCCGCGGCGTCCTGTGCTACGAGACTTCCGATCGCAACGGCGCGGCGCGGGCGCTGGAGGGCCTGCGTGAGAACGTTCGTTTCCTGGAGCGCGTGCAGGCCCGGGGAGGCGGCGGCACGATAGCCGGCAGCTTCGGCATGCACGCATCCTTCACGCTTTCCGATCGCACGATTCGCCGTTGCGTCGAGGCGAACGAGTCTTTGGGCGCGGGTTTTCACATCCACGTGGCCGAGGACCGCTGCGACGTGGAGGACGCACGCCAGCGCTGCGGGAAATCGCCGGTAAGACGGCTGCGCGACGCCGGCGTTCTCGACGCGCGCGCGCTGGCGGCTCACTGCGTGCACGTCACGGCCGGCGACGTGACGACGCTGGCGCGCGACGGCATCAATGTGATCCACAATCCGCAGTCGAACTGCAATAACGCGGTCGGCGTCGCGAGGCTGCTCCATCTGATGAAGCGCGGAGTCCTGGTGGGCTTGGGTTCGGACGGTTACACGCCGCGCATGTGGGACGAGTTCAAGACCGCTTTCCACGT
>JBEKMO010000179.1:0-3895 GCA_050008465.1 Bryobacteraceae bacterium
GAAAACGCCAGCCTCGAAGAGGAGATGATCCTGCACATCCTGCGGGACTACTTCCATTGGCGGCGCAACTACTATCCCTCCGACGAGATCACCATCACCCAGCACATGCGCCGCGAGGCCCTAGACTGGACCGATGCGCTGTTCCAGCAGCTCAGCGAGATGCTGGCCCGTCTGCGCGGGCACTTCCCGTTCTACAGCCCGCGCTACATCGCGCACATGCTCTCGGACCAGACCATTCCCTCGGTGCTCGGCTACTTTGCCGGCATGCTCTACAACCCCAACAACGTCACGCCGGAAGCCGCTCCCGTCACGGTGGAATGGGAACTCGAGGTCGCCGCCGACATCCTCAACATGCTCGGCTACGCGCCGCCGCCGACCTCCGGCGCCGATCACCGGGCGACGAAAAAGGAATTCGGCTGGGCGCACATCGCGAGCGGCGGGACCGTGGCCAACATCGAGGCCCTGTGGGTGGCGCGCAACGTCCGCTACCTCCCGCTAGCGGTGAAGCGCGCGGCTGAGCGCGACGGCCTCGCGCTCGCGGTGAAGCTGCCCGGCGAAGCGCAGGCGCGCCCCATCACCAGCCTCGACGACCGTCAGTGCCTGGCGCTCAAGCCCAACTCCGCTACCTTCCTGCTGATCCGGTTCATCGAAGCGGTGCGCCGCCGCTGGAGCTTCCCCGAGGCCGATGCGGCGCAGCGCGCCTGGGAGGCGCTCTCCGAAACCGGATTCAGCGTGACGCACAGCGGCGCGGCCGCCTGTTTCTCGGCCTGCCCGCCGGCGCTGTTCGTCTCCGGCACCGCGCACTACAGCCTCAGCAAGGCCGCGGACCTGCTGGGCATCGGCCGCGACCATCTCGTGTTCGTCGACGTGGATCGCACCTTCCGGCTGGAGGTCCGCGACCTCGAAGACAAGCTCAAAGCCGCGCTTCGGCAGGGGCAGGTTCCACTGGCGGTGGTAGCCATCGCGGGAACCACCGAGGAAGGCTCCGTCGATCCGGTACATCGCATCGACGATCTCCGCCAGCGTCTCGAGCAGGACGACCACGCCAGCTTCTGGCTCCACGTGGACGCAGCCTGGGCGGGCTACCTCCGCTCTCTGTTCGTCAGCGCCCGTGGCGCGGCGGAGGAGGAAGTCGAGCGCATCGCCTCGGTCAATAGCTTCGCTTCCCGCCGGCTCGAGATCAAGACTGGCCGCTACCAGCGCTCGGTCGAGATGAAGTGGGGCGGCAAGGAAGTCTGCCGCGCGTTCCTGGCTTTTCCGCGCGCCGAATCCATCGTCGTGGACCCGCACAAGATGGGCTACATCCCCTATCCTTGCGGCGTGGTCGCCTTCCGCAACGACCGCGTGCGCCACTTCCTCAGCCAGCAGGCCCCCTACATCACTCGCATGACCCATTCGGATGCCGCGGCCCGCGAGTACTCGCCACCCGCCAACGTCGGGCCATTCATTCTCGAGGGCTCCAAGCCGGGTGCGGCGGCCGCCTCCTGCTGGCTCTCGCACCGCATGATCCCGCCCAACCGCGACGGCTATGGGGAGATCGCGCGCGCGTCGCTGCTGGCCGCGCGCGAACTCTACGAGCGCCTGGTGCACTGGGAGCACTCCTGCCAGGTCAACCGCACGCCGGCCAACTATCAGTTCGTGCCCGTGGCCGGGCTGCCGCCCGACACCAACATCGTCTGCTTCGTCATCAAGGAGAAGCACAGCCGCTCGCTGAAGCGCATGAACGCGCTGGCCGAGGCCGTCTACCAGCGCTTGACCATCCAGGCCGAAACCGGCGATCGCGGCTACAGTTACTCCCAGCCGTTTTTCATCTCGCGCACCCGTTTCCAGCTCCCAAACTATTCACTGCACTCCGTGGCCGGCCTCCTGGAGCGCGCCGATGTAGATCCCGAGGAGTATCCCGCCGAGGGAATCTTCGTTCTGCGCGCCACCGTGATGACGCCCTACATCACGCTGGCCGCCGAGACCGGCCACAAGCAATCTTATCTGGCCGAGTTCACCGAAACCCTGGCCCGCATCACCGGAGAGGCGCTCGAAGTATAATTAGCCGCGGGGGTTCCAGTGCTCGAAACCATTCAGGATTTCCTGGCGCAGAAGCGCATCGCGGTCGTTGGCGTAAGCCGCAATCCCAGGGACTTCAACAGCACGCTCTTCCGCGACCTGCGCAAGGCCGGCTACGACGCGGTGCCCGTGAATCCGCACGTCACGGAGGTCGACGGGTTGCGCTGCTTCGACCGCGTGCAGGCCATCTCCCCGCCGGTGGATGGCGTGCTGATCATGACGCCGCGAAATGTCACCGACACCATCGCCCAGGATTGCGTCGAGGCCGGGGTGAAGCGCGTTTGGATGTACCGGGCAGGCGGAGCGGGAGCGGTGAGCCAGTCCGCCGCTGAGCTCTGCGCGAAAAATGGCATCCGCGTCGTGGCCGGAGGCTGTCCTTACATGTTCCTCCCCAACCCGATGTGGTTCCATCGCATGCACGGGGGCCTGCTCAAGCTCTTCGGGAAATACCCGAAGTAGGATAAGGCTCTGCCTTGTCCTGGTCGCACCCGATCCGCAGCCAGGACAAGGCGGAGCCTTATCCTACCCCCGCGTCATCGCCCGCAGCGCGCGGGCAGGCAGGGTCACCACCGCCCAGAGAAGCTGTAGCACGCCGCCCACCGCGATCCCCAGGATGCGGAACGGAAGCAGCAGCAGCCAGACCAGCGGGTAGAGAACCAGCGCCACCAGCGCCAGCGGCCAGCACAGAACTAGCAGGATCAACCAGGCGAAGAACGTCAGCACGAATCGGCCTCCCACAACGTCATACGCGCGACGGCGGCTGCGGGTTCGGTTTCTCCGCCGCGATGATGCTGTCGTCGTAGCTGGGCGCCACGCGCCAGCCCGGCGGGACGACCAGGAAGTCCCCGGCATCCCACTGGCCGCCCACCAGCCGCTGGATCAACGACAAATCGCCACGCACCTTCTCGAACACCCATCCGCGGCGCGCCGCCTGCTCCCGGGTCTCGCGCTCGAAGCGGTCGTCGGGCTCGACCCCCATCTCGATGAAGGTCAACTGGCTGTAGTTGCTGGTGAGGTCGGCGCCGATCTGCTCGAGGTCCTGCGCGCGCTCGATCCATCCGGTGGTCTTGAAGTAGACGCCCGAGTGGCTGTCGAAGTACTGCAAGTAGCGCTCCTTGCTGCCCAGAAACAGCGTGATGCAATCGTGGGCCCGCGGCAGGACTACCGGCAGACCGCGCGCGGTGAGGCCCGCCGCCCCGTTCCCGCACAGCGCGTAGCCCAACGCAACCGCCTCGTACCTGGATTCATCCACCGCGTCCAGCGCCGCCTGGAGCCGCCGGAGCATTCCCGCCGCGCCCAGATCGTGCAGCCGCTTAGGCAGGAATTCGAGATCCACCTGGTTGGCCGAGCGCGCCACCGCCGCGCACATCTCCCGGTACAGGATCTCGCAACTGATCGCCTTCAGCCGCACGAGTAAATCACTTCCGCCGCACTTCCTCGAGCAGTTCGGCCAGAAACTGCCGCAGGCCCTGGCCGGGATCGTCGAGCTTGGAGACGATGGGCTCGATCCCGCGCGCCCGCAGCACCCGCTCCTGCACCGGGTTCGCATTCCTCAGGAACACGTAAGACTTGGGCCGCAGCGCGGTGAACGAAGAGGAGTCCCAGAGCCGCTGGAGCTTGAAAACCAGGTAGCGGATGTTGATGTCCGTGAGGCTGTAGCCGATGAACAGCACCGGCCGGCCCAGCGCGTCCGATTTCAGCTTGATGTCCAGCGCGCTCTCGAAATCCAGCCGCTCGAAGAAGCTCGATTCGGTAAGCACCAGCGACGCGTCGTCGTCGAAATCGCCGTGGAACTTCACGATCTGCGTGACGCCCGCGCGGGCCTCGAGCAGAT
>JBEKMO010000018.1:0-67490 GCA_050008465.1 Bryobacteraceae bacterium
CGTCGGGCAGTCCGCCGCTGACAAGGCCGGGGCAGCAAGACCCCCGACCGCAGCCGACAACCTCAGATGCTCAAACCCCCGCCAGTCGGGCACTTCGTCGAATTCTTGCGCAGAGCCGAAAATACAGAACATGGCGTCTACGGTGTTGATTTCAAGCGAAAGAAAACCACCCAGTTTCAGCGCTGTACTCCGCGCAGTCCGTTATTGGAGTACAAACGGAGTACAAGTGGCACCCGGGGGATTCCAGACCCAGCAGTGCCACCCCTCGGACTCCGCCACGGGAACTAGGCTCAACCCCCGGCGGGATCAGTAGCAAACGGTCATATTGTGCCTCTCGTAAACCCCGAACTATCTGAGAAGATGGCAGTTGCGTATCTTCCGCCAATTCCTTCGTTCGATATTCAGAGTGCTGCCGGCGTTGGCTGCCGCTCTTTCGTCACTGCTGAAATCGCGAGCCTCTCTGCAACTGGAAAACCTGGCTCTTCGCCATCAGATCGGCGTGCTCCAGCGCTCAGCGAAGAAGCGACCGAAGTTGACGGCCGCGGACCGTGTTCTGTGGGCCTGGCTGTGCGGGGTCTGGAGTGACTGGCGTTCTGCCCTGGTGATCGTCAAGCCAGAGACGGTCATTGCTTGGCATCGCAAGGGATTCCGGCTGTTCTGGACGTGGAAGGTCCGGCGCGGACAGCCGATCCGCGGGTCCAGCCCTGGTGCGCGCGTGCCGTGGCCGCGCAGCGCTGGCGGTTACTCCACCTTCCACTTTTGCAGCCCGGCTGACCACCCGGGCTGCATGGTCACTTCCAGACGCAACCCGCTGGTCGTCACGGGTTTGAAACTGACTATGTTGTACTTGTCCTTCTCCATGCCCCAGGGCCCCGTACTCTCCACCGGCTGCCACGCATTTCCGTTCCTGTAAAGAACGCGCCAGGAGGCTGGAACGCGAATCCCGCCGCGACCGGCATCGTCAAACCAGTAGACCCGGACGCGCGAAACCGTAGAGGTCTTCGGGAACGTGCATTCGATCCATTCAGTCTTCCCTTTTTCCGGCCACCAGTCGAAGTACGAACTGGGGTCGCTGGAGGACGCCGGCTCTTCTCCATCGTTCACGGCCTCGGGACGCTTTTCGATGCCCTCCGCGGTGACCCTGCCCCCGTTACTCGATGCGGTAACCTTGCTGATCATGGAGAGAGTCGGCCACGGGGTCGGTTTGGCGGCGGACTCGGTGTTCGGGATCCAGACCACCATCTCGCCTCGGCCGCGGTTGGCCCAGGCGTAATACGGGATCGCGGTGAACCTCTGCTCGGTTCGCATCACTTTGCCCGCCGCATCGTATGCCAAAGAGAGGGCTCTGCCTTCCACCACTTCCACTCCATTCAACAGGTCCGGCCGGAATTCGGCGGTCAGCTTTACGTTATCTGGCAACAGCAGGTTGCGCACCTTGTGGGTCGGGCTGTCGGCCCACTCGGCCGCGTAGACAATCGGCCCCCGCTGGAGGGCCACATGGCCGCGATCGGCGGCCACCTGACTATTGGCGACGATCCGGCGAATGGGCATGGGGAGATCGAGATCGATCACGTCACCGGCCTTCCACTCGCGATTCAGGGTGACGTAGCCCTTGTCCAGACGGATCGGAATCTCCCCGCCATTCGCGCGGAGGCTGACGCGCTGGCGCGGGTGGTCCGCAAAGCGGTAGAGATCGCTGGGGACCACCTGATCCCTGGCCCATCCGGGAATGCGAACCTTGATGGCGAATGCGCCCGGCCTGCCCGGGTCAATGGACATCTTCACCCGGCCGTCCCAGGGATAGCGCGTCTGCTGGATGATCCTCAGTGTTCGATCGCCCATCGGGATCTCCGCGCTTCCACCCACGAACAGGTTCACGTACAGCGCGTTGCCGCCGAGCGCGTAAACGTAACCAGGGACCGAGGCCATGAACCGCGTGATGTTGCCAGGACAGCAGGCCACACCGAACCACGGACTGCGCTCCTTGCGGCCGTTCGATTCGAGCGGGTTCTGGTAAAAGAACGACTTACCATCGAGCGACACGCCGGAGAGCAGGCCGTTGTACAGCGTCCGTTCCATCACGTCAACGTATTCCGCGTCGCCGTGCAGCAGGAGGAGCCGCTCGTTCCAGAAGTCGTTGCCGACCGAAGCGCAGGTCTCGTTGTAGGCGCTCAGATTCGGCAGCTCATAGTTGGCCCCGAACGCTTCTCCAACGCCGCTGGCGCCGATCCCGCCGGTAATGTAGAGCTTCTTCCCAACGACGTTTTCCCAGATAGTGTCGATCGCATGCACATACGCCGCGTCGCCGGTCATGGCGGCCACATCGGCCATCCCGGAGTACATGTAGGTGGCGCGGACGGCATGGCCAACGGCCTCTGTTTGATCCACCACCCTCAGGTTTGCCTGGTTGTAGGAAGAGCCGCCCGGCCCGCGGGAATCGAGCATGAACTTGGCCAGATGGAGATAGCGCTCGTCGCCGGTGACGCGGTACAGCTTCACCAATCCCATCTCGACGATCTGGTGGCCGGGCCAGATGGTCCTGTGGCCCGGTCCAAACGTGCTGCAGAGGAGGTTGGCAGACCGGAGAGCGATATCCAGCAACGTCCGCTTGCCCGTTGCCTGGTAGTGCGCCACGGCCGCCTCGTACAGGTGGCCCAGATCGTAAAGCTCGTGACTCAGGACCTCTTCGTCCTCCCAGCGCTGCGCTCCAGCCCAGGGATGAGGATGTTTGGGGTCGATAGTCCGGGCCGTGTAAAGGTACCCGTCCTTCTCCTGGGCAGCGCCGATCTTAACGATCAGGCTGTCGACATATCGTTCCAGCGCGGGGTCGGGCTTGACACTCAGGGTATACGAGGCGCCCTCGATGACTTTGTAGACGTCGGTGTCGTCGAAGGGATAGGGAGGGATCTTCCGGTCCTTGTCGCGGATCTGGCCCCGCAGCGCCTCGGCAGCATGCACGAAGTTCTCCACTCTGCCCGTCTCCTCGCACTTCTGAAAGGCGAAGGGGATGGTCACCTTGCGGTTCGTCTCGATGCGCGGCGCCCAGAATACGTCGTTCAAATGGACAGCAGTGAAGGGGACTGGCCTGACAGGGTAATCATGCTCACGCTTGGCCGCATCAGACCTGGAAGCGCTTGTTTGCCAGCCTGCCGATGGCACGGACAACAGCACCAGCGCCACGCCAGCGGGCAGCCACACTCCGGAGTATTTCATATCAATCCTTTCCTTTCCGCGGCACCCAACGCAAAACTTATTGATAATGAATGGTTTGTAAACGAACCGGTAACGGGAAGCCGGAGCAGTCCAACGGTTCGGCGGGCCACATGCGCGTAGCTCCAGGGCGCCGCGCTCGCGGAATCGGGCGAAGACAACTCGAGTGGCAAACGATGCGTCTTAGGAAGCGCTTCCATTATATACACAACATTCATTCCGTGCTGCCAGTTCCAAGAAGTGGCCAGGCGCTTGCACTTTTGCGCCGAGGCGCGCGATCAGGCACCCGGTTTTTGCCTAGCCACGATCCCCCGGACCTCGTCGATGGTCACCAGTTGATTGCTCCCGACACCGGGAAACTGCTGCCGCAGGCCGCTCGGCCAGCGCACTTCCACATCCACCTTCTCGACCTTCCCCAGGCCAAAATGCAGGCGCTTGTCGTTGACCGAAAGATACCCGGCCTGCGCCAGCACCTCCTGCGCCTGCCGGCGCCCCCCATAGCTCACCACCACCCGGGTTCCGATGGCGCTCCGGTTCGACTTCACCCCTTGAAGCTTGAACTTGATCCAGTGGTTGTCGCCCGTGACGTCGTTGCGCAACAGCGAGGGCGGCTCGTTCTGGTTCACGATCAGGATGTCCAGGTCCCCGTCGTTGTCGAAGTCGCCAAAGGCGCAGCCCCGGCTGCAGTGCGCCTCCGTGACGCCCGGTCCCGCCTCCTCCATCAGCTCCTCGAAGTGGCCATTCCCCAGGTTCCGGAACACCACCCGGGGGGTGCGGTGCGGAAAACCAGCCACCTTCTTCTCCACCTCGGGATAAACGCTTCCGGTAACCCAGAACAGATCCGGGTAGCCGTCGTTGTCCAGATCGACGATTCCGGCTCCCCAGCTCACATACCGCGTCTCCACGCCGAGGCCGGACTGTATGGTCACGTCCGAGAATCCCCGCCGTCCCTCGTTGGCATAGAGCGCCGGTGTGTCCTCGGTAAAGTGCGTCTTCAGGATGTCCAGTCGGCCGTCCAGATTGAAGTCGCCAACGCCCAGTCCCATTCCCGCCTGCTCCTGGCCATCTTCGTTCAAAGCCACGCCGAGCGGCAGACCGGACTCGGTGAACGTGCCGTCGCGATCGTTGATGTACAGGAGGCTGGACGTGGAGTCGCAGGCGACGTAAATGTCCGGCCAGCCGTCGTCGTTGAAGTCCGCCGCCGCTACGGTGAGGCCGTAGCCCGGTTCCGCCTGCAGAATGCCGGTGCGGCGGCTGACTTCGGTGAACGTTCCGTCGCCGTTGTTGTGATAAAGCGAGTGCGTATCCTTGGGGAGTCCCATCGGCCCGCAGTTAATGGGAATCCCTTTGAAGTTGCAGTTGGGATCGCGCCCCGCCGGCGGGATCACTTTGGGATCGAACCTCAGGTAGTGCGACACGAACAGGTCCAGTCGGCCGTCGCGGTCGTAATCCAGGAAGCTGCAACCGGTCGACCAGCGCGCCTCCTCGCTCCACAGGCCGGCTTCGCGCGTCACGTCGGTAAACGTGCCGTCGCCGTTGTTGCGGTACAGAACGTTGTGGCCCCAGGCCGTGATGAAAACATCCTCGAATCCGTCGTTGTTGTAGTCGGCGACGGTCACGCCGTAAAACCAGCCGGTGTGCGCCAGCCCGGCCTTCTCGGTCACGTCCGTAAACGTACCATCGCGGTTGTTGTGGTAGAGCCGGTTGGTCGTGCCGGGCGGCGTCTCTTCCCCCCAGCGCGCTCCGGACATTACGAAGATATCCAGCCATCCGTCGTTGTCGTAGTCCAGAAAGGCGACGCCGCAACCCATGGCCTCGATGATGTAAGCGTTGTGGTCCACGCCGCCGTAGATGACGGGAGCGGTCAGACCGGCTTGAGCCGCTACGTCCGTCAGGCGGCAGTTGAAAGGAAGGCCCGAAGCCTTGCCCCGCGGCGTGGCCTTGACCCCGCGCGACGCCATCTGCGCACGTGCCACAAGCGGAAGGCCGAGAACACCTAACATTGCACGCCGGCTCAGCACAGGGTGTTCCATGTCCTATTGGCAGGATACCCGCAACCCGGCGGACTGCGGTGGAGCCACGCTCCGCAGGCCGCCGAGTCACGGGCGACGCCCAGCCAGAAGCCTCCGGGCTAGAACGAAATCCTCACTCCCAACTGAATGGTCCTCGGGTTGAGCGTGGAAGTCGATCTGCCAAAGGTCGCATCGGCCAGGTTGGGATCGACACCGGTAAGGTTCACGCGGTTGAGTACGTTCACGAAATCAAAGCGCAACTGCAGACTGCCCTGCTCGCCGAGCCCTGGGATGTGGGTGTTCTTCAACACGCTGGCATCCACCCCGATCAGCCCCGGGTTGCGGCAGCCATTGCGCTTGACGTTCCCCTCCGTGCCCGGCGGCGGCGCGGTGAAGGTACCGGCCGGGAACAGACCGCTGAGGTAGTTCTGCTCGCCGTAGGAGCCGCCACAGTAGCCGCTCGAAGCATTCGGGATGTCGAAGTTCACCCCGTCGGCGTTATAGTCGCCGCCGGCGCCATACGGGGCGGACGTGTACACCCAGAAGGGAGTGCCGCTCTGGATGGCCGAGATGACGCTGACCGCCCATCCGGAGGTGAGCGCTTTCCCTATGCCGCTTTTCATGCCGGGGACCGTGTACACCCCGGAGAACGAAAAGCGGTTCCGCACATCCCAATTCGCGTATGAATAGTAACTGTGATAGGCGGTCGGGTCGGGGACGTTGAACCCGATGTCGTGGTCAAAGCGCGTGTTGGCGTTGATGTCCGACATCGCGCGGGACAGCATGTAGGAGCTCTGGAATGTGGCCGTATGGCCCACGGTGCGGCGGAGAGTCAGAATCATCGCATTGTAGCTCCCGCCGAGGATGTTGCTGACGTAGTTGATGGTCCCGAAGCTCGAGTTCGGCCGCACGAGCTGGCCGTTGTTCTGGATCAGGTCGCCGTTAAAGCGGTTGTAGTCCATTCCGGCGAGGCCATTGTAACTCTTGGAGCCCGAGTAGGAGCCGCCGGCCACGAACTTCCCGGGTAGCTGGTGCTCCACTCCGACGACGTAGTTGACGGCAAAAGGCGCAGTCATGTTCCTGGCCAGGCCATAGATGCCGGACTGGACGCCCGTCAACCCTCCCTGAGCGTTCAGGCTGCCGGCGGGGATTGTCGGCAGCGGGTAGCTGAACGGATAAGTGGCCGAAGACGCCAATGCGAACAGCGGCGCGATGCCGCCGGTGGAAAGGAACGTCGGGTAAACCACGCCGGGCGGATTGTTGCGCAGCTCATCGACGCTCTGCCCGAGCGCAATCCAGTCATGATAGACGCCGATTCCACCGCGTATGCTCCACACGCCACGCTTCGACGGGTCCCAGGCGAAGCCGATGCGAGGGCTCCAGTTATTCTTCATCGAGTGGGCGAAAACACCGCTGACGGTCTGGACCGAAGCAGCGGCAATCTGCTGTGCCATGGTGCTCCCGGAGCCGAGGATGACATTGCTGCTGATTCCAGACTGGGCGGCAGGTCCTGACGCGGTGTGATTGCTGAAGTCGTCCCAGCGCAGAGAGAGCGTGAAGGAGAGGTTCGATTTCACCTTCCAGTCATCCTGCACGAAAAGGCCCCAGGGATTGGTCTGGCCGGAGAACGGGATCTGGCCGACGTTGCCCGTGAGCGGGTTGTAGGCGACCCCGCCCTCGCTGTAGGGCTTGTCCTGCGCGAGATCGAGCAGGTTGTTGAACTGGAAAGTGGGGCGGTTGTTGACGGGAGTGAAATCGCCGAACTCCACCGCATGCGTCCCCTGAACGCCGAACTTCAGCGCATGCGCTCCACGCACCCAGTTCAGTACGTCGCGCCAGTTGTAGTTGTGCGCCCTGTACTCTCCGGGGCCCCAGGAACTCGTGAAACCAAGGTTCTGTCCCGTTACACTGATCTGCGGCACGTTATCCTGGCCGCCCTGTCCATTGGCGCCGCCGACGCTGTTGGCGGCGAAGCCCATCTCATTGAGGACCGTGGCGCTGAAGGTGTGGGTCCAGTTGGCCTGAGCGTACCAGTTCGACTGAATGTCATGATTCGAGAAACCCACCCGGTTGGAGGGGTGGCCGAGGGTGAAGCTGTCGTTGGCGTAGTTGCCGTAGATACGGTCCTTGCTCCCTATGTACTGATCGCCTCGGAAGCCGTACTGGAGGGCATTGTAGGGGGGGCTCAGGTTCGAGGTGCCCGTGTCGAGTATGGGCATGCTGCAGGGGATGTTGTGCGTGGCCGCAGTTCCGCAGGAGCTGCCAAAGTACTGTTGCGCGGTTTGGGCTACGCCCGACTGCACAACCCCGGTCAGAATGTTAGTGGTCAGAACCTTCGTGCCGACCGTGCTGGGGAAGTTCTGTTGCGCCCAGGAGATGAACTCCGGCGATTCGAAGGTGAGCACGCTGTTCCCGGTCGAAGTAGTGGACCAGAGGGATTCGACGTCGGCAAAGAAAAAGGTCTTGTTCTTGATGACCGGGCCGCCGAATGTGCCCACCAGGTCGTTGCGTTTGAACGGATTGTACGACGATGGGGTGAACACAGTTCGGGCCAGCAGATCCTGGTTGGTGAAAAGGTAGCTGCCGGTGCCGTGGAACTGGTTGGTGCCCGATTTGGTGGTGACCTGGATCAGAATCGAGCTGCCGAGGTTGTTCTCGGCATCCCACGAATTCGATTGCATCGTGACTTCCTGCACCGCGTCCGGGGGCGGGGCGAAAATGATGTTGCCGTTCTGGATGTTGCTCGTCGCATCCATGCCGTCCACAATCACGCGGTTGCCGGTGTAACTGCGGCCATTGGCGCTCAGATCGGGCGTTTGTGTACCGAAATTGTCGGCGCCGCCTCCCGGGGATTCCCCGGCCGCAT
The DNA here is from genome assembly GCA_050008465.1 of Bryobacteraceae bacterium. GTDB lineage: Bacteria > Acidobacteriota > Terriglobia > Bryobacterales > Bryobacteraceae > Fen-330. The sequence continues at coordinate 8,089 of JBEKMO010000018.1, forward strand.
GAGTGCCGAGGCCTACCACGCCCGGCGCGACCGAGAGAACGTCCCAGAGGTTCCGGTTGAGCGCCGGCAGGTCTCTGACGGTCTGGGACGACAGCGTTGCCTGGAGCCGGCTGTCGTCGGTGTCCAGCGGGGGCGCCGGGGCGACAATGCTGATGCTCTCCGTTGCCGTAGCGAGGGCCAGAGTAACATTGATCCCCAGGGTCTGGCCTGTGCCGAGCGTTACGTCCTGTTCCGTCCTCCGAAAACCCGACATTTCCACCGTGACTACATAGCGGCCTGGCGGGAGACTACTGAACCGATAGTTGCCGGAACCGCTCGTGGTGGTGGTGCCGGCGACTCCCGTTTCGAGATTCCGCAGCGTGACCGCAGCCCCGGAGACGGAACCTCCCGATGGGTCGGTTACGACACCTTGAATATTCCCGCTGAACACCGTCTGGGCGTAGCAGCAGGCGCCCGCAAGGGCAAGTGCAATGAGAAGACATGCGGTGCGAAACCGCAGTTCAGACATGCAACCTCCTTCCCCCAGCGGAGCCGGGGACACTTTTTCTTGAATCCCAGCGAAGACGCCTTCAGACGTCTCCGCACACTACCCGTATGGGAACCCTTTCATGGAAGCGATAGAAGCCTCCCTGCCCCTCGCGTGGCCGTCTCCGTTCGTCGCGCCCCTGTGTTATCGAGCGACGCATAACAATGCTGCCCCGCGAGCCTAATGCCTTTATACTACCAGCGCAAGCGGAAGTCAAGAAGAATTTGAAAGCGCTTCCATAGTGTCCGATGAATGCCGGCCGGTTGCTGGAGAGGGGGGCCGCCTTTCTTCGGGCGCCCGGCTTTTGTCGGGCCACGATCCCCCGGATCTCGTCGATGGTCACCAGTAGATTGCTCCCGACACCGGGAAACTGCTGCCGCAGGCCGCTCGGCCAGCGCACTTCCACATCCACCTTGTACACCTTTACCAGGCCAAAATGCAGGCGCTTGTCATTGACCGAAAGGAACCCTGCCTGCGCCTGCCGGCGCCCCCCATAGCTCACCACCACCCGGGTTCCGATGGCGCTCCGGTTCGACTTCACGCCGCGGAGCTTGAACTTGATCCAACGGTTGTCGCCAGTGACGTCGTTGCGCAGCAGTGAGGGCGGCTCGCTCAGGTTGACGATTACGATGTCCAGGTCCACTTCGTTATCGAAGTCGCCAAAGGCGCAGCCCCGGCTGCAGTGCGCGGCGGCGACGCCCGGTCCCGCCTCTTCCATCAGCTCTTCGAAACGACCATCCGTCGTTGTCGTAATCCAGGAACGCGACACCGCAACCGGTTGGTTCGACGATGTAGGCATACTGATCCACCCCGCCATAGATGACGGGAGCGGTCAACCCGGCTTGGGCCGCCACGTCCGTCAGCCGGCAGTGGAACGGAAGGCCGGAAGCCTTGCCCCGCGGGGTGGGGCGGAGTCCGCGGGACGCCATCTGCGCGCGCGACAAGAGCGGCAGTCCCAGCAAACCCAGGAACGCCCGGCGAGTGGATGGAAGGCCTTCCATGCCTGTGATCGAATCATAGCGCGGCGGCGGGCGACTTGCGGGGCCCGTTCTGAGGTAAGCTGCTGGATGGACCGCGATGAGGAACCTTGCCCTCCAAGTGTTGTTCGGCACCCTCGTCATGGCGCGCGTTCCGCCACTGGCTTATGAGCAGGTCCCTGCCGATCCCGCTTCCGAAATCGCGTCGGCGCTCCGGGCTCACCAGTACCAGCAGGCCGTGAAACTCGCGCGCTCAGCGCTGGAACGCTCGCCGAACGATGTTCGCATCCTTACAATGGAAGCGATTGCACTGTCCGCCCTGGATGACGACCACGACGCACTGGCGGCGTACAACCGGGCGCTTCGGCTGGCGCCGGACTACCTGGCGGCGCTGGAGGGCGCGGCCCAGATCGAATACAAGTCCGGCAGCGAGCGGGCAATTGCCCTTCTCGAGCGTCTTTTGAAACTCCGGCCCAACGAACCGACCGCCCATGCCATGCGCGCCGTCCTGGCGTGGAAACAGGGGGACTGCGAGACAGCCGTACGCCATTTCGGGCTTGCGGGCAACGCGATTTCGTCACAGGCCGCGGCCTTGCAGGAGTATGGGGCGTGCCTTGCTCGTCTACAGCGACCCGCCCAGGCGATCCCCGTTTTCCGGCAATTGACTACTCTGGATCCCGGTGACCGGCGCGTTCGCTACCGGCTGGCCGCGGCCCAGTTCATGGCGAAGGCGTATGGCGATGCCATCAGCACGCTCGGCCCGCTGATGGAGGGGAAGGATGCCGATCCCAACGCGCTCGATCTGGCTTCGGCGGCCTGGGAAGCCCTGGGGGACACCCCGCGGGCGGTGGCCGCCCTCCGGGAGGCCATTGTACTTGCTCCCACCGACACCAGGTTCTACGTCGATTTCGCGTCCCTGTGCCTGGTGCACAAGTCCTTCGAGGTCGGTATTGACATGATCAACGCAGGCCTGAGCCGGGCGCCGAACGCCGCGCCGCTGTACCTTGCCCGCGGTGTCCTCAATGTCCAACTGGCGCAATACGATCAGGCTGACGCCGACTTCGCCGCGGCGGAACGGCTGGACCCGCGGCAGGCGTACGGCTCCCTCGCCCGGGGCCTATCCCAGGTCCAGCAGAACGACTTCGACAAGGCCCTCGCCACGGTCCGGGAGCAATTGAAGACCCGGCAGAAAGATGAGTTCCTTTACTACCTGCTCGCGGAGATCCTGACGTCCCAGGGCGCGCAGGTGGGCAGTCCTGAATTTCAGGAAGCGGTCGCCGCCGCGTCTCGCGCGGTTCAGCTCAAGCCGGACTTCGTCCTGGCGCGCGATGTGCTCAGCCGCTTATATCTGGAATCCGGCCAGACTGACCGGGCCATCGAGCAATGCCGTCTCGCGCTGCGCGACAGTCCTAGCGATACGACCGCGCTCTACCGCTTGATCCGAGCGCTTCAAAGATCCGGCAAGGCGAGTGATGCCGAGGAGATACCGGCTCTGTTGAAGCGCTTCAATGAGGTCCGCCAGCAACTCCGCCAGCAGGAGGCCGAGGAGGCCAGATACAAGCTGGTCGAGGCAGGGTCTCCCGAGTCAGACAAATCGCGCTCACGGCGATGAGAAGGCGGGCGTCTCGCAGACCGGATCCTCCCGGCCTCACGCGGACGGCAGAGCGCCGGCCATACGCCGTTGGCGCGTCAATTCCCCCACTGCACTACACTGAGAGTGTCACATGGGCACCCAGGTCGGGACGCTCGTTCTTCTCGCGGCTTCGGGTTTCTTTCAGGCGGCCTTTGCCCTCCCCGTCAGGCACCTGCGAAAGTGGCGCTGGGAGCAGATGTGGGTAGCGCAGTCCGTTACCGCGAACGTGCTGTTCCCGCTGTCGTGGGCGGCGGTGGTGCCTGCAACGTTCTGGAGCCAGGCGGCTCGCATACCCTGGTTCCACTGGGCGGCGTCGTATGGCTGGGGACTGATTTGGGGACTCGGCGGCGTCGCCTGGGGCCTCGCCATGACGCGCCTGGGGATCGCCTTCTCAAACTCCTTCATCTTCGGCGTTACAGCCATGACCGGTGCGCTGCTGCCCCTCGCGCTGAACGCGGTCGACAACCCGCCGCACCCATGGCTGTTCGGTGGGGGTCTGGTTCTGTGTCTGCTCACCACTGCCCTGATCGGCTCTCTGCGACGCCACGGCAGACAGGAGCCGCTCCTGCCCATGCCGCTCTCATTCCGCTCTTATCCCGGGATCGTGGCCATCGCGGTGTTCGCGGGCTTCGCCTCGGCCGGCTATGGCCTAGCATTCACCTTCAGTTTTGCCTTCATCCGAAACCTCGTCGCGAACGGCATTTCCCCGCTCTCCGCGTCACTGGTGGTCGTACTGCCGGTGTATCTGGGGGCCGCCTCCGTCGCCATTCCGCTGGGAGTGTTCGTCGCTGCCCGATCGGGCAGCCTGGCCTTGTTCCTGGGCAGGCATGCGGCCTGGAACTGGTCTCTTGCCCTGGGGATGGGACTCTGCGCCATGGCCGCCGCAGTGCTGTATGGGTGGGCCAGCAGCGCCGCCGGACACCCCTCTCCCAATGTTTCCTTCGGGGTCTTTATCAGTTTTCTGGTGCTGGGCGGCACTGCCCTGGGCTTCGCTAGCGGTGAGATGCGCGGATGCACGCCCGGAACCAGAGCGGGTCTGTTGCTGAGCGCCTGCGGACTAGTGGCCGGGGCCTGGCTGTTAAACGCCCGCTGAGACCGGTTCGAGTTTGCCGCCGGCGACGGGCGGAGCGATACCCGTCGACTCGCGCAGCACCAGCTCAGGGTCCAGAAAGATGTGCCTCGGAGGGGGTGGCGCACCGGATGAATCCGGGACTAATCCCGCCACCACCAGGCGGCCGATCTCCGTTCGCGGGATGTGAATGGTGGTCAGCGAAGGGCAACAGAACTCGGACATCGTGATGTTGTCGAATCCAGTCACCGAGACGTCCCGCGGCACCGAGAGGCCCTGATTCCACAGCTCGCGAATTACGCCGACCGCGATCCAGTCGTTGACGCACAGAATCGCGGTGGGCGCAAACCCCGAGCGGAACAGCTCACGGGCAGCTTCGCGGCCTCCGGCGAATCCATCCTCGACTGGTGCCACCACCAGGCTTTCGGCTCCGTAACGAGCCGTAGTCTCCAGAAACTCCAGCCGCCGTTCTTCCGTGGGCCGCAGGAACAGCGGCGCACCGATGTACGCCATACGGCGATGCCCCAGAGCGTGCAGCAGGTTCAGCAGCATCCGCGTCCCCTTGCGGTGGTCAAAATGTATGGTCGTGAAACTGCCGATCGCTTCGCCGGCATCGAAGAGCACCACGGGGATCCGTGCTTCGCGCAGTTCTTCCAGGATGGCTGGCTCCATCTCGGGAAACACTCCCAACCCGGCCACCTGTTGCCCCAGCAGGCGGTGCACGCTCGCCTTCAGCAACTTCACATCGTGCGAGCTGTTCGCCAGCAGGGTTTCATAGCCATGCTGCAAAGCGTTGGTTTCGATGGCGTGGTAGATGTCGGCGAAGAACGGATTGTAGAGGTTTGCCATGACGATGCCGAGCACACGGCTTCGTCCGCCGGCAAGGGTGCGGGCGTGCAAGTTGGGCCTGTACTTCAGCTCCTCCACGGCGCGGAGGACCTTCGCTCGCGTCGAACTCTTTACGCCGGGATGTCCATTGAGCACACGGGAGACCGTGGCGCTTCCAACGCCCGCTCTTTGGGCGACGTCCCGTAAGTTCATGGCACAACTGCCCGCGGACTGTTCCGCCGATCAGAAGGATCTCTCAACTCATACAGATTACATCGATTGCCGCGCGGCCACAAACCCCAGCAGCGCGTATCCGGCTGAATCCCGAAGACGCACTTCTGTGTCCTTTCGGCAAGCCTGCATGATTTCGCCTGGCCATAGCCGATAACGTCGGTCTTGCGCCCGGCAAGAGCAAGGAGGACCGACGATGGCGGCAAACGCGCGGGCTGACGTTCCTGGCGGGATGCGGAGAGGCTACCGGCGGTTTGAGCGCTGGCGGAGTTCGCACACCGGCCGCTCGCCGATTCCGGGGCCTCTGTGGGCTGCGGCAGTGGAGTTGGCGCGAGAGTATGGCGTTTTCCGAACCGCGCAGGCCCCGCATTTGGACGGCGGCAAGCTGAAGCGGATGATGCAGTCAGCGGGCCCCGCGCGAGAGCAGCGCTTGCGTCCACCGGCATTTGTGGAGTTGATGGCGCCTCAGACAGCCGGTGCATCCGAGTGGGTCATTGAGTTAGAAGGGCCGCGCGGCAAGATGCGCATCCACCGGAAAGGCATCCCGCCGCCTGACTTGAGTGCACTGAGCCGGACGTTGTGGGAGCCGGCGTGATTCAGATCACGCCGCAGATGCGCATTCCGGCCGCCATCGAGGCCGTCGACGGACGCAGGAGCATCGATTCGCCGGCGCGGCTGTGCCAGGAAAAGCTGCCGGCGGATCCGTTCTCCGGATGCGTGTTCATCTTCCGCAGCCGGCGGGCGACTGTCGCTCTCGCAAATCTAGATCTAGCTGATAAGGTGAGAGTTGCGCAATTTCCGCCGATTCTCGCCTGCCATCGTGTTATCCGCACTGCTCGTGTCCACTCTGACCGTGTTCCGAAGCCGTGTGGCCTTGCAGCTTGAGGTCCTTGCCCTCCGGCATCAACTTGGCGTGCTGCAGCGCTCGGTGAAGAAGCCGCACCTGAACCCGTCCGACCGGTGCTCGTGGGCCCGGCTGTGCGAAGCGTGGGGCGACTGGCGCTCAGCCCTCTGCATCGTCAAGCCGGAGACTGTCATCGCCGGGCACCGCAAGGGATTCCGACTGTTCTGGACATGGAAGGTTCGCCGCGGCAAGCCTGGACGACCGCCAGTCTCCAAGGACATCCGGGAACTGATCCGCAAGATGAGCCGCGAGAACCCGCTTTGGGGCGCCCCTCGCATCCACGGCGAACTCCTCAAGCTTGGCATCGACATCGGCGAGACCAGCGTCAGCAAGTACATGGTGCGCCGTCGGAAGCCGCCCTCGCAGACGTGGCGAACCTTCTTGAACAATCACGTGAAGAGCCTGGTGTCAGTGGACTTCTTCACGGTTCCGGCGGTCCGCTTCCAAGTTCTCTACGTGTTTTTGGTGTTGGCCCATGACAGACGCCGGATCCTCCACTTCGGCGTCACGGCCCACCCCACCGCGGAGTGGACCGCCCAGCAACTCCGCGACGCCTTTCCGTGGGACACCGCGCCACGTTATCTCCTGCGGGATCGCGATCGGATCTTCGGCGACGACTTCACGAAGCAGGTCAAGGACTTGGGAATCCAGGAAGTGCTCTCGGCACCCCGATCACCATGGCAGAGGGCTTACGTCGAGCGCGTCATCGGCTCGATTCGCCGCGAGTGCCTGGATCACGTCATCGTCTTGAACGAGGCGTCCCTCCGACGGATCCTTTCCGGCTTTCTGAGCTACTACCAGAAATGCAGAACTCACCTTTCCTTGGAAAAGGACGCGCCCGAACCCCGGCCGGTTCAACCGCCCGAAGCCGGGAACGTCGTTGCCAAGGGCGCCATCCGCTTGACGAGATCGATTCGCGGGTGAACGGGAAACGCCCAAACCCCAGAGCCGGCGCCTCGGAGGGGAAGGGCGTCCCCTCTTGCTACCGATATTGGGCAATATCGGTAGCCATGTGGGACATTACCTCGGAGGGGCGAGGACGTCAAGCCAAAACCACCAGCGTCAGAAAGGGCATCTTCAATCGCTGTATAGTGGAGTTGCTCCCAATGTCACTTAGGGCCGGGAACCGGGTTGGCTCGTACGAGATCGTGTCGCTGATCGGGTCGGGCGCAATGGGCGAGGTGTACTGCGCCCGCGATGCACGCCTCAGGAGGGAGATTGCGATCAAGGTTCTCCCGGCGGCGTTCGCCAAGGACGCGGAACGGATGCGCCGCTTTGAGCTGGAAGCTCAGGCCGCCGGGCGGCTGAACCACCCTAACGTTCTCGCGATCTATGACGTTGGAATGCACGAGGGCTCACCCTATCTGGTGTCGGAACTGCTGGAGGGCGAGTCGCTGCGGAGCCGGTTGAGCGGCGGCAAGCTGAGCCCGCAGAAGGCGGTAGACTACGCGCGCCAGATTGCGGCCGGTCTCGCCGCTGCCCACGCGGCCGGGATCGTCCACCGCGACCTCAAACCCGAGAACCTCTTCGTCACCAAGGACGGCCGGGTCAAGATCCTCGATTTCGGCTTGGCCAAAGTCAGGCAGGCGCCGGGCTCGGTCGAGGAGACACAGGCGCTCGATACGCTGCCCGGCACCGTGCTCGGCACGGTCGGATACATGTCCCCCGAGCAGGTTCGCGGCGAAATAGTGGATGGCCGGTCCGACATCTTCAGTTTCGGCTGTGTTTTGCAGGAAATGCTCACCGGGGAGCGACCCTTCAAGGGCGACTCTTCGGTCGAGACCATGAATGCCATCCTGAAGGAGGAGCGCCCGCCGCTCCCAGCCGACGGAACTTGGGCGCCTGCGCTCGACCGCATCATCGGCCATTGCCTCGAGAAGAACCCGGACGAGCGATTCCAGTCGGCGCGTGACCTGGCCTTCGACCTTGCATCGCTCTCTGAAATCTCGCAGTTGGGCAGCGGCGCCGTGAAGCCGCTGCCTCCCAAAACCCGAGTGCGGCGGCGGGCACTGGCCGCGTCGGCGCTGATGGCTCTGGTGATTCTGTCGAGCGGCGCGTATTTCGCCGGGCGCCTGTCCGTCCCCTCGGCCCACACGGTTTTCCATCGCCTGACATACCGCCGCGGGATGATCTCCAGCGCCCGCTTCGCGCCCGACGGGAACACGATCGTCTACAGCGCCTATTGGGAAGACGAGCCGAGTGACATCTTCGCCGTACGTCCCGACAGTCCGGAGTCCCGTGCGCTGGGCTTCAGCCGCGCCGAACTGCTCGCTATCTCGCCCTCGAGCGAGTTGGCGCTCTCGCTGAGCCCGCGGTTTTTCTACACTCCGTTCGCGCCGCGCGGCGTGATGGCGTGGGCTCCGTTCTCGGGCGGCGCACCCCGCGCCATGGAGGAGGCCATCACGTTTGCCGACTGGTCGCGAGACGGCCGCGAAATGGCGCTCGCGCGCGAGACTGATAGCGGAGTCCAGTTGGAACTCCCGGCGGGTCATGTGGTCTACCGTACCGCCGGGTATGTCAGCAGCCCGCGCATCTCGCCCGCGGGCGACCGGGTGGCGTTCCTCGATCACCCGCTGGCGCTCGACAACGCGGGTTCGGTGGCCGTGGTCGACCGCTCAGGGCAGAAGAAGATCCTCACCCGGCAGTTCTCATTCACGGAGGGCCTAGCCTGGTCGAACAACGGCTCGGAGATCTGGTTTACCGGCTCCGCGGACGGAGCCAGGCAGGACCTGTGGGCCGTCGCGCTCGACGGCCGCATGCGCCTGGTGCATCGGCAGTCGGGCAGCATTGCGATCCGGGACATCTCCCCCGACGGCAAGGTGCTCATCACCAACATGGAATGGCGCCAGAAGATGATGTTCCGTGGCCCGTCCGACACGCGTGAGCGCGAACTCTCCTGGCTGGACTGGTCTCTGCCAACGGATATCTCGCCCGACGGGAAGCTCATCGTGTTCTCGGAAACCGGCGAGGGCGTGGCGGGCAACCAGGTGGTTTACCTTCGCGAAACCAGCGGCGCGTCCGCAGCCAAGCTCGGCCCCGGCACGCTGGCAACTTTCTCGCCCGACGGGCAGACGGTGGTCTCGGTGGATCCGAACGATTCCGAAATCACGCTGTACCCAGTCGGCCCTGGCCGGCCGAAGCGAATTGCGTTGAAAGGCTATACCATTGCGAGCGCGGGCCTTCTGGAGGATGGAAGAATCTGGTTCGACGGCAACGAGCCCTCCCACGGCCGCAGACTCTATCTGACCACCCTCGAGGGCGCCGCACCGCGCGCGGTCACGCCCGAAGGCACCCAATCGGCCTCCCGGCCCACGAGGGCTTACCCCAAGCACCTGTTCGTGCGCGCTGGCTCCAAGACGCTGCTGTATCCCGTCGACGGTGGGGAGCCGGAAGTGATCCGGGGCATCGAGGAAGGCGAACGCATCGCCGCGTGGGCTCCGGACGGCCAGTCATTCCTGGTCTTCCAGCGCAGGGACCTGCCAACCAGAGTCTACCGGGTTGACTACAAGACCGGGCGCCGCCAGTTCGTCGAGGAAATCGCGCCCAACGAGAGGGCCGGCGTCGGCCGCACCGGCATCAACCTGATCATGACCCCCGACGGCAAGAGCTACGTTTACTCAACGCAGCAGACCCTGTCGGAGTTGCACCTAGTCGAGGGCCTGCGGTAGTCCGGCTGCCTCTTGCTCAGGCACGGAACCGCGATCTTGCGTGCCTGCACACTCAAGTTCTGTCGTTTTCCAGCAGGATGTTTGTCGGCATAGGAGTTGTGCCCTGATGCCCCGCTTCGATGGCAGGCCACCGGCGCAGTCAGGCGGACACTGAAACCCGAACGATATGCGGCCATATCGGAAGCCTTGTGGACATTGCCTCGGGGCGCTGGGGACGTCAAGCAAGAGTGGCACGGGGGAGAGTCAGGCTCCGGATTCGGTAGACTCCACGCACCGGCCTGGGCGCGAAACGTTGCGCAGCAAGGGGGGACTAACTTCGTGGTCGGCGTTTGCCAGTGTTGCGGCAGCAAGGCAATCGGTCGACCAGGAGGCGCGGGACACGAGAGGTGCCTTTAGAACGAAGGAGAGCGGCGGCAGTTCCTGGTTTCGGGGTCCTTGGAAGGTGCAGAACTAGCCCTTCCAGGAGCATGGGGACATTCATGGGCAAGAATCGCGCTCCAGAAGCACAACTCGGAGGATCAGAGAATGGCGACGGGATGTCTACTCTAGCCCGGAACCCGGGAGCGAATATGGAAATCCCAGCTCAGTAGCACGGGCAAGGGGGGCCGGCCTCGGCGCTCCGGCGAGAGCACATCGACTGTCCTTGTGCACGCTACACTAGGGAGCGTCACCAGGTGCTCAGATGATAAAACTCCGACCTCTCGCTACGCTTGCCCTTCTCTCCCTGTGCTGGGCTCTGGCTTTCGCAGCCCCCGAGGAATCTCCGGCCAAGAAAACGCATCCTGTCGTGCTGCACGCGGCGCGCCTGCTCGATATCGAGAGCGGCAAGATGCTCACGCCAGGCGAAGTGCTGGTGAAAGCCGAACGAATCGTCGAGGTCGGCTCGGCGGTGGCGCATCCGGCCGGAGCGGAGACAATCGACCTGGGCGACTGCACTCTGTTGCCGGGTTTGATCGATGCCCACGTGCACCTCTTCCTGCATCCCGGCGCGGAGGATCTGCAGACAGTGCAAGAATCCGTGCCGCAACGGACAATACTCGCAGTCCTGGCCGCCAAGGCCGACCTCATGGCCGGTTTCACGGCGGAGCGTGACATGGGGACGGAAGGCGCCGGCTCGGCGGACACCGCCGTGCGCGATGCGATCGACAAGGGTCTCGTTCCGGGACCGCGGCTGCGCGTCAGCGGAAATGCAGTGGATGTTCTTGGCGGGCACGAAGACGCTCTCGGCTACAATCCCGAACAGCACGTGCTCCCGAACGCCACTCAGGCGAACAGCGCAGCCGAGCTCGTCACGGTGATTCGCCAGCAGTTCAAGGAGGGCGCGGATTTCATCAAGATCTACGAGACCGGCAAAGACGGGATTTGTGACGGCCAGTTCTGCACTCCCTACCAGTTCACGGAAGCCGAGCTCCACGCGGCCGTTGAGGAAGCCGCGCGGACCCGCAAGCAAGTCGCGGTGCATGCCACCGGCGAGCCGGGGGTGCTCTATGCCGCACGGGCGGGCGTTGTCTCAATCGAGCACGCCTTCCAGCTCGGCGACGAGACCATGCGCCTGATGCGTGAGAAGCAGATCTTCGCCGTGCCGACGTTTACGATTTCGGAGTACTTTGCCGAGCACGGATCTCCGCTCTCGCGGCGGGGGCTGGAGTTCCACGCGCACGAGTTTCGGAAGCAGCTCGCGGCAGGAGTGCCGATCGCCATGGGATCCGATGTCGGCCCGTTTCCGCACGGGACGCAAGCGCGCGAATTCGTACTCATGGTGACGTACGGCATGACGCCGCTGGCGGCGCTGCAAGCCGGCACTCTGAACGGCGCGAAGCTGCTCGGCTGGCAGGGGCAGATCGGGGCGTTAAAGGCGGGCTACCTAGCCGATGTGATCGCCGTTCCCGGCGACCCCCTCCAGGACATCAGCGCGTTGGAGCGAGTAGGTTTCGTCATGAAGGGCGGCGTCGTGTACCGGCGGTGAGGCCGAATTAGGCGCATCCACTCAGGTGGCGCGAACGTCGCGGTAGCCGTGGCGTTATCTGGTGATATCGGTAGCTAGAGTGCCAGCCAGGAGAAGGGCCGCCAAGGCTCGCAAAGCCAAGGCCGCCGCGCCGAAGGCCCTACTGGGTAATCCGCGTGGTCCACAGCGCGTGCGTCTTCAGATTCCTGGCGCGCAGCAGGATGCGGAAAAGGCGCTCGCCCCACGGTGAACTGCTTGGCGGCGTCGCCCCAGGAAAATCAGCCCACCGGCGAGTACGAGCTCGACAGACGGAAGCCAGCTGTCTTGTGGCCCCAGTCCGGACCAGGGTTCGCTCGCCACTGACCGCGTGGAAGCATCCACTGCTTCTGGTGGTTCTGGATCGCCGAGATCGCGCCGGAGGCCCCACGACCGCCGCCCCTGCGGAACAGGGCGCGCAGGAGGCGCCCGTGAAGACCACCTCGACCAAGAAAGGCCACCAGCAAGAAGAACGCGCCCGAGGCCGCCAAGGGCGTGAAGGGCGCCAAGGCCAGCAAGCCGGCCAAAGCCGCGAAGCCGGCCAAGCCGCGCGAGACCAAGGGCGCGATGGTCCTGGCCATGATCGCCCGCCCGAAGGGCGCCAGCCTCGACGACATCGTGAAGGCCACCGGCTGGGCCTTGCCGTTGAACCTGGCGTACGCTACGCGCGCGTCACTCTGACTTGGCGGTCTCGTTTGACTGGCGCCGGTTCTCGATGACTGCCAGGCCGAGGTGGTCGTCTTCCTGCTCGCCGGCTTCGGCGGTCCAGAGGCGAGCCACGCCGTAGCCCTCCGACTGAATCCGCCGCAGGGCGCCTTCGACTGTCCCGCCTGCCCAGCGGACATCGTGAACCAGGATCAGGCCGCCGGGACAAACCAGCCGGGTCGCCCATTGAAACTCCTGCCAAACGTGCCCGGCGGTGTGCACCGTATCGAGTAGAGCGGCCTGGAAGCATTCGCCCGCTGCGTAAGCCGCCGCCATCCCTTCGAGACAATCCACCTGCCGGGGTTCGATGCAGTGGCGCATCGCCGGTGGAAGCGCCGCCCAGAGGTCCTGGCGAGCAGGGAAGACCTGGGTGTCGAGGGTGACCACACGGCCGCCGGCGCGGTGAGCGAGGGCGGAGGCGATGCAGGCGGTGGAGACGCCGCGCGCCGTGCCCGTCTCGAGCACGCGGATGCAGCCGTTGGCCCGGATCAGGTAGTGCAGCAGCGCCAGCAGCGGGAAGGCCTCGGAATCCCTGGGGATTGCTCCCTCCCCATCGGCGGCGCCGTAGAAGGACCAGGTCATGGCGGCGAAGCCGTGGCGGCCGATCCAGCCCTTCAGCGCGGCCAGAAACGCGTCGTAACCGCCGCCACGGCCGGAGTCCACCGCCGGGAGCGAGAACGCGCCGCGCAACTCAGGGAGTTTCCGCCGGGCCCAGCCGTTGAAATGGAGCACTCGCGCGGGCCGTCCGTTGGAGACCGCCCGGCAGCGGCCGTCGGCACGGCTGACGGCAGCGTCGTCATGCAGCAACTGGACATTGTATGTTCCGTCCAACTCGACGCCGCAGTCCAGGTGGGCCAGCGCCAGGTTGAAGAGGAACTGATTGCGCCAAGCGACGCCCTCTTCCAGCCAGGCGGCGGCCTGCGGCCAGCCGCGAATCGCACGGTCCACCGCCAGCAACGCGGCTCGCGAGCCGGCGAACAAGCCATCGTTAACCACCAGCGGGTAGGAGGGCTCCGCACCCACGCGGCCGAGAATCCGCTCGAAGTCATCGCGCCGCCCGGAGTAGATGCCTCCCAGCGCGTCGGCCAACGAGTTGGCGCTGGCGTGGGAATCCCGGCAGGCGAGAACACTCCCGGCCGGCGACCGGCCGATGGCCTCGAAGACCGGGCCCAGTTCGTCGAGCACGAGCATGTCGGCGTCCAGGCACAGGAACTGTTCCGCGTCGATCGCGTGCGGAACCGAGTACAGGACCGACTTGACTGCGACGGTCATCGGCGCGCGGGCGGCGCAACGGATCACCTCGGCGCCGTGGCGGGCGGCCACGCGCAGGCAGGCGGGATCCGGATCGATGGCGAACACCGCCAGGAGCGCGTCCGGGCAGCCGCCGTACAGGCGCAGCGAACCGAGCAGCTCATCGAGCAGTTCGTCATAGCCGGGAGAAACCGCCGTAGCGATGCAACGGGGGGCACGCAGCGGCCGCAGCGGCAGGGCGACGTCCACCCGCCCGAGGCTGTCGGTGAGGACGGAAGGCGGCCCCTCGGCGAGTTCCACGTTCCGCTCGACTTCCCGCTGGACGCGCAGGGTCTCCGGACTCAGGCGCCACCAAAAGGAGCCCTCCCGAATCTGGTGATGGTAGTAGGGCACGGGCAGGTACTCAAACCGCATCCCTTTCTTATAGGCGCGCGCCCAGAAATCCCAGTCCTCCACGCCTTCATGCTGGTAGCCGCCGAGCCGGCGCCAGACGCTTTTGCGGAACCAGGAACCGGCCGAAAGCTGGTTCTTCTTGACGAGCGTGGAGAAATCGCATCGATCGCCCCATATCCCCTCGGCCAGACCGAACTGTTCCACGGGCGCCCAGACGACGTCGGCGGCGGTGTACTGCGAGTAGCGGATCATCTCCCGGACGCTCTCGTCCCAGTAATCGTCGTCGTCGAGCGGCGCGATCCACTCACCGGTGGCGAGGCTGACGGCGATGTTGCGGGCGGTGGTAATGCCGCGGTGCGGGATGCGGACGGTGGCCTGCGGCACGGGAATATCCGAACCGTCGTCCACGATGATGTGCTCGTCCACCAACCGGGCCGATGCGATGGCGCGCTCGAGCCAATCGCCCCTGGGATTGTAGGTCACGGTGATGCAGGAGATGGTGGCGCGCCTGCCGGGGACCGGCTCGTTGCTCCCAAACAGCCGGCCGACCTCCTCGGCCGGATAGGGCTCCCAGTAAGCGCCGCCTGGCGATTTCGGGCTCACATTGTCGTCGTGGATCAGGCAGACCAGGCAGGTGGGATCGGGCAGGCTAGCCACCGAACCGGCCGGGGCGCCCCACACAAACTGGTTGTCTTCGCCCACGTCGACCGCGGCGAAGCGGCGGGACTCCCAGAAGGCGCGGCGGTAGCAGAAGGAACTGCCGTGAACCCAGGGCCCGCACTCCGGCGGATAAAGATAGCGCCAGGCTTGATTCGAACGGGGATCGTAAAACAGCACCGGGTTGAGGCCGCAGAGATCGGCGCCGTGCTGGAGCAGGCAGTCCACCTGCGCACGGATGCGGCGCGGCGCCTGCCAGTCGTCGTCATCCCAATGCACGATGATTTCTCCACGCGCCTGTTCGCATGCCAGGTTGCGTTTCTCGCCCACGGTGCGCTTTTCATGGAGCCGGACGTAGCGGAGGCGGGGATCGGCGGGCAGCAGGTCGCCGATCGCATCGGAGCCGTCGTCCACCACCAGCAGTTCCTTGGGTTCGTAGTCCTGACGCAGGAAATACTCCACCGCCCGGGGGATAAAGCAGCGGCGGTTGTGGGTGGGCATGATGCAGGAGACCAGCGGGCGGGGGGACGGGCAAACCACCGCGGATTCCCGAATGTCCGGAACGGGCCGCGGCTGTGGCTGGGGCGGGGGCGGCGGGGGCGCCGGGGTGCGGATCTCGGCCTCGTAATACTCGCGATCGGGGCCCATGAGACGGCGCAGTTCCGCGCCCTCGAACGGGCGCCAGTAAGGGCCGGCCGGGCTGCCGCGATCGGTCACGGCGACCTGAAGCGCCTCCGGCGGCAACAGGAGTACCCGGGCAGCGCCGGCGTTCCAGAGAAAACGCAGATCGTCGCGGTCGGAGGTCTCTGGAAACGGATGCCGCTCCCAGATCTCGCGGCGCCAGGCTTGGAGGGCGCCCGGCGCAAGAAGCCGGCCCTCGATCGGGTCGCGAAACACCCAAGCGCTGCCGGATCCGGGGTCATAGCACAGCGCCGCGGGGAGGCCGCAGAGGTCCGCGCCGTCCTGTAACATGGCCGCCACAAGCCGGCCGAGGCGGTGCGGAGAATGCCACGCCGCTTCCTCCCAGGCGGCGACAATCGCGCCGCGGGCCTGGGCGCAACCCAGGTTGCGTGCGGCGCCGTCGGGGATGTCGGCGGCGGCCTCGATCCGGCGGATGCGCTCGTCGCCGGCCGTGAAATCTCCTATGCCGGCGCCGGCGTCCACCACGAGGAGTTCCCGCGGCTCGTAGTCCTGGCTCTGAAAGTAGTGGAGCGCCAGTGCGGCGCGCCGGCGGTCCCGCGCGATCATCACGCCCGAGACCAACGGCCCGCCGGAAAGGCCGGCCGGCTCGGGCGTGGCGAACTGGATGGCCGGCGACACGGCTGCGTCACGGCCCAGGATGCGGGTAACGGCGTCGGAGCGGCGAGCGGTGCGGACGCGTGCGCCGGAGGGCGGGGGCGCGCAGCAGACGACGGCGGCGGGATCGGCCATCAGGGCGCACGATCCGGCCGGCGGCGTCCATAACTCCTCCAGCAGGGTTCCCCCGAACTCGCTCCGGTAAGCCAACGCACCGGTCCAGAACCGCTGGCGGCGTCCGTGCTTCAACCGGGCCTCGCCTGCCCGCCGGGCCTCCGGATCCCAGTAGAGCAGTGGATCGGTCCCGCAGGCGCGGACCCCTTCGCGGGTCAACGCCTGGACCACCGAGAGGAGGTAGTGGGGCGCGTACCAGGCTCTCGGATCCCATCCGGCGACGATCGCGCCGCGTGCCTGGCGGCATGCGAATTCCAGGGCGGAGCCGGCCTCGCGCAACTGAAAACGGCGGATACGCGGGTCCGCCGGCGGACATTCTCCGCAGGCGCCGTCCTCGAGGACCAGCAATTCCCGGGCTCCGTACTCCTGCTGGAGGAAGCACTCGATGGCCCGCGCACCAGCGCCCGAGCGGTTCGTCAGGATGCAGGAGACCAGGGGTTCGGCGGGCATCTGCTCAGCGAGGTCCGCCTCGCGGCGCCAGGCAATATAGGTGCGTCCGCGTGGCCACCAGGATTTCGCCGTCCGCGGTGAGTACTGGCGCGGTAGTGGGATTCTCGCCGGCGAACGTGTGGAGGACGCGGCGCTCTCCCTTCGCATCCCAGGCCGCCAGCGAGCTGCCTTCGGAGGTAAGCAGGAAATCGTCGGGAGTGATCGCGGCGCCCGCCAGCGGCTCGTCGGCGGTTCGAATCCAGTTCACCTTGCCGTCGGGGGCGATGCTGAGAATCTGCCGCTCGGCCCGCACAAAGACGGTGTGATCGTAGCCGACGATGGGAGGATGGATGAGTCCGCGCAGCCCCGGCGGCAATTCGCACTCGTAGATTCGCTCGCCTTCCGGCGTGAGCAGCCAGAGCGCACTGCGGCCTCCGGCGGCCACCAACAGGTAGATTCGGCCGGCCTCATCCAGGCTGAGGGCCAGGGGCAGGAAAACGCCGCCCATGGCGCGCCGCGCCTTGAGGCTCAGATCGAGCAGGTACACGCGGTTTGGGACCGCCAGAACGAGGGTGTCGCCGGCCAGGGCGGCCAGCATGCGGCGCGAGTCGCGGATTAGGTCGTGAATCACGGCCGGGCCGCCGGGCTCGTCCCAGGAACGGCGGGAGGCCGGATCGCCTAGGTCGGTCACCTCGACGATCGAACGCTCCGGCGAGGGCATCGAGGGGTCCACGGGGATCTCGATCCCGACCGTAACCATCAAGCGGTCGCGCAGGGCCAGGAAGGGATGGGTGAAACTCTTGCCGAAGTACAGCAGCGCGGAGAAGACCGCCTGGCCGTCGGCCAGCGAGTGTGCGACGATGCGCCCAAACGGATCGGCGGCGAAGGCGAGCGAGCGCGCTGGGTCGAGCGCTACCGGACTGGGGCCGAGCGGCGCCACGTCCAGCACCCGGCCGGCGCGGTCGCACAACGCCCATTGCGTAGCGCCATGGAGCACCACCCGGTTGCCGCTTGCCAGCAGGACGAAGGGGCGCAGCGTGGGCGTCAGGTCCGCGCGCCAGCGCACGGCCAGCGGAGCCGAGGATGCGGAGCCGAGCCGCTGGCTGAGGCGCGAATTGCGGGATTCGCCGCCATACGCGCCCGGCACGGAGGAATCGGCCGGCGGCTCGATCCGGGCGGCGGTGAGCGGCCCAGCCGCCGGCCGGATGGGTTGGGCGGCGACGGCGAAGGGCACCGGGGTTGGATTCTGGAACGTCGTGAACTGGTCTTCCATATCTGCCTTTCCGGCTGCGGGCCGCGGCGCAGGCTTCCCCGGGCGGACCCCGCGCTGGGGAGCGGACGGCTTCTGCGCCGGCGCTGCGCCGCTAAGTAATGCTAACGATAGTAGGATCGGGAGGCTTCGGGACAGCATCATCCATCACCGTCAGGACGATGGGCTTGTAGGCGCCCGGCTTTCCGTAATAGTTGGCGTCGGCATTGGTCGCGCTCAAGCCCAGCAGTTCCAGGTTGCGCTGATAGATCTTCGTGGCCAGCGCATTCAATTGGGCGTTCCGGTTCCCCGCCGTGTCTATGTTAGTCGTGATTTGCAGCCGCAACGTCCGGGGATCCACCGTGTCATTCCAGGCGTCGGCGGAGGTGGATAGTGTAACCGCGATGTGCGGCTTCGTCGTAGAGACGTTGGTGTCCGCCGTCCCCGTAATGCCTTTGGAGGCCAGCGAAGGCAAGAAGTGCAGGAGACAGTTCTTGCAGCCGGGCACGGCGCCCGCGCCGGTCAACTGGAAACTGGCAAAGCGCTGGAAATTCAGTGCCGGCTCGATCTTCGCCGTCCACCTGTCGAACAGGTCTTTGCGAATGTTCTTCTGGGCAGCGGCCCCGCCCGCAACGGCGCTGAAGTCGATCTGCACTCGCAGAATCACGATCAGCATGCCATCGATGTAGGCCGGTGTGGCGACGGGAGGCGAGACTCCGATACCCGGGTGGCAGCGGCTTTGCACTACCTCGGTGGAGTACTTGTCCTTCCCCAGGAGCCACAGCGCGGCATCGAACAGCGTCTTGCCGCCGGCGTTGGCCTTGAGATTGAACGCCAGCGGGCAGTTGACGAAATTGCGCTCGCGCAGGCCGGCCGTAACGGTATGGGGATAATGAGGCAGGTAAAAATCGTTCTCGTCGCCATGCTCGATCTTGAAATCCACGGTTTCGAACGCTTTTACCAGTCGCAGCCATTCGGCGGCGTGCCAGAGATAGCGCGCGCGAATGTACCAGTTGTGCTGCATCAAGCCATAGCCCGTGAGCGGTTCGGGCGTGGCGGTGGTATAGCCGGGAATCTCCTCCAGGCTGTAGGGGGAGCCAATACGGCTCAAGAACGTGTAGTTGAAAGAATCGCTGTTGTAATCGTCCGGCAGCGTGCCGCAGTGGCCCATCTCGTGAGCGGACGCCATACCCCGGCCTTCGAGGTTCACTCCCCAGTCGTCCTGAGCGGCGTAGTTGCCGTCGTCGTGGACGACGCAGTTGACGCGCAACTGGCCGGCGCCATCGATTTCTCCGATCGAAGACCCGTCTCCGGTCGGAATGGTTTTCAGATAGAACTGGGCCCAGGCCTGTTTCAACCACTGGAACAGATTCACCACTTGAACGCGCACCGCCGGCGGGGCCGGCGAACCGGGACGCGGCAGGATCCAGGCGGGCGATGCGTTGTGCTTGTCGCGGCCGTTCCAGCGAGCCAGAATACCGTCGATGCAAAGCTTCACCCATTCAGTGTTGGACTTCGGAGCGGTACTCTGGACGAAGTTGAAACTGAGCCGGTTGAACCGCACCATGACGGCGATTTCTTCCGTCCCCTGCCAATCGGCGCAACGGAGCAGCGCAATGTCCAACCGTCCGCACTGATCCTTCTCCGAGCCGTACTTCGCCTTCCACTCCAAGTGTTTCTTCGGACCGCTTTCCGGGTTTCCCGCCTTATATCCGCTGAGGAACTTCTGCCAGTGGAAGGGCGAGAAGGCAAACAGCGCTTTGGCGTCGGCAGCGGGCTTGAGTTCCACCGTCGGCCGTGGATCCTTCTCGCTGGCTCCGCCCGAGTCGGCGGGAATGTTGTTCGCCACCACCCAGCGGACCGCCGCGCACGCGCCGGCGACATCGCAGTCCGCCGTGGTGCGCCAGTCGAACGCATCGAACAGGTTGCCCTGGGCCACGACCAGCCGGGTCCAGTCCGGGTAGTCGTGGAGGTAATAGCGTGCGCCGACCGGGATGTCGACCTTGCTGTAGGGATAGCCGTGCACCTTGACGTCGGCATCGGCCTTGTACAATCCTTCCTCGTCGCAGCCGCTGCCCTTCATGAAGCGGTGGTGGAAGATCATCACCCGGTCGTCGGCCCCCAAGGTGACGGTGGTCTTCCTGTCCTCCTTAGTGAAGACCATGTCGTCGAGCGAGAAGATCAGCGCCTTGTCTTTGGCCGTCGCGGCGTCGGCCTCTCCGCTGGTGAGCGTTCCGAAGAACTTCTCCTTGGTGCCGCCCGTCACTCCGCGGGCCCAGTAGTTCTTCGATTTCCAAACGGTAGGCAGGCGGTAGTACTTCAACCGTGCCGGCCCGGGGTCCGGTTCGGGGTCGACCACCTTGATTTCGCGGGCTGTCGCGGAACTGGAAACGACGAAGGTATGCTCGGCCCGCTTGAAGCGCAACAGCATCAGCTTCCCTTCCAGCGGGGGAAGCGCGGTGGAGCCATCCTCTTTTTTGCGGAGGATCCAGGGCAGGCACTGCACCTGGCTGGGTCCGCCGGCGGGCGGCGACCCCGCCACCTCCACGGTCCAGTTGCTGTGTGTGGAGAGCGCGTCGGCATCGGCGAGATCCGCATCGGCTTCGAGCAGTTTCCGCTGTCCCTCCAGTTCGACGGGCGGGATGGCGATTCGCGCACCGTGCCCCGCCGTCGAGGGACTGCTGCGGGTGGCCGGGCCGTAGTAGCGGTCGAAATACTCGAATCGGAAGAACATCCAGTGCGGATCCAGCACCAGTTCCACTGGGAGATCGTCCTTGCCGGTCAGATCCTTGGCGGGAGTGGGGACCGTGTAGGTGAGTACGCCGTCGGCAAATGAACCGAAGGCAGGCGCATAATCGGCGCCGGAGACGGCCGGCGTCCAATCGGAGTGCCGCATGCCCCACAGAGAAGTGCCGCTGAAGTTGAACGGCAGGCGGAAGAACCGTCCCTGCGCGGGCGCCGCCGCTTCGAGCCGGGACTGCCCCTCGGGCGGGGAACTGGGCGGAGAGCCGGGCGCGCCGCAGACGATGAACCGCGGCGAGGCCTGCGGACACTGGAACAGCAGCGTGAGCGTCCAGGTTTCGCCCGGTGCGCCCTGCAGGGGAAAGGCGGTTTCGCCCCGGTCTTTGAGGATCTCAACCGTGTCGGGTTGCGCGGCTTCGCCCTGCTTCTGAAAGCGGACGGCGACCTCCAGCCCGGCGGGGAAGTCGCAGAGTTTCTTATCGGGGTCTTTGAATCTCAGCCAGAGGAAGACCAGGTTGCCGGACTTGAGCGTGTTGGTACCGGAGCTTCCGTGCGCGGTCTTGAAAGTGGAGAGTTTGAGTGGTTGGCCCACGTTCAGCCTTCGTGCGCGGAGAGCAACGCGGCGCGGGTGTCCGCATCGGGCTCGCCGGTGATTGTCAAACCGTTTTCATCCTGAAAGCGGCGGATCGCTTTGCGGGTTGGATCGTCGAGGGTGCCGGAAATCTCCCCGTGGTAATAGCCGAGATTCTTCAGTCGTCCCTGCACGCCGCTGGTGTATTCGACGGGATTCATGTAGCCGAGATCCAGGTCATACTCCTCGGCGGCGGGCAGCTTCAGTTGAGCGCGCTTGGACCGGGGAGGAATGTCGTGCGAGATTCTGCCGTCGTCGTCGGTCACGCCGGAGAACTTGTGGCCATCCACGGTCAGCGAGTACTTCAGGCCGGCCCGCGGGCGGTTGCAGGCGTCCAGCAGCCGGAGGTTGAGCTTGACCGGCACACCCTTGAGCCGGAAGGTATGAACCTTGGTGGTTTCCCCAGCCTCTTCCTTAGGCCGCTTCTCGGGGATGAAAACGTGGTCCCCGGCCATGAGCACATTCGGGTCCTTTCGGCGGTCCCGGAGCGGGGAATTGTGCTCGTCGTTCCAAAGCGTTTCCCAGAAAAAGCCATACTGGTCCGCGATGGAACTCATGCAGTCGCCCTGTTTGACGATATGCACCGGCATGGCGTCCTCCCATCGCCGTTCAGAACAGGCGTGCGCAGACGGTTATTTCCGGAATTCAGACTCAAGTATTGTACACCGAACCGTTTCTGCTGGCTAGCTCTGTTAGCGCCCACTGCGGCCTCCGGGCGAAGCAGCCACGGATTGATCCTTCGGGTCCCAGTGAGCCTGATCGAAATAGGCCGAATAGATCTGGCTGGCTTGCGTATTGACGTAGCTGTTGACGCCTCCCGCGTAGTTGTAGGACAGGGCGGTCAGGGTGGGGCGGAAAACGAGGATCGAGGGTCCGCCGCTGGCGCCGCTCTGTTGCTGGCAATCCCGACCGAACAGGGGGTCAGCCGCGGTTGCGGCAGGCGGTGGCAAAGAGCCAGATCGCGGTTGCCGAACGCCAACCGAAAGAGAGCCTGTTCTACCTCCCGTACGGGCCGCACATCTGAGGCGCGGGGTGGGACATCCAGCCCTTTGGCGCGCAGCAGTATTTCCTGCCATCGAACTCCGACTTCGCCGCCCAGGCTACGCTCCACGGCAGCAGTTCACGGATGCGGTTGATCGGGGGGCGGCGATGCGCTTGCAACCGGACGTCGCAAGGAGGCATTTGACAACGTAACCCGAAAGGACGCGAGACATGACACCCATAATAAGGTGGACATGAACGCGCGGCAGCAGTACTTGGAGGAACTCGGCAAAGAGTACGGCCGAGCCGATGAAAAGTGTCGAGGCCGGTTGCTGGATGAGGCGGAGAAGCGGCCCATCCTCTCGGCCCCAAGCAGCTTCGGCGTTGCGGGAACGGGCCAGTCCTTCCTCCGCCGCGAACGGGAATTCGTCCGGACCGCCGAGTTGGGGGCCGCGGCTGTGGCTGGGGGGTGGCGGTAATCTCGGCTTCGCTGGCGACTCGAGGGACATGACCGCATTCCTCAGACAGACGGCGTTACCGCACGGCCCTCAGCAGTACGGCGTTCCTATGGAAGTCGAGGTGCGCCCGCTGGCCCTCGGTGAAGCCGCTGACGTTGACGAGCCTCTGGGTTTCGAAGCTCATGCGTTGAAGGGAAGGCAGGTGGGCTACCGGTGAGATGATCAGTCTGCCAGAATCCTCGAAGCCGATGCAGCCGCGATCAAACAGGTGATCGGTGCTGGGGGTCAGCAGCAGTCCATTCTCGCCATCGAGGCGCTCCTCGTTCGACGAATCACGCCAGGGCTTGCAGTGGCTGGCGACCAGGCGAATTGGGTTCCCGTCTACGGTAATCCGCCACCTCGCCTCGATCTGCATCACGCGCTGTTTAAGTAAACCCTGCCCGCGCCAGGCCAATGCTGTGGCGCTCGACGCTTCCTACGACGTGGCCGTCCTGCGCTGCGATTTCCTCAACGATTACCCGGACGACCTGTCTCTCGATTCGGAACGGGATTTCGTTGATGACCGTTCGAACTTCACCTGGCTTCGCATCGTTGGCTAACCGCGGAATGGGGTCGCCCGGAGCCCAGCGCGGTTCTGCGCGAGTGTTATCCCCTGATATCGGTAATGGTTCGGCCTGCCCACCCTGGACGACCCGCCCGAGGGGAGCAACATCCTAAAAGCAGAGTCATGGGCCGCCGTGCGGAATTTGGGCGGCCCTCGGCGTCAGAGGTTGCCGAGCCCAAATTCCGGGTGGTCCGTGATCCGTTCCTTACGCCACGCGCGGCCTCCCGTTGCGCGATCTGCGTGATCCAGGTCGTCAACTACAGCCCCAATTTCGCTCGAAGGAACGCGATCATCGTCCGCACCACTTCCCTGGAAGCCTCGCTGTCATCCACCAAGTCAAACATGTGGGGGCCCGTCGCGTGATTCACTACGGTTACCGGCAGGTTGCAGCGCAGTGCTCGCGCCACGAACGCGTCGATCGATTCGTTAAGACCTGCAAACTGCTCGCGGCCCGCCCTCGCGACAAACAGCGCAGTCTCCCGAGGCAGATCCTCCACCCGCCGGCCCGCAACCGGGTTGGCGAAGCGATATTCGGCAGCCGCCGTCGCCACGCCCGTCGCCCCGTCGAGGTCCAGCATGAACCCATAACACAGGACGCCACATCGCGCCTTGCCCTCCATCAAGGCCGACAGCGCCACCGGGACATTGCCGGAACTGGCCCACACGCCGATCCGCGTCCCGTCAATCCCCAACGCCGCACCGTTCTCCTGCAAGTAGGACAACACCGCGCCCACGTCGTTCGCTGGGTTCCGCGTTTCATAGACGATGCCCACCATTCCTGAGGCCGCAAACAGTTGCCCCCACGAGACTGCCATCCCCATGTCGCGAAACTGGCAGCCGAGCGGCGTCGGCGCCCCCACATCTGAGTATCCGAGCACAATCACGACCGCCGGTGTTGGTGTCGCATCCCGTTCTTGGTCTGGCGGATAGTACAGATCCATCGTCAGTGCACCGGCCTCGGTTGCCCGGTATTCGATTCCTCGTCGCACCGTCACCGCATCCATGCCAGGAATCCGGTGCACCACTGCTTTCGTCGTAATCTCTGCCCGCATATGTCCCCCAAAATAGAAACGCCCCATTCAGCCGAAGCTGAACGAGGCGTCAAATTCGTGCCCGAGCATAAGGGCGAATCCCTACGGTAAGCGATTGCCGGGCACCACGTCAAGCAATCCTCGGAAGCGATCCTCACACGGCGGTGGGACGCGCCGGGGATTCTGGGCGGATCGTCGGCCACTCGGAAAGTGGCGTCCACCAGTGCGTGCGGTCGTGAGCAGCCAACCGACGGCAAATCGCTCCCGAAGGGGTAGAGCGGGATCTCCGGGAGAGGAGACTCCGAGACGCCCCGGTGGAAGCGTTATGTGGTGATATCGGAAGCGAGGGGGGACGCCGTGCTCGCCCGAGCGGCCACACCCGCGGCTTGGGCGTTTCTCGTCAGAGTGGCCATCGGTCCTACGCTCACCGGATGCTGGCCGACTTCCCGTTCCTACTCCGTTTCGCGCGCGGCTGGCGAGGCGCGAACGCCAGCGGTCGTGATGGTGCTCGGAAATCCCGATGTGGGCGTGCAGAACCCGCTCGGGTGCCAGTTGCCCGAGATGGGGATGGCAGTCTCTTGGGGCCAACTGCTTTCGGCCTCGGGAATAGTGGGCGTCGTCTATGAAACGAGGAACCCGGCGAGCGATGTGAACGCAGTGCTGTCCTACCTGCGGGAGGTCGGGGAGCCGAACCACCCTGAGACGCTGCGCCGCCGAACGTTTCGAAGGTGGCCAGCGCACGGCTGCGGCCGTGATCCTTAGCGATCCGAAGCGGTTCGGTGGCGGAGAGGCCGGCTGAGTGCAATGGGCGCGAGCCGTCGCGTCGAAGACGTCGGGGCAGCGATCTGAGGCGAAAGTCCCCTCTCTCTATCGCGGCGGTCGGGCTGCCTGACCAGCAGCGGGCCCAGCGGCGAGGGACGCCCGGCCGCCGCCCATATGGACTCCGACACGCTCTTGCCGTTCTTCAAGTCAATCAATTCCAGTCGAAAGCTCACGTCGGGGGTGGAGGGGCTGTACACCAGACTGCCAGTGCGGAGCTGGCCCAGATCGAGATTCAGGGTCTGTTCCTGCGCCCCATCGACGATGGACAGGGTCGCCTTCTGTGCCGTCGCGATGACGGAGGCAGTCCGATTCCAGTTCAACCGTAACTGGCCGACGGCGCGCTCGACCTTCAGGGCCAGCGTATCGTCCGCAAGAACGGGAGCCCGGAGGCCGGGACCACTCACGTTGTAGCCCGAGTACACTGCACCGCTCAGCGCCGCGGCCAGCAGCAGGACCCACAGCGGGCGTTTGTTCCGTCGCGCCGCAGGCCCCGCTGTGTCCGGTTCCGGGTGCGGCAGTGCGAGTATCGCCTCCTGCGGTGGAGCCGGCGCGGGTGCGGGGACGGGGTTGGCCGGCTCGGGAGGGGCCATCGCCTCGTCCGGCGCACACAGGTTCACCGCGACCCGGTCCTCAGTCACCGCCACGGAAGCCGGCGCGAGAGCCTGCTCCGCCCGAGCGGGAAAACGAGCGCTGCCAGGCGCTTCATGCCTGGCAATGATACGCCCCGCCACAGGGCGGTCCTTGCCGAGCTGACTCCGCCGGAACGCGAATTCGATCGACGGGGAGGTCGGCCCATGTTCGCGCAGGAAGAAGCCGCCCAAACTCGGCTTCATCGAGAACGGCTTCACCAGCAGGACGAGCGAGTCCCGGCTGGGGAAGTATCTCTCGGTCAACGCGGCATCGTTGGCGTCGAGAGCCAGCTCCTTCCGCGTGTTGCTGCGGAAGAACCCGACCACCGACAGCGACTCCCGCGGCCGGGCGACGGCGGCCTCCAACCGCCTCTCGTCCTCCTCCGAGAGCTGGTACAACGGACCGCGGCTGTAGTCGCAGGCCACCAGTTCGTAATCCGTGATCGCGATGGCACGCGGGTCGCGCGAGACCTGCCCCAGCAGAAGCCCGCCGATTTCCGAGCCGCGTTTGGTGATTGATCGGAAGCTCTCCAGCGCTTCCCGTTCCAGCCGATCCATCACCTCCAGGCTCAGCCGAATCGAAATCCCTGTCTCAGGAAGCTCCCAGTGGCGGTAGTCCGGGCCGGCTCCTTCCATCCGCTCCGGTGGAAGCACTGCATCGGGGGCCTCGTTTTCCATTTCTCCCATTCCGGCGTGACCCGGCGGGAAGAACTCGCGGATTGTCGGACGGGGCGGCCTCGGCCGACCTGCTCCAGGCGGCCCTCCTGGCGCGATCGGATTCTCTTGCGCCTTCTGGCGTTCGCAGAACAGGGTCGCCGCACAAATGCGTTGGCCGACGCGATCTTCCGGGATGGACAACCCGATGGCCAGCTGTTGGACGGACTCTCCGCCTAGGAAACGCCGGTACAGGTGCAATGCAAACGGTTCGGATCGCATTGCGTTTCCGTTCCGTGTTTCTTGCACCTGGTCTACCATCGACTCGCTCTCGTTCGCGGCGCTGCAGCTTGCGCCCGGCATCCGCCCGTACAGGCGTTTAAGACACTAAGTGCTCATAGTTACATGGACTTGTCAATGCGCGGCGGTACCGTAAGAGTCCCGGTACCTGACCCCCGCTAGGAGTCCCGGTACGCCGCCGGGCGGCTCCGGTACTGCACCCCCCTTTTTTGCGCCAAACACCGTCCCTCTCGCGAGGCGTGAGAGGCCCCCCCCTTGGGAAGCGGAAAGCCCCGACCTCATATGACGCTGGCGCGAAATACCAAACGCGTTTCGCATTTGCCACCCGGCGCCAGTCTGGGGAGGGCGCCGGCGACCATTGCCAGGACACGGGATGGCCGCGGAAAGCGGCACGCCAGAGGCGCGCGCGTCACGGCCCGCGTTGGACCCCGAGCTACGTACGGGCTATGGTGACGAAGGACGAAACAGCTGTCTACGATCCCCTTTATGTGGTGCTTCAGCGCCAAAGCAAGGTGACGGTTCGCATGCGCGTGATCAGATACGGACTGGGAACCGATACGCCTTCGAGATTTGCTCTGAACGTGCTTTCCCGCGCTCGGCTTCAGGACGCCTGTCCTGCGCTCCAGGAATCCTATCACGTACTGGAGAAAGAGACGTACAGGGACCGGGAGCGACGGGATGTCGGAGCAACAATCCAAGCCGTTGGGTACAAGTGAACATGCGCATTCGCCGCATCAGTGACGACCTGAACGGTTCGGAGCCTTCCAATAAGCCCGGGTAGACGCGGTTGCCGGTGAAGGTCCCAAAACAGGTGTCCGGCATCCATGTTGACGGTTTGTCCCCATGCCGTAGAATGGCGCTGCGCGGAGTCCTCTGCGAGTTCTGCGTGAGCTCTATCCGGTGTTCTCGGCAGGTTTCTGCTGCCCTGATCGTGTTTGCCAGTAGCGGTTGTGCCGGTCGTCGTCACACGTTAGCGGGAATTGATCAATGACTTTTCCGTCCGCGGTGGATATGAAGACGACGTTGATTACCTCCGGAGCGCTGGTAGGCACGAGGCGGGATTCGAGTCGCTCCAACCTCCGCATGAGATTCCTTCCGGTCATCTTCGTGGTCTCCTTTGTCAGCCGCCGATGGGACTGCCGAACGGCGGCCAACGGACATCGTCGGAAACGGGGGGCCGAGGTTGCGGCGTTAACGCCTCCTAAAGAGTCATTCCCTGCTCACAGACGGCCGGGCCACGCCACCTTCGGAGTGGCCGGCGATCCGCTTACTGCGCGGGAACCTAGACCCTTCGGCGTCAGGGCGGACCTGTCCGTATTGCCGGCGGGAAGAGGATTCGCAACATGTACCGGCCGGGCGGCTTCGCCAGGCCCCCAAACAACTCCGAGGAAGACTGTGCCAACTGGGCAGCGCCTTCAGCCGCGGCCGGACTCTGGCACGGTGCATCGGGGACACCTCCGTGGTGGCTTAGGTCTTGTGGCAAGAATCCCTTCCGCCCCGGGCGGCTCCGGCGGAGAGCGGTTGGGGCCTGAGGCGCTGCGGACGGAGTGACTGCGTTAGGCGGCGTTGCAGGAGAATCTTGTGGGCCGCATAATACCGTGAGGCGCAGCCGCAGGGCGGGGCGCCATTCGGCAAAGGAGAAATCATGGAGTGGAAGCACGGAATCGCAGCAGCCTGTTTTGTGGGGATGATCGCGGCGCAGGCCGGACTCGCCCAAACCGACGTTGAAGGAAGCAAGGACCACCCGCTCGTGTCGCGGTATCCGGGCTCGGTGATCGACCAGTACTCCAGCACGGAGTTCGACGAATTCACGCTCCCACTGGGCAAGCTCATGGACAGCGTCCCGGAAAAGAGCCAGCATCTGGAGGGCAAGATCACCCGTATCTCGTATGCCGCGCCCGCCGGCCGCTCCATCCTGGAGGTCTATCGGAACTACGAGAGCGCTTTGAGGAAGGCCGGCTTCGCGATCCTGTACGAGTGTGTGAACAATGAGGGGTGTTGGAGCGGGTCCCCCACGTTTCACACCGCCTTGGGCAACGAGGATTGGGGCTGGAGCGCGGGCCAGCGCTATCTCTCGGCGAAGCAGTCCAGGGCGGAAGGCGATGTGTACGTCAGCCTCCACATCGGACAGTGGAGCGACCTCTCCAGAGGTTCCTCCGTCGTGCTTTTCGTCGTCGAGGTGAAGCCGATGGAGGGTGGCCTGATCACGGTCGATGCCGCCGCGCTCGCCAGCGACATTACCTCGACTGGCCACTCGGCTGTCTATGGCATCTACTTCGACACCGCCAAGGCCGAGGTCAAGCCCGAATCTGACGCCGCGCTCAAGGAGATCGCGAAGCTCCTCCAGCAGACGCCCACGCTCACACTCTTCGTCGTCGGCCACACCGACAGCGTCGGCGCATTGGCCTCGAACATGGATCTCTCCAAGCGCCGCGCCGGCTCGGTCGTCGTAGCCCTGACCACGAAGTATGGCGTCGCGGCCACGCGCTTGGTCGCCCAGGGCTGCGGCCCGCTCGCGCCCGTCAGTTCCAACGACACGGAGGACGGCCGCGCCAAGAACCGCCGCGTGGAACTGGTCAAGCAGTAAGGCATTGCACCAGGTGTTGGGGCTGGTTCCCGGAGCGGGTCTGGGTAGAGCCCGGCGGCGTGAGGAATGAAGCCCTGGACGCGCGGGCGATGGCGCTGGCCGCACTGCACGGGCTCTACATGGCCGGCGTCAAGCTCAACGACCAATGCGACCGTTTCAAGGCCATGCTGACGGGGGAGCCGGTTCAGGCGGCAGGGTATCAGCTGTACAGGAGCCGGTTCATTTCGGCTAAGGACGGTGAGAGGTGCTCGAAGGCCCCCACGAGGTTCAGAAAGAGAGAGTAATTGACGTCTAATAGTCGGATGGTCGTCCTAGTGTTGGTCCGTGATGTGAGATCAAAGCTCCACATTCAGGGCATCTGGGACACCCTCCAGATTCATCGCTGACATGCTCCTCGAAATCAGTTCCATAACCACAGTTGGTACACGAGTGGTTGAAGCAGTAGTTTTCGTCATGATCAACTCGATCAACGATTCCAGTCAGAGTACAAACCATGGTTTTTCGTTTGCACGACGGGCACTCCGCCTTCTTCGTCAGAATATTCGGATCATCGGACACGGATGGATCTCCTGTGTGAGTCTGTGAAACTGTCAAATTGAACCCGATAGCCTAATGCTGCCCATGAGCCGCCGGCGGCGTGCGGGGGCGGCGGCCCTTTTGATCATATCGACTTCGTCAGATGCCCTCCAACTTCCGTCCCACGTTTAGGCCGACGGGTCACGCCCGATAGTCCCGCCGCTCTCAATGGAAGGGGCCTTGCGCACGCGGTCGAGCGGGCTGTGGACCCCTCGACCGCCACGATGCCTACCGCCCCAGTACTTTCCAATCCGGCTGCCAACTCCCACGTAGTCGCGCAGCGTTTAGCGATCCCGCTGCGACTGGATTACGGCGCGCTCGGAAGTTGTGTCGGCACTCGCCGGTGAAGTCGGAGCCGCCGCGGCTTGCCGGGCGCGATGCCCGGCAGAACGCTACCGATATCACCACATAACGCCCTCTAAAGAGCCATTCCCGGCTCACAGACGGCCGTGCCACACCACTTTCCGAGTGCCCGACGGACCCCCCGGAATCCCGGCTGCCACCTCCCACGGGCCGCTTTCGGGATTCGCCCGGCAGTCCAACTATGCGTCCAAGCGGCGCGCTGGTGCGAGGAACGGCTGTCGGGGCCCGAACGGGCGCCTTCGAGATTTTCTGCAAACTTTTGGGCGCCCGGTATCGTATTCCGATAAGAGGACCCAATGGCTGAGCAAAGAACCGACCTTCTACGTGGAACCCTCGACCTGCTGATCCTGAAGGCGCTGTGCCTGGAGCCTCTGCATGGAGTCGGCATCTCCCGGCGCATCGCGCAAATCACAAAGGGAGCCTTTCAGGTGAGTTTCGGATCGCTATTCCCCGCGCTGCACCGCATGGAGGAGAGGGGATGGGTGGAAGCCGAGTGGCGCGCGTCGGAAAACAACCGTCGGGCTAAATACTACAGGCTGAGTTCATCAGGGCGCACACAACTCAAGGTCGAAGAGCGGGATTGGAACCACGTGGTCAAGATCATGACGGCGGCCGTTCAATCCACCTGAGTCCGGATGGGAGGCAGCATGCCCAGGCGAATGTTGAGTTTGTTTCGGAACCTGTTACGCAAGGACACGGTCGAGCAGGCCTTGGACGAAGAACTCCGGGCCTCCGTGGAGATCCTGGCGCAGGAGAAAATAAAGGATGGGTTTTCGCCATCGGAAGCCAGAAGACAGGCGCTCATCGAGCTTGGCGGCCTGGAGCAGGTGAAGGAAGAGGTCCGCGCAGTATGGGCTGGGCGCCCTCTGGAGGACTTCGCCAGGGACCTCCGTTTCGCACTCCGCACTCTGGCCAAGTCGCCCGGCTTCACGGCCGTGGCTGCGATCACCCTGGCGCTGGGCATCGGAGCCAATACCGCCATCTTCAGTCTCGTGCGCGACGTGGTTTTCAGCCCACGGCCTTACCCCGACGAGGCGCAGGTCGTCCAGTTTTACACGCAGGACAAGAAACATCCTGGAAACTTCCGCCAGTTCTCCTATCCCACCTACGCCGAAATCCGCGAACAGAGTGCCGTCAGTGCCGTCTTCTCCGGCGTCCTGGCGCACAACCTGACGATGGTCGGCGTGGGCGAGGGAGAGGGCTCCCGCCTCACGGCCGCCGCCATGGTCAGCTCCAACTACTTCCGGACGCTCGAAGTGCCGCTCGTGCGGGGCCGCGGCTTTCTCCCCGAGGAGGAAAGACCGGGCAGCGCCGCCCCCGTCGTCATCGCCAGCCATCTTTACTGGAAGAAGACTGGCTTCGACCCCCAGCTCGTCGGCAAGACCATTCGCGTCAACGAGCGCCCGTTCACGGTCGTCGGCATCGCGCCCGAGCATTTCACCGGAACGATGATGATCTTCGGCCCGGAGCTCTATTTCCCCCTCGGCGATTTCGACTTGCTCATGAGCGATTCTCAAGCCGAGGCCAAGCACAGCCTCGAACGGCGCGATGCCTATGTTCTCTACGTCGTGGGACGCCTTAAGCCCGGGGTCGCCGCCGCCACCGCGGAGGCCGTTCTCAAGACCTTCGCCGCCAACCTCGAAAAGGTCGTGCCCGTTGAGCAACAGGACCAGACCTTCCTCATCCGTCCCCTGCCGCGCCTGCGCACCAGCACCTACCCGGGCGACGAGGGAGGTCTGACCGTGATGGGCATGCTGCTGTGCGCATTGGCTGGAGTCGTGTTGCTGGTTGCCTGCCTCAATCTGGCGAACGTGCTGCTCGCCCGGGGCCTGGCGCGCCGCAAGGAGATCGCCATCCGCCTCGCGATCGGCGGCGGCCGCGGCCGCATCATCCGCCAACTCCTGACCGAGGGTCTCGTGCTTTCGCTCGCGGGCGGCGCGGGCGGCTTCCTGATCGGCATCCTGGCATCCGGCCTGCCGGCGGCCTCGCTGGGCGCTCACATGCCGGTGGCCATGTTTCTCAGCGGCGGCGCCGATCCCGCCGTCTTCGCGGCCACCCTCGGCTTCTGCGCCCTCGCCACGCTGTTCTTCGCCCTGGGGCCCGCGGTCAAGCTCACTCGCGCCGACCTGGTCGCCGATCTCAAGGAACAGGCGGGCGAGGATTCCGCCCCGCGCCGCCATCGCTGGCTCCCGCGCCATCCGCTGGTAGTGGCGCAGATCGCCCTGTCGCTCGGTCTGGTCACCGCCGCCGGACTTTTCATCCGCGGCGCGCTCAAAGCCGCCAGCGTCGAGACCGGCTTCAAGGCCGACCCTACCATTCTCATCGAGGCCGACGCCAGTCTGGGTGGCTACGACCCGACCCGCAGCCTGCAGCTCTATTGCGCCGCAAGCGATCATCTCGCCGCGCTGCCCGGGGTGCAAGCCGCCAGCATCGCTTCCATCGTGCCCTTCGGTCTGGTCACCGTCAACCGTCCGGTGCAGCGGGCTGGAACGAAACCCGCGCCCGACTCTCACCCCGCCACGGCGGCCGAAGGCCTGGCCTTCAATGTCCGCTGGAACAGCGTCGGCGCCGATTACTTCACGACCATGGGCCTGCCGCTGCTGCGCGGCCGGGCGTTCACCAAGAACGAGGCCGAAGTTGTGGGCGCCCACGCCGTCGCCATCATCGACGAGGTGCTCGCGAGGAAGCTCTGGCCCGGGGACGACGCACTGGGCCGGCGCATCCAGTGGGCCGAACGCGACGCTCCCACGGCCGCCGGCGGAGGGAGCGGCACCATGGGCGCCAGTGATGACCTCGCAAGAAGCCCCCAGGACCCCCAGTCGGTCGAGATTGTCGGGATCGTGCCCGCCACCCGCTGGGAACTCTTCCAGTCGGTGGTCGGCGGTCAGATTTTCGTGCCCTTTGCGCAAGGCATCCGGAGCGACGTTTTCTTTCAAGTGCGCAGCGCGCCAGGCGTCCCCCAGGCCGGCGTTGCCGCACTCGATCTCATTCGCCGCGAGGTTCGCTCGGCTGCGCCCGGCTTGCCGGTCTTTACTGTGAGGACTTTCCGCCAGCACGTCGACGCCAGCCCGCAGCTCTGGATCGTCCGGGCCGGCGCCGCAATCGTTTCTGTCTTTGCCGGTCTGGCGTTGGCCCTCGCGGTCGTGGGCGTCTACGGAGTGACGGCCTACGCCGTGGTCCGGCGCACCCGCGAGATCGGCATTCGCAGGGCGCTCGGCGCTGAGCCGGGCGAAGTGCTTCGCATGATCCTCCGAGAGGGTTTGAAGATGACCTTCGGGGGCGCGGCGCTCGGTTTTCTGCTCGCGCTCGGCCTCGGACGTGCGCTCAGCGGCATGCTTTACGAAGTCAGTCCGGTGGATTCCGTCGCCTTTACCTTCGCACCCGCTGTGCTGGTCGCCACAGCGCTGGTTGCCTGCTGGCTCCCTGCCCGCCGGGCAGCCAAAGTGGCCCCCATGGTGGCGCTGCGCAACGAATAGGGATCGGCACTACCCAACACGTGATGATCTCGCCGCGCTACAGAGCCCCTGTCAGATCTCCGAGCGAGTCTTGCCAAGCATGCGGGGACCCAGTCTGAATGGCCGGTTCAAACCTGATGCTCAGAAGTTGAACCTTCGGGAGGAAACATCGTTCAAGTCCGCTTCAGGCCAAGCGGCCGGAAGATTCCCCTTTCGAACCGCAAAACTGCTACAATGCCGGCAGCCCGGAGGCGTCCATGCGCACGCTTCTGATTCCCTTTCTTGCGCTCCTGTTGGTGGTTCCCGTTCTCAGCCGGGGCCGGAGTTCATCCCGATCCGGTGGCCACAGGACCTCTGCGGGGCGCTCATCTTCGCATCATGGCTCTTGGGCGGCCCGTTCGCATCATACTGGCACCTCGCGGGCCTACCATTCGACCAGCTCTCACCGATCGTCGGGCGCGGCCGTACATTCGAGCGCAGGCCACCAGACGGCAGCGGCCCCAGTTCACCGCTCCAGTGGGAAGGCTCTGGGGGCAGCCCGCAGCAGCGGAGCACGGGCGGCTACATCGGCGCGGCGCCCCAGTCCGACGCTGCGGACTTCGCCGGCGAGTCAGAGCCATCGGAACACCTCGGTCCGTTGCGTAGGGTGCCCCGCGCGATAGCAGCGGGCGGATACCGCGGAGTCCGATGGCCCGCTCCGCCTTTATGCGGTCGCATCCATGCCCAGCAACCGGCAGAACCTCGGGTGCCTGCCCTGGCTATGTGGTGGACCACATCAAGCCGCTGAAGCGGGGTGGTGCCGATGCTCCCAGCAACATGCAATGGCAGACCACGGCGGCGGCGAGGGCGAAGGATCGTATTGAATAGCAATGACATAGGGCCGGAGTACCTTCCAGTTGGGTCTGAAAACAGCCTCGGTGTGGTACTATGGTTCCAGAATTGGGATCAGAATCCGATCCGAGCCCTTGAAATCTCCTAAGGGGAGGGGTATCGTTGGTCGATATGCTGCGTGTGGAATCAGACGCCCTTGCGTTCGAATACAAGCGAGACTACGGGACTGCCGGGCGGAATCTTGACGTCGCGCACCTCGTCAACAATCCCGCAGCTAGCGGCAAATGTAGCGTCTTTGGTCTGAGCTTCCAGGAAAAGGCGGGCGATGTCTTCCTTGGCGAGCCGTGTTCGCTCTTCGATCACAGACCCTATGCGTTTCTGGTCGCTGCGAATCCCGTCCAGCCGTTCAAGTAGGAACTTCTCTTCCAACCGAACGCCGCCAGGTAGGTCAAAACCTACGCCGTGGAACATGAAGGTCGAGTGCGGGCATGCTTACCGCGGGTTGCCGGCCGAGAAGACGGCGTTTCCAATTGAATCGACATTCCCGACGTTGTGCGTGGTCAGTTTGATCGGAAGGGCGCGTAGCACGTTGTAGAGGTTCATTCCGAGCATCACATGACCACCTGGCGACGAAAGCATGAGGTAGACGTGCTTGACCCCCTGGTTCACCAGATTTGAAATCGCAGCGATCAGACTCTCGGTTGTGTGTGGAATGATTTCCGCTGAAAACGATACGTATACAACATCGGGAACAGGCTGGAGCTCAGAAGGCTGCATGCCCCCGATTTCATCGCAATTCAGCGCAGCCGCAGGCTGGGCCACAGCCGTGGCGCCGCGCAGGATGGCCCGCCGTCGCGCGGGAACGGCCTTGCCTGAGGTTTTCGCGCCGGGTGAGTGTTCGGGCATGGGGTGCCCGCGGGTGTCCTTTCCGAGTTGGGGTTATACTCAGGACGGGCAAGGGAACCGCTGGGCGGGAGGGTGTATGCGAGGATTGATGGGGCGCACTGGCGGCTGGTATTTGCACGTCCGCAGCCGCGCGCGAGAAACGGACGTTCATCCCGGGTCCAGTGGCCCAATCGTTTTCGGTCCCGTGTTCGGCAGTCTGGCCCGCCGCCGTGCAGACGCTTACCCGGGGCGGATTCAGGCCCACGATGAGCGATTCCTTGAGTGGCGTGGCGGCTTTTGACGCTGGAAGCCGCAGCCTAGATACTTGGGTTGGCCGTCGGGAACTGGCCGGCCAATTCACCGTGGACGGCCGGGGTTTCAAGAGCCTGCTCTGGCGGTGGATACGCATTGCATCGGCGAATCTGGTGCTGATACCTGAGGGCGGCGGGTGTAGAGCGGAGTTCTCAATCGCTTTCGAGGGGGAGAGTCGCCTGGCAGACGGCGGCCACGTGCCACTGGACAGCAACAACATCCTGGAGGGCCGCGTGCTGGCCAGCATCGCCGGGGCCGTCAGAACTGTTGCGGTTAAAACGGAGATCGCTGCCGAGCCGAGCCCGGTGGCACCAGTACCCAAAGCCGCAGAATCTCACCCGGCCCCAGCGCCCGAACCGCCAAAGCCCGCCGATCAGCCGAAGGCCGTGCCGGAAGATTCGAGCACTCGGGTGGTCAAGCTGCCGGGGTAACCAGGAAATGAGAAGGCCCCGCATCGCTCCAGGGACCGGGCGGCGGGCCGGGCCTGAAAGGATGCCCCGCAGTACCGCCCGGACGTTTCCGTCCTCTTGCGTAACCCCTTTGTTTTCTATGGTGAGCGCGGCAGGAATCGAACCTGCAACCTACTGATTAAGAGTCAGTTGCTCTGCCAGTTGAGCTACGCGCCCGATTTCGGTGGACCTCCACTCTTATAGCACAGTCACGGAGGTGTCTGCTCCCAGCGAGGCGGCGGCGATCTCGGCGATGTCCAGAAGCTCCGGCGGGGCCGGAGCGGCGGCGGCCAGGCCATCGCGCAGCATGGTGTTGCAGAAGGGGCAGGCCGCCGCAACCACCCCGGCGCCGGTGGCCAGCAGTTCCTGGGCGCGCTCCAAATTGACGCGCTTGCCCTCCTCCTCGCCGAGGAAGGAGAGGCCGCCGCCGGCGCCGCAGCAGAAGCCGCGCTCGCGCGAACGGCGGGGGTCGACCACGGCGCCCCAGCGCCCGATCACTTCACGAGGCTGGTCATAGACGTTGCGGTAGCGCCCCAGGTAACAGGCATCGTGGTAGACCACGCGGGGCCGGCTTGCGCCGCTCGGCGGCAGTTGCGCGGAGAAGCGCGCCAGCAGTTCGCTGTGATGCTCGATGGCGATCGAAGCCCCGAACTCCTTCCAGTCCTCGAGAATCGTGCGCACGCAATGCGGGCAGATCGAGACCATCCTGGTGACCCGGCTCTGCCGGATCTGTTCGAGGTTGAATTGCGCCAGTTCCCCGAACAGGTAGTCGTTGCCCAGCCGCCGCGCGGGGTCGCCGGAGCACTTCTCGGTTTTGAGCACGCCGAAGGTGATCCGCAAGTGCTTCAGCACGCGGGTCAGCGCAAGCAGGATCCGCCGGCCCTGTGGATCATACGACCCCATGCAACCCGTCCAGAGGCAGTACTGCTGGCTGCCGTCATAGAGCGGCAGCGCGTTCTTGCGGATGAACTCCTCCCGCTCGGTATGAGAGAAGCCGAGCGCATTCCCCTGGCGCTCGAGCTTCAGGAACAGGTCGGAACCATGGGTGTCGTCCCATCGCCCGGTGTTCACCGCGCCGCGGCGCAGCCCGACGATAAACGGCAGGTGCTGTATGCCGACTGGGCACTGAAACTCGCAAGCGCCGCAGGTGGTGCACTGGAAAGCGGCCTCCAGCGAGAGATGCTTGCCCGCGAGCGGCGCCTTCCCCCCGGGGCCATGCTCGTTCAGGTAGGCGCGCGTGCCGAGGATGATCTCCTTGGGGTTGAGAATCTTCCCGGTGTGGTTGGCGGGGCAGTGCTCGGTGCAGCGTCCGCACTCCACGCAAGAGTAGGCCTGGAGAGCGAAGATGCGGGTGAGGTCCATGCCGGTGTCCAGCCCGAAATCGTCGTCGCCGGCCAGGGGCGGGATGCGGCTGAAACCGTCGCGCTCGAAGAACACGGTAAGCGGGCTGAGCACGAGGTGCAAGTGCTTGGTGTGTGGGATGACGGGAAGAAACGCGAGCAGCGCCAGCGAGTGCGCCCACCAGGCTGCCCTGCCGGATTGCGGGAACCAGAAGCCGATGAGGTAGGTGGCCATCAGGGCGAAAATCAGGAACGCGATCAGGCCGGACTCGGGCGAGAGGGGGCCTAGCCACCGCGGGCGCACCACGAAGCGCCGGAACGCCAATCCGGCGATGGAGGCCGCCACGGCGAGCGCGAACACTGCGGCGAACCGGGAGTAGAACCCTTGCGGCGGCAGGAAAGCGAGACCCAGCAGGGCGGCGAAATGGTTGAGGGTCACCAGCGCGAAGACGCAGAACCCCCAGAACACCAGCGCGTGCGCAAGCCCGGCGAGCGGCCGCTGACGGATCACCACGGCCTGAAGCAACACCTCCCGAAAGAGCCTGCCAATGCGGGGGCCGAGGGGCCGGAGCTCTAAGCTGGCATCCCGCTTCGAGCGGAGAACGGTCCGCAGCACGGCGCCCAATCCGTGCCAGAAAGCCGCCATGGAGGCGGAGAACAACATAAGCAGGACGATCTTCTCGACCCAGGAGAATCCCATAGTGGTTCTTGCTCCGAATGTAGCACGGCGAATATCCGCTAGAATATTGAGGACGGAGGAATATTTGCGTCTGGTTCTCACGGGAGCGGCGGGATTCATCGGCTCGCACCTCACGGATCGCCTGCTGGCCGATGGCCACGAGGTTGTGGGTCTGGACAACCTGCTCACGGGATCGCTCGACAATCTGAGGCATCTGGAAGGCCACCCGCGGTTCCGCTTCGTCCTGCACGACATCACCAGGCCGATCGAAATCGACGGGCGGGTGGATGGCGTGCTGCATCTGGCGTCGCCGGCCAGCCCGAGGGACTATCTCGGCCATCCCATCGAGACCCTGGAAGTGGGCTCGGCGGGCACGCGCAACATGCTGGAACTGGCGCGCCGGTTCGGCGTCCGATTCCTGCTGAGCTCAACCTCGGAGTGCTACGGCGATCCGCTCGTCCATCCGCAGGTGGAAACCTACTGGGGCAACGTCAACCCGGTGGGGCCGCGCTCCTGCTACGACGAGAGCAAGCGGTACGCCGAGGCGCTGACCATGGCCTACCACCGCACCTACGGGCTGCAAACCAACATCGCGCGAATCTTCAATACCTACGGCCCGCGCATGAAGCTGAACGACGGCCGGGTGGTGCCAGCATTTCTCGAACAGGCGCTCCGCGGGCGCCCGATCACCGTGTTCGGAGACGGCTCGCAGACCCGCAGCTTCTGCTATGTGAGCGACGTGGTGGAGGGGCTGTGCCGCCTGATGCTTTCCGAGGAGCGCTTTCCGGTGAACCTCGGCAGCCCGTGCGAGATAACGATTCTCGAGTTTGCCAGGAGCATTCAACGGCTGGTGGGCGCCCATGGCGAGATCGAGTTCCAGCCCCTGCCCGAGGACGATCCCCGGCGGCGCCAGCCGGACATCACCAAAGCGCGAGAAGTGCTGGGTTGGGAGCCGCGCGTGCCGCTCGAGGAAGGATTGGTCCGTACGGTCGAGTACTTCCGGGCGGGTCTCGAACCTGCCTCTACTGAAAGTCCTGCGCCAGCTCCTCCAACTGTTGCGCGGTGAGCGACTGCTCGGTCTGGTACTTCGGGTGGTCGATCACGATCCGAGCGCCGTTGCGCCAGCGGGCACGTTGCTCGGGCGTCAGCGGGAACTTCACGTACTGCACCGAGCTCAGCCGGTCCGTGGAAATCTGCCGGGTGTCGAAGCGCGCCTGCGCGCGAGGTTCGTCTCCCACGGCCATCCAGACGTGGTTCTCCAGCCCGAGCAGCTCGTGCAGCGCGACCGCCCGCTCCTCCGGCGAGTCGTACTCGATGAGCAGGCTGGCCGACAGCTCGCCGCGGAACGGAATCAGCTCGTTATAGGTGTCCAACTCGTGGCGGATGGCGTCCGGCTCGACGACGCGCTCGATGCGCACCATCTCCTGGATCTGGTAGCGGACCGTTTCGCGGTTCTCGAACAGCAAGGTAACGTGAGCGCCCACGCGGACGCGGCGCCGATCCTTCAAGGCCATCATTTGCGGGCGCCAGGTCTTGCGCTCGAGCTCGTACGCGGCGATGTCCTGGATCTCCCGGAGTTCGACGGGATTCACGGTTTCGGCTCCTCAACCGGCCTTGGGAAACCATCCGCGCGGTAGGCGCGCGCTAGCACCTGGATGGGATGGATCGGCCGCGTCCCAATGGCCTGGCCGATCTGGATGGAAGCCAGCGGGCAATCGCTGGCGAAGGTGTCGGCCTCGGCGGAGGCCATGCCCTCGAAGGCCTTCTTCCCGGTCAGCATGGAGAGCGGGAAGAACTCCTTCTTCATCGCCCAGGTGCCGTCATGGCCCGAGCACTGCTCGACCATCTGGATGGCCGTGCCGGGGATCAGGCGCATCATATCGCGCGAGCGGTAGCCGATATTCTGCGCCCGCAGATGGCAGGGCAGCTGGTAGGCGACGCGCCCCGGCGACGAGCGGAACTCGCGGTTGAACTGCCCCTGCTGCTTGAGCTGGAACAGGTATTCGCACAGGTCCATCGCGGCCGCCGCCACCGCGCGCGCCTCGGGAGTCGAGACCAGCTCGGCGTATTCCTTGCGCAGCATGTAGGAGCAGGTCGGGTCGATGGCGAGCACTTTTTTGCCCGCCTGCACGTGGGGGTAGAGCGACTCCACGTTCTGCCGCGCCAGGCGCTTGGCCAGTTCGATGTCGCCCACTTCGAGCGCCGGCATGCCGCAGCAGTTCTGTTTGGGGCAGGTGAGCGCGATGCCGTTCTTCGAGAACACCTCGACCGCATCCTGGCCGACTTCCGGAGCGTTGTAGTTCACCGAGCAGGTGAAGAACAGGACCGCCTTGGAGTCGTCGCCGGCGGGCGCCGGCCGCTTGCGGAACCAATCCTCGAAGGTCTCGCCGTGAAACTCCGGCAGCACCTTCTCGCGGTGAATACCCAGGGTCTTCTCCAGCCCAAAACGCAGCAGCGGCTGGCGGTTCGCCCAGTTGGCCAGGCCCGCGCACTTCCCCGCCATTCTGCCCAGGAACTCCGGCCGCGAGAGCACCCGCGACCGCAGGCTGCCTCCGCGCTCCTTGCGGCGCTGGGCGTTGGCGCGCATCATCAGCCGCGGAAAATCGAGCTGGAACTCGTGTTTGTCCTCGGGTGTGTAGGGGCACTTGACGTAGCAGATCTTGCACTGGAAACAGAGGTCGATGATGCGGTCGACCTCGGCTCGAGCGATCTGCCGCACGTCGCCGTCGTGCTTCTCGACGTCCTGGAACAGCTCGGGGAAACTCGGGCACAGGTTGAAGCACAGCCTGCACCCGTTGCAGATCTCGAAGGCGCGCTCGAGTTCCTGCCGAAGCCCCGCCGGGTCCCAGTAGACCGTGTCGTTGGGATAGTAGGACAGACCGGGAGTAGGAGAGCCCTTGATCATACGGGGCCGGCCGTGAGCGCTTTACGCGAACGCCTTCAGGCCCTGGGTGAACCGGCCGGCGTGCGACTTCTCGGCCTTGGCCAGGGTCTCGAACCAATCGGCGATTTCGGCGAAGCCTTCCTCGCGCGCCGTCTTGGCCATGCCCGGATACATGTTGGTGTATTCGTGCGTTTCGCCGGCGATGGCGGATTCGAGATTGAGTGCCGTGTCGCCGATCGGCAGATCGGTGGCGGGGTCGCCCACTTCCTTCAGATAGTCCAGATGCCCGTGGGCGTGGCCGGTCTCTCCCTCGGCCGTGTCGCGGAACAGGCCCGCTACGTCGGGATAGCCCTCGACATCGGCCCGCTTGGCGAAGTAGAGATAGCGCCGGTTCGCCTGGGCTTCGCCGGCGAACGCCGCCTTGAGATTGTCGTGAGTCTTGGTGCCCTTGAGTGCTGCCATTACGTCCCTCCTAAGTATCGACTCCTATTATCTCCGATCCCCGGCCTCGGTGTGCGAGTAGCACGTGTTATCCTTTGTGTGCACGCCATGAAAAGAAAAACCCTGCTGTTGCTGATTGCAGTTTGTCTGCCCATCGTGCTCCTGGCCCAGGAGCAGGTGGACCTGGCCGTCGCCAACCGGATCAAGGCCGAGGCGTTTCAGAACTCCAAGGTCATGGACCACGCGTTCTCCCTCACCGACCTCTACGGCCCGCGATTGGCCGACTCGCCCGGCTATCTGAAGGCCGCCGAATGGGCCGTCAAGACCCTCAAGGGCTGGGGCCTGGAGGACGCCAAGCTCGAAAAATGGGGGACCTTCGGGCGCACTTGGTCCTATAGCCGATTCGCCATCCATATGCTCGAGCCGCAGCAGACGTCGCTGATCGGCGTTCCGTTGGCCTGGTCACCCGGGACCGACGGGGCGGTGACGGGCGAAGTCGTCCTGGCGCCAATCCGTACCGTCGAGGACTGCGAGAAGTACAAAGGCAAGTTGAAGGGCAAGTTCGTGATGCTGGAATCGCCGCGCGAGCTGACCCTGCACCTGGAGCCTGACGCCAAGCGCCTCACCGACGCCGACCTGGCACAGACCGCGCAGGCGCCGGAACCCGGTCAGCAGCCCTTCGGCCCACGGCGCCCCGGCGGCCCGGGCGGCCCCGGTGGCCCCGGGCCGCGCAATATGGAGGAGGCCCGCCAGTTCCGGAACAAGCTGAGCCAGTTCCTGAAGGAGGAGGGCGTGCTGGCGGCGATCTCGGCGGGTTCGATGGGCGACGACGGTACGATATTCGCCGCGGGGGCCGGATCGCGCGAGGCCAAGGACCCGCTGCCGCCCACCAGCATCGCGCTGGCTTCCGAGCACTACAACCGCATCGCGCGGCTGCTCGAGAAGAACGTCGTCGTCCGCCTGGAGCTCGAAGTGAAAGCTCAGTTCCACGGGGACGCGATGGACGGAGTGAACGTCATCGCCAACCTGCCCGGCGGAAAAAAGAAGGGCGAGATCGTGATGATCGGCGCGCACCTGGACTCCTGGCAGGCCGGCACCGGCGCCACCGACAACGGGGCCGGTTGCGTAGTGATGATGGAAGTGGTGCGCATCCTGGCCGCGCTGGACCTGAAGATGGACCGCACCG
The DNA here is from genome assembly GCA_050008465.1 of Bryobacteraceae bacterium. GTDB lineage: Bacteria > Acidobacteriota > Terriglobia > Bryobacterales > Bryobacteraceae > Fen-330. Next base: position 50,900 of record JBEKMO010000018.1, read on the forward strand.
TCCGCATCGGCCTGTGGGACGCCGAAGAGGAGGGCCTCGTCGGCTCGCGGGAATACGTCAAGGAACACTTCGCCGACCGCGAGACGATGGCCCTCAAGCCCGAGCACTCGAAGCTCTCCGGCTACTTCAACTTCGACAACGGGAGCGGCAAGATCCGCGGTGTGTACCTTCAGGGGAACGATATGATGCGGCCGATCTTCGAGGCCTGGCTGGCGCCGTTCAAAGACCTGGGCGCCACTACCATCACCATTCGCAACACCGGCGGCACCGATCACCAGTCCTTCGACGCGGTGGGCCTGCCCGGCTTCCAGTTCATCCAGGACCCGCTGGACTACATGTCGCGCACGCACCACTCCAACATGGACACCTACGACCGCCTCCAGAAGGGCGACCTGATGCAGGCCTCGGCCATCATCGCGTCGCTGGTCTACGACGCTGCCACGCGCCCCGAGATGCTGCCACGCAAGCCGCTGCCCAAGCCCCAGCCCCGTCGCGAAGAGAAGAAAGAAGAGCCGAAGAAGAACTGAGAGTCAGGACCCGAAGCCGGGCTTGACTCCGCCGCCGCGAATGTGTAATTATTCATTAGAGTGAATAATAATTCACTCGCCAAAGGAGGAGTCTACCGTGCACGGCGGCGCGTCCGCGGATTCAATTCTCAAGATTTCGGCCCAGGATGTCACCGGCGATCTGGACCTGTCGAGTGACGAGGTCACATCCCTGTTGGAGCTTGCCGGCCAGGTGAAAGCCGCGCCCGCGCGCTACGCCGATGCGCTCAGCGGCCGTTCCCTGAGCCTGCTGTTTGAGAAGCCCTCGCTGCGCACCCGCGTCACCTTCGAGGTGGCCATCAAGCAGTTGGGCGGCCACTCGGTCTTCACGAACGGCCCGATCGGCGAGCGCGAGCCGGTGAAGGACGTGGCGCGCAATTTGGACCGCTGGACGCAGGGGATTGTCGCCCGGGTGTTCTCGCAGAGCACGATTCTGGAACTGGCGCGCTGGTCCAGTGTGCCCGTGATCAATGCCCTGAGCGACCTGTACCATCCCTGCCAGGCGCTGGCGGACGTCATGACCCTGCGGGAGCATTTTGGCGGGCTGCGCGGGCTGAAGGTGGCGTTTGTGGGCGATGGCAACAACGTGGCCCACTCGCTGATGCTCTCCACGGTGCGGTTGGGAGCCAGTTTCACCATTGCCACTCCCGCGGGCTTCGGGCCGAATCCGGACATTGTGAACCAGGTCGAGGGCCTGGCTGCAACCTCCGGCTCGAGCCTGCTGATCACGACGGATCCCCAAGAGGCGGTCGCCGGCGCCAATGCGGTCTACACCGATGTCTGGACCAGCATGGGAAGCGAGTGCGAGGCCGAGCGCAGGCGGATGGCTTTTTCCAAGTATCAGGTGAACGAGAGCCTGTTCGCGCTGGCCGCCCCCGATGCGATCTTTATGCATTGCCTGCCGGCGCATCGCGGGGAGGAGGTCACCGACGAGGTCATCGAGTCGGCCCAGTCGGTGGTTTTCGATCAGGCCGAGAACCGGCTGCACGCGCAGAAGGCCTTGTTGTTGATGGTTGTGGAGTGACCGCTCCCTTGCGGTCGCGGCTCGGACCGGAGACTGAACCGCGCGCGTAAGCGAGCGGTAGCGTGATACACGAGCTTGCTATGAATAAACCAAAGAAAGTGGCGCTCGCCTATTCGGGCGGGCTGGACACCTCGGTCATCATTCCCTGGCTGAAAGAGAACTATGGCTGCCAGGTGGTCGCGGTCTGTGGCAACATCGGGCAGGGCGACGAGGAACTGGTTGGCCTCGAAGACAAGGCGCTGCGCACGGGCGCCTCGGAGGTTTACGTCGAGGATCTGCGCGAGGAATTCGTCCGGGACTACCTCTGGCGCATGGTGCGGTCCGGCGCGGTCTACGAGCACAAGTATTTGCTGGGCACCTCGGTGGCACGGCCTCTGCTGGCGAAGAAGCAGGTCGAGGTGGCGCTGCGTACGGGCTGCGACGCGCTGGCCCACGGTTGCACGGGGAAGGGAAACGACCAGGTCCGCTTCGAGCTAACGTACAAGGCGCTGGCGCCGCACCTGGCGGTGATCGCGCCGTGGCGCGAGTGGGACATCCAGTCGCGCGAGGACGCCCTCGAGTACGCGGCTAGCCACAACGTTCCGGTAGCGGCCTCGAGCACTAAGATCTACAGCCGCGACCGCAACATCTGGCACGTCTCGCACGAGGGCGGCGCGCTGGAGGACCCGGCCAACGCCGCGCCGGAAGACATCTGGATGCTCACCCGGAGCCCCAAGGATGCTCCTTCGACTCCCGGCGAAGTCACCATCGGTTTCGAGAAGGGCACGCCGGTCTCGATCAACGGCCAATTCGTGTTTCCGGTGACCTTGCTGGAGGCGCTTAACAAGATCGGCGGCGAGCACGGCATCGGGCGCATCGACCTGGTGGAGAACCGCTTCGTGGGCATGAAGTCGCGCGGCTGCTACGAAACGCCGGGCGGCACGTTGATCACTACGGCCCACCGGGAACTGGAAGCGCTGACGCTCGACAAGAACCTGATGCACTACAAGCAGCGGCTGGCGCTGGACTACGCCGAGCTGGTCTACAACGGGTTCTGGTTCACGCCGCTCAGGGAAGCGCTCGACGCGTTCTTCGACTCGGCTGCTCAAACGACCACCGGCGAGGTGACGCTGCGGATGTACAAGGGCAACCTCGAGCCGGTCAGCCGCAAGTCGCCGTATTCGCTGTACTCGCTGGACATCGCCAGCTTCACCATGGGCGCGAGCTACGACCAGAAGGACGCGCAGGGCTTCATCAACCTGATCGGGCTGCCGATCCGCGTGCGCGCCGCCCTCACCGGGAAATCATGAAACTCTGGGGTGGGCGGTTCGAGCACGGTCCCTCGGAGATCTTCGAGCGTTTCTCCGGCTCGCTGGATTTCGATCGGCGTCTGATCGAGGCGGACATCCGCGGCTCGCAGGCGTTTGCGCGGGCGCTGGAGCGGGTGGGAATCCTCAACGCGGAAGAATGCCGAAGGCTGGTCGAGGCGTTCGAGGCGATGGCCGCGGAAGCCCAGCGGCCGGAGTTCTTCGCGGGCGCTTCCGACGAGGACGTCCACACGCTAGTGATCCGCAAGCTTCGGGAGCGCGTGGGCGCGCTGGCGGAGAAGGTCCACACCGGGCGCAGCCGCAACGAGCAGGTGTCGCTCGATACGCGGTTGTGGCTGCGCGGGGAGATCGACGCGATCGGAACGCGCCTGGCGAAACTGATGCAGGCGCTGGTCGATCTCGCCGCCCGTTATCCGGACGCCGTCATCCCCGGCTACACGCACCTGCGGCGGGCCCAGGCGGTGCTCTGGCCGCACTACCTGCTGGCCTACTTCGAAATGTTCGCGCGCGATTGGGAGCGGCTGCGGCAGACGCGCGAGCGCGTGAACCTGATGCCGCTCGGCTCCGGCGCGCTGGCTGGCAGCGGTTTCCCGTTCGACCGCGAGGCGCTGGCGCGCGACCTCGGTTTCGACGGCCTCACGCGCAACAGCATGGACGTGGCGGCCGACCGCGACTTCGTCCTCGATTTCCTGTATGCCGCCTCGCTGGCGATGGTGCATCTGAGCCGGCTGGCCGAGGACTGGATCCTGTATTCGAGCGAGGAATTCGGCTGGCTGGAACTGGGCGACGAAGTCACCAGCGGGTCGAGCTTGATGCCGCAGAAGAAGAACCCCGATTCGCTGGAGCTGATCCGTGGCGCCTGCGGCCGCGTGTTCGCCAGCCTCAGCTCGCTGTTCATGACCATGAAGGGCTTGCCGCTTACCTACAACCGCGATATGCAGGAAGACAAAGAGCCGCTGTTCGAGGCGGCGGACAAGCTGAGCGGCGCGCTGGAGATGGCGCGGGCGGTGGTGGAATCGGTCCGGCTCGATCCCGAGAAGCCGGCGCTAGCCGCCGCTGAGAGCTGGGTGGTGGCCACCGACCTGGCCGAGGCGCTGGCGCGCGCTGGAACGCCCTTTCACCGCGCCCACCAGATCGTCGGGCGGCTGGTCGTAGAGAGCCTCCGCCAGGGCCGTAGGCCGGCCGATTGGACCCCGGCTGCGCTGGCCGCGTTCGCTCCGGAATTCACGCCTGGGATGGCGCGCCTGCTCGACCCGCGCGAGGGGCTGAAGACGCGCGAGATCGCTGGGGGCACCGGCCCCGCGGCGGTCGCTGAGGCGCTGGCCGAGGCTGGCGAGCGCCTGGAGAAAATGCGAGCGGCGTCATGAAAAAGAGCTACCGCCAGGGACAAATCCTCAAGCTGATCCACGGCCGCCGCATCCACACGCAGGAGGAGCTGGCGCACGCGCTCAAACAGACCGGCATCTCCGCCACCCAGGTCACGCTCTCGCGCGATATTCACGAGCTACGCCTCGCCAAGACCTCCGAGGGGTACCGTCAACTCGCGCAGGAGCCGGCCGGGCCGGGCTTCGCCCTGCTGGCCGCGGAATTCGTTCAGGACGTGCGCGTGGCGCAGAACCTGGTAGTGCTGAGAACCTCGCCCGGCAACGCCAACACCGTGGCCGCCGGGCTGGACCGCGAGGAGTGGCCCGAAGTGGTGGGCACGCTGGCGGGCGACGACACCGTCCTGGTCGTGTTGCCGGATTGCGCCACCGCCGAAACCGTCCGCAGGCGCCTGCTCGAGATCCTGGCTTGATCGAGCCGCGAATGAACGCGAGTGAAAATGTCTAGGAGCGGACGCTCCTGAAGGAACTGGTCCTCAATGGGTGTTCGTCAGGAGGGCCGCCAAGCCATGGCGACAAAGTACCCCGCGGACCGGTGATTTCGGAAGCTGTGTTTCACTCCCACCGGATGGGGGGTTCCCGGAATACTTCAGCAAGCTGGTTCAGTTCATGGCGCACAGCACCCCATTCACGCTGAACTTCGCTGCGCAGCCGATGCCGGGCCATAGTGCGCTGGATGTCCTGGCCCGCCAAGATCGCCACACGCAGATTCCGGCGGGAGCGCTCGAAATCGCGGTCGGCATTCCATGATTCACGCAAGCGATTGGCGGCATGTTCCAGCCTGGAAGCATCACGATCGAGTACGTCTTCGCGGCGGGTCCCATCCAATCGGCTATGCTCAAGAGCCCGGTGCAGGGCGCCCTTGAATTCATTCGTCCTGCGTTCCAAATCGGCGATGGTGCCCGCGACCCGTCCACGCCGCTCGTCTGGATCGCGTCGATCCCGATCTCTCGGATAGCCTTGGGCATTCAGCCCTACTGGCAGCAGAAGCGCCGCTGCGATGGCAACTACCCCGAACGTTTTCATTGCGTCTCCTTGCGCCTATTCCTAGGAATCTCGACTCAACCAGGATCTCCGTTTTCGACTCCCGGCTGCGATAGAATTATACACCTGCCTGCCTCTGTTTGTGTCGAGTTTGTGAGTTCTGGCGCCCCCAAGTGCCCCCGAGAGGGCCAGTGTGGTTCCTTCCAAGGACCCGACGCCAAGGAGCCAGGCCTTTTCGATAAATTCCACTGACACCTCGGCGTCCGCGCCTGCTCCTTCGCCAGATTCTCACCGGCCGCAGTACGTTCTACCCGGTCGGCACGGGCAGTGCCGTAATCCGCCGCAACATGCCTCCAAACAGCCGCCGCCACAGATTCCCCAGGTTGCAGGCGAGCACGCTCAGCCACAGGCGCACCGCATTGGAGCGGAAGCGATGGCAGGACAAGCGGGTCGTCTTGACGGTCTGTCTGCCTTCTTTCACCTGCGGGCTTCAGGACTGAAGATAGCGTTGCTTGTGAATTCGCGTTCATTCGCGGCCGAAACTACTCGAAGACCTTTTCCACCGGCAGGATGCGTACGGCATCCGGCTTGAGATCAATGGTCCAGCGCTCGACGATCTTGTCCTCCTCCAGCACCTCCGACGGCTTGGGCGAGTTGTAGGTCATCGGCGACGGGGCCCCATCGAGGAATTTCTTCTTCAGCTCCTCGCAGTTCTTGGCCACCACGACGATATCGAGACCCGCGGCGCCCAGGTGATTGCGGATGGCCCGGTTCACGTCCTCTCGCGTCAGCCTGGCCAAGCTGTTCTTGAGATAACTGTTGTAATCGGGAATGCCGTAGTACCGGCTGTCGATGGCGTAGCCGAGTTCGGCGCGCTTAGTCTTGGTCAGCAGGTTGACGTATTTGCCGAGGAAGGTGCGCGTGCGCCGGAAGGCTTCCTCGCTCAGCCCCTCCTTGACGAACTTGTCGAATTCGTAGAGCGCCAGGCGCAGGGCAAAGTGCGCCGTCGGCGGCTCCACCGGCCGGATCCAGATCTGGAAGATCTGCTGCCGGCGCGCCAGGTTCGGGTCGGGCTCGAACTGGAACATGCCGCGCGGGAAATACTCGATGTAGGCGTAGTCGCCGTAATTGAGGCCGCGGGCCTGCCGCAGGCGCTCGTAAAGGCGGCCGCCGCTCAGGCGGTGCTGGCCGAGGTAGGACTGCGCCACCAGCAGCGCCGGGTAGTCCGGGTCGCCCCGCGTCACGCCGAGCGGGAAACCGATCGAGTAGGCTACCGAGCGTGTGTTCTTCTCGACTAGCGTCATCTGAATGCCGCGGATGGGCTTGGGCGTCGGCAGGCTGAGCGCCGCGGGCGGCCCGGCGGGGAGCTTCGAGAAATCCTTCTTCACCTGGTTCAGAAAGGCTTCGGGATAGCCGCCGGCCAGGCCGATGATCAGGTTCGCCTGGGTAAACTGCGTGCGATAGAACGCCTGCAAATCGGCGACGGTCATCTTCTCCAGAGCGGAAATCGCGCCGATGTTCTCGTGGCCGTATGGATGGCCGGCGTAGATCTCGTTGTACAGGACCTCCTTGCCCAGCTCCTCGTCGTTGTTGCCGCCGAGCGAGACCCGCAGGTAGTTGACGGCGTCGTCGCGCAGCCGGTTGAAATCGTCCTGCCGCCAGCCGGGGTCGAGCAGCATGGCGCGGAAGATCTTGTAGAACGCCTGCAAGTTGTCGACGTGCGTCGTGCCGGAGAAGGTGATCATCTCCTTGTCGACCTGCTGGGAGACCGAGGTCGCCATCGGAAACATGGCGTCGACGATCTGCTTGTACGTCATCTCGCGCGTGCCGCCCTGGGCCAGGATGGCCGCGGTGAGCGCCGCCACGCCGGGTTTGTCCGCCGGGTCGGAAGCCGAGCCGGTCAGGAACACGAAGCGGAAGGTGACCAGCGGCGACTGGCTAGGCAGCGCGACCACTTTCGGCCCTGCGGCCGCCCACAGGCTCGAGCTCATGATGAGCAATGTCGGAATCCATGCGGTCTTCATTGCGCCTTCCCTCCGGTCAGAGTCACGATGGTCCTGCTGTCTTCGCCAAAATACTTGCGCGCCACGCGCTGAATGTCCTCGGGCGTGACGCGGTCGTAAACCTCATAGAGGCGGTTGATGGTCTCCGGAGTGCGCCGCAATGCGACGAACCGCGCCACCGTGCCCGCGATCGCCTCGCTGTTGTTGAGGCCCAGCGCGAAGCTGTAGCGGAGGTGCCGCTTTACCTGGTCCAGCCGCTCCGGAGGCACCGGACTCGTCTGGAAACCAGCCAGCGTCTTCAGGACGTCTTCGCGCACCGAGTCGATGTCGGCGGCCTTCTTCAGCCGCGTCATCACCGTGAACAGGTAGGGGTCGACCCGGTCCGGGTTGGAGGCGTCCAGCGTATCCACCTTCTGCTCCTGGATGACCACTTTCTGGTACAGTTCCGAGCTTTCCGAAAACCCGAGATAGGAGATCAGGTCCAGCGTGGCCTGATCCTTCTGTTCATCCGAGTACGCCGGACCGTGGAATGCTACGGCCAGCCAGGGCAGCGTCTGAGTCGGCCAGGCGATTTGATTCTTGCGCGCTCCCTGCTGCGCCGGCTCGGCGGGAATCTGCGGGCGGTAGCTGCCCGGCTTCCATGCGCCCCAGTATTTCTCGACCAGCGTGCGCACCGCCGGGGACGCGATGTCGCCGGCCACCACGATGGTGGTGTATTCGGGCCGGTAGTAGCGCTCGAAGAACAGCCGGCTGTAGTCGTACTGATTGGGCATGTCCTGGATGTCCTTGAGGAAGCCCATCGTGGTGTGCTTGTAGGTGTGGCGGTCGAAGGCCGTGTCGCGTAGCACCTCGTACAGCTTGGACACCGGGTTGGCGCTGTTCTTGTTGTACTCGCCGAGCACCGCCAGCGTCTCCGTCTTGAACACCTCGGGCGAGTAGGCGAGGTTCTGGAAGCGGTCGGCCTCCATGCGCAGGATGGGCTCCAGATCCTCCTTGGAGAAGGTGGTGTGGTAGGCCGTGTGGTCGTCGGTGGTGTAGGCGTTCGAGGCGGCGCCGGCCAGCTTCAGAGTGTTCTCATACTTGGCGGGCGGGAAGGCCGGCGTGCCGCGGAACATCATGTGCTCGAACAGGTGCGCGAAGCCGCTCTTGCCGGGCTCGACTTCGTTGCGCGATCCGGTTTGAACTACGATGAACAGGGCCACCACGTTGGGGTAGTCGGTGGGGATCGAGATCAGCCGCAGCCCGTTGGGGAAGTCGTGCTGATCGTACGCATAGGGAAAGGCTTTGCGCGGCGCGTCGGCGGGGAAGGCCGCCACCGCGCCCAAAAGCAGCAAGGCAATCACAGGGACCATAAGCTTCCATCTTAAGCCGCCCTGTTGTGTGGCGCACACACTCGTGTGTGCCGCGTCGCCACTCTTGGCGACGCCGCGCGCGTCGGACCACGGATAGTCCTCAGCTCCCGCGACCAGCCCAGCCTTGACCGGGTTGCTTTCGATGTAGGCCGCAATTCAAACGGGCCGAGTTGGTAGTGGCAGAGATCCTGTGCGGCGGCGGGCAATGGAGGTGTGGCAAGCTGCCGTGCGGGTGCCGGGTAACGAGCAGCCACCGGTCCTGCAAAAGGCGTCGCCATGAGTGGCGACGCGGCACGCCAAGTGCGTGCGCTACGGCAACCTCTAACGTCAACTGGTCAAGAGTGAAAGCGACTAGAGCGTCTTCTGCTCCACGCGGTCCAGGTACAGGTTGGGCACGGGCCGGCTCTGGTGGACGTCGAAGTCCTGGACGTTGCTCAGCGCGAAGGTGGGCGCATCCGCGGAATGCGGCGTCTGGATGTGGGAAAAGCCCGCGCCCTGGACGTCGTCGAGGACGAACGCCGGGCGGGCATCTTCTTTCATGCAGCCGATTTCGATATGGCTCAGCTCGATGCCCTTCACGTGGCGAATGAAGAAGCCGTGGGAGGGCATCGTGCCAAACATCGTGGGCTCGGGATAGGCATTCTCGCGCTCTTGCGGTTTGACCGCGGCGTTCTCCTTGGTCCCGCCGCCCTGGTGGAGAACCTGGATATTGCTCAGCTTCACGTCTTCGATGTAATGGCCGGGGATGCCGCTGATGATGGAGCCAAAACGTGAAACCGAATTCGAGCAGACCAGGTTGCTGACGATCACGCGCCGCAGCACGCCCACCGGAGCGCCTTCGGGACCGCGCATGCGGCTGCCCAGCCGGAGGAAGATGGGTGCGCTGACGATGTCGCGCATGGAGATGTTGGTGATGGTGACGTCCTCGAGCAGCGCGCCGTCCACGGTCTCGAGCGCCAGTCCCTGGCAACCTTCGAAGACACAGTTGGAGATGGTGATGTTCCTGAAGCCGCCGTTGGATTCGGTTCCGAACTTGATCCGCCCGGTGTGGGGAACCCGGACATTGGGCGCGAAGCGCTTGTAGGTGGCGTCGAGCAGCGTGCCCTCTTCGAAGCAGCCGGAGAGGTAGCAGTTGGTGATGGTGACCAACTCGGTGGGCTTCGCGGAGCCGAGCCCATAGGAGCTCTTCAGACAGATCCCGTCGTCCCAGGGCGAGTTGACGGAGCAATTCGACACCCGCACGTTGCGGCAGCAGTCGATGTCGATCCCGTCGCGGTTGGTGTCGATCTGGAGGTTGTCGAGGGTGAAGTTGTCCACCCCGGTGGCCAGAACGCCAAAGTGCCCGCCGTGCAGGATGGCGAAGTCGCGCAGGAGGACGTTGCGACAGTTCTTCAGGGAGATGGCCTTGTTGCCGACGCCGGGCAGCTCCGCTCTGGGCCCCGGCCCGTAGCCCTTGCTGAGGCCCTTACCCCAGACGAGTCCGGGGCCGAGAATGGAGACATTCTCGAGCCCCTCGCCCCACATCAGGCTGTTGCGCCAGTGGCTGTGGCCGAAGTCCTGGAATTTGTCCCATTGGTTCGGCTCCGGCAGGTCATACCCGCCGCTGGCGCCTTGCGGCGGCGGATCGGCGGCCACGATTTTGGCGCCATGGCCGAGGTAGAGCGCGACGTTGCTCTTGAGCCGGATGGAATAGCACAGGTAGCTCCCGGCAGGGAAGCGCACCGTGCCGCCTCCCGCCGCGGCGGCCGCCTCAATCGCCTGGCTGATGGAAGGAGTGTCGAGCGCCTTGCCGTCGCCCACGGCCCCAAATGCTCTCACGTCAAACACACCCGCCGTGGGGCCCGGCCCGGCCGTCTGGGCCGTGCCCTGGCCGGCCCGGAGCAATCCTGCGCCTGCAATGCCCGCGCCCGTCAGTTTCAGGAAATATCGTCTCAGGTACTTGTCAGTGAACATGGATCAGCTCCGCGAAGCAGGCTGCGACAGACACGATGATATCACCGGGCCGGGAAGTACGGCTCAGCAGCGGGTCACAGGACCGCAGGTTCATGCCGATAAGAAGTGTTGGGACTCTGCGTGTCAACGGCGTCAACACTGCGAAGCTGTCTGGCGGTCGCGCTGCTGGGCTGCGGCACGGTGGGAGCACCCACCGGGCCATCCCTCGCGGGTGGCGGGGCAACGGCCCCAATGGTTTCCATCGAGGCGCTGGGAGCCCGAAGCCGGTTCCCCCCGGGCACTTCAGTGTGCGTTCGTGGCACCATCACTTACTTCGACGAGATCAACGGATTCATGTACTTGCAGCAGGAAAGGGCCGGGGTTCGGGTGGACATTCGCGGCAGTGGGCTGGCGCTGCGCTACGGCCAGCAGGCGGAGACGTGCGCCCTGACCGGCCCCGGGGAACAGGCGCTCACGCTGGTGCAGCCCAGGATTACGGTGTTGAGCACGCTGGGGATGCCCCAACCGGCGCCCGCCAGCGGGACGGATCTTGCCACAGACCGCCTGGAGGGCGTTAGGACAGAAGTGCGAGGTGTGATCCGGACCGCTGTCATCGAGCGCACCGGCCGCCTGGGCATGGACATCGACGTAGACGGCCGGCGGCTACGAGCCCATGTGATGGAATACGCAGGGGTTGCCTTCGTCGATCTACCCGACGCGGCAGTCCGGCTCAAGGGAGTGCTCACGAGCAGTTCCGACGTGAATGGCGGGCGGGTTGCCGCCCACCTCTGGATACCGGACTTTGGCCAGGTCACCATTGAGAAGCCCGCGCCGAAGGTGGAGGCGCTGCCCAGGATGCCGGCCGGTGAGCTCAGGCGCTCAGCGCTGGCCAACGGGTGGCGCCACCGCGTCGTGCTGCGCGGGGTTCTCTCGGCGCTGGGAGCCGGGCGTGGACTTCGTTTCACCGACACTACCGGCGAGGCAGAAGTTGTCACTGCGCCCGGCGGAACTGCCTATGTGGGAGGTGAGGTTGTCGTGATCGGGTTCCCCGAGATCCACTCGGGCGCGCTGGTGATCGAGGATGCTGTGGTGCGGCCGGTCGCGGACTCGCGAAGACGGCCGCTTCGAGTCCTAACTACGGCCGCAACGGTCCGCGCACTGCCGCCCGTGGAGGCCGGCGTGGGGTACCCCGTCAAGCTGCGCGCCACCGTCACCTACTACGATCCCGTCTATATGACGCTCTTCGTGCAGGACCGCACCACCGGCGTCTACATCGATCTGCGCGGAAGGCTGGCCCCGCAACTCAAGGCGGGTGATGAGGTCCAAATAGAAGGTACGACCGGGCCCGGCGACTTCGCTCCCGTCATCAGGGCGTCGCGCATCACCATTCTGGGGCTGGCGGGCCTTCCGCAGCCCGATAATCCCGGCATAGACGGTTTGCTCCGGGGGCAGTACGACAGCCGGTGGGTGGAGGCAACCGGTGTGGTGCAGTCGCTCGGTGAAGAGAGCGGGCACGGCGTCCTGGAGATTGTCGAGGGGACGCACAGGTTCAGGGCTCATGTCCTCGCGCCACCATCCACGCTGATGGATCTGGTCGACGCGCGGGTGCGGGTCCGCGGCGCCTGCGGCGCGCTGTTCAATGAGAAGCGCCAACTGTTCGGGATCCAGTTGCACGTTCCCGGCCGGGAGCAGGTGAGCGTGCTCGAGCCGGGAGCACGGGATCCCTTCGCTCTGCCGGCTCGGAGCCTCAGCACGCTCATGGGGTTCTCTCCGGAATCGGCGGGGCACCGCGTCCACATCCGCGGCGTAGTGACACTGCGGCAGATGAGCGGCTTGGTTTATGTTGAGGATGGAACCGGGGCCGTGAAGGTGCGCCTGGCCGGCCCTCAACGCGCTGAACCCGGCGACGTGGTGGATGCCGTCGGGTTTGCCGCCCTCGGCCAGCTCACGCCCGTGCTGGACCGCGCCGAGCTGCGGCTGGCCCAGTCCAATGGCCGGATCCAGCCCGCCCGCCTTGCGGCAGCGGAAGCCCTGGAAGGGCAGTACGACTCGCGTCTGGTCGAGGTGGACGGCGTGGTCGTGGACCACTTGACGACGGCCACCGAGCAGATCCTCATTCTGCAGGCCGGGAGCACGATGTTCCACGCATACCTGGACCAGGCACTGGGACACCTCTCGTGGCCCAGAAACGGGGCGCTGGCGCGGCTCACGGGCGTCTGCTCGGTCCAGGTGGATGAGGGGCGCGTGGTGGCGTTGCCAACGGCCTTTCGGGTGTACCTGCGGTCACCGGCCGACATGACGATCCTGCACAACGCCCCGTGGTGGACCACGCGGACCGGCTCCCAGGTGATCGGCGTCATGGCGATTTCGTTCCTGGTAACGTCGGCCTGGGTCTTCGTCCTGCGCCGCCGCCTTCGCAGGCAGACCGCGGTGATCGAGAAGAAGCTCGCGGAGGAGGAGGGTCTCAAGGAGCAGGCGCAGGCGGCAAGCCGGGCGAAAAGCGAGTTCGTCGCCAACATGAGCCACGAGATCCGCACCCCCATGAATGGCGTGATCGGGATGCTGTCTCTGGCCTTCGAAACCGACTCGGAGACGGACCAGCGCGAGTATCTCGGCGACGCACTTGCCTCGGCGCGCTCGCTGATGGACCTGTTGAACGACGTTCTGGATCTCTCGCGCGTCGAAGCCGGGCGGATGGAGCTGGAGCAGGCGCCCTTTTCGCTGCGCGAGGTGCTGGAGGAAGCCAGGAGGGCGATTGCGCCGCGGGCGGCGGAAAAGAAGCTTGCTCTCACGGTCCACTGTCACGCGGACACTTCCGAATGGGTCGGCGGAGATCCGGTCCGCCTGCGGCAGATCCTGATCAACCTGCTGGGTAACGCGGTGAAGTTCACCGGCCGGGGCGAAGTCTCACTGGGTGTCGAGCCACTGCCCGATTCGCCGCACGGCGCGGGCGTGCTTTTCTCCGTAAGCGACACCGGCATTGGAATCGCGAAGGAGAAGCAGCGCCTGATCTTCGAGCCGTTCCGGCAGGCCGACGGCTCGATGACCCGCAAGTACGGCGGCAGCGGACTGGGGCTGGCCATTTGCGCCCAGCTTGTCCGCATGATGGGCGGGCGGATCTGGGTCGAGAGCGAGCCCGGCCGGGGCAGCGTTTTCCACTTCACGGCTCAGTTCGCGCCGGTCGAGGCCGGGGAGATTCCGCAGAGAGCGCACACAGCCGCCGAATTGACCGGCGCCTCTCCAGTCGCGCCCAACCTGCGAATCCTGCTGGTGGAGGACAACCGCATCAACCAGAAGATCGCAACGCGGATGCTCGAGAACCAAGGGCATCGCGTCGCGACGGCCGAGAACGGCAGGCAGGGGGTAGATCGTTTTCGCGACGGCTGCTTCGATGCCATTCTCATGGACGTCCAGATGCCGGAGATGGATGGATTCGAAGCTACCCAGGCCATCCGCACCCTCGAGGCCGGCACGGGACACCGGATTCCGATCATCGCCATGACCGCTCACGCGATGAAGGGCGACCGCGAGCGTTGTCTGGAAACCGGCATGGATGGTTACGTTTCCAAGCCCGTCGCCGCGGAGGATCTGCGCACGGCGATTCTCGACGCGATGGGATGCGGCGAACGTCCCACGCGGTGACGCCTCGGGCGGCGGCCCTACCTTACGCGACCGGGCGGTAGCGAACCGATCACGATGAACTTCGACTCGTAGGGCTCGAGCGCCAGGGGCACCCGCAAGCTGCCGCCCGCCATCGGAGCGCCGGCCAGGACCTCAATGCGGCCGGTGGCCGCGTCCCAGAGTTGCGCGCGCCCTCGCCCGGCCACGAGCGCGGTGCGCGACTGCTTCTCGCCGCTCTCGTTGAAGAAGAAGTATAGGTCGGCGTCGCGCCAGCCCCGGTGCAGGTACTTCAGCGCGGGGCAGGGGCGATCCAGGGCCACGTCCGGCCGGGGCAGGGCCTCGAGCACGCGCGGCGTCACCTGCCCCGACGGCTCCCGTACCGCCCAGCTCAGATCCGGCGGCCCCCCGGCCTTCAGGAACGTTTTCTCCACCACCAGGGAAGGTGTGCGCCCGAGGAAGACGACCTGGCCGCCCAACTTCGCGAACACGCGCAGAAGCTCGAGGGCGTCCCGCGAGATCGCACTCGAAGAGGGAATGACGACGGCACGGTACGACTGGCCACTGAGGTTCTTGAACGCGCCGCCCTCGAGCGACATCAGCGAGGCCAGCGACTGCTCGTCCACGAAGTCGAAATCGCGCTGCTGCTCCATGAGTTGCTGCGTGATCTCCAGGGTGCTGCGGTTGGCATCCTCGTCGCCGAGCCACAGGCTGGTGGTGGGGTGATACAGGGCGATCTCGGCGGCCGGCCGTCCCATCGACATCAGGTAGGAGGCGCGGTTCCCGTAGCGGATGAAGGCCGCCAATGGTTCCGGGGAAGAACTCGTCAAGCCCCGAATCCACAGCAGATTGATCCCACGCACGAGCTGGTGGTCAAACACCCATTTGCCCCGCTCGGGCGACCCGGCGCGGTCGAAGCCAGCGCCTTCCTCGGTCCAAGCGCGCGGCCTGCCGAACAGGTGCGCCGCCGAGCCGGCCAGCTTGGGGAAGTCGGCCACGATGCCCGGCCCGGTCTGGTTTAAGTTGTCGACGCCGGGCACTTGCACATACCGCATGCACTTGAAAAAGTCGCCCTCGGAGCGAACCAGCCACATCATGAGTTCTTCGTGATTCAGATGCACGAGGTATTCCATGTTGTTCTGGGCGCACCAGTCGGCCTGGACCTTGAAGAAGTTGTCGCGGAAGAGGTCGCTCCAGACGTCCCAGTAGTCGGCTTTCGCGCGCTGGGCCTGCTCCGGCATCTGGGCGGCGAAAAACCAGGGCAGGTAGGGCCGGATGTCGTAACCCTTGCGTTTCTGGAATTCGACCAGCATCCTGGGGGTCCAGGGAATGAAGTCGCTGAAGTCCGGCTCGTCGCCGAAGAAGCCCAGAACCGTCTTGCCGAACTCGGCGCCGAAGCGCTTCTTGTACTCCTCGTGGGTGGTGGTCAGAAAAGCGCGCGTGGCCTCGGGATTCAAGTAGTCGATCAGCGAGTTGGTGGTGTCCTTGCCGCCGGTGGGGTGGTGCACGTAGCGGGTGGGTGAGGTGCGGAACTGGGGCTGGATCAGCAGCACCTCCCACTGCCCTTCCGGCGCCGTCCACCGGAGTTCGCCCGAGCCTGTATCCAGAGCCAGGCTGCGGTTGCCGGAACGGTTCACGGCCAGCGCCCCCAGGGTTTGCGGAGACAGCTTTCGCGCTAGCGTCTGGCCGGCCGGGACCTCGATCCGCTCGGCGGCGGCCAAACCCTGCATGCGGAGCGCGGGATAGTCGCTGGAGATCTTGCCGCCCGCGAAGCCGCTCGGGTAGGTGCCTTCGTCGGCGATCCAGGCCCTCATCCCGCGGCGGCGCAGCTCTTCCACGGCAAAGCGGATGCGCTCGAAGTACTCGGGCGAAAGGTACCTGGGACTGATTCCGCGCGCCGGGCCGATGACAATGACCGAGATGCCGTTGGCCTTGAGCTGGTCGAGTTCCCGAACGATCCTGGCCTCCGTGAGCTCGCCGCCCCAAATGGCCCAGTGGACCACCCCGTACTCGGGCGGCGGCGCCTGAAACGCGGCAGCCACTTCGCGGATCGATGGCACGGTGATCCGCTGCCATGGCCCTTGCGCCGTCACCGCGAGAGGCAGGAGAGCCGGCAAGACCATCCTGACCAGAGCCCGCATTTTCGAAACCCTCCCGCAGAAGTATGATCCCACCGCCCGGCGGCGGGTGCCAGCCTCAGTACATGGTTTCAGAAGTTCGGTCACGTATCGTTCTGGGCCCGCTCCCTTGCGGTCGTGGCTCGTTTCTGGGTCGATCTGCTATACTCGACTTGGTTGTCCAGGAGGGCAACCCTCACCAATTAGCGAGGAATGCACGGGAAGGCGGTGCGAATCCGCCACTGCCCCGCAACTGTGAGCGACAGGTAACGGCTGCGCCGGTCACTGCGAAAGCGGGAAGGCCGGGCAACCCACCCTCAGGGACCA
>JBEKMO010000180.1:0-3848 GCA_050008465.1 Bryobacteraceae bacterium
GGGTTGTTCTTCCCCAATACCCGGGTGATCGCCGCCGTCAGCGTCGTCTTGCCGTGATCGATGTGCCCGATCGTCCCGATGTTGAGGTGCGGCTTGCTGCGGTCGAATTTCTCCTTGGCCATAACCTAGATTTCTCCTCGAGCTATGAGTGTGTATCGTCTCCGGCTTGCAGCTTGTGGCTTGTGGCCTGTAGATTCCGCCACGGCGCACCTTGCTGTCGCCTCTGGGCGCGCAGCGCATAGCGCGGTCGCTGGATCTACAGGCCACAAGCCACAAGCCACAAGCGTCACCTGGAAACTCTCCCCTGGACCCTGTTGATGATCTCTTCGGCGATCGTCGCCGACACTTCTTCGTACCGGCCGAAATGCATCGTGAAGCTGCCGCGGCCCTGGGTGCGCGACCGCAACTCGGTGGCATAGCCGAACATTTCCGACAGCGGCGCCATTGCCTTGATGATCTGCGACGTTCCGCGCAACTCCATTCCCTCGATCCGCCCGCGCCGCGCGCGCAGATCGCCGATCACGTCGCCCATGTACTCTTCCGGAACCACCACCTCGACGCTCATGATCGGCTCGAGCAGCACCGGCTTGGCCCTCTCGGTCGCCTGCTTCACCGCCAGCGAGCCCGCGATCTTGAAGGCCATCTCCGAGGAGTCCACCTCGTGGAAGCTGCCGTCGTACAGCGTCACCTTCACGTCCGCCATCGGGTAGCCCGCCAGTATGCCGCCTTCCAGCGCCTCCTGGCAGCCACGCTCGACCGGCCCGATGAATTCCCTCGGGATCGTCCCGCCCCGGATCTCGTTGACGAACTCGAATCCGGCGCCCGGGGCCGGCTCGATGCGCAGCTTCACGTGCCCGTACTGTCCGTGACCGCCGGTTTGTTTCACGAACCGCCCTTCGGCTTCCGCGCTCTGGCGGATGGTCTCGCGGTAGGCTACCTGCGGCTTGCCGACGTTGGCGCCCACGCCGAACTCGCGCAGCATCCGGTCCACGATGATCTCCAGGTGCAGCTCGCCCATCCCCGCCAGGATGGTTTGCCCGGTGTCGGGATCGGTGTTCACCCGCAGCGTCGGGTCTTCCTGCACCAGCTTGCCTATGGCCACGCCGAGCTTCTCCTGGTCGGCCTTGGTTTTGGGCTCGATCGCCAACTGGATCACCGGGGTCGGGAACTCGATGGACTCGAGAACGACCGGCGCCTGGTAATCGCAGATGGTGTCGCCGGTGGAAACCGTCTTCAAGCCCACCGCGGCCGCGATCTCGCCGGCGTAGACCTCGGCGATCTCCTCGCGCTTGTTGGCATGCATCCGCACCAACCGCCCGATGCGCTCGTTGCGGCCTTTGGCCACGTTGTAGACCGTGTCGCCGGTGGCCAGCCAGCCGGAGTACACGCGGACGAAGGCGAGCTGGCCGACGTAGGGATCGGTCATGATCTTGAACACCAGCGCGGCAAAGGGCTCGTCGTCGGAGGACTGCCGAACCAACACTCTGCTGAAATCGTCGACCGCCGTGCCCTCCACCGGGGGCACCTCGGTGGGCGAGGGGAGGTAGTCCACCACCGCGTCCAGCAAGTCCTGCACGCCCTTGTTCTTGAACGCCGACCCGCAGATCACCGGGAAGATCTTCTGCGCTATCGTCGCTCGCCGGATGCCCGCCCGCAGTTCCTCTTCCGTCGTCGCCTCTCCGTGGGCGTACTTGCCGAACAGAGCTTCGTCGGACTCCGCGACCGCCTCGATCATCTGGTCGCGGCACTCCCGGGCCTGCGCCGCCAGCTCCGCGGGGATCTCGACCTCGTCGTACTGGGCGCCCAGCGTCTCGTCGCGCCAGATGCGCGCCGTCATGCTCACCAGGTTGATGGTGCCTTTGAACTGGTCCTCGGCGCCGACCGGGATCTGGATCGGCACGGGGCGGCACTTCAGCCGTCTCACGATGCTCTCCACCGAGTGGCGGAAGTCCGCCCCCACCCGGTCCATTTTGTTGATGAAGCAGATGCGCGGGACGCCATACTTGTCCGCCTGCCGCCAGACCGTTTCCGACTGCGGCTGCACGCCCGCCACCGCGTCGAAAACTGCGACCGCGCCGTCCAGCACCCGCAGGCTGCGCTCCACCTCCGCGGTGAAGTCCACGTGCCCCGGCGTGTCGATGATGTTGATCTGGCAGTCGCGCCACTCGCAGGTGGTTGCCGCCGAGGTGATGGTGATGCCGCGCTCCTGCTCCTGCTCCATCCAGTCCATGACCGCCGTGCCGTCATGCACCTCGCCTAGCTTGTACGTGCGGCCCGTGTAATAAAGGATGCGTTCGGTCGTAGTGGTCTTGCCGGCATCGATGTGCGCCATGATGCCGATGTTCCGCATCCGATCGATCGGGACCGTACGTGCCATAAAAGAGCTCGTAGCTCGTGGCTCGTAGCTCGTAGCGGGCGCCCTCGACGGGCTACGGGCTACGGGCTCATTCACCATCTGTAATGCGCGAATGCCTTGTTCGCCTCCGCCATCCGGTGGACATCGTCCTTCTTCTTGATCGCTCCGCCGCGCAGGTTGGCGGCGTCGGCCAGCTCCCCGGCCAGTTTATCCGGCATGCCCTTCTCGGGCCGCGAGCGCGCGTTCAGGATCAGCCACCGGATCGCCAGGCTCACGCGCCGGTTCTGCGGCACCTCGATGGGCACCTGGTAGTTCGCGCCGCCAACGCGCCTGGTTTTCACCTCGAGCAGCGGCTTGCAGTTCTCCACCGCCTTCTTGAACAGCTTGAGCGGATCGTCGCCGGATCTCTCCCGCACCTGGTCCATCGCGCCATAGAAGATCCGCTGCGAGACGGATTTCTTCCCGCCCCACATCATGCTGTTGATGAATCTCTCGACTAGCGTCGAGTTGTATACCGCATCCGGCGCAACTTCTCTCGGTTCAGCCCTTCGTCGTCTGGACATGGCGGCTACCCTTGCTTGGGCCGCTTGGCCCCGTATTTCGATCTTCCCTGCTTCCGGCTGCTCACCCCGGCCGCATCCAGCGTTCCGCGGATGATGTGATAGCGGACCCCAGGCAGGTCCTTCACGCGCCCGCCGCGGATCAGCACGATCGAGTGTTCCTGGAGATTGTGGCCCACCCCGGGAATGTAGGTGGTCACTTCGATGCCGTTGGTCAGCCGCACGCGCGCCACTTTCCGCAATGCCGAATTCGGCTTCTTCGGGGTGGTGGTGTACACGCGCGTGCACACGCCCCGCTTCTGGGGACACGCCTGCAAGGCCGGGCTGGCCGTCTTGTAGCGCGGCGGCCGCCGCCCTTTCCGCACGAGTTGATTGAACGTCGGCACGAAACCTCCCTCTCTTCCGTAATGGCGATGAGTTCGAAACCCTCCGACCGGTGTGCGCCCTCGCGGACGTTCCTGCCGCCACACCACACGAAAGCCGCTGCTCGGTGATTCCCGCTTTCAGTTGCGTGGGTACGTTTCTTCGGACAAGCCCATGCCCCGAACGGGGAGATCCCGCCCGGCGCCTCGGGGCCGACCCCTGGCCAAGCCCGACTTCAGGCAGCTATGAGACAGGGGTAGAACAGCTTACTCGCCAAACCTTCTCATGGTAGCGAAACCGCGCGAGGCCTGTCAACCGCTCCGCGGGCTGGGATTGGTCCCCCACTTCAGCAGCGCGCTGCACGGCCGGGTGAGCGGGTCGCCGTAATGATTGGGCGAGATGCGCAGGGCGTAGCCCATGCGCCCGGTCTGCTGGGGCACGATCTCTTTCTCGAAGACCACCACCTGGCCGCGCTGCTCCACGGCGGGCAGCAGCATCACCTCGGTGTCCTCGAGCTGGCCGTTGACCCCGATGCGTCCCACCACCACCTCCACCCGGACGTCCTCCGC
>JBEKMO010000181.1:0-3810 GCA_050008465.1 Bryobacteraceae bacterium
CCCTGCGGCCAGCGCCAGGCCATCCAGGTATGCCGCAAAGCGTTTCTGCTGTGGGCCTGGCGCCGCATACGATTGCGCACCCACGAAAACAAGTATACAGCAGAATGTTTCATTTGTAACACAGTAATACCACAAGCACTTGCTTCGCACATGGGCTATGCACGCCACTTCCGTTACGCCTCGCTCGGCGTCCTTGTAGATCTCGTCTCGAAGTCCTTGTCATTCCAGCGAGTGTCTGGCAGGATGAGTGTGTCGAGCTTCCCAGATCAGCGGGAGCGGATCCCAGCCATCTGTCCGCAAGCCGGCACATTCCTACGGAAAGGAGCGACAAGATGCATCCCCCAGCCTATGATCGGGGGTCGTTTCAGGCCGAGATATGGAAGTCCAGGCTCCGGCGGTTTGTCCGTGTCGCCCGCGTCGTTCAAGATCTGATGCACAGCGTTTGGTTCGCGGCCTTTGGTGTCATCGTAGGCGGCATCCTCGGTGCGCTGATTGGGGCGATATGGGATACCTCCTTCAGTTTCTGGGCTGGCATGATCCTTGGCGCAGCGCTGGGAGGAGTTGTCGGCGGCGCGTGGGCCAAGCGGCTGCTCTTTAGCAGGGCCGAGCCGGACGTTGAACCCGTGCCGTTCGAGCCCGCGCCTGGCGCACCACGGTGGCCCGGCGTGGAGGAGCAGTTTAAGAGGGTTCTTTTCCGCCTGCGTGTATTGTTCGTTCTGCTGATCGCGCCGTTTCTGCTGCTGTGCTACCTGCGAGTCGCTGACGAATGCCATTGGCCTGTTCCGTCTTCGCTGCCGCGAACGGTCCTGACTTGGGGCTCGGTCGGCTTCATGGTCGCAGTGAGCCTTCTGATGATGCTCATCGTCCGATGTCCCAGGTGCGGGGGAATCCTGTGGAAGGCGGCCCAACTGTACCGATGCCCGCACTGCGGCATCGTGCTGCGAGATTGAGAAGCGTGCACCGAATCTGGTGACGGCCAACAGAGGGAGGTCGGCCTGGACAATCGATGTCTGCTAGGCGGCTGGATGACATCCGCGAGGAGCCCCCTCCAGCATTGAGGTAAAGGGCTTGGAGGCGAACCAGCCGAAGCCGGTGGTAGGTTCGCTGTGGGCGCTGGCGGCTTGGCGAGAGCGCAACCTGAAGCAATGACGGATCGCAGTCGCCGGGCCGCGCCCAGGAATTGAAAGGCGGAGACCGCGCCGGGCTATTCCAGAGGCGCCGGCCCGATGCCGCGCAGCTCGGCGACGATGCGGACGGGCAACCTCGCTCGGATGAGATTGTATTCCTGCGCAATGCGCTGGTACCGGGTGCGTTCTTGCCGGACGTTGTCTTCCGCAATCTATAATGCCGGGTTCGCATGCTCCCAATGCTCGCGTACCTGCGCGCGTTCCTGCGGACGCGCCATGATCTTGGTCTCGAGATTCTTGCCCTGCGCCAGCAGGTCGCCGTGCTCAAGCGCAGGCATCCGCGACCGCGTCTCAACAGTGTCGACCGCCTGTTCTGGGTCGCGTTGAAGCGTTTCTGGCCGCGATGGATGGAGGCGCTTATCGTGGTCAAGCCCGAGACCGTGGTCGACTGGCATCGCGCGGGCTTCCGGCTATACTGGCGCCTGCGCTCGCGTGGCGGCGGACGCAAGATCGGCGGCGATGTGTTCGAGATCGTCAGGCGCATCGCGCACGAGAACCCCTCTTGGGGCGCTCCCAGAATCCACGGCCAACTGCTCAAGCTGGGCTTCGAAGTCTCCGAACGCACGGCGTCGCGCTACCTTGCGCGCAGGCTGCCGCAGGCCGGCGACGCCGCCAAGAACTGGCTCACGTTCCTGAGAAACCATCGCGAGGCGATCGCGGCGCTGGACTTCCTCACCGTACCTACCATCGCTTTCCGCCTGCTCTACTGCTTCTTCGTGATCGATCACGGACGGCGCAGGATCCTGCACTTCAACGTGACCGCGCATCCGACTGCCGACTGGGTGGTTCAGCAGCTTCGAGAGGCGTTCTCGGACTCCGCTCGTCACCGCTACGTCATCCTGCACCGCGACGCCACGTTCAGCCGGGAGGTGCTCGACTTCCTGCACTCGTCCGGCATCAAGCCTGTGCGAACGAGCGTGCGCAGTCCTTGGCAAAACGGCGTCGCGGAGCGCTGGGTGGGCAGCGCGCGGCGGGATTGTTTCGATCACGTGATCGCGCTCGACGAAGCGCACGTCCGGCGCTTGGCCCGCGAGTACATGGCCTACTACCACGCCGACCGCACCCACGACGGGCTGAAAAGGATACTCCGAGCGGCCGGGCAATTGAGTCGAAGCCGGCGGGAGCGGAGTTGATTTCGCTGCCGCGCGTCGGCGGTCTTCACCATCGATACGTGTGGAAGGCTGCGGCCTAAGCTGAGGCTGGAACAGTCGCGGGCCGACCGCGGCGAGCAGCCGGCGTGTCGCCCGGGATGTCTACGCGCGCCGTTCATGCACCCTTGGGCCTGGCCGAAGGCGCCCGGCGCGCCCCTTGCGCCCGGAGAGGCGACCACATCTTATCCGACACGCGCCCGCCTAACATGCCCCAGAACCTCCCGGAGTCCTCCAGATTCGATTGTGGCGACCGACACGTCATTGCGGGGGACGTTGGGACTGATCGGGACGCCCGCCGCATGGCCACCGTGGCAGTCCCGGTCGTCCAGATCCGCACCATCACCTCGTGATTCCCGCGGCGTGCGCCGCTTTTTGGCCCGATTTCGGGGGCCCGTACATATCCAACAATTGAAAAAGGGTCGCCTGCAACCGGCCCGAGACCACCTGCAGGAGCCGGTGTTCCAGGGCACAGCCAAGGTCGCGATCCTCCGTACATGCCTTTCTCAGACGTGCTCCCTCAAACCTCAGCGCCTGCACTCGCACGAGCGCGCGGGCCTGGAAACGCCTGGTTTCTTCTTCTAAATACGACGACCAGCCAAGCTCGTCCCCCTCTCCCAACGTCTGAACCCTCAGGATATGGCCGGATGTGCAGACCTCCGGGGCCACCTTGGCTGATAGGAGCAGGTAGAAGAAATCCGACTTTTCGCCTTCCCGAAAGATGATGTCATCGGCGGCGAACCGCACTTCGCTGGCCATCGCCATCATCTTCTCGATATGCTCGGCACTGAGCCCCTTCAGGAAGGGTTGCTCGCGTGCCCCTTCAAACAGGCTGCTGCATTCCATTCGGACACCCTCCTCGCCGGCATTCAGCCGGCGGCTCGTTTCCCGGCTGACTTTCCGATATCTCGGTTGGCCAGCAATCTGCGCAAATCCCAAACAGCCTCTTCTGCCGGCCGCCGTGCGACTTATGAGGCGCCGGGCAATGTCACAGCGAAACACGTTCCATGGCCGGGCTGGCTTTCGACGGCGATGTTTCCACCGTGGCGTTCCGCAATCACCTTGCAGATGGCAAGGCCGAGGCCGGTTCCCTCGGCCGCATGTTCTCGTGCGTTGGCCCCGCGGTAGAACTCGTCGAAGATTCGAGGTAGATCCTCCTCCGGGATTCCGATGCCCGTGTCTTCCACTTCCAGCACCACGCATCCGCCCCGCGAGCGCAGGCGCGCGGTCACGGATCCGCCAGGCTTGGTGTAGCGGATTCCATTCTCTACGAGGTTAGCGACAAGCTGGCGTATGGCGACCGGATCCCCGAGGACAACTCTCCCACAGCAGGTATCGGCCGAAAGCGCCACGTTTTTGCATTGGGCGGATTGCCGGAAATCCTCGATCACCTCCCCCAGCAGACCGTCGAGTGCGACGGGCACTCGCTCTTCGTCGAGTCCCGCTTCACGCGCGCGCGCCAGCAGCAGCAGGTC
>JBEKMO010000182.1:0-3572 GCA_050008465.1 Bryobacteraceae bacterium
TACTCGGGCAGATCGAAGGTCGAGGCGTCGTCGTTCATGGTGGTGACCAGGCGGAACTGGGGGTGGGCCTTGATCTTGATGCCGGCCACGACGCTCTCGACGTAGCGGCGCGTGTCCAGCATGGGGGCCAGGCTGGCCCAGCTTTTCTCGCTCATGCGGTTGCCTTCGTCGAGGATGGCGACCTCCCCGCGAATCATGGCCGTGAGCAGCGGCGAGGCCACGTAGCGCAACCGGGCCGCGCCCTCGATCACTGGCTGCACGATCAGGTCCTCCGGCCGTGTGTCCACGGTGGCCTGCATGATGTAAGCCTCGCGTCCGATGCGCCTGGCCGCCGCGTAGGCCAGCGTGGTCTTGCCGACGCCGGGCTTGCCGATCAGGCGCGGGTTCATCGGCAGGTCCTGCGCGTCGATCACCAGCCACGCCGCCAGGAGCTGGCGCATCACTTCCTCCTGGCCGACCCAGTTCACCGGGATCTCGTCGGGATGGGCCAGGTGCAGCGGGACGCCTTCGATCTCCACGATCACAGAGCTATTGTACTTATTGCTGGAGACAGATGGGGCTGTGGCGTTAAACTGTAGGCAGAGGGGAGTATGTTCGCAACGGCGATTGGCGGCACCGGCCCTCCTGTTTGCGCCGTCGAATTCCGCAACGGGGCGCGCCGCGTCTTCGGCGCCGGGCCGTCCGCGTTCTCGCTGGTGTTCACCGGCGAGGCGCAATTCGAGTGGTTCACCAAGGCGGATGCGTACTCGCTGGCGCTCGCCTTCATTCGCGGTGAATTCGGCGTCCGCGGCGACCTGGTGTCGGCCATCCGGTTCCTGCGGACCGGCTACCGGCCCGGCTGGAGGGGCCATTTCTTCGCGGCGCTGGCCCGCTACGCGCCCTCGCGCTGGTTTCAAACCAGAAGCGGAGCCGCGCGGAACATCCGCTTTCACTACGACCGCTCCAACGACTTCTACCGCCAGTTCCTGGACTCGCGACTGCAATACTCGGAGGCCCGCTACGAAGAGCCTTCGTGGTCGCTGGAACAGGCGCAACTGGCCAAGCTCGATCATCTCTGCCGCAAGCTGGACCTCCGGCGCGGCGAGCGCTACCTGGATATCGGGTGCGGATGGGGCGGCCTGGCCCTGCACGCCGCCGAACATTACGGTGTGCGGGCGACCGGCTGCACCCTGAGCCGGCGCCAGCACGAATACGCGGTGGCGGAGGCCGCCGCCCGGGGCGTGAGCGTCGAGTTCCACGAAACGGATTATCGGGATTTGGATGGCCGGTTCGAGAAGGTATCCTCCATCGGCATGTACGAGCACGTCGGGCGGCGCCGCCTGCGTGGTTACTTCACGAAGGTGGCCCGTCTCATGGACGACCGCGGCCTGTTTCTCAACAGCGGCATCGTGCGGCCGCAATCGGTCGAGGACGGGCCGGAGACGCTGTTCCTCCAGCGCCACGTTTTTCCCGGTGGCGAACTGCCGCACCTCGCCGATGTCATCCGCGACGCGGAACAGGCGGGTTTCGAGGTGCTCGACGTCGAAAACGTGCGCCTCGACTATGCGCGCACCTGCCGCGATTGGGTCGCGCGCCTGGATGAGAACGCGGAGGCCTGCCTGCGCCACGTCGACGCCGAGACCTACCGCACCTGGCAACTCTACCTCGCCGCCTCGGCGCTCAGCTTCGAGGAGGGCCAGACCGACGTCTGCCACGTGCTGCTGCGCAAACTGCGCGGCGCACTCGGTTGAGCCGTGGCGCGCGCAATCGTGCGCGCCGCGTCGGCACTTCCGCCGACGCATGGTCTCGTGTATACTGCGTTGGTGAGCTACTCGCGCAGAGACCTGACCCTTCTACTTCCGTCCTTGGCGGCGGCCGCCGCCGCGCCGCCGAACTCGGCCTTGCCATCCCACGCTTACCGATTCGAAGACCTGCCGGTTCGCGCCAGCGGCCCGGCCCGCCAGCGCCGGATCCTCGAGGGCGAAACGCACACGGGCCTCGCAATCGAGTTGCACCACACCGAAATGCCCGCGGGTGAAGCCTCGCATGCATCGCATCGGCACGTGCACGAAGAATTACTCCTGATCCGCGAGGGAACGGTCGAAGTCACCATCGCCGGACGCACCACCAAGCTGGGTCCGGGCTCGGTGGCCTACATCGCCTCCAACGACGACCACGCCCTGCGCAACGTGGGCGCCACCCCGGCCCAGTACTTCGCCCTGGCCCTGGGGCGGGATAAGTAGCGATTCCAAACACGCTCGCCACACGCCGTCACCCGCCGTCGAACTCGAAGACATCTTCCAGATCCACTCCGAACGCCTGCGCGATGCGGAAGGCCAGGAGCAACGACGGGAGGTACTTGCCGGCTTCCAGCGCCATAATGGTATGACGAGTCACGCCCGCCTGCTTCGCCAACTGCTCCTGAGTCATTTCCCCATGCTCGAACCGCAGGCGCCGGATGTGATTCTTGATCGCCAACTCCTCAGGCATGTGCGCCTCTGCGATACAGCACGATGATGATGAGGGCCTTGATTGCCCAGATTACCAGCGACACCGCCCAGAAGATCTGGATCACCATCCACAGAGGCACGGATGCGTCCCATCCGTGCGTGAAGCCTACCGCCAGCGAGAGAACCAGAATCAACCCGTAGAACACGCACAGGCTCGACAACAGCGCCTGTTTTTCGATCTGGCGGTCCCGCTCATCGTACGTGATCTCACCCCGGCGGCGCTTCGAGCGCCGCCAGCCGAGGAATCCCGTGAGAGCGAACACGGATATCGAGACCGAGTCGAATCGCACCATCGAGATAAAGGCGAAGTACACTGCCAGCGTCACGAGGATAACGCTCAGCATGAACCAGGCCCGCTTTTCCTGTACTGCCATCGAATCTCTCCTTCTGGTAATGTGTACATTACCTGATGTTACTTATACATTACATTACGAACCTCTGTCAAGAGTTTTTTGAACTCGACGTTTCTACACCCGCTTCGCGCGGCGGGCGTACCTGAGCGAACCCCAACGCCGTAGCCCGTCCGGCACTATGGCGAGGAGGCGAACCAGGAATCTGTGGCCCCAGCCGGGGACAACCAACAGGTCGCCGTGGTCCAGGCCGCGTAGGGAGGCCGCGACTACCTGCTCGGCCGGCATCCATGAGCTCTTGGCGATCCACCGGCTCGCACACGAAGAACTGCTCCTGACCCGAAGGGAACGGTCGAAGTCACCATCGCCGGGCGCACTACCAAGCTGGGTCCGGGCTCGGTGGCCTACGTTGCCACCAACGATGACCACAGCCTGCTCAACGTCGGCGCCATCCCCGCCCAGTACTTCGCCATGTCGCTCGGCAGGGACAAGTGACCACCCCAAGTCATTCCGCCCCTCGTTCGTCGGCAATTGTAATGGGTTCCCCCAGAGCCATCGCGCGTGCGGATTGGTGGTTCGGGACTTCACAGGAGGAATCTCCCAGAACGCCGCTTGAACGAAGCCGCTTTGCGGCAGTGCCGAATGCCACAGCGTGCTTTGTCAGGACGATTGCGCCGTAACGCAGTCGGCGGTAGCATTGCGGTGTGATGCTGCCGTTCGTTCGGCCAGTCCA
>JBEKMO010000183.1:0-3511 GCA_050008465.1 Bryobacteraceae bacterium
GGAATGTGCCGCGTCACCTTGAGCCACTTGGCGTGCTGATTGAACATCGAATCGACGATGTGGATGAACGCCTCGTAGCAGGAAAAGAAACCGTGGCGCCCCGTGAGCAGGTAGCCCTCCAGCCAGCCCTGGCACATGTGCTCGCTCAGCACCTCCATGACCCGGCCATCCGGCGCCACGTGATCGTCGGTCGGCAGGATTTCCGCCGTGGAGACCCGGTCGGTGACCTCGAACACGGCGCCCAGCCGGTTGGAGGCCGTCTCGTCCGGCCCGAAGATCCGGAAGTTGCGCGATTCCAGGTTGAGCTTTAGAACATCGCGCAACATGCTCCCCAATACCCGCGTCGCCTCGGCGCTCACCGCGCCGGGCTTGGGGACGGCGACGGCGTAATCGCGAAAGTTGGGCATCCGCAGGTCCAGGAGCAGCCGTCCTCCGTTGGCGCGCGGATTGGCCCCCATGCGGCGATCTCCTTTGGGCGCCAGCTCGGCCAGCTCCCCAATGAGCGCGCCGTTCTCGTCGAACAGCTCGTCCGGGCGATAGCTCTTCATCCAGTCTTCCAGGATTTTCAGATGTTCCGGCTTGGCCGCAAAATCGGTGACCGGCACCTGGTGCGCCCGGAAGGTGCCCTCGACAGGCAGCCCGTCGACCACTTTCGGGCCGGTCCAGCCTTTCGGCGTGCGCAAGATGATCATGGGCCACGGGGCGCGGTGCGAGAAGCCGTTTTCCCGGGCCTCCTTCTGAATCGCCCGAATGTCGGCGAGCGCCGCCTCGAGCGTGCCCGCCATCAGTTGGTGCATCGGCTCGGGATCGCTCCCCTCGACGAAGTACGGTTTGTAGCCGTATCCCGTGAACAGATCCGCCAGCTCCTCGCGGGGGATGCGCGCCAGAACCGTGGGCCCGGCGATTTTGTAGCCGTTCAGATGCAGGATCGGGAGCACTGCGCCGTCCCGAACCGGATCGAGAAACTTGTTGGAGTGCCAACTGGTGGCCAGCGGCCCCGTTTCCGCCTCTCCGTCGCCGACCACGCAGCACAACAGCAGATCGGGGTTGTCGAAGGCCGCGCCGTAGGCGTGCACCAGCGCATAGCCCAACTCGCCGCCTTCGTGAATCGAACCGGGCGTTTCCGGTGCGACGTGACTGGGAATGCCGCCGGGAAAAGAGAACTGCTTGAACAGCCGCTTCATTCCTTCGGCGTTCCTGCCGATGTTGGGGTAGACCTCGCTGTAGGTGCCCTCCAGATACGTGTTGGCGACTATCCCGGGTCCTCCGTGCCCGGGCCCGGCGACGTAAATCATGTCCAGGTCGTACTTCTTGATCAGCCGGTTCGCGTGCACATAAATGAAGTTGAGGCCCGGCGTCGTGCCCCAGTGGCCCAGCAACCGGCTCTTGACGTTTTCCAGCCGCAGGGGCTCGGTGAGCAGCGGATTGTCTAGCAGGTAGATCTGGCCCACCGAGAGGTAATTCGCCGCGCGCCAATAGGCGTCGATTCGGCGCAGCTCTTCGCTCGAAAGGGTGTCAGTTGGGACGCCCGGATCGCACTGGTCTCGTTGCATGGCCGTATCCTCCTTTCCAGGATGGCAAAAACGTCCCTGCGCCGCCTGCCTACCCTTCACGCCGCGCGAGTTGGCGGAGGGATCTCGGAGGAAACATGGAAACATGGTGGCTGTCCCGGGTTTTGAGTCGCTTATAATGCGGCTATGGCTTCCACGGCCGAGGGCCACGTTCCGGTGGTGCTGGATCTGTGGCAGGTCCAGGCTCAGGATCTGGCGGGGATGCTGGAGGAGGAGACGGGCACGTGGCGGGAAGAACTGAACTGGGATTTCCGGCCGTCGGCGGAGCTGGTGCGGCGGTTTGTGGACGTGCATGCGCTGAACGGCTACGTGCTGCTGATCGACGACGAGGTGGCGGGCTACGCGTACTACGTGTGCGAAGAGCACAAGGGGCTGGTGGGGGATCTGTACGTACGGAAGAAGTACCGGACGGCGGAAAACGAGCACCGGCTGCTGGGCGCGGTGGTGGACCACCTGATCGGGGCGCGCGACGTGAAGCGGATCGAGTCGCAGTTGGTGCTGGCGCGATCGCTGGAACCGGGGCTGCTGCCCGGGGCCACTTACGCGCGGTCCCACCCGCGGTATTTCATGGAGGTGGATGCGGGGATAGGCGTAAAACTGCCGGCGCGGACGCTGGAAGAGGTGGTGCTGGACCAGTGGACCGAGCGGTGGCAGGAGGAGACGGCGCACCTGATCGCGTCGGCTTACCGGGGGCATATCGACAGCGAGATCAACGACCAATACCGCTCGGCGGCGGGGGCGCGGCGGTTCCTGTTCAACATCGTGCAGCATCCGGGATGCGGGACGTTTTTCGAGCCGGCGGCGTGCGTGGCGGTGCGGGAGAACACGGGGAAGCTGTGCGGGGCGTCGCTGACCAGTCTGGTGGCGGCGGATGCGGGGCACGTGACGCAGATCTGCGTGGCGCCGGTGCTGAAGGGGCAGGGGGTGGGATACGAATTGCTGCGGCGCTCGCTGGGGGTGCTGGCGCAGTCGGGGGCGAAAACGGTCAGCCTGACGGTGACGGCGGCCAACCGGGACGCGGTGCGGCTCTACGAGCGGGTGGGCTTCCGGACGGTGCGGCGATTCTCGGCGTTTGTGTGGGAGGGGTTCTAGGAAAGTACGAATTACGAAGTACGAAGTACGAAGTGCGGACGAAGAGGACGGAGGCAGGGCGATGCAAGCGAACAATGCGGCGGCGATGGAGAATGAACTGAATCCGTGGCTGGCGGCTGAGGCGCGGTTCGACATGGCGGCGAGCCGGCTGGGGCTGGACAACGGATTGTGCAAGGTGTTGCGCATGCCGTCGAAGGAGATCACCGTACATATTCCGGTGCAGTTGGACGACGGGCGGCTGGAAGTGTTCACGGGATACCGGGTGCAGCACTCGGTGGCGCGGGGACCGGGGAAGGGAGGGGTGCGGTTCTCTCCGGACGTGACGCTGGACGAGGTGCGGGCGCTGGCGGCCTGGATGACCTGGAAATGCGCGGTGGTCAACATCCCGTTCGGCGGGGCCAAGGGAGGAGTCATCTGCGATCCGCGGCTGCTCTCGCAAGGGGAACTGGAGCGGATCACACGGCGGTACACGGCGGAGATCCTGCCGTTCCTGGGGCCGGAGCGGGACGTTGCGGCGCCGGACGTGAACACCAACGAGCAGACCATGGCGTGGATGATGGACACGTACTCGATGCACGTGGGGCACACGGCCACGGCGGTGGTGACGGGCAAGCCGCTGGATTTGGGCGGGTCGCGCGGGCGGCCGGAGGCGACGGGCCGGGGCTGCAAGTTTGTCACCCAGGAGGCCCTGAGGCACCTGGGGATGGCAGCCGAGGGCGCGCGGGTGGTGGTGCAGGGCTTCGGCAACGTGGGCGGGATGGCGGCCAAGCTGATGGCGCGCGTGGGGTTCAAGATCATCGCCGTGATCGAGGTGGATGGCGCGGTGTACAATGCCGGCGGACTGGACA
>JBEKMO010000184.1:0-3510 GCA_050008465.1 Bryobacteraceae bacterium
ACGTTCCAGACCGGCGGGAACACCGGCTTCAGCGCCAACACCGGCTATGTGGCTTCCAACGACAGCAACCTGACCCCGGCCAACGGCCTGAGCAGTCCATTCCCGACCGGCATCCTGGCGGCCACGGGCAGCAATCTGGGATTGGCTACCCAACTAGGACAGGGCTTCACGTTCGCCGATCCCAGCCGCACCATTCCCAAGGTCTATAACTACTCGCTGGCGATCCAGCACCAACTGCCCGGGCAGACGTTGCTGGAAGTGGCTTTCGCGGGCAACTATGCCACCCAGTTGTCGGTCACCAAAGGCATCAATGCCCTCCCGCGCTCGTTCTATGCCCTGCCCGACAACCCCATTCCGTTCCCCAGCACTACTTTGCTGGCCCAGGTGGCGAACCCCATGGCCGGCAAACTGCCGGGGTCGAGCCTGAACAACGCCACCATCGCCTACCAGAGCCTGCAGGTGCCGTTCCCCGAGTTCGGCGGCATCAACGAATCCACGCATCCCATTGGGAAGAGCAGTTACAACTCCCTGCAAGTCTCGGTGGAGAAACGCCTGTCGGCCGGCTTCCAGGGACGGCTCAGCTACACCTGGAACAAGATCATGCAGCAGACCTCATACTACAACAACCAGGATGACTGGTCTCAGTTGGCGCGCGTCCAGGCCGGCGAGCCGAGCAAGGTGCTCACCTTGAGCATGACCTATATGCTGCCGATTTTCGCGCACCGCACAGGGTTCCTGCATAACGTGCTGGGCGGCTGGGAAGCCAATGCCATCGTCCGGTATCTCAACGGGTCCCTGGTGAACGCGCCGGGTGGCGTGTTTTCCACCGGCGTCAACCCGAAGCTGGACAACCGGACGTATCAGCAATGGTTCAACACCTGCACCCTGAACACCTCGGGCGTGCGGCAGAACTGCATCGACGTCAACCAGCCAGTGGCGTTTATACAGTTGCCGCCATATGCCCTGGCTACCCTGAGGAGCGCCGGCGACGTTTCGAGTGCTGTAGGCGTGCTGCCCGGCGTCCGCACCGAGGTTCCCACGACCATGGACCTTTCGTTGTTCAAGACCTTCCAGATCCACGAAAGAACCAGGCTGCAGTTCCGCGCCAACGCCTATAACCTGGCAAATACCCCGATCTTCGGAGGACCGAACACCACCAGCGGCGTGATCGGCCTCGGACAGGTCAACGACCCGCGTATCGTGGAGCTTGCATTGAAGTTAAACTTCTGACGCTCCAGGGCGAGCCCTGAAGTCGCGCGGCGGCCGCCCTCTCCGCTAGCATAGGGGGGGCGGCTGTTGCTGTTGCCCGGCAAGACGTTCGACTTCCTGAGGAGTGTTCCAAGCCAATGGCCAGCCCTCTCATTGCCGCCCGCTGGTGGTGTGGTGGAGCGGTTCTCCTGGCGGCGTTCGCCGCCTCCTCCGTCCCGCAAGGACCGGACCCGCTGGCGGCAGGCTTCGCCGACCCGCCCGTCGAGGCGCGGCTGCGCTGTTACTGGTGGTGGCTGAACGGCAACACCACCACGGCCGCGATCACGCGTGACCTCGAGCAAATGAAGGCGAAGGGCTTCGGCGGCGCGCTGCTGGTGGACGCCGATGGCTCGGGGCAGAAGAACAATCGCAGGGTATCCCCAGGCCCCACGTTCGCCTCTCCGGCCTGGCGCGCGCTCTATCGCCACGCGCTCAAGGAGGCCGCGCGGCTCGATCTCGAGATCACGCTCAACATCCAGAGCGGCTGGAATCTGGGCGGCCCCATGGTCACCCCGGCCCAGGGTGCCAAGCTACTCACCTGGTCGCGAGCGGTTGTGGAAGGCCCCGCGGAGTTCAACCGGCAATTGACGCCGCCGCGCGCCCGCAACGGCTTCTACCGGGATATCGCGGTCTTGGCCTATCCGCTGCGGAACGGCCAGGAGTTGCCCGGCGAGAAAGGCGCCGCAAGCGGGCGCCGTCGCATCCGCCAGCTCTCCGTCAAAACGGCTTCCGAGGAGGCCGGCTTTTCCGTGCCCGTCACCACGCCGCTGCTCGAAGATGGCGTCTCCACGCCGGGCGAGGAGGACACCGGCGCCAAGGATGTGCTGGACCTCACCACCGCCATGTCGCCCGATGGCCAGCTTCGCTGGAACGCGCCGCAAGGAACCTGGGAGATCCTGCGCATCGGCTATACCAGTTCCGGCGCCGTGACCTCCACTTCGAGTGGGGCCTGGCAAGGTCTGGCCATCGACTACCTGGACCGCACCGCCTTCGAGCAGTATTGGCGGGAAGTGATCGACCCGCTGCTCGACGACGCCCGCCCCTACCTCGGCCGCACGCTTCGCTACCTGGCGACCGACAGTTGGGAGCTTGGGGGCATGAATTGGACCCCCAAGTTCCGGGAGGAGTTCCGCACGCGGCGCGGCTACGACCTGCTCGGATACCTGCCCGTCGTCGCCGGCCGCATCGTGGACACCCGCGAGACCAGCACCCGGTTCCTCAACGATTTTCGACGCACCGTGGGTGACCTGATTATCAGCCAGCACTACGCCGTGTTCGCGGAGTTGGCGGCGCGGCACGGCCTGGGCATCCATCCCGAATCCGGCGGCCCCCACGGCGCGCCCATCGACGCTTTGGAAACACTGGGCGCCAGCGCCTTTCCCCAGACCGAGTTCTGGGCGCGCTCGGCGAACCATCGCATCCGGGACGAAGATCGCTTCTTCGTCAAGGAGGCCTCCAGCGCGGCTCACATCTATGGCCGAACGATCGTCGCCGCGGAGGGCCCGACCAGCATCGGCCCGCAATGGGACGAATCGATCTGGGACAACCTGAAGCCGTCCTTCGATCAAGCCGTCTGCGAGGGACTCAACCGCCTGATCTGGCACACGTTCACTTCCTCTCCGAAAGAAGCAGGTCTGCCCGGGCAGGAGTATTTCGCCGGTACTCACCTGAATCCGAATGTGACGTGGTGGAACGAAGCGGGCGCTCTCCTCGGTTACATCAACCGCACGCAGTTCCTGCTGCAACAAGGGCAGCCTGTTGCCGACGTGGTCTACTACTACGGCGACCACGTTCCGAACTTCGTCCAGCTCAAGAGCTTCGATCCGGCGCGGGTGCTGCCAGGCTACGACTACGATGTCACCGACGAGAATGTCCTGATCAATCGGATGAAGGTTCGCGACGGGCGGATCGTGCTGCCGGAAGGCGTGAGTTACCGCCTCTTGGTGCTGCCGGAGCGCAGCGGCATTTCCCTCGAGGCGCTCCGTGCCGTTCGCAGGCTGGTGCGCGAGGGCGCGGTCGTCCTGGGGACCAAACCGGTGCGCGCGACAGGATTGGCCGACGACCGCGAAGTCCGCGCCATCGCCGGCGAACTGTGGGGAACGGGCGCGCTGCGCGTCCGCGGCGGCCATACGGCCAGGGAGCTGCTCGCCTCGCTCGGAGTGCCGCCCGATCTCGAATGTCCGAACGCTTCGCTCGACTACGTGCACCGGCAGGCAGGCGGCGCCGACATCTACTTCGTGCGTAGCACGCGGCCGGAGCAGG
>JBEKMO010000185.1:0-3408 GCA_050008465.1 Bryobacteraceae bacterium
CGCCCGGGTGCTCGCCGCGGACGTAGCGGTGCGCCAGGCGGCGCAGTTCCAGGTAGACCAGCGGCAGGAGCTCATCGAGCGCGGCTTGCTCTCCGCCGCGCCAGGCCAGCAGCAGCTCGGTAGTCGGCGCGGATGAGGCCATATCTCACGACCCGGTCCAGAGTTTGGCTGGAAGTATATCACGAACCCGGTTCCGGTTTTCGCCGAAGTCTTCCGCCTTCCGCTTGGTGGAGGGCAGATCAGTGAGACAGGCTCTGATGTGGATGGTTTTGGGGCGGTCAGCGCGGCGGCTGAACCGAGCCTCACGGTTTCCGTGTACAACTATTCCCCAGCATCGGCAGTCGAGATCCGGCGGGCCGAACAGGAAGCAGCGGCGGTTTTCCAGCGGGCCGGGATTGAAGTCTCCTGGGTGAACTGCCCCATCGACAACGCGGTCTGCGGTACGGAATCGACCCCCCCCGACGTGATCCTGCGCATCTTGGGCCGGCGTCCCGGAGGCGCATTGAAAAGCCCACTCGGGTACGCTATTCCGGGCGGGTACGCAAGCGTCTACGCGCTTAACGCATACTCCTCTGCGGAGTGCGCCGGGGTGGACGGAAGCGTGGTCCTGGGAATCGCCATCGGGCACGAGCTCGGCCATGTGCTGCTCGGGGGGCTGGAGGCCCATTCCCGCAGGGGAATCATGCAGGCGAAGTGGGGGAAGAAAGACCTTCGCGCCGCGGACCAACGCGCCTTGGGGTTCGCTCCGGATGAGGCCAGGAAGCTCAGGGCCGAGGTGGTCCTGCGAAGCCATACGATCATGGCTTCCATCACCCGGTAGATCGGCTTCGCTGGAATCCGCGCACCGAGCGAGCCAAGCGGGAGCGGGCGGTGGAAATAGGGGATTGAGCGACTGTCACGGGTTCTTGTTGATTCTGGCCAAGCGACAATCTCGCAACACCGTGTTCCCGGTCACCGAAAATTGTCGACCAGCATCAGTTCGGAGGACAAACGGTCCCCCTGACCCCAGACGACGAACCGATCGTCCGGGGATACGCAGAGGCCGTCGTCCGAGAAATCTTTCTCCAACGTTGCCACCGTGCTCACTCTGCCGCTCGCCGGGTCCAGGAAGCGGATGGTGCGGGAGTCCGGCATGAAGTAGACGCCCTTGGCGGTCACGCCGAAGGCGGACCAGAATTGCAGGCGCGGGACTACTTCAACCTCCTGGCCGCCCTCGACCGGCATGCGATAAAGAGAATCGGCGCCGCCGAAGGGGTTCCTGTCGTAGTACAGGTACTTGCCGTCAGCGGATTCAAATGCCGCGCCGCCGCCGTTCCTGGTCACCTGCACCGCCGGGCCGCCGGCGGCCGGCATTTTCCACACCTCCACGCGGCCGGAGCGGCCGGAAGCGAAGTAGATCCAGCGGCCATCCCGCGACCAGCTCGGAATGTACGCGTCGTCGGCCAGCAGGCGGGGCGTGCCGCCATCCGCGGCGACCACGTAGACCGCGGGTTGGCCGGTCACCCGGCAGTCAAAGACGATCGACTGGCCATCGGGCGACCAGCGCGGCGCGCCGAGCAGCGGCCCTCCGTACGAGGTCAGTTGCAGGCAGTTCGATCCGTCGGCATCGCACCTCCAAACCTCCAGGCTCCCGGAACGGGTGGATTGGAACGCGATTTTGCGGCCGTCGGGGGAGTACTGCGGGTTCTCTTGAACCCGGGCGGAGCCGGAACCGATCAGCATCGCCCGCTTCCCCGTGTGGGTGTCCAGCCGCCAGAGGTTCGTCTCCACCCTCGCCCATAAGTAGACGAGCCTGCGCTGCACTACGACGGGGAAGAGAGCATCTTCAGCGGCGTAGGGCAGGCGAACCGGATCGCTCCGCCCGGAGACGGCCAGCCGCCACAGCGACAATGCCCCCCAGGCGCCACCCGCAAACACGATTTCCCGGCCGCCGGGCAGCCATGCAATCCCTGCCAAACCGGCGTACAACCGGTCGGTGAGCCTTCGCGGTTCTCCCTCGGGCCTCAGGTCGCGCGAAAGGCTCAGGGCGTAAGGACGGACAACATAGTTCTTCTCCCACCTGCTGAACGCCAGCGTGTGCCCGTCTGGAGAAAAAGAAGGGCTCAAGTCCCCAAAGGCGCCGGGCGCCACCCGAGGGGAGGTCAACCTGCGTCGCTCGCCGGTATCCACCGAGACCACCCAGATGCTGTGAGGCTCCCCCGGTGAATTCCGCGCCGGAAACGCCAGCCACTTGGCGTCCGGCGTCCACGACAGGCAGCATGGAGGCCAAGCGTGGATGGAGGTTTCCGCGAGCTTGCGCTCCGGTCCGCCGAAAGGCGGGACCAGCATGATGGCGAACCGATCTCCCTCGACCTGCCGCAGAAAGGCAATATGCCGGTCGTCCGGTGACCACGCCAGGCTGTAGGGATCCCCTGGACCTGGATGATTCGTGATCCGCACCGGAGTGCCCCCGCCGATCTGGATCACGTAGATCTGAGTGCTGTCCTGCTTCTCTCCACTCCACATGAACGCCACCCGGTTGCCGTCCGGCGACAGCGACAGGGAATACTGCCAGCCCGGATACGACGTCAGGGACACCGCCCGAAGCTCGCCCGCAGCAGGCGGCTCGCGCAACCACCAGACCAGCGCCAGGGCCAGCACCACGGCGATGGCTACGCAGGGCCACAACCACCGATGTCGGCTCGGCCTCCTCTCCGGAGGGTGCCGCAGGTCCTCGAGGACGACCTTCACCTCGTCGATGTGCTGGAAGCGGCGCGCGGGATCCTTGCGCAGGCAGCGCGCGATGATCTGTTCGAGCTCCGGCGGGAGGTGCGGCGCCAGCTCGCGCACCGGCTTCGGCTCCTCGTTCACGATGGCGGCCAGGGTGGAAAGCTTCGAGCCGCGTTCGAAGGGTCTCTGCCCGCTCACCATCTCATAGAGCAACGTGCCGAAGCTGAAGATGTCCGAACGCGCGTCCACCGGCTTGCCCTCGGCCTGTTCGGGCGACATGTAGCCCACCGTGCCGAGGACTGCGCCTTCCGTCGTCAGGCGGGTTGCTGTCTCTCCCGCTGGCGCCTCGGTGAACTTCGCCAGCCCGAAATCCAGCACCTTGACCAGCCCTTCCGCCGTCACCATCAGGTTGCCGGGCTTGAGGTCGCGGTGCACGATGCCCGCGGCGTGCGCACCAGCCAGCGCGTCGGCGATCTGAACGGCGCACCGCAGCGCTTCCTTCACCGGCATGCCGTGTTGCGGGATCAGCTCGGCCAGCGGCTTGCCGGCCACGTATTCCATTGCCAGGAAATCGATCCCGCCCTCGCTGCCGATGTCGTGGAGCGTGACGATGTTGGGGTGGTTCAGCGCCGAAGCCGCGCGGGCCTCGTGAATGAGCCGCGCCTTGCGGGCCGGATCGCCCGCCAGCTCGCGCGGCAG
>JBEKMO010000186.1:0-3201 GCA_050008465.1 Bryobacteraceae bacterium
CATTCCCCTGTTCCCCAACATGATGAACGCTCACCGCGATCTGGCAGTTGCCGGTCTTTCCCAACCTGCCTGAGTATTGCCGCTCCACTCCTACCGAGTGCGTCCCCTGCTTGGGAAAACCCCCTCGCACATTCACGCCGCCCCAATGGCGCCGCTCGCTGCGGCCAACCGGTTCCAGCAGATCGAACAGGAATTGCTCCAGGCGCTTTCGGCGTCGCGCGACTTGCGCATCGGTCATGCCCAAATACAACAGGCCTGTTTGGGTTTGCCAATACATAACGTAGTAATACTAGTATCCGAGTCAGTGGCTCTGCCAGGTGAGCTGCGCGCCCGGCCTGTTCGACGATTGCCGCGGGAATCCGCGGCCTTGTCGCCGCATCGAACGCCGCCGAAACCAAAGACCCGGCAGGGGGAGGTGACAGCGCGCTGCCGGTTGCGTATAGTGTCCATTAGCTTCTT
Source organism: Bryobacteraceae bacterium (assembly GCA_050008465.1). Taxonomy (GTDB): domain Bacteria; phylum Acidobacteriota; class Terriglobia; order Bryobacterales; family Bryobacteraceae; genus Fen-330. The sequence continues at coordinate 460 of JBEKMO010000186.1, forward strand.
GCTGATGAGCTGATTCGCCTCGAAAGGACACTAGATGCCTCTGGATCGACAAACGGCACAATGCTTTCGTTACTGCCTCTGCCTCTCTTCTCTTCTCTTCGCGGCCGCGCCGGGGTACGCGCAGCCGTCCGGCGGGCCCTACGGTCCGATCGATCAGCGCTACGAGATCCCGAAGGCCGCGCACGTCTATTACGTCGCCCTCGACGGAAAGGCCGACTCCCCGGGAACGACGCTCGAGCAACCGGCGACGCTGGAGGCGGCGATCGAGCGGGTCGTCACCAGCGACGCCATCGTGATGCGCGGGGGCGTCTACCGCACGGGCGGCCTGACCCTCAACCAGGGCATCACGCTGCAGCCCTACGCCGACGAACGGCCGATCCTCAAGGGCACGCAAGTCGCGACGAACTGGGAGGCGCTGCGCAACAACGTCTGGAGGACCTCCTGGACGCGGCTGTTCCCGGCCGCGCCCCAGGGCTGGTGGCGGCGCAACCGCGAGGGCATGCTGACGCCGCTGCACCGGTTCAACAACGACATGGTGTTCGTGGACGGCGAGCTGCTGAAGTCGGCGGGTTGGGAGGGAGAGCTCGACGCCCATTCCTTCTACATCGACTACCAGGGCGGCTACGTGTACATCGGCGTCGATCCCACTAATCGGCTGGTGGAGATCACCGCCTTCGACAGCGCCCTCGTTCGAACCACTGGTCCGGCCCACGGCAAGACCTCGGATCGCAAGGGCCCGGTCATCCGCGGGATCACGTTCACGCAGTACGCCTGGCGCGCGCTCGAGGTGGAGGGCAAGAAGCGCTTCACCGCCGCCGAGGAGCCCACTGACGAGCCCGTGGGTCCAGCGGACCCCGCCACCTTCGGCAAGGAGGTGGTGGGCACGATGCTGGAGAACGTGACCATCACCTACTGCTCGCGCGTGGCCGGCTACTTCCGCGGGGACGGCCTCGTCATCCGGAACTCGCTGGTCAGCGACACCAGCACGGAAGGGATCTACGTCATGGCGTCGTCCGACGTCCTCCTGGAGAGGAACATCGTCCGGCGGAACAACATCGAGCAGCTCACCGGCTACTACCCGGCCGCGATCAAGATCTTCAACCAGACGCGCCGCGTCACCTGCCGCGACAACCTCATCATTGAGCAGCCCTACTCGAACGGCGTCTGGTACGACGTCGGCAACCGCGACGCTGTGTTCGTGAACAACTGGGTCGAGGGGGCCCTCGTCGGCTTCTTCTTCGAGATCTCACGGGGGGCGACCGTGGCGGGCAATGTCTTCGTCCGCTGCGGCCGAGGCCTCTGGGTGCTGAACTCCGCGGACGCGCGCGTGTACAACAACACCTTCGTGGACACACCGGCGTCCTTCGGGCGCACCGAGCGGAGCGCGACGGGCGACCACTTCGGCTGGCATCCCGCCACGGGCCCGGATGTGGACCAGCGCGAGGGCCACATGTTTGTGAACAACCTGCTGGTTGCGAGCGAGGCGTACCGCGGGCCGCTGCTCCAGTTCGAGCAACCGGCGTCGCTCTGCGCCAAGCTCCCGCGCCCGATGGCCAAAGAGGTCGGCGGCAACGTCTACGTGCGCGCAGCCTTGCCGGGCGCGGCCGCCGCCTCGTCGCCACTCATCGTGTGGAGCCCCGCGGCCACCGACAGTTGCGCCGCCAGGCTCGGGTCGCTAGAGGAGTTCCGCAAGCTCGCGCCGGCCTTCGAGGCTAGCGGACGGCAGCTCGATCGGACTCCGCGGTCCATCTTCAAGGGCCCGGACCTCGGCCGGTACGAACTGCTGCACGCGCTTCCGGGAACGCCGGGGCTGCTCCCCGCCGACGTCCGCCAGCTCCTGGGCTGGAGCGAGGAGGAGGCGCGATCGCCGGGCGCCTACCCGTTCCGCCGCTGACACCACGCTCAGTTCTTGTGGCGCACGCACTCGTGCGTGCCGCGTCGAGACTCATCTCGACGCCGGGGTGTCGGCACGAGTGCCAACACGGCAGGCTGAAGCCCACGCCACGTGGTTGCGAATAACCGTCAGTCTGCTTGCCGCACTATACTAGCGCTCCAGTTGCGGCCTCGCGGCGCCCACCGACTTCCATTGCGGTACCCTGGTTCCTATGCCGATTTCGAACAACCGCGGCACCCGGCGGGGGTTCCTGGCAGGCGCTCTTGGGCTTCCCGCGCTGGCCAGGGCCGTTCAGACCGCCAGCTCGCCCTACCGCCGGCCCAAGCTCAAAATAACGGATATCCGCACCGCCGAAGTGCGGGTCCACGGCCACCAGCTTCACGTTCGCGTCTACACGGACCAGGGGATCGTCGGGCAGGGCGAGGCCACCGACGCCGTGCGCGGCGGCGTGCCGCTCGTCAGCCAATTCCGCCTCCTGATGATGGGACAGGACCCCCTGAACGTCGAGGCTCTGTTCGAGCGCGCGCGGACGGCCGGGATTTTCGCCGGCGCGCAGGCCGGGCAGTACGTCGCGGCGCTCTCCGGCGTCGAAATCGCGCTCTGGGATCTCGCCGGCAAGGCGCTAGGTCTGCCGGTCTACCAGTTGCTCGGAGGCCAGGTGCGCAACCGCGTGCGGCTGTACTGCGACTCGGGACGCAATCCGGGCGGGGAGCAATCCAAGGCCCAGGCGCGGCAGATCCAGGAGATGGGTTTCACCGCGGTAAAGATCGACCTGGACAATTTCGCGGATCCGGCCCGCTTCGACCGCGTGAACTGGACCGCCTCCAACGGCGAGATCGAGCACATGC
>JBEKMO010000187.1:0-2967 GCA_050008465.1 Bryobacteraceae bacterium
GGACGAACAGGAACGGAATCATGGCGCGATAGCGAGTGAGCGCCAGTACACCGAGCACGCTGAACACGAGCTGCGCAAGTCCCCAGATCGCGAAGAGCGCCACCACAGCCTCCGCGCCGCTGGCGCCGAAGCTGTCGAGGGAGATGCCATCGGCCGATTGCGCCGCACCACGGCCATTGAAGATGGTGCCCAGGGCGATACCCGTCTTCAAGACCACGACCGGTATGAAGAACCAGACCGCGAGGGGGTGACCGCGATAGATGTTGTCGATGCGTTGAGGCAAAATCTGGTTGAGCGTTGTCGACACGGCTTCATTGCCCCTTGCTCTCGCTGGTGGATGGGCCGAAGCCGCAACGTTCTCGCATGCGTTGCCGGAATCGTTCCCGCTCCTCAGGGGTCATGTGCTTGGAGCGAGAGAAACCGTGGCCTCCAAATCCGCCGAAGAGGATCCGGCACAGCGCCAGAATTCCAAGGGCTTGCCAGAAGGTAATCTGGCGCCAGCCGAAGATCGGCGGCAGCAGCCAATTCCACAGTTGCAGCACTACTTCACCGCCGATGACGATAAATAGCAGGAGTCCGCCGATCGCCAGCGGAGCCATGAAAATCCATCTCCTTCTCATCTTCAGTTCCTCATCCTCTCGTAAATTCGTCGTAAATGCTCTGCAATCGCTCGCGCAGACGCAGCACCGCATAGCGTTTGCGCGAGAGCAGCGTATTCACGCTCACGCCGGTCTCGGCGGCCATCTCCTTGAAGCTGCGCCCCTCCAACTCGTGCGCAACAAACACCTCGCGCTGCTCCTCTGGCAACTCGTCGACTGCCAACTCGAGTTCATCGAGCAGCACGTTGCGGGCGTAAAGCGCCTCCGGTCCGGCAGCGGGCGAAGGCAGCAGGTCTTCCAACTGCAGCAGTTCGTCGTCCTCGTCCGCGACGGCGGTATCGCTGAAGTTCTCCGGCTTCTTCTTGCGGAAGAGATCGGTGATGCGATTGCGCGCCACGCGAAACAGCCAGCCGGTGACGTGCTCGATCGGCATCAGCAGGCGGTTCGCTTCCACCAGCTCGTAGAAAACTTCCTGCAGAATGTCCTCAGCGTCGCGCGGGTCGGGCACGCGCCGGCGAATGAAGTTGCGCAGCCGGGACTGCTCCCGCTTGATCACTTCGGAGATCCGCTGGTCCTGTTCGAGTGCCATCGGCTCCAAGCTCGCCGCGTCCTTCACCTACGGTTGTAGACGAATGAGGGGGTACGGATATTGTAGGTCGCTAGTGAACCGATTGCATCCCAATCCCCCTCGCGCAGATGGATTATTCCTTATCTAGTCGCCCAGCGTTTACGAGCGGCGAACGGTCGCGGTGCCGGTCACCCGGTTGCATAACGCCCGACCCGCAGACGCGCAACCCTAACCCGTTCGCCGCCCTCCCCACTTCTTTTCTCCCGCCCCCGCAATGCCTTAGCCACAAACTCCCTCCAAGAGCCAGTCCGCTCGTGCTTTTCTGGAGGCGGCAAGGCACTCTATGGCCCCCGGTCCCGATGTCGACGCCAACCACCTCAGGGTGCGAAACGAAGCCAATTCCCCTCCCGGCGCGGCAGGCTTCCCGGCCGCTCGACCCGCAGTACCAAACGAACCGAATTCCCCTACCGGCCCGCCAGGTTTCCCGGCCGCTCAGCCCGCGGAACAAAACGAACCCAATTCCCCTCCCGGCGCGGCAGGCTTCCAGGCCGCTCAACCTGCGGTACGAAACAAAGCCAATTCCCCCGTAAGCTATTGCTCCCAAATCCAGTTCTGCAATGTCCAGGAGCCTGCGGGGCCGTCCCTCCGGGACCAGGCTGGAGCCTCATCCCCCCGCCTAAGGTGTTTAACTACGTTGATGGTTAACTGCGTTAAACAACCCACGCACTTGGCCATTTCCCCCACTCCAACCCGCCCATCCCAGTCGCCCCACACGCATCATCAAAGACTTACACCTCCTTTTCTCCTGGAAGCCGAAATGCTCCTTAGAAGGCTTCCGGGCGGTCCTGTTTACCCAATGCCAATCACCGGCGAGAACTTGATCGAGAACTTCCTCGGCAGCACGCACGTCTTCGCGCTGGCCCTCACCCACGTCTTGGAAGAGACCCTGCTGCGCGATGTGGCCGCCGGGCAGCTCACACCCGCACAGATGAAGGTGCTGAAGCTGACCTCCCAGGCCAAGGACCCCACAGTCGGCGACGTGGCCACCTTTCTGGGCGTCAGCAACGCGGCCGCCAGCAAAGCCATCGACCGTCTGGTGCGCCGGGGTTTCCTCAAGCGTGCCGCCGGCAAGGCTGATCGCCGCGCCAGCGAACTCGCAGTAACTCCCGCCGGCCACTGCATGTTGGCCGCATTCGAGACCGTCAGAAGCCGCCGGCTGGCCGAGGTTTTCGCCCGGTTCTCCCCGGAAGAACTGCACCGCGCTGCGGAACTGCTCGATCAACTGGCGGCCAGCATCGTGGCCACCAGTGCCAACCCTGCCGGGGTCTGCCTCCAGTGCGGGGTCTACTTCAAAGAGCGCTGCCTGCTCCACGAACCCGCCAGTCAGAATTGCCGCTACCGCCAACGGAAATTCCGGCAGGCCGCGCGCCTGGCCCACGGAGGACAAACCGAATGATGGAATTTCCAAGGACCATGAAGTTTCAGCGGGAAGCCGATCCGCTGTGGTCCGAGCAGGTCATGAAGTTCCCCGGATGCGAACGAGTGTCGTCGTGCATACAGTGCGGCACTTGCTCGGGGACTTGCCCGCTCTCGATCTACATGGATTACACCCCGCGGAAAGTCATCTCGCTGATCCGCGAAGGATTCCGGGAGGACGCGCTGAGCTGCCGCACCATCTGGCTGTGCGCCTCCTGCTACTCCTGCGCGGTGCACTGCCCGCAGAACATCCACATCACCGACGTGATGTACCACCTCAAACGCGACGCCATCCGCCACAAGCTGTTTCCCCGCCGCTTCCCG
>JBEKMO010000188.1:0-2898 GCA_050008465.1 Bryobacteraceae bacterium
CCGTGCGGGTGGTCCACCGGGTTCATCGATACGCCGCGGTTGTGCGGTTTCCTGCCCAGCCACCGCTTGCGCCCCGCCTTGCCCAGCGACACGTTCTCGTGGTCCACGTTGCCCACCTGCCCGATGGTCGCCATGCACTCCGCCAGCACCCGCCGGATCTCGCCCGAGGGCAGCTTCAGCAGCGCGTAGCCGCCTTCTTTCGAAACCAGTTGCGCCGAAGAGCCCGCCGAGCGCGCCATCTGGCCTCCCTTGCCCGGCTTCAGCTCGATGTTGTGCACCACGCTGCCGGCCGGGATATTCTTGAGCGGCAGCGCGTTGCCCACCAGGATGTCGGCCGCCGGGCCGGACACTACCGTCCGCCCGACTTCCAGGCCCACCGGGTGCAGAATGTAGCGCTTTTCCCCGTCGGCGTAATTCAGCAGGGCCAGCCGCGCCGAGCGGTTCGGATCGTATTCGATCGCCGCCACCTTGGCCGGCACCCCGCTCTTGTCCCGCTTGAAATCGACGATGCGATAGGCTCTCTTCGCGCCGCCGCCTCGCCACCAGACGGTGATTTCGCCCCGGCTGTTCCGCCCGCCGCTGCGCGTCTTGCCCGCCACCAGCGACTTTTCCGGCTTCTGCTTGGTGATCTCCTCGCGGGATGTCACGGTCTGGAAGCGCCGCGTGGGGGTCGTGGGACGATAGCTCTTAATCGGCATCTCAGATCTCCGCGTATTCCGGCACTTTCTGGCCGGCCTTCAGTTTGACGTAGGCTTTCTTCCAGTCCGAGCGGAACCCGCTGAAGCGGCCTCGCCGTCGCTCCTTGCCCACGTTGTTCGAGGTGCGCACGCTGGCCACCTTCACTTTGAAGATGCGTTCGACCGCGGCGCGAATCTGCACCTTGTTGGCGCCCGCCGCCACCTCGAAGCAAAGCGTCCGCTCGTCGTCCTTCTTCGCCACGGCTTTCTCGGTCACCACCGGCCGCCGGATCACCTCTTGCAGTTTCATCGCAACGCCTCCGACAACTTCCTGGCCGCGGCCTCCGAGAGAAGCACGTGCTGGTGGCCCAGCAGATCGTAGGTCGTCACCTCGCGGCTGGCGACCAGCGTCACTCCCTCCAGGTTGCGCGCGCCCAACTCGAGGTTCCGGTTCTCCTCGTTATCGACGAGCAGCACCTTCTTCACGCCCGCTTCCAGCTTGTCGAGCGCCGCCCGCACGGTCTTGGCCTTGTGGTCCGCCAGCGTGAAGGACTGCACTACCTTCAGCTCGCCGTCCCGCAGTTTGGCCGACAGCGCCGAGCGCAGCGCCCCCAACTGCATCTTCCGCGGCAGCCGGTAGCCGTAGTCCCGCGGGACCGGCCCGTGCACCGTTCCACCGTGCCGCCAGATGGGCGAGCGAATCGAGCCCGTGCGCGCACGGCCGGTGCCCTTCTGCCGCCACAGCTTCTTTCCCGAGCCCGAGACTTCGTGCCGCGTCTTGGTCTTGGCCGACCCGCTCCGCCGGCTCGCCAGATGGTGCCGCACCGCCTCGTAGATCAGCGCCTGGTTGACTTCCGCCGCGAACACTTCTTCGGCCAGCTCCAGCTCCCCGACCTTCTCGTTATTTAAGTCGACAACGTCCACGATTGGCATGGTCTTCACCTCTTGGCCCGCCGCACCACGACGTAGCCGCCGTTCGGCCCGGGCACCGCGCCCTTCACCACCAGCACGTTGTCTTCGGCATTCACGTCGATGATTTCCAGGTTGCGCACCGTTACCCGCTGCGTACCCATGCGCCCCGCCATCCTGGTCCCCGGCCACACCCGCGATGGATAGCTCGAAGCTCCAATCGAGCCCGGCGCCCGGTGGAACATCGACCCGTGCGACTTGTCGCCGCCGCGGAAATGATGCCGCTTCACCACGCCGGCGAACCCCCGTCCTTTGCTGATGCCGATGACGTCCACCTTCTCGGCGGGCTTGAATTGGTCCACCAGCACCTGGTCGCCCGGCTTGAAGTCGTCGTCCCCCGGCCGCAGGTTCAGCTCGTTGAGGAACTTCACGCCCTCCACATTGGCCTTCTTGAGGTGTCCGGTCCGCGGCTTGTTGATGCGCGCCGGCTTGACGAACTCCATCAAACCGAGTTGCACCGCGTTGTAGCCGTCGATGAGCGGCGTCTTCCTCTGCACCACCACGCAAGGCCCGGCCTTCAGCAAGGTGACGGGCACTGCCTGCCCGTCGGCGCGGAACACCTGCGTCATCCCGATCTTTCTGCCAAGAATCCCTGGGGTCATAAAAACCTCTTGGAGATTGACGATTGCATCATTGCATCATTGCCGATTGACAACCCCTCGGAGACCGCTGACTCAATCGTCAATGAAAAAATCGTCAATCATCAATTCACTTCCGGTCCTTCCCGAACGCCTTGATCTCGACGTCCACGCCCGCCGGCAAGTCCAGCTTCATGAGCGCATCCACGGTGTCCTGGGTAGGTTCCAGGATGTCCAGCAGCCGCTTGTGAGTCCGGATCTCGAACTGCTCGCGCGATTTCTTGTCCACGTGCGGCGAGCGGTTGACAGTCCAACGGTTCTTCACGGTCGGCAGCGGAATCGGTCCCGCCACCTGGGCTCCGGTCTTCTTGGCCGTCTCGACGATCTCGGCCGTCGACTGATCCAGGACCCGGTGATCGTATGCCTTCAATCGAATTCGAATGCGCTCTCTTAACATAATGAAACCCCGCTTGTGGCTTGTAGCTTGTGGCCTGTAGGTCCCACTGCCGCATCCCAGCTTCGCCTCGCGGGCGCCAGCCGTTGCGCCGTTACGGGATCAACAGGCTACTTGCCACATGCCACAAGCCATCCTTCCCTTACCCCAATATCTCGGTCACCGTGCCGGCCCCCACCGTGCGCCCGCCCTCGCGGATGGCGAAGCGCAGGCCCTTGTC
>JBEKMO010000189.1:0-2638 GCA_050008465.1 Bryobacteraceae bacterium
TCGTAGATGCCCGCGACGGTCGAGTCATCCACCTCGATCACGTTCAGCTTGAGCGAGGAGAGATGCTCGGAGCGGCGCACCCCACTGACTTCGGCCACCACCAGGTCCGGCCGCAACGCCACGATGGTCTCCAGGTTGGGTTGCAGGTAATTGCCGATCTTCGGCTTGCCGGCGGCCTCGGGCGGATAATGGCAGAACGTGGTGACGCCCACGACGCGCGCGCCCAGCCCCAGCGCGTACAGCATCTCGGTGATGCTCGGCGAGGTTGAGACAATGCGCCCCGGTTCGCCGGCGCCGAGCGCCGCCGAGGCGCACAAGACAAAGGCGAGCAACCTCACCATTCCAGGCGCAGCCCTCCATGCACGCTGCGGGAGAGCGCCGGGTAGCCCAGGATCTCCTGGTAGCGGCTGTCGAGCAGGTTCTCGACGCGCAGGAACGGGACCACGTTGCGGTTCAAGCGCAGCGATCCGGCGGCGTACACGTTCTGGTAGCCGCGGCTGCGCGTCACCCCGAACAGGTCCTGGTCCTGCCGCTCGCCCACCAGCACGGCGCCCGTCTGAAGCCACCAGCGCTTCCGTGTGAGCGAGACCGAGATCGCCCCGGAGTTGCCCGGCCGCCGCGCCAGCTCCTGTCCCGTACCGTTGAACAGCGAATCCGGCGAGTTCGAGCGGGTGATGCGCGTCCACATCCTGGTGTAGTTTCCGGCCAGCGAAAGCCAGGAGGAGGGCTTCCCTTGCACCGAGAACTCGAGCCCGCGCGCGCGGCTGGCCTCGATATTCTGCCAGGTCGAGGGCACTTGAGCGAATACGAATGTGATCAGGTCCTTGAAGGAGTTGGCGAACGCCGACACCTCCGCGCGCAGCCTCCGGCCGAGCGCCTCCTGGACCAGCCCCGCCTCAAAGCTGGTGGTCCTTTCCGGGCGCAGGTTCGGGTTGCCGACGCTCCATACGTCGCGCGAGAAGTTCTGGATCAGGCTGGGCTCCGTGATGCCGATGCCGCCGCTCGCCCGCAGGTAGGTGGAACCGGCGATGCGGTAACTGGCCGCCCCGCGCGGCGTCAGCTTCGTTCCGAACGCGCTGTTCCGCTCCAGGCGCAGGCCGCCCGAAAGAAACAGCCGGTGCCCCACCGCCAGTTGCTCGTGCAGGAAGAATCCGTGGTTCCACCGGTCCACCTGGCGCCCGCTGACCTCCGCGTCCTGCCGCTCGTATTCATAGCCGAAGACCGCCGCCCCGCCGGTGTGCGTCAGCGTGCCCTGGTAGGCGGCGTCCTTTCGCGAGCTGAGGCTGAGGTAGGGGTCGTAAGGCCCCAGCGTCACCGACTCCGCCACCAATCGCAGGCCCGGCGGCACCGGCACCGACGGATCGGCGAGCCGCTCGAAGTAGACCCGCGGCACGGGCTGCGCCACGTCGCGCACCAGCGCCGCGATGTTGTACGGACCCTCCGCCTGGCTGTCCACGGACAGGTCGCGGGAGCGGTGGTAGTTGAACCAAACGCTCTGAACGTAGTGGCCCCCGCGCACGTCGTCCAGGCGAATGCCCGCCGCCGTGTCCCGCGTCGCTTCGTTCGCGTCGAGATCGTAGAGGCCGTAGGCCACCTGGTTCGGTACCCCCAGCATCGCGTCGAAACTGCGAAAGACCCCGCGGATCTGCGTCGTCGGCGCCAGCCGGAATCCGAGGTTCGCGGTGCCGCTCGAGTTCCGGAAGTAGTCGTTGGGATACTCCCCCACCGTGTGGAACTGCTCCGCGCCGAGCGCGTAATCGAAGCGCCCGCCGGAGCCGCCCGTGAGGCTGGCCGCCCAGCGATCGGTCTGGAAGCTGCCGCGCTCCCAGGACACCGAGCCGTGCGGGCGCGTGCTTTCCGCGTCGCCCCGCCGCGTGAAGATCTGGATCACGGCGGAGGAGGCCTCCGCGCCGAACAGCGCGCTCTCCGGGCCGCGCACCACCTCGACGTGGTCCAGCGCGCCGGTGCTGAAACCCGCCAGGTTGATCTCGCCGCCTGGATCGTTCATCGGGATGCCATCGACCAGCACTAGGGCGCCCGTGCGCTGGCCCCCTCGGGCGAACACCTGGGTCAGGCTGCCCGGGCGCCCGTAGCGCACGACCTGGAGCCCGGGCACCTCCCGCAGCGCGTCGGCGAGCGATGGCGACTGGCGGCGCTCGAGATCGGCGCCGTTGACGATGGTTGCGGCGACGCCCGCTTCTTCCGCCGTGCTCTCGCGCCGCGTGGCCGAGACCACCACCAGCTCGGAGAGCCCGGCGATCGCAAGCTGGATGCGCGCCTCCGAGCCCGAGACAATTTCGATTCGCGCTGTCTCAAAGCCCGGGGCCGAAACGGACGCCTGGCAGCGATCGGTTTGAGGGAATGAGAATCGGCCGTCGGGCCCCGTGGTGGCGGACTTGTCCGCGCATTCCACCAGGGCGCTCTGAACCGGCCGTCCGGAAGGATCGACCACGACGCCGTCGGCGCCCCAGGCCGTGCCTGCCGATAACAGAAGGGAGGGTACAGCAAAAAGAAACGAACCTGCGTGATGCATGAGACGTTCTCCCGCGGAACGACGTTCTCATCCACGAGGAATCGGTCTCCTGACTCGCGACACGGCTTGGTCCCTGAGGGTGGGTTGCCCGGCCTTCCCGCTTTC
>JBEKMO010000019.1:0-67109 GCA_050008465.1 Bryobacteraceae bacterium
TTCTCGATCTCTTCCAGTGTCCTACCTTTGGTCTCCGGCGTGGCCAGCCAGACGATGAGAAACGTGGTGACGCACATGGCGGAGTAGATCCAGAACGCGCCGGTCGCCGAGATGGCCTTGACCAGCGAAAGGAACGTCAGCGTCAGCGCGGTCGAGGCCACCCACAGGCTGATGGTAGCGATCGACATGGCGCGGCCGCGGATGCGCGTGGGGAAAATCTCGGAGAGCACCACCCAGACGCCCGGACCCAGCCCTACGGCGAACGCCGCCACGCAGCATACCATGACGCCCAGGATCAGCATGGTCGGCGGCGGGTGGATCAGGAACGCCGCGCCGAGGGCGAACTGGCCGCAGGCCAGAATTCCGGCCGAGAGCATCAGCAGCGGCTTGCGGCCCAGGCGGTCGATGACCCACAGCGCGACGATGGTGGCCAGGAAGTTGATCAGGCCAATGACCACGTTGAGACCCAGGGCCGAGCTCTGGCTGTGCCCGCCCACCTGCTCGCGAAAGATCACCGACCCGTAGAACAGAACCGTGTTGATGCCGGTGATCTGTTGCAGAATAGCGAGCGCAACCGCAATGGCCAGGGCGCGGCGGAAACCGGGCTGGAGAAGCTCGCTGAGCGATCCGCTTTCCTCGGCAATCGCCTCCTGGATCTCACCTAGTTCCACGAGCGCCTGGCTGCGCCCGCTGACCCTGCTCAGCACCGCCAGCGCGCCGGCCTCTTGCCCGCGCTCGGTGAGCCAGCGCGGACTCTCGGGGACGAACAGCATCCCGATGAAGAACGCCAGCGAAGGAACCACGGCCGCGGCGAACATCCAGCGCCAGCCCGTGGGGCCGGCGAACGACAGCAGCCAGTTGATCAGGTACGACAGCAGGATGCCGCTGACGATCGCCATCTGGTTCAGCGACACCAGCCGGCCCCGGATGCGCGCCGGCGACACCTCGGCGATGTACAACGGCGCCAGCATCGAACCCATCCCGATGGCCAGGCCCCCCACGAGCCGGGCAGCAACGAACTCCGGCAGGTTGCGCGGCAGCGCGGCGCCGATCGCCGAGACCGCGAACAGCAGGGCCGAGACGATCAGGGTCCGCCGCCGGCCGAACCGGTCACTGAGCCACCCGGCGATGCTGGCCCCGAAGATGCACCCGATGAGGAGACTGCTGGCCGCCACCTCGGTCTGGAACTCGGTCAGACGGAACTGTTCCCGGAGGTAAATGATGGCGCCGTTGATAACGGCGATGTCGAACCCGAACAGCAGTCCCGAGGTCGCCGCGACGATCGCAACCAGGTAGACGAAGAGCAGGCTCCCGCGGTCTACCGGGTTGGCAGCGCCGGGATGGATCATTGTTTCGGCTCCACCACCAGCGTGCTCTTCGCCTCCACTTTTCCGAACTGCATCGGGAAACCGCGGCCCTGCTGCCAGGCTTCCCATTGGTCCTTGTAGTGCCCCGAGAGGATCTGCCCGGACTCCCCCGCCGGGAGGATGAGCAGCGATTTCTCCAGGTCCGCGAAGTCCACCGCCATGCGCATCGACGGCCCCATTCGCCGCGTGGTCTGCTTCACCGAGGTGGTCGACCCGCTCTGCTCCACCGGGCCGATGTTGAAGTACTTCCCGACCAACGGCAGCCGGCTCAACACCGGGTGCTCGATCAGTAACTGGTTGTATCTGCCGTAGTCCCACTTACTCACGTTGCCGCCCAGAACGCTCCGGCCTTCTTCCATGGCGTCCAGAAACGCGCGCAGCAGCAGTTTGTCGTAGTCGGCGAACCAGTCCTTCGGCCGCTCGCGCAGCAGCCTCTCGATCGCCACTGGCGCCATCTGCACGCTGTCCGCCCAAGCCGCCATCGGAACGTCGTAGTCCGCCCCTTTGCCCGGAGACGCCCTTTCCCCAACCGCCTTCCGCAGTTGCTCGAAAACGAGCGTGACGATCATCGGGGCCGCCCCGCCGTCCATCTGCCCGTTCCACGACCGCAGGATCTTCACCGCGTCCGCAAGATGCAGGCTCGCCATCCCGCGCCGGTCGTAGGCCGCCACGATCTGGCGCGCGAGTAACTCGCAGAACTCCGAGTAAACGTCTCTCTGCACGGCGGCCATCTCCTCCGCCCGCCAGCCCTTCCGCTTCGACAGGATGTTATAGATCTGAGTCGACCGGTAGGGCGCGGAGAAGTTCCCACTTACTCGGTACGAGTAACCATCCGGAAACGGGTCCTGGTTGGCGGTTACGATAAGCCCCGAGGCCGGGTTATAGGAGCGCGGCAACTGGTCGAAAGGGATGAAACCCTCCCATTCGTATTCGCCGGTGCTGCCATCCACCGGCACGCTTCCATCGAATGTCTTGCGGATCGGCAGCCGCCCCGTCGCCTGGAAGCCGATGTTGCCATCCACGTCGGCGTACACGAAATTCTGTCCCGGCCCGGAATAGCGGGCCAGGGCCGCCGTGAATTCCTGGAAGTTTCCGGCTCGGTTGAGATCCAGGAAGGGAAAGGCGGACTCCGGCTCGGCCGCCGCCCAGCGCAATGCCAGAAAGCGGTTTCCCTCGCGGAACACCGGCCCGTGCCGGGTCACCCATTGGGCGAACTCCACTGGCGCGCCGGCCTTCACCGAAATGATTTCCCGCTCCAGGCGCGCCTGTTCGAGCTTCCCAGCGAACACGTAAGCGCCGCTCTGCGGCTCCAGCTTCTCGACGTACAGGTCCTGCACGTCGAATTGCAGGTTCGTTACGCCCCAGCCGATGCGCTGGTTGTGCCCCAGGATCACGCAGGGCACGCCCGGCAGCGCCACCCCCGCCACATCCAGCCCCGGCGCCTTCAGGTGCACCACGTGCCAGATGGCCGGTATCGAGTACTCCATATGCGGGTCGTTGGCGAGCAGCGGCCGCCCGCTGGCCGTGCGCGCACCGCCCAGCACCCACGCATTCGAGCCGGGATGCACTTCTCCGCCGGCGCGGTCCGGAAACAGGAAGTTGACCTTGGCGGCGTCCCCGCCTTCCAGAAGTGCGGCCTTCTGAAGCTCCGTGGGCCAGGTCAGAGTCAGCCCGCGGTACATGTACAGACCGATCAGGAGCGAATCCTTCACGCCCCAAGGCCGCGGATCGTAGCGCAGCAGCGAGAATTCCAGCGGCGGCTTGTTCCAGTGCGTTTCGAGGAAGGCGTTGACCCCGCGCGCGTACGCCGCCAGCGCGGCACGATCCGCCGCCGCGAGCAGGTCCGCGTGTTGCTCGGCGATGCGCTCCATCCGCAGCCGGCGCGCCTCGCGGTCCGCCTCCAGCGCAGCCACCCCGAAGACCTCCGCCAGCCGCCCGGCGGCCACCCGCCGCAGCACGTCCATCTGCCACAGCCGGTCCTGCGCGGTCGCGTAGCCCTGGAGGAACAGCGCGTCCTCGATGGTCGCGGCGGTGATGTGCGGCACGCCCAGCGCGTCGCGCTCGACCGTGGCCTTCCCGCCGACTGCCGTCCTCAGCGTTCCCGACGTCTGTGGCAGCGGCCGCCAGACGAACCACCAGGCCGCGGACAGCGCCAGCACCGCCAGGAGGCCGATAGTTATGTTCAAATACTTGAGGACGCGTTTTAAGGCCACGCCACGATTCTACTGGAACCAGCGTATGGAAGAGACCTATTTCGGCTACCGATTCCTTCTGCTCGGCTTCATCGTCGGGCTGAATGCATTCTTCGCTTCCGCGGAGATGTCGCTCATCTCGACCCGGCCATCGCGCTTGCGGGAACTGGCCGGCGCCGGCGCGGTCGGCGCGCAGGCCGCGCTCAACTTGCTGAGCCACCCGGAGCGCCTGCTCGCCACCGTGCAGCTCGGGGTCACCCTCGCCGCGCTCGGCGCCGGCTGGGCCGGTGAAGACACCTTCTACCAGGCGCTCCTTGCTCTCCTCCCGCCGGTTTCCGCGCCCCGGATTCAAGCACTGCTCCACGGCGCCAGCTTCGTCCTCGCGTTTCTCGCGCTGACTTTCTGCATGGTGGTGCTCGGCGAAGTGGTTCCCAAGAACTTCGGCATCAAGCTGGCCGAGCGCTACGCGGTCGTCGCGGCCCCGCTGCTGCTGCTCTTCTACCGCCTCTCCCAACCGTTCATTTTCGTGCTGGAGCGCTCCTCGGCCGCGGTCTCGCGCGCGATGGGATTGCGCCCGGGCGCGTCCGGCGCCGGCCACTCGATCGAGGAACTGAAGCTGATTGCCTCCTCGGTTCGCGCCACCGGCCTCATGTCTCCCTTCGAAGAGACCGCCCTGGGCCGCTTGCTCGACCTGTCCAGCCTCTCCGTGCGGGAGGTGATGGCGCCTCGGAACAACATCGTCTCGATCTCCATCGAAGCCTCCCTCGACGGCGCGCTGCGGACGCTGGTCGAGAACCAATACACCCGCGTGCCGGTCTATGAACGCGAGCCGCAGAATATCGTCGGCATTCTCCACTACAAGGACCTGCTGCCCCTGTGGCGCAGGATGCGCATCGCCGGACGCTCCAACGTACCCGTGCCCGACCTCAACCTGCGCGCCTTGCTCCACAAGCCCCTGGTCGTCCCCGAAAGCAAGCCGCTCAACCAAATGATCGACGAGTTCCGGCGGAACCACGCGCACATGGCGCTGGTCGTCGATGAATTCGGCACCATCGTCGGCCTGGTCACCCTGGAGGACGTGCTGGAACAGATTTTCGGCGAGATTGAAGACGAGCACGATCCCCACCGTCCCCGGCCTTCCCTCGGCGTATCCGTGCTCGAGCTGGAAGGCGTAATCCCGATCCGCGATCTCGAAACCCAGTACGGAATCGAGCTGCCCACCAGCGCGGGTTTCGAGACACTCGCCGGTTTTCTGCTCTTCCGCCTGGGCTACATCCCGAAAGCCGGCGAGACCCTCGAGCACGACGCCCGCCGCTTCACCATCCTTGAGATGGACGGCAAGCGCATCGCCAAAGTCAGGATCGAGAAATTGTAGCTATTCCTCTCCGCAGCGGCGCGAGCGCCTTCGCGTAAACAGTCTTGTAGGCCGCGCAGAAGTAGTCCAGGTCCTCGAACCGCCGCCGCGGCCCGTGGCGGTATTTGGGGCACCCGCGGCGGCAGACCGGCTGATACTCGCAGGCCTGACACTCCGGCGCCGCGAGCGTCTTCGTCGCGGCAAAACCGTGGCGCCGCTCCCGCCGCGCGATCTCCGCCCAGGAATCCACCATCACGTTGCCCAGCATCCATTCCCGCTTGACGAAGAAATCGCACGGGTAGACGTCGCCATTGAACTCCACCACGCAATAGCTGTCGCAGGTCTCGTGGAGCGAACAATCGCCCGGTTTCCGGCCGGCCAGCGCCTCGGCGAGGTTGTCGAAGCAGCGAATCCGCGCCTTGCGTCGCTCCGGCCACCACAGCTCGAACGTCTCCGCGAGGAACCGCCCGTATTGCTCTGGCGTGATGCTCGGGGGCAGCGGATTGCCCTGCCCGTCGAACTCGGCCAGCGGGATGTACTGGATGTAGTCGACGCCCAGCCCGCGGAAGAAGCGGTAAACCTCGTTCGGCTTTCCCACGTTCGCCTGGCTCAGCAGGCACAGGACGTTGAACTCCACGTGGTTCTTACTGAGGGTCTCGATCCCGCGCATCACCTGCCGCCACGTGCCCTGCCCCGCCTTGTTCCGCCGGTGGACGTCGTGCATCTCCTGGGGTCCATCGAGCGACACCCCGACCAGCCAGTGGTACTCTC
Source organism: Bryobacteraceae bacterium (assembly GCA_050008465.1). Lineage (GTDB taxonomy): Bacteria > Acidobacteriota > Terriglobia > Bryobacterales > Bryobacteraceae > Fen-330. The sequence continues at coordinate 5,685 of JBEKMO010000019.1, forward strand.
CGAACAGCGCGCACCAATCCTCGTCGATCAGGATGCCATTGGTCTGGATGGAGTTGCTTACGCTCTGCCCGTCTCGCCCGTACTGCTTCTCGAACTCGATGAGCTTCTCGAAGAACCTCAAGCCCGCCAGCATCGGTTCGCCGCCCTGAAACGCCAGCACGCTTTGGGGATAGGAGTAGAACAGGAACGTATCCACCAGCCGCTCCAGCGTCTCCAGGCTCATCTGCCGCGCGGGCAGCGATCGGTAGGGATCGGCCTCGCGGTCCAGGTAGAAGCAGTAGGCGCAATCCAGGTTGCACACCGCCGACACCGGCTTCACCAGCAGGGAACCGATGCGCGGCACGGTTCCGGTACCCATGCGAGCACCCAGTGTATCACCCGTTCCGCGGTACATTGCCTTTATGACCGTTGCCGATCTTCTTGCTCAAGTCCGCTCCGGGTTGGCCGCGCACGTGGATCCCGAGTACCGCCAAGGCGCCCTGAATTTCTTTCGCGAGCCCGTCGACCTCTGGGGCGTCCGAGCGTTCCACGTGAAACATATTGCCCGCGCCGCTTACCACGAAGTGAAGAGCTGGCTGGCCGCCAACCGCGACGAGTTTGCCAACGAGCTATGGAAGAGCGGCAAGCTCGAGGAATCGAGCGTCGCGATCTGCGTGTACCGCCGTTTCCGCAAGCAGTGCGCCGCGCGCGAATTCCGGCTCTTTGAACGCTGGATCGGCCGCTATGTGACCAACTGGGCGAACTGCGACGGCGTCTCCTCCTGGCTGCTGGCCGCCTGCCTCGAGAATGAGCCCGCCTGGATCCGGCGCCTCCCCGCCTGGACCCGCTCCAGAAACCGCTGGAAGCGCCGCGCCGCCATCGTTTCGCTCTTGCAGGAAGCCAAGCAGGGCCGCCACACCGGTGCGATTCTCGATATCGCCGCGAGGCTGCTCAGCGACCCCGACGACATGGTGCAGAAAGGCGTGGGCTGGGTCCTGAAGGAAGCCTATCCCAAGAGGCCCCGCGAAGTCGTCGCCTTCCTGAAGCCCCGCGCTGGCACCACGCCCCGCCTGGTTCTGCGCATCGCCGCCGAGAAGATGACTCCGCGCGACCGCGCCATCGTCCTGGCCAAGTGATTCTGCGCACGGCTAGCGCCCTCAGGCAGGCGGGCGCCGCTTGTCCGGCGGAGCCGGCATGCCGCGCGGTTAGCGCGTCCTTGCGGAATGTCCCGGACTGGGGTATCTTCTTTCCATACGCCGGAGGAACCATGTTCCGTTCATCGACGGGCTTCAAGGCGCAATACCATTACCTCACGCTGCTGGTGGCGTCGGACTTCGACGAATGGCGGATCGTGCTCACGGGCCCGGGGCTCACCATTCATGGCCACCGCCAGTTCAGCGAAGCCAAGGCCAAGCAGCACGCATTCGCCATTGCCGAGAGCTACTTCCAGCAGGAAAAGCACGAGGACCTGCCGGCCTTGCCGCAGGTCGACTGGGCGCCGCTACAGGACGGCGAGTGGCTCAACTGGCGTCCCTGACTGCTTTCCCTGATATGCTGCGGTTTCCGGACTCATTCCGATGTATTGATTCTCACGACAAGGAGGAATGCCCGATGGCCTGCAAGACCAAGCCCAAGCCCGCCAAGGCGCCGGCCAAGAAGAAGAAGTAGCTCTTCGGGGACGCCGGCGGCGCCGACCGCCGGCGCTCCCGCACTAAATGACGTCGGCGAAGTTTCTCTTCAGCTTGTAGAACCAGGCGTGGCCGAGCAGGAACAAGACGGCCGAGAGCAGCCAGAGTTTCCAAAGCGGGCCGAAGGAGGGAGCGCGCCCTTCCAGGAAAATGTCTCGGTAGGCCTGGACGAGCACGAAGAAGGGGTTCTTGGCAAGGATGGCCATCGCCTGGGGCGGCAGGGATTCGACCGGGTAACAGATGGGCGTGAGGAAGAACCAAAGGGTGAGCAGGAAACCGTTGATCTGGCCAAGGTCGCGGACGTAGACGCCCAGAGCGGCCAGGAACCAGCACAGGCCCAGGGTAAGAAGCAACTGGGGAATCAGCAGCAGGGGCAGCCAGGCCGCGGTGGCGGGTACTCCGCCGCGGGCCAGCAGCAGGCCGGCGACGAACACCACCAGCGCGAACAGCTCGGTGACCAGCCCGGCGGCCGTCAGGTTCACCGGGAGCGTCTCCAGCGGGAAGACCAGCTTCTTGACGAAGTTGCGGTATTCGAGGATGACGAAGGGCGCGCGGCCAGCGGCTTCGCTGAAGGCCAGCCAGGGCAGCATCCCGCATAGGAAGTACAGGACGAACCCGGCGCGCGACGGATCGTTGTGAAACCTGGCGCGCAACACGATCCCGAAGACGAAGAAATAGGTAGTCATCAGCAGGAGCGGGTTGAGCAGGGTCCAGAAGACACCGCCGAAGGAGCCGCGGTAGCGGCCGAGGACGTCGCGGCGCACCATCGAGCGGATGAGGCTGCGGTTGCGCCATAGGAGCGCGAGCGGGTACTGGAACCCCCGGCCGAAAGCGCGCACGAGGTTGCGCCGGCGCAGCGCGCCCATCGTCGTCTCCGCACTGCGGACCAAGCGCGCTCCCGCTTCGCCCACCTCTGCTTCGATCAGCAGGAACGGCGTGCCCTGCTGATAGTGCCAGCAGACGTTTTCGCGCATCGAAGAGACGAAGACGCGGTAGCGGCCGTGCTCGGGCGGCAGCTCCACCTCGACCTCGGCGTCCACGGACTCCCCCGGGGCGAGCGGGCGGGCGAGCGGCGAGCGCCGGCCATCCACGACCAGCGTATCGGTGTCCGGGTCGAGGATCTGGTAGCCGACGGCGTAGCCGTCCTCGGGCTTCCACGTTTCGCCGGAGGAGTTGACGACGCGGAGGCGGGCGCGAATCGCGAGTGCCTGCTGGTCGACGCGAATCTCGGGCGCGCTCATTCGCTTCCGCCGTACAACCAGGCCGGGTAGCGGCTGCGGGGGAGGCCGATCTTGCGGCCGACCGCGTAGATTCCCTCGTCGCGCAACTCGGTGGAATACTCGTAGCGTTCCAGCAGGCGGCGCACCCAGGCCAACTCCGGCCGGGGCTGGTCGTAGAATGGCCCGGTCTCGAGCAATCGCACCTCGAAGCCGGCGTCGTTGAGCAGCAGGCGGATCTCGAAGGGCGTGTATTCGCGGTTGTGGCGCGGGTCGATTTTGCCGTCGGGGGCGGGCCGGATGTACTGCGGGAACAGGCCGGGGTGGTAGCCCTGAAGGATGGCCGAGATGGCGCGCAGGGAGGCGAGGTTGGGAGTGGTCAGCACCAGGTGGCCGCCGGGTCGCAGGATGCGATTCACTTCGCCCATCATGTGCATGGGGTCGACCGAGAGGTGCTCGACCAGCTCGCAGCACAGCACCGTGGCGAAATACTCGTCGGCGTAGGGAAAAACATCCTTCTCGGCATCGAAAAGCTCGACGTCGCACTCGAAGCGCTCGCCGTCCGTGGAGGTGACTTCGCGGTGCTCGACCACGCCGAGCTCGCCGTAATAGCAGCCGCGCACCTCGCCGTAGCCGAGCCGCTTGCGGAGCGCGGGGGCGACTTGCAGGTAGGTTCCCATCTCCAGGACGCGGTCGGCGGGCGAGCCGGGCGGCGTGATCTCGAGGGTTTTGGTGAGGCGCGAGAGATGCGCGTCGACGTAAGCGCGGAACAGGGGTTCAGTGGGCGCCCACTCCAGGATGTCGCTGTCGGAGGGAGGCGGGCCGGCGGACTCGGGCTCGGGGATGGCAGACTCAGGTGGGGCGGCAACAGGCTGAGGTGGCTGTCCCACGTCATTCTCGACAACCGCTCCCTCGTGGTCGCGGCTCGGAATCGGCACCTCCGAGCCGCGCACGCCAGCAAGCGGTGTCGGGGACAGCGCACTGGCTCCCGCCACGGATTCCAGGAACGACGCATACTGGCGCGCGACGCGCTCCCAGGTGCACTCGCGCTCGACCCACTGGCGGGCGCGCCGGCCATACTCCCGCGCGATTTCGGGGCGGGAGACCAGCAGGTTGAGGAACTCGAAGATCTGGTCTTCCTCGGTACTGTCTACGCGGACTTTGAGGCAGACGTCGTCGGGGAAATCGCGGAAGGAGCCGACATCGGAGACCAGCACGGGCCGGCTGAGGCCGAACGCACGCAGCAGGCTGCCGGAGCTCTCGCCGACGGTGGGGTAGCGGAGATTGAGGACGATGTCGCAGGCGGCGATGTGAGCGACGAAGTCGTCGATGGGGAGGAAGCCCAGCACGCGGACGCTGGCGGAGAGGCCCAGGCTGCGAATGAGCGATTGGACGGGAAAATCGGGATGCGGCTCGCCGGCCAGGATGAACTTGGCCCGGGGCTCGAGCCGAAGCAGGCGGCGGAAGGCTCGCAGGGATTCGGCAATGCGCTTGTAGGGTTTGAGGAAGCCGAAGATGCCGACCAGCGGGGTGGACTCGTCCACGCCGAGGCGCTCGCGGCAGGCCCAGCGATCGGCGGCGGGGACCCAGGCGCCGTGCGGGATGCGCGCGACGGGCCCTGGGAAGCCTGCGGCGCGGATCTGGTCGAGTACGCACTGGCTATGGACGATGATGGCGCGGGCGCGCTCCAGAACCCGGCGGATCATGGGCACGCCCTCGTAGTCCGGCCCAATCTCCAGGGCGCGGACGCGCTGGGCGTAAGCGAGCGCCGCCTCTCCGCCCTCGTATTCCACTTCGCCAAGGTAGGCGTCCCAGTCGCCGCCGCGGATGGTGAGGTCGGCGACCAGGTAGTGCAGGTTGGCTTCGTGCATCACCACCACGCCGGGATGCCGCAGCGCCATCTGGTAGACGAACTCGTGATAGGGATTGTTGCCAAGCTGGTAGAGGGCCAGGTCGAATCGCGCGGGATCGAAAGCGGCAGGCTCCCGGTCGAAGACTTCGACCCGGACCAGGCGGGCGAGCGGCTCGAGCAGGGCGGCCGAATAATCCGCGATGCCGCTTTTCGAAGGCGGCATGGGCGAAAAGAAGGCCAGCCGCATTTTATCGCACCAGCTCCAGCGAGAAGACGCCAGCCGCGAAGGGAACGCGGATCATGAGCGGGGTGCGGACGGCGTCGCGCGCGAAGAACAGCTCGAAATTGGTCTCGGAGGCCGGACCCTTGAGCGAGGCGCGCAGCCGTTCCGCCTCCATGGGGCGGTCGTTCACGCGGATGGTTTGCGTGCCGCCGTATTCCAGCTTGAGCTGGTAGGGGGCGCCGAAGAAAACGGTCTGCGGCGGCGGAAGGCGGCCCTGGCTGAGCTCGAGGCGAAGGAAGTAAAGGAAGGCAAGCGCGTCCCGGGCGCAGCCCGGCGCCGAGACTTCCGACTTGCCTCCGTCGGCGATCAACGTCTGCCGGGTGGCGATGCCTCGCTGGGCGTCGAAGGCGATTCTCTCGCTGGCCTTCTTCTGTCCGTGCGTGGAGGTTTTCACGAACTCGACCGAGCAGAAGTCCTTCGCGGCGGTGGATTGATAGGAGTCGCTCACAATGAAGCCGGGAACGGCGGCGTCGAGCGAGAGCGCGAACCGCCACCGGTCGCCCGCGCGCTTGGCGAGGAATTGTGCCTCGCCCAGGCTGAGGCCGCTGGGCCAGTTCACCGAGTAACGCAGGGACTCGTCGGCGAAGGGCTCGGGCGGGGCTTTGGGGGACGGGCCGGGGGCCTGCGCCAGGGCCAAACAGGCGGCGAGAAGAAACGGGAGAGCCTTCATGGGGTGGACACCGGGACGCCGGCGCTGCGCTGGCGATCGGAGCCCGAGCGGCTGCCGGCGACGTCGTAGTAGACTTCCAGCGTTCGCTCCGCGGTCTTGCGCCAGTTGAACTGGGCGGAACGTTGCAGTCCGATCCTCTCCATGCGCAGGCGCAACTCGGGGTTGAGCGCCAGGTCGAGCATGGCCTGGGTGATCTCCGCGGTGGAGTGCGGGTCAAACAGGATGGCGGCGGCGTCCGCTACTTCATGCACCGCGGAAGTGTTCGAGCAGGCGACGGCTCGGGCGCAGGCCATGGCCTCCAGCACCGGCAGGCCGAAGCCCTCGTAGAACGAGGGGAAGACGAAGAACTCGCAAGCGTTGTAGAGCTGGAGCAGACTGCCGTCGTGGACAAAACCGGTGAAGTGAATGCGGCCGCCGAGGCCCGTTTCCTCGGCCGCGCGATGAGCCTCCGAGCCGCGCCAGTTCTCTTTGCCCGCTAACACCAGGCGGTGCGGAAGTTGGGGGAAGGCGCGGACCATTTCGGCGTACGCGCGGATCAGGCCGACCTGGTTCTTGCGAGGCTGCAGGTCGCCGACCGTGAGAATGAAAGGGGTGCAAATGCGAAAGTTGGAGCGCACCCAGGCCGCGGCAGTCTCGCGTGGGATCGGCCGGAACTCAGCCGCCGCGGCATTCGGGACGACCACGATTCTGTCCCCGTTGATGCCGTAGGCGCGGGAAATCGCGGAGCGCGAGAACTCGCTTCCCGTGATGACCCTGGCCGCACGGGCGACGGTGCGGCGCACCGTGAGCCGCAACTGGGCGGCGCGCGAGGAAGTGAAGTACTCCGGGTGCTCCAGAAAACTCACATCGTGGACGCTCACCACCACCGGGACAGGACAGCTCAAGGGCGCGGTGTACTGCACGTGAAGCAGGTCCGGCCGGTCCTGGCGGACCCTGCGCCAGAGATCGAAGCCCAGGCGGACGAAGGGGTTGCGCGAGACCTGGCGCTGGCCGAAGCAGTGCGGCACCAGTTCGGCAGCTTCTTTGACCGACAGATAAGCGATGAATTCAGCCTCATCGTCGATCGCCGCAAACTCGTTCAGCAGGTTGCGGATGTAAACTTCATTCCCGGTGAGGTGGCACCCGATCGCATGAGCATCGACAGAGAAGCGCATCCCGTTCACCTACAGTATAGCGGGGACGGCGGGAGGAAAACTAAAGCGATATTGTCAAAAGACTGTGCCAGCCCTCCTGCCAGGTGAACTGGCGCTCGTAGAGTTGGCGGCCGGCGCGGCCCAGGCGCAGCCGGTCTTCGGGAGACGCCAGGAGCCGGGAAACGGCTGCGGCAAAAGCTTCGGGCGTATCGGCGAGCAGGAGGTGCTCGCCATCGCGGACCGGCAGTCCTTCGGCGCCGAGCGGGGTGGAAACCACGGCACGGCCGGCCGCCCAGGCCTCCAGGATCTTGACCCTGGTTCCGCTGCCCGCCAGCAGCGGGACGACAACGACCCGGGCGGCGGCCAGCGCTTCGATGGCGTTCGCGACCGGGCCAGCGAGCTGAATCCGCGCGTCGCCGACGGCGTACCTGGCGACTGCCTGGGGGTTCTTACCCACCAGCCGCCAGACCAGTTCGGGCCAGCGGTCGCGGAGCAGCGGCCAGATCCGCTTGCGGAAGAAACGGACGGCGGAGATGTTGGGCCGGTACTGGAGATTGCCCGAGAAGATGAGTGCGGCTTCCTCCGGGAGGTCGGGCTGCGCCACCAGTGGGATGGTGTTGGGGTAGACGCGTACACTCGCGCCCGGACAGATTTCCCGGACGCGGCAGGCGTCCTCGTCGGAGGTCACCAGCAGCATTGAGAACCGCGGAAACCAGCGGCGCTCGGCAGCGGCGCAGGCACGCGAGAACCGGCGCAGCGCGATCGAGGCAGGCCACGGCTCCGACCGCGCGCAGCGATTGTAGAACACCGACTCGACGTTGTGCAGGTCGAGGACCACGCGGCCGGCCAACGGCTGGAGCTGCCTGCAATACGGCGCGCACCAGAAGTGCTCGATGACCGCGAGATCGTAGCGCCGCCCGCCCAGACACGCCGAGATCGGCGCGGCGAAGCCGGCGAAGCGGTCGTTCAGCGGGGCGCGGCCCGCCAGATACCGCCCCGTGTTTCGAGCCACGCGCGCCAGCAGGCTCCGGGAATGGTATGGCAGCTCGAGTACCTGGATATCGCGCACGAGGCCCGCGGGGAAGGCGGCGCGGGGGTCGGGCGCGGAAGGCTCGTGAAACACGATGACGTCGACCACGTAGCGCGCGGCCAGGTACTCGAGCAGCGAGGCCGACCGCAACGCGCCCCCTCCGATGGCCGGATACGGCGCCTCCGGGCTGAGGAACAGCGCGCGCGGCCGTAAGTCGGGCGGCATGGTTGGGCCGAGTTTCATCCTCGTATTCGGGTCTGACGTGTGTCAAGCGCGGACGGCAGGCGATCAGCCCCTATTTCCAGAACTGCCGCTCCACGGCGCCGTTCATGCCTTGATGTCGTCGCGCGTGAAATCCCACTCCACCAGGCGCTTCTGGCGAGCGGAGAGGTTGATCATGTGGGCGCAGGCGGCGGCGTGGTGGCCGGCCAGCGCGTCCTCCCAATGGGGCCGGCGGGTGCGCAGCGAATCGATCCAGTGGGCGAGGTGGGAAATCGTGGCGTCGAGCCCTTCCTGCCGGTACTGAGACGGGCCATCGATCAGCTTCGGCTGGCGCGTGCGCGGCAGCTCGATCTCGCGAATTTTGGGATCGCGGTAGTAGGCGTCGGCGAGGGCGCGGGGCCAGCTATCGATGATCCAGCGGTTATCCTCCGCCGCGACCTCGGGGTAGAAGTAGAGGTTGCCGCCGAGGGAGAGGCCGGCTTCGGTGCCGAGGAACTGGAAGCTGGCCTCGTTGCCGGTCTGGTTGTTGAATGTGGAACTGAGGTTGACCACGAAGCCTTCGGGGTACTCGAGAACGGCGTTGAGCGTGTCCGGGACGTCGCGGCTTTCCTTGCGGCGGTAGAGCTGGCCCATGGCCATCACCGAGGAGGGCGCCTTGGCATCCATGAGGAAGTGGATGCTGGTCACGAGGTGGACGAACAGGTCGGTGGAGATGCCGCCCGAGTAGTCCTCATAGCACCGCCAGCGGAAGAAGCGCTCAAGGCTGAACGGCCGCTGCGGCGCGGGTCCGAGGAACATCTCCCAGTTCACGGTCTGGGGCGAGGCGTCGGGCGGAATGGGATAGATCCAGGCGCCGGAGTCGGTGTTGCGGTTGTAAGCCGCGCGGACGATGGTCACCCTGCCGAGCTTGCCGGACTGGATCATTTCCCGGGCCTTGATCTGGAGCGGCGAGCTCATGCCGTCGCTGCCCACCTGGACGATTCGGCCGGAGGCGCGCGCGGCGGCCACAATCTCGACGCCCTCCGAGCTGCGGTAGGTCAGCGGCTTTTCGCAGTAGACGTCCTTGCCTGCCTGAAGGGAGTCAAGCACCATCCGGCGGTGCCAATGGTCGGGCGTCGCCACCACGACGGCGTCGATCGATTTCTGCGCCAGCAGGTCCTGGTAAGTCGGGAAGGCTTTGGCGCGGCCCCGGGTGCGCTCGATGGCGCGCTCGATGCGGCCACGGTAAGCATCGACGAGCGCTACGACCTCGACGCCGGGCATGGGCTGCAAGCTCTCGATGAGCTCGTGCGCGCGCGCGCCGGCCCCGATGATCCCGACCTGTATGCGGTCGTTGGCTGCCACGCTGCTTGAAGGAAGGCTCGCAGCCAGTGCCGTTCCGGATCCGACAAAGGTGCGCCTGGTCAACTGCATGGGGAACCTCCGCAAAGCCGATTATAGTCCGGCGGGGCGATATCCATGGCTTGCTCGAGCTTCACGGCGATCCTGAGGAGTCTGGCCTCCTGAAAGGCTGGGGCGGCGATCTGAAGGCCGAGCGGCAGGCCGCGGGGGTCGAATCCGCAGGGCACCGAAACGGCGGGCACGCCGAGGACATTGAAGGCCCGCACGAATCGCGTTGCGGCCAGCCGCAGGTCTTCGGTCTCGCCGCCGATCTCGATGGTGGTCTCGCCGATCCTGGGGGCCGCCCCCGGCGTGGTGGGCGTGAACAGGCAATCCGCCTCGCGCCAAACGGCAGCGAATTCCCGGCGCATGAGGCGGCGCAGCCGCTGCGCGTTGAGGTAGTCCGTCGCGGGGAGGAAGCGGCCCTGATCAAACAGCGCCAACACGTCCGCGCCGAACTTGCCGCGCTCGGCCAGGTACGGGGCCATGACTGCCGAGGCTTCCGCCTGAAGAATGAGCCGTCCGACGGTGTTGATGGCGTCGATTGCCGGGAGCCGCACCGGCACGATGCGCGCGCCCAGGCTTCGAGCAAGCTCGGTTGCCCGGTGCACGGCCCGCGCCACGGTTTCTTCGACGCGGTCGAAGTAATAGCCTTCGGGAAGGCCGATGCGCAGACCGGCAAGCGAGACCTGTTCGGGCGGGACGTAGTCTTCGGTCGGGAGGCGGCTGGAGCTCTCGTCGCGCGGGTCGAATCCCGCGATGGCGTTGAGTCCCGCGGCTGCGTCGCGCACCGAGCGCGCGATCGGCCCCATGTGGTCGAGAGTGAAGTCGAGCGGCATCACGCCGTAGCGGCTGACGCGGCCGTAGGTCGGCTTGAGCCCGACCGCGCCGCAGTAGGAAGCGGGGATGCGGATCGAGCCGCCGGTGTCGCTGCCCAGGGCCATGAACACCATGCCGGAGGCCACCGCTGCGGCGGAGCCGCCGCTGGAGCCACCGGGAATCCGTTCCAGGTCCCAAGGGTTCCGCACCGCGCCGAAATGCGGGTTGGTCGAGGTGACGCCGTAGGCCAGCTCGTGCAGGTTGGTCTTGCCGACAAGCACGGCGCCGGCTTCAGCCAGCTTCTCGACCACCGCGGCATCGTGGCCGGGCACGTGGTTCTCGAAGATTCCCGAGCCGCAGGTGGTGCGGACACCCTTGGTGCAGAAAACGTCTTTGACGGCCACGGGGATGCCGTGCAGAGGGCCGCGGTCGATGCCGCGCGCCAGTTCTTCGTCGGCCTGTCTGGCTGCGCGAGGCGCGCTCTCCTTGAGCACGGTGATGAAGGCGTTCAGCTTCGGATCGAGTCGCGCGATGCGGGCCAGCGATTCGGAAACCAGCTCGGCGGAGGAGATCTTCCTGGAGCGCAGTGCGGCGGCGGCTTCGAGGATGGTCATGGCTGATCCTCGGGGCGGAAGAAAATCACGGGCTCGGTTTCCGGAGGGATACTCTCGACGAGTGGCCGGAAGGCGGCTTCGAGCGCGTCCAGCACCGGGGCGATACGCTCGAGTTCGGCCTCCGGGATGTCGAAATCGCTCGCCGTAGCGATGAGCTTCCAGTTCTTCATGACGAGGCCATTCTAGCGCTGAGGCAGGTGAAACCGCCTGCCCCACGCCTAGGATAGGATTGAAGCGAGGAGGGCCCGCCGGTGACGTCACTCACTGTGCTGAACGAAGAAGAGAGGATGTTCCAGGCCGCGGTGCGGCAATTCGCGCGGGAGCAGATAGGGCCGCACGTGCGGGAAATGGACGAGGCGGGCGTCTTCCGGCCGGACCTGCTGCGGCAATTCTTCGAGTTGGGATTGATGGGGATCGAGGCGCCGGAGGAGTACGGGGGCCAGGGTGGCACGTTCTTCCAGGCGGTGCTGGCGGTGGAAGAACTGGCGGCGGTGGACGCCTCGGCGGCGGTGATTGTGGACGTGCAGAACACGCTGGTCCTCAACGCGCTGCTGCACTGGGCCAGCGACGAGCAGAAGCGGCGCTACCTGCCGCGCCTGGCGCGCGACACGGTGGGGGCCTACGCGCTCTCGGAGGCCGGAGCCGGCTCGGATGCCTTCGCGCTGGCCACCCGCGCCGTCGAGCAGGAGGATGCCTACTCGCTCACCGGCCGCAAACTCTGGATCACCAACGCCCACGAGGCGGGGGTGTTCCTGGTGTTCGCGAACGCGAATCCGGAGGCGGGCCATCGCGGCATCACCTGCTTCCTGGTGGAGCGCGAATTCCCCGGGTTCGCGGTGGGCAAGAAGGAGGACAAGCTGGGCATCCGCGCCTCCTCGACCTGCGAGCTGATCCTGGAGGACTGCCGGGTGCCGAAGGCCAACGTGGTGGGGAAGGCCGGCATCGGCTACAAGATCGCCATCGAGACGCTGAACGAGGGCCGCATCGCCATCGGGGCGCAGATGATCGGGATCGCGCGCGGCGCGCTCGATCACGCGCTAGCCTATGCCAAACAGCGCAAGCAGTTCGGCAAGCCCATCGCTGAGTTCCAGGCCGTTCAGTGCGACCTCGCGCGGATGGCCACCGACCTGGAAGCGGCGCGGCTGCTGGTCTACAACGCGGCGCGGCTGCGCGACGCCGGCCTGCCTTTCATGACCGAGGCGGCGATGGCCAAGTACTTTGCCTCGCAGATTGCCGAGACCGTGGCCTCGCGCGCCATCGAGATCTTCGGTGGCGTTGGTTTCACCAGGGATGGCCCGGTCGAGAAGTATTACCGTGACGCCAAGATCGGGCGAATCTACGAAGGCACCAGCAACATGCAGTTGCTGACCATCGCCAGGAGCGCGCTGGGGAGGAGTTAGTTTTGTACCGCGAGTACCATCCGGGCCCGGCTCTGGCGCCCTTCGCCGAATGCCTGTGGAGCGTCGAGACGCGCGATCACGCCCTCGCCCACCTGGTGCTTCCGGACGGCTGCCTCGATATCCTCTTCTGGGCCGAAGGCGGTCTGCGCGCGGTGGGAACGATGACCCGGCGGCAGGTCGTACCGCTTCCGCCCGGCGCGCGGGTGGCCGGCATTCGCTTCCGGCCCGGCGTGGCAGGGCGCTTTCTCGGCATCGCGCCGCGCGAATTGACGGACGGCTGGGCGCCGCTCGAAGATCTGTGGGGGCGGCGGGGGCGCGGGCTTCATGAGCGCTTGCAGGAGGCCGCGTCGCCCCGCGAATACCTGCGCCTGCTGGCCGGCAGCTTGCCAGTGCCCGACGCCGCCGAGAACGCCTTTTTTCGAGCCCTTCAGATGCTGACAACGGCGGACGGCAACCTGTCGCTCGACGAAGTGACTCGCGCGGCCAACCTCAGCCCGCGCCAGTTCCGCCGGCGCTGTCTCGAGGAGACCGGGCTCACTCCCAAGCACCTCTCGCGCGTGCTGCGCTTCCAGCGCGCGCTGCGCCTGCTCCGCCGAGCGCCGGAGCGCGGCTGGGCGCACCTGGCGGCCGAGTGCGGCTACTACGACCAAGCCCACCTGATCCGCGACTTCCGCGAGTTTGCGGCCTCGACTCCAACCGGGCTGGCCTCTGGCGATGGCCGTTTTTTACAATCCGCGCCCGGTGCGGATCGCATAGCATTGGAGGCATGAAACTGACTCCAGCTCTCATCGTCGACGAAATCGAGAAGTCGCTGCCGTTCTGGGTGGACCGGTTGGGATTCGCCAAGACGGTCGAAGTGCCGGAAGGCCCGCGCCTGGGCTTCGTGATCCTGGTGAAGGACCGCGCCGAGCTCATGCTGCAAACCCGGGAGAGCATCCGCAAGGACGCCCCAGAGACCCTGCCCCCCGAGGGAGCCAACGTCACATCGCTGTTCGTCGAGGCGGACGATTTCGACGACACCCTCAAGCGAATCGACGGCTGCGAGATCATCCTCCCCGAGCGCACCACCTGGTACGGCATGCGCGAAATCGCCGTGCGCGAGCCCAACGGCCACACCGTGGTGCTCGCGAAGATGGTCGCGAAGTAACGGTAGCGGGTCGGTCTCCGCTGTGGCGGCCGCGCGGCTCCGCGGACTTCGCGGACCCCTGCGCGTTTCTCGTTGTCAAATCCGCCCGGATCGCCTGGAGCTGTTTGAATGGCCCAGATTGTCAACGGCCACGTGTTGACATCAGCAAGATCGTTGAGGGGGTTTGCCGTCGCAATCGTGACGTTTAGTCCAACGAGCGGCGCCTCACCGTGTATTCGGTATCCGCGAGGACCCGGTCAAACTCCGGTATCATCCCTTTGTCGGAACACGACCGCAGAACACGGAATGCCGTTCGCAGGCCTTTTTGACGAATCATTGTCGCCGCTATTTGGAACCGTTCTTTTGTGAGTGACGACATCAGCCACTGCTCCAACAGCGCAAGCCAGCGCTCCGAGCTCACTCTACGCTGAGTCAGTCGGTCGAGCCAAAACCACACGCCCCCGGCCAACCGTCGCTGCTCCATCCGTTCGAAATCGTCGAGTTCTGAAAGTAGGTCCTGATCGGACGGGAACCAGTGTCTTTGTGCGCGGATGACGTGCCGCGACCCATCCGTTTCCTGCACGTTTTCGAATTCGAGTCGCCGCAAGCACTCGGGTCGTAGATGCTCGATGGCCCAAGTCCAGTAGTTGTGCTCGCTGCAGAATTCCACCATCTCCCAAATGCAGAGAGGATCCAGGCGATCCAAGTAAGGCCGCAGAGACTCCAGATGCTCCAGCCTAAGTCTTTCAGAAAGACCCAGTGTTTTGAAGCCGAAAAAGCTGTCAATGTGGCGGAAGGGTTCCTGCTCCGCCGCAACCACCTGGAGAGATTCCCTGGCAAGGGTCCTGGTTTCGTCAGTGCCAAGGTATAACGCCACCTGGATGAACAAAGGGCTGAGCCGCAGGTTGCTCCAGTGCCTTAGGAGCAGTTTCTGAGCGTCGTCACTTGGGATGTCCCGTAGCACGTGCGCCAGATTGTAGTTCAGGTCGTTCCATGCCTTCTCCCCCGGCGCCGGGGGGCCGATTCTTCCGAGCCAGAGCTCGACGTCGCTCTCGAGCTCTTTGCACCAGATCGGTGGGACTACAGGGAGCCATCTGGCGGTGTGTCTCAGTCGGGCGGCCACTTCGGGCACGGTTTCAGCGTCTCCATGAGCTGCTCGCAGCCAGACCGTTGTGTCTCCCGATGGCGCGTTCCTGGCCAGGAGTGACCGATCAGCGAAAGGGTCAGGGCCACAGCGGACCCAGACCGAGAAGGCAAAGGTCCTGAGCCAGTCTGGGCTGCTCTCACTGGTCCAAAGAGATTTCAACTCATCGAGTGAGGCAGCGGACAATGGACGCCCCTCCTCGCGCTTGCGCCTTGTCCATTGGTCTGGCCACATCATGGCGAACGGAGAAAATGCGCCAGACTGCTCTGCCTGGTGCTTGCTCCACGCGAGTTTTCGGACCACGTACCCAATTGCCACCGGATGATCGACTTTCTCCACCAGCGCCATGACGATCCATTCATAATCCCGCTGCGCTGATCCGAGGGCGACCAAGTAGGACAGGACTGGCTCGCTTATCCCATGGCGAGATGCAAACGCCAGTTCCTCCAGAAGGCTTGAACGCGCGCTAGTCCCGCTAGAGCCCTGATCATCCGGTATTTCCAGAATCGTTGGCATTATTGAGCCCAAGACTGCGGCCGGAGAGCTCTCGGCACACCTGAGTGCGGCCCAGAGTGCTTGGAGTAATACAGCAGGTTTGTCCGCGGCACCTTCCCATGCGATCTTTACAGATGCAGCCAGATCGCTGTCAGCAACATACCCGGCCAAGGAGAATGCTCCACGACGAAGCTGGTCGTCGAGGTTCTTCGCGGTGAAAATCGTCTTCAAGCCCGCTACAAGCTTGCCTCGATGGAGACTCTTCGCTTGTTCGATCAAAGACTCAAGCCAGAGGAAGTGCACAGCGGGAAAGAACTTCCGGGATAGCGCCTTCGCGCCAGCAACTGGGTCACCGTTCCGAAGCCGAGCCTGCCACACTCTTTCACACTCCGGTGCGCCGCTGGTGATTCTGAGTACATGCGGCGATTGAGTCTCAACGAGTGTACTGAGGGCGTCGTCTCGTATAGACTCCGGCGCTGTTCCGCACTGGGCCAGCCAGGCACAGGCTCGGTCAAGGACTCGGCCACCGGCCGTCGTGGACAGGAACGGAATGGCGGATACCGATGCAACGGGCACCCGCTCCATCACCCAATCCAGCACAGCGTCCGATGGCCGCATAAAACCGAGCGATCGGCCGACAATCGGGACGAAGAACGGGTCCGAGACGAACTCTCGATCCGCATCGGAACCCTGCAAAATCTCGACGGTGGCGCGAGATAAGCAGTGCTCCAAGATGCGGTCATGCCGGAATTCAAACCGTTCGACTCCTTCGCGGCTCGCGATGCGGCACACGTGCTCCTGTGCAGCTAGGCGGCCCAAAGCGCCGAGGTTCGCAGCTCTGCCGGCGAACCACGCCTGCAATTCAGCCCATTGTGGGTATAGCGATTTCCGGCGGATCATCTCCCGTGCGAGGGAGGTCAGAACGGACAGGTATTCGGCAGTGGAGGTGTGGGTCTGCTGGGAGAGTTCGCTCACTGTACTTTCGATGAAGCTTCCAATGACATCTTCCGCCAAGACCCTTGGGATAGATTCCGGGCGATCGCGGAACAGACGTCCGAACAAACCCAGCAGGATCGCGTCATCTCTCATTTGTCCAGCCAGCTCCTGAAGCTCACCCTCGCTGAAGCCGGCTGCACGCTCTCGCAATGACGCCTTCAGACAGTTCACGGCTTCGGGTCGCTGAAGTGCTCCGACAGTGTGCACCCGCAGCCAGCTCTCCCCACGCAATCTAGATCCCACTGCATGCCAGTGGCGATCCCACAACGGGCACACCACTCGGACTGAGCTTCGTGGCCGTCCGGTGCCACCCTCCTCGCTCGCCGATAGTCGACACCAGCCTGTAATTCTGGATAGGACTGTCGGCGTCGCTCTTGAACGGTTGATGTCATCGACAACCAGGAGCAGAAACCCGTCTGACGTGGCCAACTCCAACACTCTATGGCCTTCCCCTTTGCCGATCCTGGGATGTAGCGCACGAAGCGCTTCCTCTAACGCGTCCGGCAGGGACATCGTCTGTTCTGCGACCTGTCCTGGAAGCCACAGAGCTAAGCCGCCCCCAGCAAGATGCCGTCGCATCATATCCTGTCCAATCACGGTCTTGCCGGCACCTGAAGGCCCTACCAGGAGATGCAACGATGTGGAGCGGTCTCGAAGGGCGTCGTAGGCGGCATTGCCAGCACTGGTAGGAACGATCTCCTCGCTCTCGTAAAGCGACAGTTCGGCACAATAGTTGCGGAGGCTCTGGTGCCCGAGCTCCTGAAGAAGCGATCTCGAGACTTGATCCGCTTCGACCCCAAGGAACTGCTGTCGGAGCCACTGTCCTTCGGGTTTCGTGTCAAGGAAGTCCCTCAGTTGGGATTGTTCAAGGAAGCGGGCATCAATGTCCAGCCCGTGAGCCTTGGCATAAACGGCGCGCATTATGTCCAGATCAAGACGTCGGTTCGTGCACAGGTACACAATGAAGCGGGCGGTCACGTCGTTCTGCCGGATCACAGACGCTTCCCTGGCAGCCTTGACCAGGTCGCCATCAGTTGCCCCGGCCGCTCTCGTTGTCGTTTCGTTCGCTCCCGCCGCGGCGTCCAAAAGCCATTTGCGCTCCAAAGTCCCAGAGCCACCGGTAGTGAATGCAGTCATAACGTATAGCGGTGGAACGCTGCCGGGGACGCGCGAGAAGCCGTCGACCGGGTTTGGTATCGTCTTCCCAGCGGCATTCACTCCGAGATGAACTAAGGCTTTGCACTCAGGATGCAGTTCCCTGAGTACACGAGTAGCGAGGATCTCGAACCTGCCGACGTCTGTCATGCCTTCCAGCGCTTCCGCAGTAGTCATCGACCTTGCCTGATGACCAGCGTAGCGGATTCATAGTCACTCCACGAGACCGAGCGAGGCCCCGAACAGCCATCGGCCTTTTCCCCACCAGATTGCCACGGGGCGCACCGTCGGACAAGAAGAGCGGCGGTCATCAGATTCACTCCCCCAGGAGTCCGCACGTCGCTGACAGCGCTGGCAGCGACCTGGCCTGGCCCGGAAGGCCCGCAAGCGGGCGCCGGCGCCTATGCAGTTTGACGCTGTCAGCGGCCGCATCCGACGGCGACGGCACACATAGGTTTTTGAGACAGCGGCAAGACAGGAACCTGCCCCGCTTCGGCCGCCACCTGGCCTCACTCGTACCGCAGCGCGCGCATCGGGTCCAGCCGCGCAGCACGCCGGGCGGGAATGTAGCAGGCCAGCAGTGTGACCATGAACAGCAGCGCCGCTGTGGCCGCGAAGATCGCTGGGTCGCGCGGCTGGACTTCGTGCAGCAGGCTCTCCATCACGCGGCCGGCGGCGAATGCACCGGCGATGCCCAGGGCGAAGCCGGCGAACGCTAGCAGCATGCCCTGGCGCAACACATCCCCCAGCACGCGCGCCCGGCTCGCACCGAGCGACATGCGGATGCCGATTTCGCGGGTCCGCTGCGTCACCATGTAGGACAACACGCCGTAGATTCCGACCGCGGCCAGCAACGCGGCCAACGCCGCAAAAGAGCCCACCAGCGAGCTCAGGAAGCGCTGGCCCCGGGAGTTGTCGTCCACCACGTCCTCCATGGTCCGCTCGCGGTAAAGCGCCAGGCCGGAATCGATCCGGGTCAGCGCGCGCCGCACTGCCGGCGACACGCTGGACGGCGGCACGGAGGTGTGGAGCGTGAGAAAGACGCGGCGCGGGGCGTAGAGCGAATCGTACGCCTCCGGCCGGGGTTTCTCGGTGAGGCCCCATTGCCGGACGTCGCCCACAACCCCGATCACCTGGCGCCAGGGGCCGTTTTCATCGCCGCCGCCGCCCGAGAACATCCGGCCCACAGGGTCCTCGTTCGGCCAGCAGTAGCGGGCCATGGTCGCGTTGATCACGGTCGCGTATACCATGAGGGTGCGCTGGTCGGCGGGGAGCTGTGTCCCTTTCTCCCAGGCCTCGCGCCCGCGCGCGTCCAACTCCATGGCGTGCTGAGTGTCCGCGGGCGTGGGCAGCCGCCCTTTGAGCAGCGGGATTCCCATGGTGCGGAAGTACTCCGGGGTCACCGTGTGGTATTCCACCAGCGGTCCACTCATGCGTTCCGATACCCGTCCGCGGATCTGGACATAGTAGTTGCTGCCGCCTTCCAGCGGCAGGCGGTCGCTGAGAGAGGCCGTGCCGACTCCGGGGATCTGCCGCGCCTCCTCCAGCAGGCGCTGCGCGAAACCAGCGCGCTGCGGGTCCGTTCTGTAAGTGGTTTCGGGGAGTTGGATCGCCCCCGTCCAGACGCCCTCCCGCCGTACGCCGATTTCCACGCTGCGCACGCGAGCGAAATCCTTGAGCAGCAGGCCGGCGGAGATCAGCAGAAGCATCGAGAGCGCGATCTCTCCCGCCACTAGCGCACTGCTGAGGAGCCGCCGCCGGCGCCCGGGGCTGACGGAGCTTCCGGCACCGCCCTTGAGTTCCTCGAACAGATCGGTACGCGAGGTCTGGAGCGCGGGAGCGAGCCCGAACAGCACGCCCGTCACCACGGCCAGCGCAAAGGTGAATGCCAGCACGGATCCATTCAACTGGATCAGGTTGAAATCCGGCAGCGTGAAGCTCTTGAATTTGGGCAGCAGGGCGACCAGCCCCCCGCCCAGCAGCAGGCCCAGCACGCCGCCCACCAGCGAAAGGAGCAGGCTCTCGGTGAGCAGTTGCCGCAGCAGGCGGAGCCGGGACGCGCCCAGCGAGCTCCGCACCGCCATTTCCTTCTGCCGCGCTACGGCTCTCGATAGCAGGAGGTTGGCGATGTTCGCGCAGGCAATCAGCAGTACCAGCCCCACGGCCGAGAGCATCATCACCAGCGAATTGCTGGACTTGCCCACCAGGTCCTCCTGGAGAGGCACCACCACGGCTCCCACTTTATGATTGGTGTTAGGGAATGCCGTTTCCAGCCGCGCCGCGATGACTGCCACGTCCGCGTGAGCCTTCTGAGGCGTGACCCCGGGCTTCAGCCTGCCGATGGCGTTGTACGAGTGACTGCCGCGCTCGCCCAGGCCCCTGCCCGACATGTCCAGCGGCGTCCACAGTTGCGCCTGGAAGGGGAAGTTGAAGCCGGCCGGCATCACCCCGATGACGGTGTGCTTCCGCGCGTTCAACTCCAGCGACTGCCCCACGGCTTTCGGGTCTCCGCCGAAACGGCTTTGCCAGAGGGCGTAGCCGAGGATCACCACGTCATCCTTGCCCGGTTGATCCTCGCCCGGCGCCCAGGCTCGGCCCAGGATGGGATTCACGCCCAGCAGGGAAAAGAAATTGGCCTCAGTCGGGACGCTCCGGACAATGTCCGCCCGCCCCTTGTCGCTGAGGTTCATGTCGCTCGGCCAAAAGAACAGGGTCATGTCGGAAAACGTGCTGTTCTGCGTCTTCCAGTCGATGAAATCCGGCCCGGTGAAGGGATACTTGCCGGGCGCGGCCTCGGTTTCGTAAAGCCGGACCAGGCGGTCCGGATTGCGATAGGGGAGCGAGCGCAGCAAGACGGCATCGATGATGCTGAAGATGGCGGTGTTGGCCCCAATGCCGACGGCCAGGGTCAGGATGGCGACCGCCGCGAATCCACGCGACTTGAGCAGGGTCCGGACGGCGTACCGCAGGTCTTGAACTAAGGTTCGCATGAGTTCACCGTAAATACGCGCAGAGCGCAGTCGTTGTTCCCTAACGAATGTTATACGTCGGAACTCGCGAATCGTTTCGCGGGGCAGGCCGATTTCGCCTGTCTGGTGGCGAGTGAGGGCATGGATCAACCTTAGTAGGGCGCGCCCTCACCTGGCCGGACCGCGGAGGTAGGCGTCGTCGCCGCGCTGCCAGTCCTCGCGCGGGGGCGAGAACAGGTCGATGGCGGCGCTGTCTTCCAGCGCCTCGACGCCGTGCGGGACGTCCGGCTCGAGCGCCAGCATCTGGCCCGCCTCCAGCATCACCTCGCGGCCGTCGATCCGGAACCGCAGCCGGCCCCGCTCCAGCAGCGTGATCTGCTCGTTCATGTGACGGTGCTCGGGAACCACCGCGCCCTTCGAAAGCTGAATGCGGGCCACGGTCATCTTCTGGCCGTGGATCACCTGGCGCCGGAACAGCGGGTTCAACTGTTCCTTCTCGATTCCTTCCCAACTGTAGAGTTTCATGGAAGCGACGATTGTAGCATCGGCGCCGGGAACGCTGAGAGGCGCCGCTCCCTGACGGTCGCGGTTCGGTGCTGTGGGGCGCGATGCAGCACGGAACCACGAGCGTCAGCGAGTGGTCCCACCCGGCTGGCCGCGGCCCGCTGCCGGCCGCCGTTGTATCATTGAATACATCATGAAGGGCGTCGTGCTCGCGGGCGGAACAGGCAGCCGGCTGTTTCCGCTGACCAAGATCACCAACAAGCACCTGCTGCCGATCTATGACAAGCCGATGGTGTACTACCCCATCCAGACCCTGGTGGACGCGGGGATTCGCGACATCATGATCGTCACCGGCGGCAGGAACGCGGGCGATTTTCTCCGCCTGTTGGGCAATGGCAAGGAGTTCGGGCTGGCGCATCTGAACTACGCCTACCAGGAAGGGGAGGGCGGGATTGCCGAGGCGCTGGCGCTGGCCGAGCATTTCGCCGACGGGCACGAGATCTGCGTCATCCTGGGCGACAATCTCATCGAAGGCACCATCCGTCATGCCATGGAGGATTTCGCCGGGCAGCAGCGCGGCGCGCGCATCCTGCTCAAGGAGGTGCCGGACGCCGAGCGCTTCGGCGTGGCGGAGATCCGAGGGGACCGCATCGTGGGCATCGAGGAGAAACCGCGACAGCCGAAATCGAACTACGCGGTGACGGGAGTCTACCTGTACGACGCCACGGTGTTCGAGAAGATCCGCACGCTGGTGCCCTCCGCGCGCGGGGAACTGGAGATCACCGACGTCAACAACGCTTACATCCGCGAGGGCACGATGACATTCTCGTACCTGGAGGGCTGGTGGACCGACGCCGGCACCTTCGAATCGCTGCTGCGCGCGGGCAATCTGGTGGCCCGGACGCGCCCGACGGAGGCTCCTCCGGCGCAACCCGCCAAGGCCGGGGTGCGATGATGTCAACTCAGGCGACCGTCAAGTCGACCGGTGTGCGGATCGCCGCGGGCGAGGGGCTCGAGCTGGCCTACCCGCAGTGCGAGAAAGGGATCGGCGCGGTGATCCAGGCTCCGGACTCGCCGCACCTGATCGCGGGGGTGCGGGTACGGCCGTATTCCATCTATGCCGACGACCGGGGCTACTTCCTGGAGGTGGTGCGCACGGGCCGGGACCTGGTGGCGCAGTACGCCCGCGCCCAGGTGGCCACCGCCGTCGGCTACCCGGGGACGATCAAGGGGTTCCACTACCACCTGCGGCAGCACGACTGCTGGACCGCGGTGGCGGGCATGCTGCAAGTGGCGCTGGCCGACCTGCGGCAGGGTTCGCCAACCTTCGGTGCGCGCAACACGCTGTACCTGGGAACGCTGCGCCCGTGGCAAATCCTGATTCCGCCGGGCGTCGGCCACGGCTACAAGATCATCGGCCGGGATCCGGCGGTCCTGGTCTACGTGACCGACCAGTTCTACGACCCGGCTGACGAAGGCCGCCTGGCCTTCGACGATCCGTACATCAACTACGATTGGGAGACCCAGCATAAGTGAGACTGCTCGTCACAGGCGGGGCCGGCTTCATCGGCTCGGCCTTCATCCGGCTGCTGCTGGGAACCAACCGGGCGACCAGCATTCTGAATCTGGACAAGCTCACCTACTCGGGGAACCTGGAGAACCTGGAGGCGGTGGCGGGCGACCCGCGGTACCAGTTCGTCCGCGGCGACGTCTGCGATGCCGCGCTGGTCGATCGCGTGCTCGATGAGTTCCCGGCCGAGGCGATCGTGCATTTCGCGGCCGAGTCGCACGTGGACCGCAGCATTCTCTCGCCGCAGCCGGTGTTCGACACCAACCTGCGGGGCACCTTCACGCTGCTGGAGGCCGCGCGCGAGCGCCGCCTCGGACGGTTCGTGCAGGTATCCACCGACGAGGTCTATGGCAGCGTGCCCGAGCCGCTGGCGGCCGACGAGGGCTTTCCCCTCCGCCCGAGCAGCCCCTATTCGGCGGCCAAGGCGGGCGCGGACCTGCTGGCGCTCTCCTACTTCGCCACCTACCGGCTGCCGGTGGTGGTGACGCGCGCCTCCAACAACTACGGCCCCTACCAGTTCCCCGAGAAGCTGATTCCGCTGATGATCTCGAACGCGCTCGAGAGCCGCCCGCTGCCGGTTTACGGCGACGGTCTCCAAGTGCGCGACTGGCTGCATGTCGAGGACCACTGCCGGGCCGTGGCCGCGCTCCTCGAGAGGGGGCGGGACGGGGAAATCTACAACATCGGCGGCAGCCGCTCGCTCGCCAACCTCGAGGTGGTGCGCAAGATCCTCCGCGCCACCGGCCGCTCCGAGGAACTGATCCAGTTCGTAACCGACCGCCCGGGCCACGACCGCCGCTACGCGCTCGCGAGCGACAAGACGGTGCGCGAGACCGGATGGGCGCCCCAGGTCGGCTTCGAGGAGGGACTGAGCCGCACCGTGGACTGGTATCGGCAGAATGCCGGCTGGGTCGAGCGCGTCAAGAGCGGCGAGTATCAGAGCTACTACGAGCGGAACTACGGCGACCGCGACCTGGAGCTGAAGCGCCTCGGAAGGCGGTAACCTCTCGATATGCGAGTGGCGCTGGATGCCACGCCCCTGACGCTCTCTAGCGGCGGACTCGCGCGCTACGTCTCCGAGCTGCACCGGGCGCTTGAGGCGGCCTTCCCCGAAGACGAGTTCCCGCTGGTGGCGGCGCCGTCGCTCGCGCGCAACTTTCTCGAGCGCCGCTGGTGGCTGTGCGGGCTGAATCGGGAGCTGTCGCGGCGCCGGGTGGATGTCTTCCACGGCACCAACTTCGAAGTGCCTTACGTTCCGCTGCGCGCGAGCGTCCTGACGCTACACGACCTGTCGCCGTGGATGGAGACCGCCTGGCACCATGCGGCGGATCGCGTGCGCAGCCGCGCGCCGCTCGCGATCGGCCTGGGCCTGGCGACCATGGTCGTCACGCCGAGCCAGGCGGTGCGGCGGCAAGCCATCGAGCGATTCCGCGTCTCGCCCCAGCGGGTGGTGGCCGTGCCGGAAGCGGCCGCGCCGCACCTTCGGCCGGCGGAGGCCCCGCGTGCGGCTCCCTACTTCCTCTTTCTGGGCACGCTCGAACCGCGCAAGAACCTTCCGCTGCTGGTCGAGGCGTGGCGCGCGGCGCGGCGCGAGGTGGCGGTCGACCTGGTACTGGCGGGCCGGCGCCGCGCGGACTTCCCCGCTCTGACCCCCGAGCCCGGGTTGACGATTCTGGGAGAAGTTGCGGAGGATCGGCTCAGCGCCTGGTACTCCGGAGCGCTGGCGTTCGTCTATCCGTCGCTTTATGAGGGCTTCGGGCTGCCCGTGCTGGAGGCCATGCAGTGCGGCGCGGCGGTGATTACTTCGCGCGACGCGGCCATCTCGGAGGTCGCCGCCGGCGTGGCCGAGCAGGTGGACGCCCGCGATGGGCAGGCCTGGAAGGAAGCCCTTCTAGCCGCCGCCACCCGCCCGGAATGGGTCGCCGGGCTGCGAGCCAAATCGCTCCAGCGCGCCCGGGATTTCTCCTGGGAGCGCACCGCGCGGCTCACGCGCGAGGTTTACGAGGAAGCCCTGCGCCGGTTCGCCTGAGCCAGCGGAGTTCGGCGGATCGAAGGCAGGCGGCTGGGTGTATAATGCCGACAGGCCGGGAGTCCAAGATGGAGATTCTGGTCGACTCTAGTGGAGATCAAGGTGACAAGGTCTGCAAGTTTAACTCTACTGTTCGGGAGCCTGCTCATGGGACAGACAATGCAAGACTTCACGCGGATCTACGATTCATACCTCGCGGCCGTCAAGAGCGGTAAGTTTCGTGAGGTATCGGCTCTCTTCTCTCGGGAAATGCGCGACGAGCTCAAGACCCCGGACGAGAAAGAAAGGTTCATGACGTTCGCAAAGTTCATGGCGCCGGTGAGCTACGAGACGCTCTTCCTTACCATGACCGACGGCGGGCAGAAAGCGGAACTGCAAGTGGTCCTCACGCTCAAGGTGCCGGAAGAAGTCCAGAAACAGCACGAGCTTCCGCCAACCCAACGCCTCGAGTTGATTCTGAGTTTCGTCAAGGAGGGCGGCCAGTGGAAATGGGGAGAGCCGACGATTCTCGGAGACCCGGACAAACGCGCCCGGCCGAAGGACCTGAAGATGGGCTCGAGAAGCGACTATAAGCCGGACTCGAACACGCAGATGGGAGGCCAGATTCTGCGCACCGAGAAGCAGTCTGCCGGCACCGTTTTTCTCCTCCGGGTCCTCGACGAGGAGATTGCCGCGTTCGTCCCGGCGGTGAGTGTCTCCAGCGAGTTCGTGCCCGGCCGCGTCCTTATGCTCCGCGGCGCCGAACACAAGTCGGACAAGCTGAAGTTCTGGGCCGACGAGGTTTCGCTGCACCAGCGGTGAGTCAAACTCGGCCGGAGAGAACTCCAACCCCAGGGCGGAATTCAATTTCCTAGCGGATTTGCCACATCGACTATTCCCGGTGAGAAGGTCGGGCCTAAACCCCGGGAGCCTTTCCGCCGATCAATAACCGGGAATGGCGCCCAAGCCGATCAGCGTGTTTGCTTGCGAGTCCCAGCCCGTGGTGGTGGAAGGACTGCGGAAGGCGCTGGAGCGCAGCGCGGAATTCGTGTTTGCCGGGGCGGCGGCGCGGCCGGCGGAGGCGCTCCAAGCCGTGCTGGGCCGCTCGCCGGATATCACGCTGGTGGATCACGAGGACGGGCCGGCGGAGGCCCTGGCACTGGTGGGGGAGATGTGCAAAGCGTCTTCCAAAACGCAGGCGGTCCTGTGGGTGAAAAGCGACCAGGACATCCGGGCCGGCGAGGCGCTGCATGCCGGAGCGCGCGCCGTCCTGGTGAAGAGCCGCCCGCTCGATACGCTCCTGGAATGCCTGCGGGTGGTGGCGCGAGGGTATCTGTGGTTCGAGAACGGGGCGCCCGAGCCGGTTGCCGAGCCGGGCCGAGAGCGCCGGCGGCCTCCGCGCCTGACACCGCGCGAGCGCCAGGTGGTCACGCTGCTCGCGCAGGGCCTGAAGAACACCGAGATCGCCAAGGCGCTCGAGATTTCTCCGGGCACCGTGAAGGTTCACCTCATGCACGTCTTCGAGAAGACCGGAGCGCGAGACCGCTATGAGCTGGCGATCCGCAGCCGCAAGCTGCTGGGGCCGGAACCCGGCGGGGCGGTTGCCGCGGGCGCCGAGCCTGGAGCAAGCGGGAGTGCGGCCCCCTAAACTCGCGGCCGCCGGCGGGCGCCTGCGAGCGCTGGCGCTGCCCTCGCTCTCCGACTGGCTGTTCGCGGCGCTCCTCGGATGGCTGTTCATCGCCGGGAGCGGCTGGAGCGCGCTGCTGGCCGACGGCGACACCGGCTGGCACATCCGCACCGGCGAGTTCATTCTGGATCACAGGCGGCTGCCGGAGAGCGATCTGTTCTCTTTCACGCGGCCTGGCGAGCGGTGGGTTGCCTGGGAGTGGCTCGCCGACGTCCTGTTTGCGTGCTGTCATCGGGCGGGGGGGCTGAAGGGGGTCGTGCTGCTGGCCGGCACGTTGATCGCCGGGTACCTGACGCTGCTGGTGCGGCACATGGTCTGGCGCCGGGCGAACGCTTTCGCGGCGTTGGCCTGTTGTTTGCTCGGCGCGGGCGCTTCCGGCATCCATTACCTGGCGCGGCCGCACCTGTTCACGCTCCTGCTTCTCTCCACTTCGCTCTGGCTGCTGGACCGCGACCGGGAGAAGCCCGGCCGCGCAGTCTGGATTCTGGTTCCAATGACGGCGGTGTGGGTGAATCTGCACGCGGGATTCCTGGCGCTGCTGGCGTGTCTGGCGTTGCAGACCGTGGGCGAGGGCCTGGAGGCGGGGTGGCGCGTGGCGCGCCGGAAAGCCGTGCTGCTGGCGGCCTGCGCCGCGGCCACCCTCCTCAATCCGTACGGGATCGGCCTCCACCGGCACCTTGCGCAGTACCTGAGATCGGACTGGATCCGCGAGTCGGTGGACGAGTTCCAGTCGCCGAAGTTCCGCTCCGAGAGCGCCCTCCAGTTCGAGATCCTGCTGTTAGCGGGGCTGATTGCAGCGGGGCTCCTGCTGCGGCGCAGGCGGTTCGCGTCCCCGCTGATGGTGGTCTTCTGGGCGCACGCGGCGCTGGTGTCGGTGCGCCACGTTCCGGTGTTTGTGGTGGCCGCCTGCCCCATCCTGGCGGCGGAGGCCAGCCTGTGGTGGACGCGGTGGGCCGAGACCAAGCCGGCGCGGTCGCTGGCCGGGATCGTGGACCGGGTGGCGACGGATTTCACCGCCGGGTTGCGGCGAACCAGCGCGTGGCCCGCCGCATTGGTGGTGACCCTGGCGTTCGTGGGCTCACCTCTCAGTTGGCCGCGTGATTTCCCGGAGATAAAGTTCCCGGTCGGGCTGGTGGGACGGCAGCAAGAGAAGCTAGCCGGTGCGCGGGTGTTTACCTCGGACCAATGGGGGGACTACCTCCTTTACCGCTTCTACCCTCGCCAGAAGGTGTTCATCGACGGGCGCAGCGACTTCTACGGG
Organism: Bryobacteraceae bacterium; assembly: GCA_050008465.1. Classification (GTDB taxonomy): domain Bacteria; phylum Acidobacteriota; class Terriglobia; order Bryobacterales; family Bryobacteraceae; genus Fen-330. The sequence goes on from JBEKMO010000019.1 coordinate 32,887, forward strand.
CCGGCCCTGGGAAAGCTCTATCTGCGAGTCGCCTACGGGCACGCGGACTGGCGCGGCACCCTGGAGCGCTATGCGGTCACCGCGGTCCTGGCGCCCACGGAATGGCCGCTGGCCAGCATCCTGCGGCAGGAGCCAGGCTGGCGCCTGGTGGAGGAAGACGGCCCGGCGGTCCTGTTCGAGCGGGTGGAACCCTCGCCATAACTGCCGGCGTTTGGCTGACAACGATTCTGTTGGCAACAAAACCGTTGGAGCCGGGAGCACCGCATTCCCTCCCCTCATTCGGCTAAAGAAAACCCCCATTCCGGCCGAAATACTCCGAGGAGGTCGGACATAGATGAATGCGCGGGGGGATCCTCCGATTCGTGTTCGGGAGACGGGGTGGATGCCGGGGCCAGCCGCCGGGCAAAGGACGGAATCATGGACCGCAGACTGTTGATGGTGTTGGGAACCAGCCTGCTCGTTGCGCTGGCCTTGTCGGCCATCTTCTATCAGATCGTGATGGGGGCGCGGAAGGGCGGCACCCGGCAGGCCAGCGCGGAAACCCGGGACCTGGTGGTGGCCTCGCGGGCCCTGCCCTTCGGAGCGGTCCTCAAACCGGCCGACGTCAAGCTGACCAAGGTCCTCGCAAACCAATTCCCGGCAGACGGCTTCGCACACGTCGAGGAGGTCCTGAACCGGCCGGTGATCTCGAGCATCCTGCCGGAAGAACCGGTGCGGGAAGGGCGGCTGGCGCGGCGCGGGAGCGGGCTGGGTCTGGCGCCCATCATCCCGGAGGGCATGCGGGCGGTGTCGGTGCGGGTGAACGACGTGGTGGGGGTGGCGGGCTACGTGCTTCCGGGCATGCGGGTGGACGTGCTGATTACCGGCCGTCCCGGCGGCCAAGAATCTGTGTTCACCAAAACCATCCTGCAAGACATCCTGGTGCTCTCGGCGGGGCAGAACATCGAGCCGGACGGCCTCGGCAAGGCGATCAACGCGCCGGTGGTGACGCTCCTGGTGACCCCGGAACAGGCCGAAGTGTTGACGCTGGCCAGCGAGGGGCGGATCCAACTGGTGCTGCGGAACCCCAACGACCGGGGCGTCGAGAAGACCCCGGGCCGCGCGCTGGAGGAACTTTACCACGTCGCCGGAGCGGCCCGGCGCGAGCCGGTGGCCGCGCTCAGGCGTCCGGCGCCGCCCCGCCCGGCTGCTCCGCTTCCTCCGCCGGTCACCGAAGACATCACGGTGATCCGCGGCAACCAGAAGACCGTGGAGCAGGTGGCGATCAAGAAATTGGAATAGCCTCATGAAGAAACCAAGCGCCGGATGGATGTGCCTGGGGTTCTTGGCAGGCAGCCTGGGCGGGTTGGCCAGCCCGCAAACGGAAACCAGCCAGGATCTCCCGCTGACCGTCGGCCGGAGCGTGGTCATCGACTTCGCCGCCGACATCGGGCGAATCTCGACCAGCAACCCCGACGTGGTGGATGCGGTGGCGGTCTCGACGCGCGAGGTCCTGCTGCACGCCAAAGCGCAGGGCATGTCGACCATCATCGTATGGGCCAAGAGCGGGCAGCGCAGCGCCTACAGCATCGTGGTCGACCAGAACCTGGAGCCCGTCCGCAAGCTGCTGAAGGAAACGTTTCCGAAGGAGAACATCCAGGTGCAGGCGGCCCGCGACGCCCTGTCGCTGACCGGGGTGGTGGCCAGCCAGGCGATCTCCGACCGGGCCGCGGCCCTGATGGCGCCGTTCGCCAAAGCCGTGGTGAACAACCTGCAGGTCGCGCCGTCAGGCCCGGAGAGGCAGGTACTGCTGCGGGTGCGGTTCGCCGAGCTGAATCGGAACCTAGGGAACTCCTTCGGCGTGAACCTGGCCTCGACCGGACTGCTGAATACGCCGGGGAGCATCTCGACGGGGCAGTTCTCGCCGCCGCTGCCGGGCGCCCTCACCGCCAGCATCCCGGGCCAAGCTACCGGGACCAAGAGCACCTTCTCGATCGCCGATGCGCTGAACGTGTTCGCTTTCCGGCCGGATCTGAACCTGGCGGGCTTCATCAAGGCGTTGCAGAGCCAGGGGGTGCTACAGATCCTGGCCGAGCCCAACCTGGTGACCTCCAACGGCAAGGAAGCCAGCTTCCTGGTGGGAGGGGAGTTCCCGGTGCCGATCGTGCAGGGCGGGGCAACTGCCGGCGCCGTCACCATCCTGTTCAAGGAATTCGGCATCCGGCTGACCTTCAAGCCGGAGATCACCGAGCACCAGACCATCCGGATGTACGTCAAGCCGGAGGTCTCGACCATCGACCTGACCAATTCGGTGTCCTTGTCCGGGTTCACGATTCCGGCGCTGGCGACGCGGCGCATGGAAACCACGATCGAGCTGGGCCAGGGACAGAGCTTCGTGATCGCCGGGCTGATCGACGACCGGGTGACCGAAAACCTGTCGAAGATCCCGGGCCTGGCGCACCTCCCGATTCTGGGCGTGCTGTTCAAGAGCCGGCAGGAGAACCGGGCCAAGACCGAGCTGATCGTGATGGTGACCCCGGAGATCACCGCGCCGGTCAGCGCCGCGGAGGTCAAGCCGATCACGCTGCCGAAGGAGTTGCTGGCGCCCCAGTTGAACGCGCCCCCGACCCCGGCGCCGGCGCCGAAGAAGCGGGGGGGGAAGAGGTAGCGGCTGCAAAAAGGCAATGGAACCGCGCAACCCAGCGGCGGCCCAATTGACGGCCTTGATGATCGCGCCGGGCCGCGAGCTTGCCCGCGAGTTCGTCGAGAGCGCCGGCGCCACCCGAGCGTTTCAGATCCTGGCGGAACTGAAAACTTACCCTTCGCAGCAGGTGCTCGAGATGCGGCTGCGGCAGCTCCAGCCGGACGTGGTTCTGCTGGACCTGGCGACGGATCTGGAGCGGGCCTGCGAGCTGATCCATTTCGTGACTTCCTCGAACCCCTCGATTCACGTGGTGGGCCTGCACTCGCGAAACGATTCCGAGGCCATCCTGCGGTCGCTGCGGATGGGAGCGAGCGAGTTCCTCTGCGCGCCCTTCGAGGCGGCGATCCAGGAACAGGCCCTGGGGCGCATCCGGCGGCTGTTGGGGCCGCAGACGGAGGCGCCGCGGAAGCTGGGAAAGGTGCTGCTGTTCTCGAGCGCCAAGCCGGGCTCGGGGGCCTCGACGTTGGCGGCGCAGGCAGCCCTGGCGCTGCGCCGGCTGACCGGCAAGAAGGTGTTGCTGGCGGATCTGGACCTGATGGGCGGGAGCCTGGCCTTCTATCTGAAAGTGACGCCCAACGGCTCGCTGCTGGACGCGGTGGAGGCGGAAGGCGGGGGCGCGGAGTGGCCCGGGCTGGTGGTGCCCTCGGGCGGGGTGCACGTGCTGGCGGCGCCGGAGGCGCCTCCCCAGGCGGACTACGTCGACCCGGCGCGTCTGCACGAGTTTCTGGAGCGCGCGCGGCAGCTTTACGACTGGGTGCTGCTGGACCTGCCGGCGGTCTTCCACCGGCTGACCCTGCTGGCGCTGTCGGAGTCGGACCAGGCGTTCCTGGTTGCAACCCCCGAGCTGGCCAGCCTGCACCTGGCGCGGAAGGCGGTCAACCTGCTCACCCATCTGGGCTTCGGCAAGGAGCGTTTCCACGTGGTGATCAATCGCGTGGACAAGCGCGACGGCCTGCGGCAATTCGACGTTGGCCAGATCTTCAACTGCCCGGTCCACAGCCGCTTCCCGAACGATTACTTCGCGCTGGAACGCGCGGTGACCATGGGCGAGCCGCTGCAGGAAGACGGCGTTCTGGGCAAGGCCATCGCGGATTTCGCGGGGCGGCTGGCGGACCCTCCGGCGGCCGGCAAGCGCCGGGCAGCCCTGGCGATGGACGCCCGGCCGGTATTCTCGGAGAGCTGAAAGTAGACCGCGCAAATGCCACTCGCCACCGATCGCCGACCCCCGCAGCAGATCCTGACCTGGGACCAGCGCATCCTCCAGCACGCCGGGCGGTCCAGGACCAGTCTGAAGCCGGAATGCCAGGAACTGAAGTTCACGCTGCACCGCAAGCTGCTGGACCGGATCAATCTGGAGGCGCTGGCCTCGATCGACAACCAGCGCATGCGCACCGAGGTGAGGCAGGCGCTGGTGGCCCTGATGGACGGGGAGTCGACGCTGCTGAACTCGATCGACAAGCAGCAGGTGATCGACGAGGTGCTGGACGAGGTGTTCGGGCTGGGTCCGCTGGAGCCGCTGCTGGAGGACCCGACCATCTCCGACATCCTGGTGAACACGCACAAGCAGGTGTACATCGAGCGGAAGGGGGTGCTGGAGCTGACCAGCGTGAGCTTCCGCGACGACGCGCACCTGCTGCGCATCATCGACAAGATCGTCTCGCAAGTGGGCCGGAGGATCGACGAGTCGTCGCCCATGGTGGACGCGCGGCTGATCGACGGCTCGCGCGTGAACGCCATCATCCCGCCGCTGGCGGTGGACGGGCCGATCCTGTCGATCCGGCGCTTCTCGACCGACAAGCTGATGCCGCCGGACCTGGTGGAGCGCAAGGCCATGACACCGGCCATGATGGAGCTGCTGGAGGCCGCGGTGAAGGCGCGGCTGAACATGGTCATCTCGGGGGGCACGGGCGCGGGCAAGACCACCCTGCTCAACGCGCTGTCGGCGTTCATCTCGCCCAGGGAACGGATCGTGACCATCGAGGACGCGGCCGAGCTGCAGTTGAAGCAGCCGCACGTGGTGCGGCTGGAAACGCGGCCGCCCAACCTGGAGGGCACCGGGGCGGTGCGCCAGCGCGAGCTGCTGATCAACAGCCTGCGCATGCGGCCGGACCGCATCATCTGCGGCGAAGTGCGCGGCGAAGAGGCGCTGGACATGCTGCAGGCCATGAACACGGGCCACGAGGGGTCGCTGACCACGGTGCACGCCAACACGCCGCGGGACGCCATCTCGCGGCTGGAGGTGATGGTGACCTTCGCGGCGGCCAACATGCCCACGCTCTCGATCCGGCAGCAGATCGCGGCGGCCATCCACCTGATTGTGCAGGCGGCGCGGATGAGCGACGGCTCGCGCCGGGTGGTGAGCATCACCGAGGTCACCGGAATGGAAGGGGAGGTGGTGACGCTGCAGGACATTTTCGTGTTCGAGAAGCGGGGGCTGTCGCCGGAGGGCCGGGTGCTGGGGCGGTTCGCGGCCACCGGGATCCGGCCGAAGTTTTACGAGAAATTTCTGGCCGCGGGCATCCGGCTCAACCCGAACTTGTTCGACGACTCGATGGAGGTTTGATCCAGGCATGATCTTGTACTTCGTATTGCTGGTGACCTGCTGGCTGGGGGCTCTGGGGGTGTGGTGGATGTGGACGCGCAGCCGTCAGGCGGCGGACCTGAGCCGGCTCAAGGCGCGGCTGACCGGAAGCGCGGAGCCGGGCACAGCGGGGCGGCAGGGCCCGGCGCTGATTCGGGCCGAGGAGCTGACCAAGGGCCAGTTGATTTTGCAGTTGCTGCAACGGCTGCAGCTCAACCAGCGCCTGAAGACGCTCTTCGAGCAGGCGGGGGTGAAGTGGAACCCGACCCGGACGATCCATGCTTCGCTGGCGCTGTTCCTGGTCGGATTTACGGCAACCTGGCACGCGGCGCCGCTGTATCGCAAGTTCGCGGTGGCCCCGGGACTCGTGCTGGCGGCCGCGCCGGCGCTGTACGTGTTCCGGAAGCGCCGGGCGCGGCTGAGGAAGTTCGAGGAGCAGTTTCCCGACAGCCTGGAGTTTCTGGCACGGTCGATGCGGGCGGGGCACGCTTTTTCGGTGGCCCTGGAGATGATCCACTCGGAGTTCCAGGAGCCCCTGGCCGGGGAGTTCCGGAGGGCCTTCGAGGAGCAGAACCTGGGCCTGCCGCTGGACCTGGCGCTGGAGAAGATGGCGCAGCGCGTGCCGCTGATGGACGTGCACTTCTTCGTCTCGGCGGTGCTGCTGCAGAAGCGCACGGGAGGGAACCTGGCGGAGCTGCTGGACAAGCTGGCGTACCTGATCCGGGAGCGTTTCAAGCTGCGGGGGAGGATCAAGGCGATCAGCGCGCACGGGCGCATGACCGGCACGGTGCTGTCGCTGATCCCGGTGGCCGTGGGCGTGATCATGTTCTACGTCAACCCCTCCTACGCCCAGTTCTTCGTCCAGGACGAAACCGGGCGGCTGATGATGGCCGGCGCCATCGGGATGCAACTGGTGGGCTACGGCGTGATCAAGAAGATCGTTTCGATCGAGGTGTGAAGCATGGAGCTGATTGCCACGCTGTTGCTGTTTGTCACCGTGGCGGTGGTGTGGACGCTGATCGGCTCCCGGTTCTGGCTGCGGCAGAAAGCGGCCATCGACCGGGTGACCCGGGCGACGGCCGAGGCGCGGGAGGTGGCGCACCCGAGCCTGGTGTTCCACGACCTGGTGAGGAGACTCGGCTCGCTGCTGCCGCAATCTCCGAAGGACGCCACGACCATGCAGAAGCGGCTGATCCGGGCGGGCTACCGCGGCTCCGGCGCGCTGAAGATGCTCTACGGCGTGAAGGTGGCGCTGGCGGTGCTGCTGCCGCTCGTGGCGAGCGTCGTGGTGGCGAGCTCGGAGGCCGCCTCGAATTACAGGCTGCTGATCTTGGCCTCGGCCGCCGGGATCGGCCTGTTCGGCCCGAACGAGTGGGTGCGGATGGCGGCCAAGCGGCGCCAGAAGAAGCTCCGGCGGGCGCTGCCGAACGCGCTGGACCTGCTGGTGGTGTGCGTGGAATCGGGGCTGGGATTGGACCAGGCGATCATGCAGTGCGCCAAGGAACTCGAGCACGCGCATCCGGAGATCTGCCAGGAATTCACGCTGGTGAACCTGGAGCTGAAGGCGGGCAAGCGGCGCGCGGATGCGCTGAGGAACCTGGCCGACCGGACGGGGGTGGACGAGTTGAAGAAGCTGGTGGCCGTGCTGATCCAGGCGGACCGGTTCGGCACCGGGGTGGCGCAGAGCCTGCGGGGCCACTCCGAATACCTGCGGGTGCAGATGCGCCAGACGGCCGAGGAGAAGGCCGCCAAGCTGGGCGTGAAGCTGGTGTTTCCGATTTTCTTTTGCATTCTGCCGTCGCTGTTCGTGGTGACGGTGGGTCCCGTAATGGTGCGCATCAGCCGGGAGTTGCTCCCGATGATGAGGAATCTATAGCACGGGTGCTATCGGCGAACCGCTCGGGGCGTTGGCCGGCCGCTGATAGCCGACAGCTGGTTTTGAAAGGAGAACGACGACATGGATGGCGGAACGGTTCGGATTGTGTGCGCGGTGCTGGCGGTGCTGCTGATTGCGGTGATTGTCCTGCGCCGGCGCAAGAAGCAGGCGGAGTAAGGAACCCGCTGCCACGCAGGGAAACCGGCCGCGGAGGGCCGCGCCGGCGGTGCGCCCCGGCGCGCTCCGCGCGGGCGCTGGACTGGGTGGGTGGCGGACAAAGGGAGAGGGTGTCATGAAACTGCGGATTTGTCTCAGCTTGTGGATGGCCTGCTCGTGTTGGGCGGGTACCTTCGGGAGGGTGGTCACGATTGGGGGCCAAGCCTCGGATCTGGCGCTGGACGAGCGGCGGGGGGTGGTGTACCTGGCCAACTTCGGCGGCAACCGGATCGAAGTGATCTCGACTTCGACCCTGGCCATCCAGACCTCGATGAACGTGGCCCCGCAACCCTCGGCGCTGGCGCTCTCGCCCGACGGCCGCTTCCTGCTGGTAGCCCACTTCGGCAACTTCGAGGCGCCGAACACCCCCAACAACCTACTGACGCTGATTAACCTGGATTCGGGCGGGAAGCAGACCTTCGCGCTGGGCGCGCCGCCGCTGGGGGTCGCCTTCGGCAGCGACAACCGCGCGCTGGTCGCGACCACCACCAACTTCCTGTCCTTCGATCCGCTCTCGGGATCGACCCTCACGCTGGGGACCGTCAAGGGAGTGACCGCCAACACGCTTCCCGCGCCGCCGGCCAACTACCCGCCGCAAATCGTAGCCGCGTCGCTGGCCGCCTCCGGAGACGGGAAGTTCATCTACGGCCTTACCGACACGATTCGCTTCAAGTATGACGTCGAGTGGCGACTCGTGACTTCGCTGGGTTACACGGCGAATCCGCCCATGGGACCGCGGGTGGTTAGCGTCAACCGGGATGGATCGATGTGGGCCGGGGGCTGGGCGGAGTTCGACCGGGACGGCAGGCTGATGGCGCAGTTCCCCAATCCCGCGGGCTTGCTCGAGGTGGGCAGCCACGCGATCGACTCCGGCCGGGGCCTGATCTACGCGCAGATTCCCGAAGCCGCGTCGGCCGTGGGCGGGACGCCGGCTTCCGCGCCGCCCGTGCTGATGATCGTGGACGCCGACAACCTGGCGGTGCGCGAGCGGCTGAGCCTGCCGGAGAACCTGGCGGGCAAGAGCGTGCTGGCCAGCGACGGCTCGGTGATGTACTCGGTGTCGGCCAGCGGCCTGCTGGCGCTGCCGGTGGGATCTCTCGAGCAGGCGCGGCGGGTCCGCATGTCGCGGGAGGACCTGCTCTTCCAGGGGAGCTTCTGCAACCGCAGCGTGGCTACCCAGTTGATTGCGGTCACCGATTCCAGCGGCGCGGCCACGGATTTCGCGCTGACCGCCTCGGCGGCGGGGATCGCGATCAGCCCGGCCAGCGGGGTGACGCCGGCGATGGTGACCATCAGCGTGGACCCGAACGCGTTCCAGAACCAGCACGGCACTCTGACGGCGCAGATCACCCTGCGCAGCGCCCAGGCGGTGAACCTGCCGCCGCCGCTGCGGGTGCTGATCAACAACCGCGAGCCGGACCAGCGGGGTACGGTGGTCAACGTCCCCGGCAAACTGGTGGACCTCCTGGCCGACCCGGCGCGCGATCGTTTCTACGTCTTGCGGCAGGACCAGAACCAGGTGCTGGTGTTCGAGGGGAGCGGGTACACCCAAGTGGCGACGCTGCGGACCGGCAACACCCCCACGCAGATGGCCATCACCTTCGACCGGCGCTACCTGCTGGTGGCCAACGACAACTCGCAAATCGCCAACGTGTACGATCTCGATACCCTGCAGCAGCAGACGCCGATCCGGTTTCCGATGGGCCACTATCCCCGCTCGCTGGCATCCTCGGGCCGGGCCATCCTGGGAGCGGTGCGCTCGGCGGCCAGCGCCGATCACAAGATCGACCGGGTGGACCTGGCGTCGCGCACCGCCGTGGAATTGCCGAGCCTGGGGCCGTGGGTGAACCAGGTGGACCTCAACACGGTGCTCGCGGCGTCGCCCAACGGGGCGTCGATCCTGGCGGCGGAGGCGGACGGCAGCCTGCTGCTTTACGACGCCAACGCCGACAGTTTCACGGAGTCGCGCAAGGACTTCACCGCGCTCGGCGGAGCATATGCCGCCTCGAGCCAGGGCCGCTTCGTGGTGGACAACAACCTGTTGAACGCCTCGCTGGCGATGGTCCACCAGCTCGAGAGCGAGACGGGGACGTCTTCCGGGTTTGCGTTCGTGGACCAGTACGGGCTGCGGACGACGGCGCCGAACGCGTATAGCCCCGGGGTGATCGAGCGGGTGGACCTGGAGACGGGGGTGGCCCTGAATCCGACGCGCACGGTGGAGGCGCCGAACCTGGGCCAGACGGGAGCGGCGTTCACGCGGACGCTGGCGCCGCTCGCAAACCGCAACGTGATCGTCTCGCTCAGCGCCTCCGGGTTCACCGTGCTGCCCTGGAACTACGAGGCCGCGGTCCCGCCGCCGCACATCGACGCGGTGGTGAACGCGGCGGACTTCACCGCGGCAGTGGCGCCGGGCAGCCTGATCTCGGTGTTCGGGCAAAACCTGAGCCCGGTGAACCTGGCCAGCGCGGAAATGCCGCTGCCCACCGCGCTGGGCGACAGTTGCCTGACCGTGAATGGCGCGCTCGTGCCGATGCTGTTCGTTTCGCCGACCCAGGTGAACGCGCAGTTGCCGTACAACCTGGATGGGAACGTGACCATCGTGCTGCACACGCCGGGCGGGGTGAGCGATAACTTCGTAATCACGATGGCGGATGCCGCGCCGGGTGTCTTCACGGCCATACTGGATGGGACGGGCTTTACGGTGCCGACCGTGGTCCGCGCGGCCAACAACCTGCTCGTCACCCCATCCAATCCCGTTCATCGCGGCGACGCCATCGTGATCTACTTGACCGGGCTGGGCCGCACCCTGCCGGAGGTCGTGGCGGGAGCGCCCGCACCCTGGGAGCCCTTGGCGGTGGCCGAGCTTGCGGTCGAGCTGGACCTGGGCGGAGTGGCGTTGCCGGTGCTGTACGCGGGTTTGACGCCTGGCTATGCCGGCCTGTACCAGATCAACGCCCAGGTGCCAAGCTGGGTCCCCACGGGGATGAGCGTCCGGCTTACCATCCGCCAGGGCACCAGCTCAACGTCGCTTTCGGTGAGGGTAGTCGAATGAAACGCCTGATCGCCGGATTGTTGTTTCTCGCCATGACCGCAGGCGCACAGAATTGGGGGGCCGGCGTGTTGGCCGGCGGCGGTTTCTATATCAACCACCCGCGGATCAGCGGTTCGTTGGCAAGCGCGGAGGCGGGGATTGGAGGCGGGCCGGCCTTCGGCGTCTTCCTGACGCAGAACCTGTACCGGCGTCTGAGCGGCGAAATCCGCTATGCGTACCACCGCGGCGATCTCCAGTTATCCTCGGGCAGCCGCCGGGCTGCGTTCCGCGCCGATTCGCACGCCCTCCACTACGACTGGCTGCTCCACATGGCGGACCGGGACGCCAGGATGCGCCCCTTCGTCGCAGCCGGGGCGGGTTTCAAGCTGTACCGGGGCACGGGAACCGAAACCCTCGTTCAGACGCTCCAGGAAGTGGCCCTGCTCACGCGCACGCGGGAATGGAAACCGCTGGTCAGCGTGGGCGCGGGTGTGACGCTGGCGATTTCGCAACGGGCGCGGCTGCGGCTGGAGTTTCGCGACTACATGACGCCGTTTCCAGCCAGAGTAATTGCGCCGGTTGCCGGTGGCGGAGGCGGCTGGCTGCACGAACTCTCGCCCACCGTCGCCTTGAGCCTCCGGTTCTAGCGGGGCAGACGATCGCTTTTTGTCGTCTGCCGACCGCGCAGGCCACAGAAAACGATGGCCTGCGCCGCTAATCCAGGTCGATATCGCGCCGGGGCGGGGGCTCGAGCGGGCTCTCCTTGGCCTTCTTGAGGAGCTCGTCGAACTTTTTCGATAGCACCTGGCTCTGTTTCTTCTCGGCTTCGAAGGACTTCTGGAATGCCGCCTCGCGGCGGCCGGGCTCGCCCTTGAGGCGCTCGACCGCGGCCGCCAGGTCCTCGATCGGCGGTGGCTTGACCGCCTCCTTGAAAGTGATGACCGCGTGCGTTTCCGGATCAACCTTCAGATCCGCCTGGCAGCACGGGCATTTCACCTCGAACATCCCTTTGGCTTTGGCCATACCGGCAATCTTAGCGCATCCGGGCGCGAAGGCGGTACACTAAGGGCTTATGGTGGGCCGCGTCCTCACTGCCATCAAACGCTTCATTTTATGGGACTATCCTCGGGCCTCCTGGCAATACGACGTGATGGTGGCGCTGATTCTGGCTTTCGTCTTTCTGACGCCTCGTGAGTGGTTTCGCGACCAGCGCCGCATTCCGCGGACCAGCCAGATCGCCATGTTGCCGGCGGCCCGCGGCACCAACGTGTTTTGGATCGAGTTGGAGTTGCTCGCGGGAGTCCCCGAGTCCCAACGGCCAGCCAAGGCCGCCGAGCTCCTGAATCGACTGGCCGGGGAGAGGCAGACGCTGGTTCGCCTCGAGCCGGTTCACGACTCGGAACAAGTAATCCAGGGTTACCTGGTGTTCACGCACCCCTGAGCCGGAGCCGGGTCTTGAGCCAGGGGTGGTGTAACTTCCGAACGCCAAACTGCATCGTAACAGGAGACGCCATTTTGAGAGCGATCATTGCATTTCTCGGTTTGTGCGCGACGCTGGGCGCGCCGCTGGGCGCCGCCGAGACCGTCCAGGCGGTGTTGGCGCGGATGGATCGGGAGGCCGACGGCTTCAGCCAGTTGACCGCCCGGCTGCAGAGGGTCACCTATACCGCCATACTGAACGACACCGAAAAGGAGAGCGGTGCGATTTGGCTGAAGAGGTCGGGCGCCAAAATCGAAATGCGCGGCGAAATCTTCGGAGACGATGCGAGATCCTTCGGAGTTCGGGGGAGCGAAGGCCAGATGTACTACCCGAAGATGAAGACCGTCCAGATCTACGATCTCGGCAAGGCACGCTCGCTGGTGGATCAGTTTCTGCTGCTGGGATTCGGCAGTTCGGGGAAGGACATCCAAAAGAACTACACGGTGAAAGTGGCCGGCGAAGAGGTGGTCGGCGGGCAGAAGACGACCCGCCTCGAACTGATCCCCAAGTCGAAGCAGATGCAGGAACAGATCACGCGAGTGGAAGTCTGGATCCCGTTGAACGCCGGGCACCCGGTGCAGCAGAAGTTCTGGAAGCCGGCCAACAATTACGACCTGGTTGCTTACTCCGATATTAAGGTGAACCCCGGTCTCCCGGATAGCGCCTTTCGACTCGCGCTTCCGGCGGACGTGAAACCGGAGTATCCTCAGAAGTAGGGTAGAAGTGCGTTCCCGGTGGAACGCGGACCCGCAGCGAACCGCCCCTCCAGGGGCTGGGGGCCGGGGAAGTACGAAGGCAGAACAAGAACGTGTCATCGGTACCACAAGCCAACACCGGCAGGCTCGCATTCCTGGACTGGACGCGCGGGCTCGCGGCAATCATCATGCTCCAGGGGCATGCCTTTCATGCCTTTACCAAGCCCGAGCTGCGTGATAGCGGCCCCTACGTGATCTCGCAGTTTGCTGGCGGCCTGCCGCCGGCGGCCTTCCTGTTCCTGGTCGGAGTGACTCTGGCCTTCCTGATGCACAGCGGCGAGCGCAAGGGGCTCGCTGCCCCGGCGCGCGTGCTGGCCTCGCTGCGCCGGGCGGGATACCTGTTCGGCATCGCCTTCCTGTTCCGCCTCCAACTCTGGCTGTTCGGACTTCCCAACAGCCCGTGGACCGACCTGCTGCGCGTGGACATCCTGAACTGCATGGGCCTGGCCGTGGCGGCGATGTCCGTCATGGCCGTGTTCTCGACGGCAGATCGCGCGCGCCACTGCGCGGTGATCGGGGTGGTCATCGCCGCCGCCTCGCCGGTGATCTCCCAACTGGATTGGTCGTGGGCGCCGGCGGTTGTCAAAGGCTACCTGGCGCCGGACTATCTCTCTTTCGGCTTCTTTCCCTGGGCTTCCTACGTGGCCTTCGGCTTGAGTGCGGGCAGCATCCTCCGGCTGCTGGGCCCGGACCAACTCGATCGCGCGGCCCAGTGGGCGGCGCTGCTCGGGTTCGCGTTTGTCCTGGCCGGTCAGTCCATGTCGAGCTTCTCGCCCTCGGTCTATGCGAAGTCCGAGTTCTGGCTCGACAGCCCCTGGCAGGTCGCGGTCAAGGTTGGTGTGATTCTGCTGCTGCTCTCGTTCGCCTATCTCTGGACGCGGAACTCCGAGGGCCGTTGGAGCTGGGTGCGGCAGTTTGGCACGACCTCGCTGCTGGTCTATTGGGTCCACGTCGAGTTGATCTACGGACGCTGGCTGTGGATTTTGAAGGAGAACCTGACGGTTGGGCAAGCGCTGGCCGCGGCCTTCGGTCTGGTGGGCCTGATGCTCTTCCTGTCGGTGGCCCGCACCCGCTGGAAGAACTGGCGCTTGCTGGGCTTCTCGTTGAGCTGGTACTTCTTCGCCGACCGGCGCGCGCGGGAAACCGCGGACTAGCGCGGTTTTTCCCCACCCGAGACCTTGACGAAGGAGCCGCATCTTCCATTGGAAAGGATGGCGCGATCGTCGGTCCGGGCTTGGGAAAGCTGGGTGACGGTGAAACCGCGCGCACCCTGCAAATTGACATTCCGCAGGTCCGCCGTCAACATCTGGGCCTCGCCAGACAGCGCGTTTGCGAGCAGCGCGCCGGTGAAGTCCGCCCCGCTCAGCCGGGCCTCGCTGAGGTCGGTGCCGCTCAGGTTCGCCTCGAGCAGGCTGGCGTCCGTGGGGTCGGCGCGCACGCCGCCGGTTGCTCCCCGGGCCGCGGGATGCTGCTATGCTGAGAGCAAAGGTAGGGTGCGGTTGGCAGGAAATGCCCTCGGGCGACTCGGGACACTCAACGGGGCGGACCACGATGCGGTTCGGGTTGGGAAAGCCTCAGGACGTCCTGGGGATTATGGTATCTTAATCTGTGTGAACCGTCTCGTGTGATAGTGCCCGCGCGGGCGATCCTGCCGAGCACCTCGCGGTGTAAACAGATGCGAATACTGGTCATTGAAGACGAAAAACGCATCGCGGACTTCGTCGCTCGGGGCCTGGAAGGCGCCGGGTACGCTGTCGATTCGGCGAGCGATGGGGCGGCCGGCCTGGAGATGACCCACGCCACCGATTACGATCTCATCATCCTCGACCTGATGCTGCCCGACATGGACGGCCTCAAGCTCCTGGAGAAGATTCGCAACCGGAAGACCAGCCCCCCCGTATTGATCCTCAGCGCTCTGGGAGCGGTCGACGACCGCGTGAAAGGTCTGGAGAAAGGCGCCGACGATTATCTGGGCAAGCCTTTCTCGTTCACTGAGTTGCTAGCCCGAGTCCGGGCTTTGCTGCGCCGCGGTCAGCCCACGCCGGAGCGCCTGGAAGTGGGAGATCTGGTGCTGGACTGCATCCGGCGCAAAGTCACCCGCGGCGGAGAAGCGATCGATTTGGCTCCCAAGGAGTTCAGCATCCTGGAGTACCTGATGCGGAACCGCGGCCAGCCCCTCAGCCGCACGACGATCGTCGAGCACGTCTGGGACGTGGACTACGACGGCCTGACCAACATCGTCGATGTCTACATCCGCCACCTCCGCAGCAAAGTCGACGACCGCTGGTCCAAGAAGTTGATCCACACCGTCCGTGGCGTAGGCTATATGGTCGATTCCCGCGAGAAGGCCCGCGAGAAAGGGGCGGAGGAGGCGCCAAAGTAGCGCCTACCGCGGGCTGTGCCGTCCGCGGCCGAGGATGCCGTGTGAGCCTGGAGATACTGCAGAGAGAACGCGAGGAAGTCCTTATTCTGGATCTGAACGGCCGCATCACCGTGGGCGATGAGGCTGCCGCGTTGCGCGACACGCTGCGCGAGTTCTCCGCCGCCGGGCGCCGGAACTTCATCCTGAATCTCCAGGAGGTCGGCTACATCGATAGCACGGGCTTGGGGGCGATGGTGGTCTGCTTCACCTCCGTGCGCCAGATGGGCGGCAAGCTGAAGCTCGAAAACCTCAACCGGCGGAACATCCAACTGCTGGTGGTCACCAAGCTGACCACCGTCTTCGAGATCTTCAACGACGAGCAGGATGCGGTCAATAGCTTCTTCCCCGATCGCGAGATCAAGCGCTTCGATATACTGAGCTTTGTCACGGAACAGACCGGAGAATAGCGGCCGGCCAGGGACATCGAATCATGCGCTTGGTAGTGATCGGCGGAATCGCCGCGGGCCTGAGCGCCGCGGCGCGCGCGCGGCGTTGCGATCCATCCCTTGACATCACCGTGTTCGAGAAAGGCCCGGCCGTGGCCTGGGGCGCCTGCGGGCTGCCTTACTATCTCGAAGGGCAGGTACGGTCGCTCGATGATCTCGTGGTCTACACTCCCGAGTACTTTCGCCGCGAGCGGAACATTGCCGTGCGTACGGGCTGCGAGGTGGTGGCCATCTCGCACTCGCGCCGGCAGGTGGCTCTCGCCAACGGCGAGCGAGCGCCCTACGATCGGCTGGTAGTGGCGACTGGCGCGCGGCTGGACCGCTCCATCGACGGCGCCGGGCATCCGGACATCTTCACGCTCTCCACCCTCGAGGACGCGCGCCGCCTCCGCTGCTTTCTCGTCGGGAAGAAACCCCGGCGGGCCGTCATCGTCGGCGCTGGCTACCTCGGCCTGGAGATGGCCGAGGTGCTTCGCACCCACGGGCTCGTGGTCACGATCTTCGAAGCGGCCCGCGATGTGCTCGGCCGTCAGGATCCCGCCCTCACGGATGCCCTGCGAAAGCACCTCGAGCGCTTCCGCGTCGAGCTTCGTCTTGCCACGCGCGTCGAGTCCGTGGAGCCTGGCTGCGTCGCGGGCGTGCCCTGCGACATGGTGGTGCTGGCCGCCGGCTGGCGGCCCAGCGTCGAGTTGGCCGCCGAAGCGGGCATCCAGTTGGGGCGCACCGGCGCGATCCGGGTGAGCGAGCGCATGGAAACGAACCTGGCGGGCGTCTTCGCCGCCGGAGATTGCGCCGAGGCGATCCACCTGGTGACCGGCCGGCCGGTGTATCTGCCGCTCGGCACCACCGCCAACAAGACCGGGCGCGTTGCCGGCGCCAACGCCGCCGGCCGGCGGGAACGGTTCCCCGGCGTCGCCGGAACCTGCATCGTGCGGGTGTGCGGCGTCGGCGTGGCGACCACCGGGCTTTCCGAAGCCCAGGCGCGCAAGGAAGGCCTCGATCCGGTCGGGGCGCGCGTCGAGGCGCCCGGCAAGCCGCGCTACTTCCACGGCGAGCCGGTCACCGTCGCCCTGGTGGCTGATCGCGGCACTCGCCGCCTGATTGGCGCCACGGTGATCGGGTCAGAGGGCGCCGCCGGCCGCATCAACGTCCTCGCCACCGCCATCACCAACCGCATGCGCGTCGAGGACCTCGAACAACTCGACCTGGCCTACGCCCCGCCCTTCGCGCAAGTCTGGGACCCTATCCTGATCGCCGCGCAGCAACTGATGAAGTGCTTGTAGCTTGTGGCTTGTGGCCTGTGGATTCCACGACCGCGTACCCGCTGGCGCACCCGGCGGCGCGGTAGGTGCGCCAGCAGGCGAATCGTCGTCGAATCCACAGGCCACAAGCCACAGGCCCTTTCCGGTACACTGATCCTATGGGGTGGAAACAGCCGGAGATGCTCGGGGCGGGCGCCCGCGCGCCGGATTTCAGGCTCCAGGACTTGAACGGGCAGACGCAGTCGTTGAAGGAGATCCTGGGCCGCGGCCCGGCGCTGCTGGCGTTCTTCAAAGTGAGCTGCCCGGTGTGCCAGTTCACGTTCCCTTTCTTGCAGCGGCTGCATGAGAGCGCCGGCGGCATCGCGATCCTCGGCGTGTCGCAGGACAAAGCGGCGGCCACGCGCGAGTACAACGCCGAGTTCGGCGTGACCTTCCCGACGCTGCTGGACGACGCCGGCTATTCGGTCAGCAACGCTTTCGGTCTCCACACCGTGCCGTCCCTGTTCCTGATCGAGCCGGACGGCACGATTTCACTGGCCGCATGCGGGTTCGTCAAGAAAGACCTCGAGGCGCTGGGGCAGAGACTGGGCGTGCCGCCGTTCCGGGAGGGCGAGCGGGTCCCCGAAAACAAGCCTGGTTGAGGTTCGAAGAACTAGGCTCCCGGGGGGAGCTGGGTGCTGATGCCGACAATTCAAGAGATTCTGGGCGCCGCCACGGCCATCGCCAAAGGCATGGGCGTGACCTTCAAGGAAATGGTTTCCCCGCCGGTGACCGAGCCTTATCCCGACGCCCCGCCGCGGTTCCAAGAGCGCTATCGCGGCGTGCACGTGCTGGAGCGGGATCAGAACGGCCTGGAGAAATGCGTCGCGTGTTTCTTGTGCGCGGCGGCCTGCCCTTCCAACTGTATTTACATCGAGGCGGCGGAAAATATCGATGCCGGGCGCATCAGCGGCGGGGAACGCTACGCCAAGGTCTATAACATCGACTACACCCGCTGCATCTTCTGCGGCTACTGCGTCGAGGCCTGCCCGACCGACGCCATCGTCCACGGACACGGGTTCGAGATCGCCAGCTACGATACCTCCACCCTGATCTACCGCAAGGAGCAGATGCTCGCGCCGCCGCCGGCCGCCAAGTAGCGTAGACTCGAATCAGCCGCAGCCATGCGCCGCATCAGACTGATTCATTGGAATGCCGCGGAGGGCGAGGCGCGCGCCGAGGAACTGCGCCGCGGCGGACACGAGGTCGACTACCAGGTGGCGCTGGGCCCGGCGGACCTGTGCGCCATGCGGGAGCGTCCGCCCGAGGCCGTCGTCATCGACTTGGGGCGGGCGCCGTCCCAGGGGCGCGATGTGGCGCTGGCCTTGCGGCAGCAGAAGGCGACGCGGGCATCGCCCCTGGTCTTCGTCGAAGGAGACCCCGAGAAAACCGCGCGCGTCCGCGAGTTGCTGCCGGACGCCTTTTACACGCCGTGGAGGGGAGTCGGCAGGACCCTGGAACGCGCAATGCGGCAGCCGCCCTCGAAACCAGTGACGCCCGGCGTGCTGGCCGGCTACTCTGGCACTCCGCTGCCGAAGAAGCTCGGGATACGGGCGGGTGCGCTGGTCGCGCTGCTCGGTGCGGTTGAGGGGTTCGAAGATACACTGGGAACGTTGCCCGAAGGGGTGCGCATCGCGCGAACCGTGCGCGGCCGGCCACAACTGATTCTGCTCTTCGCGGAATCGCGCGCCGACCTGGAGCGCCGCTTCCCCGCAGCCGCGCGGGCGCTGGCCGACGGAGGCGGCCTCTGGATCGTCTGGCCGAAGAAGGCCTCGGGGGTGGTCTCGGATCTGGGTGAGAACAAGGTGCGTGGCTTCGGCCTGGCAGCCGGGTTCGTGGACTACAAGGTCTGCGCGGTGGACCACACTTGGTCCGGCCTTCTGTTCGCGCGACGCAAGCGTTAACCCAGCTTCAGCGTCTCGTTCATCGACCCCTGCCGGTAGCCTTCCAGGTCCAGGGTCACGTAGTGGAACCCGAGGGGCTTGAAGAGAGCGGCGAAACGCGCGGCCATTTCCACGGTGAGCGCCTTCTCCATTTCCTCGGGGGCGATTTCGATGCGCACGAGTTCGCCGTGGTAGCGCACGCGGAACTGGCGGAAGCCCAGTGCGCGGAGCGCCTCCTCGCCGGCTTCCACGGTTTTCACAGTCTCCTTGGTGACTGGCGTGCCGTACGGGACGCGGGAACTGAGGCAGGCCGAGGCGGGGCGGTCCCAGGTGGGCAAGCCGGCCAGCCGCGAGAGCTCGCGGATCTCGGCCTTGCGCAGCCCGGCCTCGACCAGCGGAGCCTTGACTTCGTGTTGCTCGGCGGCGTTCTGCCCGGGGCGGTAGTCGCCCAGGTCATCCACGTTCACACCGTACACGATATTCGGAATCCCCCGCTCGCGCCCGACGGCCTCCAGAGTTTCAAACAGCTCATCCTTGCAGTGGAAGCAGCGGTCGGGGGCGTTGCGAACGTAGTCCGGGTTGTCGAACTCACGGGTCTCGACGTACTCGTGGCGGAACCCGGCGCGGCGCGCGAACTCCTCGGCGTCGCGCTTGTGCGACTCCGGAATCGAGGCGGAATCCGCCGTGATGGCTAGCGCGTTGTCGCCCAGCGCCTGGTGGGCCGCCCAAGCCAGGTAGGCCGAGTCGGTCCCGCCGGAATAGGCAACTATCACGCTCCCCAAGTCGCGAAGGAGAGAAAACAGGCGCGCCTCCTTCGAGCGGAGACGGGCGGCGTCGAGCGGTTCGAGCGGAACGAGAGAGGCCATTACAGCGGCAACGGCTCCTGACCGTTGGTTCCGTTGCCGTTGGGCGGCTCGGTTTCCTCGGGGATGATGCAGGCGGCGGCCACTTGGCCTCCCTCCTCCATCCTGACCAGCCGGACCCCCTGGGTGGAGCGCCCGGCCTCGCGGATCTCACTGGCCTCGATGCGGATGATCTTGCCCTCCTTGGTGATGATCATCAGGTCCGAGTCCTCCTTGACGGCCATGACCGCGACCACCTTGCCGGTGCGCCTGGTAGCTTTCATGTTGATGACGCCCTTGGCGCCGCGAGCAGTGAGGCGGTACTTGTGGAGCGGCGTGCGCTTTCCAAAGCCCAGCTCGGAGATGGAGAGAATGAGTCCCTGCTCTTCGACGATTTCCATGCCCACCAAGTAGTCGTCGTCGGCCAGGTCCATGGCCCGAACGCCCCGGGCGGGCCGCCCCATCGGGCGGACCAGCTTCTCCTGGAAACGGATGGCCTTGCCTTCGTGCGATCCCAGGAAGATGTAATTCTCCCCCGTGGTGAGCCCGGCGCGGATCAGCTCGTCGCCCTCATCCAGGCCGATGGCGATGATGCCGCGGGCCATGGGGTTGTCGAACTCGGTCAGCTCCGACTTCTTGATCACCCCGCGCTTGGTCACCATCACGATGAACCGGTCGGGCACGAACTCCCGGACCGGCAGAAAGGCCTTGATCTCCTCCTCCGGCTGAAGGTTGATGAGGTTCGAGATGTGTTTCCCCTTTCCGGTGATGCCGGCGTCGGGGATCGCGTAGATTTTGAGCCAGTAGACCCGCCCCATGTTGGTGAAGATGAGCAGGTAGGCGTGGGTGGAGGCGATGATGAGGTGTTCGAGAAAATCCTCGGTGCGGGTGCCCATGCCGATGCGGCCCTTGCCGCCCCGGCTCTGCCGGCGGTAGCTGTCCACCGGAGTGCGCTTCAGATAGCCGCCGCGAGTGACCGTGACCGCGACGTCCTCCACCGCCACCAGGTCTTCCAATTGGATCTCGCCGGTGTCTTCCAGGAACTGGGTCCGGCGCTCGTCCCCGTACTCTTTTTGGACTTCCTTGAGCTCCTTGACGATCACGCCGCGGAGCAGTTTCTCCGAGCCCAGGATCTCCAGGTACTCGGCAATGCGGCGCTGGATGTCGGCCAGTTCGTCGATGATCTTCTGGCGCTCCATGCCGGTGAGCCGCTGCAACTGGAGCTCGATGATGGCCTGGGCCTGGCGCTCGGAGAAATCCAGGCGGAGGTCCTCGGGGATCAACACCTCTTCCCGCACGCGCTCGGGGATGGGCAGGACGCCCATGAGGCGCTCGCGCGCTTCCTTGGGCGTACCGGAGGCCCGGATGGTCTCGATCACCAGATCCAGATTATCCAGGGCCTTCTTGAATCCCAGCAGAACGTGCTCGCGGTCGCGGGCTTTCCGTAGCTCGAATTCGGTCCGCCGGCGGACCACGTCGACGCGGTGGTCGATGAAGCGCTTAATGCAATCGAGGAGACCCAGTTCGCGCGGCTGGCCGTTGACGATCGACAGCATGATGATGCCGAAGCCGGTCTGCATCTGGGTGTGCTTGTACAGATTGTTGAGCACCACCTCGGCCTGCTCGCCGCGCTTCAACGGGAAAACGATGCGCATGCCGTCCCGATCGCTTTCGTCCACCGGCTCCAGCAAGCCCTCCAGCTTCTTCTCGTTAATCAACTCGGCCACTTGCTCGATGAGGCGGGACTTGTTGACCTGGTATGGGATTTCGGTGACTACGATCTGGTCGCGGTCCTTGCCGGTGTGCTCGATGGCCGCCTTGGCGCGCAGCTTCAACATGCCGCGGCCGCGCGTGTAGGCCTCCAGGATGCCCTGGCGCCCGAGGATGAATCCGCCGGTCGGGAAGTCCGGCCCGGGAACCATTTCGAGGATCTTCTCCAGCGGCGTCTTGGGGTTCTGGATCAGGGCGACGGTGGCGTTGATGATCTCGGTGAGATTGTGCGGCGGGATGTTGGTCGCCATCCCAACGGCGATGCCCGAGCTCCCGTTGATGAGCAGGTTGGGCACCCGCGTGGGCAGCACTTCCGGTTCCTGCTCGCTGTCGTCGTAATTGGGCCGGAAGTCGACGGTTTCCCGGTCGATATCGGCCAGCAGCGTAGAGGCGATGCGGGACAGCCGGGCTTCCGTGTACCGCATGGCCGCCGGCGGGTCGCCGTCCACCGACCCGAAGTTCCCCTGGCCGTCGATGAGCGGGTAACGCATCGAGAACGGCTGGGCCATCCGCACCAGTGCGTCGTAAACCGCCGTGTCGCCGTGCGGGTGGTACTTTCCCAGGACCTCGCCAACGATCTTGGCGCACTTCCGGGTGGGCCGGTTGAAGGTCAGGCCCATCTCGTGCAAACCGAACAGGATGCGGCGATGCACCGGTTTCAACCCGTCGCGCACATCGGGCAGGGCGCGGCCGATGATCACGCTCATGGCGTAATCCAGATACGACCGGCGCATCTCGTCTTCGATGTTGACGGGAATCAGGTTCTTCCCCCCGCCGCCCGGTCCCAGCGGGAGCTGCGTGCCGCCCGCCGGCGGCGCCGGAGGCGCGGGTGGAACCTGGGGGGTTTCGGGACGATCGGAATCAGCCAAGACGACTCCCGGAGGCGGGGGCTTTCATTCCCCTTTTCTTCGCCTCTCGCAAAGTTGCATTCTAGATTTCCATTTTACCAGAAATGCGTTGAAGAAAAAGGGAGTTTTTTGCCGCCGTGGAACAGGCTTCAGCCTGTTCGAACGTTGGTCGGCCGGTAGGCCGCCCGTGCATTCCGCAGGCGTTCGAAAACGCTGGGGTGGATCTCGGCGTTGTCCGGGATGTACCGCGGGCGCCCCCGCGGGATCATCCAGCGCTTGGCGGGCGGCTGGCGCTGCATGTCGGTATACCGTTTCGGGAAGTATTCCAGCAGCCACCAGGCCCCTTCCAGCGACTTGTGCAGCACTGCGTCCGGCCCCATGGCGCCCAGAACCCGTGCCCTCCGCGTTGCATCCACGCGCAACTGCGCCCCGACCGCCTCATCCAGCATCCAGTCCATGGTGATCTTGGCGAGTCCGCTTTCCCGCTCCGGGTAGCCGCCTCCCACGTCGGAGTGCACTCCGGCAAACCACACCTGCCGGATATCCTGCCACGCCAGCGGCGCGCTCCACAAGTTCTGCCGGTAGAAGCAGCGCCGCTCGTCGATCGAAATCGCGTGCCGGCCGATGTGGATGTCCGGGTTGGCGGCCGTGAACGGCAAGGTGACCGGGTTGAAGATCCAGCCCACCGAGCCGACCGTGTCCCAGAGGCCCACGAAGTGGGGCTTGCACTCCCGCGAGAACGTCTCCCGGAACTGCCTGCCAAGCTCCCGCCACGCCTGGAATTCATTGCCGCCGGCGGGGGCTTTCTTCGGCCGGTATCGCAGCATCCGCAGCGCGTACGGAATCAGGACGTCGTTGCCCTTCCGGATCAGCCCGAAGATGTGCAACAACGCCGCCAGCGCGCGCACGGTATACGCGCCGCGGCTGAACCCGAACAGGAACACCAGGTCGCCCGCCTCGAAATTGTCCATCAGGAACTTGTAAGCGTCCGCGATGTTCCGGCTCAGCCCGTAGCCGAACGCCAGTCCGCGCACACGGGTCCACCATTTCTGGAACTTCGATAGCGCGGCTGGATCGCCAATCGTGCCCAGTCCCGGGTGATAGTAGACCACCTGGGTTTGAGGGTTCGACTCCAAAACGCTGTACAACCTGACGACATTCGAGTTCGTGGTGTCAAACTCGTTCCCCGTGCCGTCGCAGCAGATCACAACGTTTTTCGCCATCCCGCCCCTCCTCACGCCCGCTCTGTTCCGAGTTTACACCCCGCTGCACCTCTTCCGGCAGCGACCGCGCTTCCCGGCCCGGCGCGGCGCGGTCACGACCACCGCGGGGAAGCTGCGACCCGCTTCTATGGAGCATCTTACCCAAGCAGCGTTTTGTGGCGCACGCACTCCTGCGTGCCGCGTCGAGACTCATCTCGACGCCAAGGTGTCGGCACGAGCGCCGACACGGCAGGCTGAAGCCCACGCCACGTGGTGGCGAACAATCGTCAATCTGCATGCCGCACTGTACTGGATGGTTCGAGGGATGAAGCCCCTGTGAGAATTCTGAACCAGCAGTTTAGATTCCTCAAGTCGCCGGCTGCTGGATCCAGACTCCCCGGCGAGTCGCTTGCGAGCTGGGCGTCACGGATTGTAGGGCAGCCGCGTGAGTGGCGGGTGTCCTTCCAGCGTTTCGTAGGCCACCATCTCCTCGAGCTTGCGCTTCGGTTGCGCCGTCGGCCAGCCGTCCGGAATCCCGATGGGTGTGATGCAGATCCGGCGATAGCGGGTGGGGATGGCCAGCACCTCGCGCGTGACCGGCTCGGGAATTCCGTCGGTGAGATAGGCCGTCCCGTAGCCGAACGCGCGGGCCGCGATCATCAGGTACCCGGCCGCCATCGGGCCGTCGTGGTTGGTCGCATAGCCCGAGCAGGCCGACTCCGTATCCACGAGCACCACCACATAGACCGGCGCAGTGAAGTAGCCCTCGGTGAAGTGAACGGCATCCTTCTTCCGCTTCTCGAGGTCGGCGCTGCCCGTCTCCTTGTCCTTGCCGGCGGAATAGTCGAGGTACTTGGTCAACCGATCGAGAGTCTGTTTCTTCATCTGTTCGATCTTCGCCCGGTCGCGCACCACCAGGAACTTCCAAGGCTGCTGATTCATGCAGGTGGGAGCGCGGCGGGCGGCGTCCAGAATCTGGCGCACATGCTCGTCCGGAACCGGATCCGGTTTGTAGCGCCGCACGGTCTGCCGTTTCGCGAACGCGGCCAGAAGGGCGGCCGGATCCGAAGTCTTACTGCTTGCCCCTGAGGCGAGGGGGGCGGCGCCTGCGGCGACAGCGGTGATCTGAAACAATCTCCTGCGAGTAGTGCTCATGATTTCTCCGACGGCCCAGCATAGCACGCCTATTGCGGGCCGAAAGCCCGCTCCACTACACTGAAGGTGCATGATTTCCGTCGTGATCCCGGTGCATAATGAGGAGCCGTCCCTGCTGCCCCTCTACGACCGGCTCACCACGGTTCTCACCGCACTCGGCCGGCCTTACGAAGTGATTTTCGTGGACGATGCCTCGACCGACCGGAGCTTCGAGTTGCTGGCCAACCTGGTGGAGACCGATCCGCGCCTGGCAGTGGTGCGCCTCCGGCGGAACTTCGGGCAGACCGCGGCGCTTTCGGCCGGCTTCCACGAGGCGCAGGGCGAAGTGATCGTCTCGCTGGACGGCGACCTCCAGCACGCGCCCGAGGACATCCCGGCTCTGCTGGCCAAGCTCGATGAGGGCTACGACATCGCCAGCGGCTGGCGCAAGGTCCGCGTCGACAACCCGCTGACGCGCCGCCTGCCGTCGCGCATCGCCAACTGGCTCATGGCCAAGGTCTCGGGAGTGAATCTCCACGATTTCGGGACCACCTTCAAGGCTTACCGCGCCGAGATTCTGAAGGAGGTCAACCTGTACGGGGAACTGCACCGGTTCATCCCCGCGCTGGCGAGCTTCTACGGGGCGCGTATCGCGGAAGTGCCGATCCAGAACATCGTGCGGCCGCGAGGCGAGTCGCACTACGGGCTGGGGCGGACGCTGAACGTGCTGTTCGACATCCTGACCGTCAAGTTCCTGCTGAGCTACTTCACCCGCCCGATGCACTTCTTCGGGAAGTTCGGATTGCTCGGCACGGTTTTGGGCGGTGGCACGCTGGCTTACCTGGCGGTGGAAAAACTCGTCACGGGGCGTGACATCATCATGGAACATGGGCCGCTGATGGTGGCGGGGGCCTTGCTGCTGCTGGCCGGGCTGGGTATGTTTGGCACGGGGCTGCTGGGCGAAGTGCTGATCCGCACCTACTTCGAGAGCCAGGGGCGCCGGATCTACGCGGTGCGCGAGATCCGCTGCCGGCGCGAGCGAAAAGTCCCCGACGAAGCCCGGTGAGATGCCTACTTCGTCCTTCGTAATTCGTATTTCGTACTTCCCTAGAATCCCCCTCGCGGCCGGTACCCGGGCCGGGCGCGGATGCGGAGTTTCTTGCCCACGTCGGAAGGAATCTCGACGCTGATTCTGCGGAAGCCTTCGTTGGGGTTGGGCGCCGGGTAGTAGGTGATGGTGTACGAGTTGCCGAGCGCCTCGCGGATGGATTCGAAGGCCTCCACCTGCTTCTGCCAGGTCTTGGCGAAGAATGCCTGGCCGCCGGTGCGCTGCGTGATGCGCTTGAAGACTCCCGCGGAGATCGGGTCCTTGTTGACCTCGCTGGTGGAGATGACGTAGATGGGGATACCTTCGTCCTCGGCCACCGCCCGCACGTCGTCGGGCGCCACCATGCTGGCATTGTCGGGGCCGTTCGAGAAGACGATGATGACCTTCCGCCCGGGCACCTTGCCGGCGTCGTGCAGAGTGAGCAGCAGCGTGTTATATAAGGCCGCATCGTCGCCCGCGACGGCTTTTCGCAAGCCGAAAATAGCCTCGCCGCGATCCCGCGTCAGCAGCGCCGCGCGCGAGAGATTGCGGCTGAAGGTATAAACCGCCACCGAGTCGGCGCGGTCCAGCCCGCGAACGAAATCGGCGATCGCGTCGGAGGCGTAGACGAACCCTCGGTACATGTAATTGCTGGTGTCGAACAAGATGAACACGTTGGTGCCGACAAAGGCGTCGGGACGGTCCAAGCCGGCCCGGGCGGTCTCCTCGCCGGGCTTGACGGCGGCGACCAGCGGGCGCGTCGAGCCGTCCTCGAGAACCAGCATGGCGGGCTTGGAGCCCTCGGCGAAGGTGCCGATCTTCTGCGGGATGTTGTCCTCGAGGATGCGGAAGTCGCCGGGCTTGAGCGCCGTGATGTACCGCCCCTTGCTGTCGGTCACGGTAAAGCTCAGCACCACCATGTCGACTTTGACTCGGAAGACCGTGCCCGGCCTCTCCTGGGCGTTGAGCCCGAGACAACCCGCGATGCCGAGGAGTAGCGTCGAATACCGATTCACATGATCCTCCACCCAGCGCTAGGGAAGCGCCGCTCTCTGATCCGTCTCCATTTGATTGTGCAGCTTCGAGCGCACATCTTCGCCCACCTTGCGGAGCGAGCGGAGCAAGGCGGGCCAATCCTCCAGGTGCGTTGCGAAAATCCCCTCGATGGTCTGCCGCGTCCAATCGGGGATGAGCACGTTGAGCTGTGCGGGGGGCAGGTGGACCTCGTCGGCCACCGCGGCCCAGTATAGCGCCGTAGATTCCCAGCTCTCCGCCATGATGCGGCTGGAGAAACCCATCAGGGCGGGGAAAGTCCGCAGATACAGGAGTTCCGGCCGGTAGGAATTGGTCAGCGTCGGCTTGGGGGTGCCAAAAGCTCGCGAGATGGCCTGGTAAGTCACGCGGTCGGGCGATTCCCGCTGCAAGCGGATCAGGTCGCGGACCAGGGAATCCCCCGTGTTGCGCTCCCCGGCCAGGGTGTTCTTCGCCAGGACGAACAGTTCCGTCGGAGTCACTCTCTCGATTGCGGCGCGCACCTCGCCCTGCTCGAGCAGCTCGCGGACCCTCCGCACGCGGGCGGGCGGGGCTTGGCCTTCCAGGAGATCGGCGGCCTGCTGGCGGCGCTGGGCGTCCAGAGCGCTCTCGGCCAGCAGCGACTCGGCATAGCGCATGTGCAGGCCGACCCAGTGCATTTGGGCAGGTGTAACGTTCCACCAGCGCGGCACCTTGGCGCTGAGGATTAGCTGCGGGACGAGGTCGCCCCAGATCAGCGCCTGCTCGCGGCCAGGGACCATGAAATTCTGCTCGGCCTCGGCCAGCGTGTAGGGCAACCCCGCGAGCGATCCCATCAGGCGGCCGCCGGCGCTAGCCGGCCAGCCGCTCCCGACGACCTGGGTCTGGCGCCAGGTCTGGGGGGTGCTCTGCATCCCCAGGAAATCGTGGCTGCGCACGAACACGGGGTTGGTGAGCAGAAGCTCCGCGCCGGGCGGGATGTAGTGGAGGTAATTGAAGCCGACCAGGGTGTCCCGCAGGAACGGCGCCAGGGCGCCGCGGATGTCGCGCAGTTTTTCGGCGTCGCCGCCGGCGCGGTCCACCTGCGCGCGAAGGTTCATTTTGCGCTCGGTCTCGATGTGGCGTTCGCTCCAGTAGCCGAAGGCGAAGGAGTTCTTCTCGACCGCGGAGAGGCTGGCGCGCGGGGGCTGGATCTCCGAGATGCGCGCAGCGAGGCGGCTGACCAGTGCGCTGCTCAGCTTCTCGCCCCGCGGGATGCGCTCCAGGTTATCCGCCAGATCCAGGAGGTTGTTCAACGAGATCAGGTGCTGCGCTTCGAAGATGCGGATCATCTCCTGCGCCATGAGGTTGTGGGTCTCGGTGTCCTTGGTGTCGGCGGTGCCGGCCAGCAGCGTGATGAGGCGCTCCTGGGCATCGGCGCTTTCGGGGGATTGGGTGGCTTTCAATAGTAACTTGACGCCTGCCCGGCCGCCATCGAACAGGTCGCGGCTGCTGCGAATCCTGGCGAACGGAGCGAGGATGCCGGCCAGCGTGGAGTCGGCCTCCGAAGCGGCGATGGAGCCCTGCCGGCAGAAGATCTGCCAGAGCCCAACCAGCGCCTGCATCGTGCCCGCGGTGTCGGCGCGGAGCGAAGTGTCGCCCAGGTGATTGAGGGCATCGGCCACGTCGAGGAACTGGAACATGGTCTGGTCCTGGAGGGAGGGCGCCTCGGAGAAGATCGAGTACTGGGCGCCGTAACTGTGATACTCGCGGGCCAGACGCGAAACCGTGGCGGGCTCCAGCGGCTTGGAGCGGAAACGGTCGAGGTCGCTTAGCGCCATGAAGATCTTCAGAGGCTCGTTCTCGACGGACTTGCGGCAGAGGCCGAACAGGGCCTCCAGGACGTCGTCAGGCTCCTTCCAGCCGGAGGCCGCGCGCGTGAGCTTGCTGTCGAACTTGCCGCGCGGATGGTTGGCGAAGAAGTCTTTCCATACCCCGACGTTGCCGGGGATGTGCGGGCGTCCGTCCGGCTCCAGGCGAAGCCGCGTGGTGAGCAACATCATGTCGGTGTTGGAGCGGAACACCGGCCGGGCGGGGCCGGGACTCGTGACGCGGCCGCGGATGGCCATGTAGAAGCGCTTCATGCGCTGGGGCTCGGTCAGGTAGTCCTTGACCGGGCCGCTGACGCGCGACAACGCGTCGAAGTAACTGGCCATCCACCCGTCATCCTTCGAGATCAGCCGCTCAAAGAACGCCGCGCCCTGGTCGGGGGAAACGCCGGCCATCTCGGCCCACATGGCAGCCGTGCGCGCTCCACCGGGAACCACGGCTTTGCCGCCGCGGATCTCGAACATATCGCCGAAGAAGTCCAGCACGTGAGCGAAGACCTTGAGGCGCGACATGGGGAACGCCTTGCGCAGCTCGTTGGCGGTGTTGCGGTCCAGCTTGGCCATGGCCACGTAGAAGCGGCAGAGCGTGGGATCGGACAGGAACACGTCGATGAAATCGCCGCTCTGCTTGTCCTTGGCGGTCATCCAGTAGTCGGCGCCGTAAGGGACCGGGATGCGCGTGGGTGCGTACGGGTGGCTGAAGGGGCGATTGGCGCGGAGACCCTGCTCCAGTTCGGCCAGCGGAAACCCGGAGTCGATGGTGAGGAAGGCGCGGCTGGCGTTGACCGTCTCCAGCACCACCTCGCTGCCGCAGCCGCCTCGCATGCGGTAGCCCAGGATGCGGAGCAGTTCGCCGGTCCGCGGTGAATCGCAGGCCTCGATGCGGATCGCTTTCTGTTCGCCGGCCAGTTTCTGAAGCTCGCGGGCCTGGGAGAGATAGCGGGTGATGAGCTTCAGGTACTCGGTCGGCTCGAGCGCCTCGCCGCCGGCCGCCTGGTAACCACTCATGACCACGTTGCGGGCCAGGGCGGCGAGGAGGTCGGACGGCGCTGAGTCGGGAGCCAGCGCGGCCATGCGGGAGAAGGGGCGCAGGGGGCCGGGGATTTCAATGATCTGGCGCTCTTCCTCGGTCTCCAGGCGTGGTTCGGGCAGCTTAGCGGCGATGTCCGTGCCGCCGCTGGCGCGGTAGACTCCCAGATGCTTGGCGGCGGCGTCGCGATCGCCCTCGATCAGGTCGAGAAGCACCAGGCGGCGGGCCACCTGTGCGCGCCTGGCTTGGTTCGAGGGCCCATCCAGAAGCGCCAGGGCCTTTTCGAGGGTCGGGCGCGTTTCGGGGTCGTGGTAGCAGTCCAGGAACTCGGCGTAGCTCAGCAGCGCCGCGGGATCGTTGGACGAGTTGCGCGCCGCGCGCTGCAACAGTTGGCGCGCGCCAGCGGCGTCGCCCCTTGCCTCAAGCTGACGCGCCTGGCTGGAAAGATCCTGACCGGCCAGTGTGGAACCTATCCACAAAATCGAAATCGCGGCGAGAATCTTCATTGGCTCTCCCCAGTTCCCTAACCTAAGCTACTGTAGCACCTCCGCGGAAACCAGGGGACAGTCACCGTTGTCCCCATCCGCGGACTGCCCCATTCCCACAGGAATCCCGCTCGGGCCGCCAAGCTCGTTGATTGCTTGGATGCCGGCCAGACGGCGTCGATTCATGAACCTGGGCGCCGGTGCTACACTGCACTCCATGAAATACTTTCTGACGACCGTGATCGCCCTTTCTGTTCCTCTGGCGGCGCAGGAGTACAAGATCGCCATCGTCGGGCTGGTGCATTCCCATGTCTGGGGGCACTTGGGGAGGATGGCGAAGGGCCAGACGCCCGCCCGGCTGGCGGGAATCGCGGAGCCGAACGCCGAACTGGTGGCGGAGGCGAAGAAGTCAGCGCCCGGCGTCCCGTACTACTCCGACTACCGGAAGATGCTGGCGGAGGTGAAGCCGGATATCGTCTGGGCGTTCGTCGAGAACAACCGGCACCTGGAGATTGTCGAGGCGTGCGCTCCGCGGAAGATCCAGGTGATCTTCGAGAAGCCGCTGGCGGCGACCTACAAAGATGCGCTCGAAATCGAGCGCCTGGCGGCGCAACACGGCATCCGCGTGATGACCAACTACCAGATGGCGTGGTGGCCGGCCAACTACGCCGCCAGGGCCCAGGCCGACCAGGGCGCGATCGGCAGGGTGTGGCGGCTGCACGGGATCGTGGGCCACGGCGGGCCGGGGTCGGAGGGCGTCACCAGCAAGTACTTCTTCGCGTGGTTGACCGACCCGGTCTCCAACGGCGCCGGAGCGCTGATGGATTTCGGCTGCTACAACGCGCTGTGGTCGCTGTGGTACCTGGGGAAGCCCGAGACGGTCTACGCCACCGTGAACCACCTCCGGCCCGAGCGGTTCCCCAAGGTGGAAGACAACGCCGACCTGATCCTCTCCTACAAGAACGGCGTGGGCATTTTCGAAGCGAGTTGGGATCTGCCGCGGGGCTTCCAGGACCTCGAGGTGTTTGGGCTGGCCGGCAGCCTCAACGTGCGGGACGGCAAGGTCGAGTTGCGCGCGAAGGGCAAACAGGAGAATCTGCCGCTGGCCCCGTTGGACGCCGACCACGCCGAGCCGGTCGCCTACCTGGTGAGCCGTATGAAAGCGAACCAGCCCCTCGACGGCCTGGTTGCGCTGCCCATCAACGTGGGCGTGGTCGAAATCATAGAGGCAGCAAAGCAGTCCGTGAAGACCGGCCGGGCAGTGCCGCTGCAATAGTGGCACAGGCCTTCAGCTTGTGACCTCCAGCCCGTGCCGGCTGGCACTGGAATTCGGCCACTGTTCCGGCGCAAACACCAGTCCCGCGCTGACAGGGTTGTTCTCGATGTACCGGCAAATCCGTTCAAACTCCCAGTGATCCCGCACCCAATGGTCAAACGACTCGTCCTGCCAAAATGGGTTGCCGGTGCGCCCCAAGAACAGATTCGCCCCTCGCCCCGACGTGCCCTTGATCCACTTGGTGATGTGGTGTAGCTCTGTCCTCGGCCCGATGAGCAGGTGAACGTGGCTGCGCGCGACGCATTCCGCTATGGAAGCCTGCGACAGCCAGGACGGTCCGGTCGCGGCGCGATCCAACTCGCGATCGGC
The DNA here is from genome assembly GCA_050008465.1 of Bryobacteraceae bacterium. Classification (GTDB taxonomy): domain Bacteria; phylum Acidobacteriota; class Terriglobia; order Bryobacterales; family Bryobacteraceae; genus Fen-330. The sequence goes on from JBEKMO010000019.1 coordinate 64,483, forward strand.
CTCGCGGAACGCACGGCCGTCGAGGACCTGCTTCACACTGTTCGGCAGCGTGCCAAAGAGCCGCCAGGTGACGAAGATGGCAGCGCCGTCAGCGTACCAATGGGGCAGGTTGCGGCGATACATCATGGCAGATAGAGTGTGTGCAGGAAACCGGTTTTCTCATACCTGGCACAGGCTGAATGCCTGTGCCACTTTCAGCGCCCCACGCCGAGGTGGTCGTAGTTCAGCATGGCGTTGAAGAGCAGGAAGAAGCTGCCCTGGGTCTCCTGGCGCCATATCGGATTGTTGGCGAAGAGCAGGACGTGGCCTTTGCCGAGCGGCACGTCGATGACCGCCGGGCGATTGGCCAGCTCCTTGCCTCCGGCCAGCATCCCGGCCACCAGCAGGTCCTTCTCCTCCGCGAAGCGGAGAATCACGCGCGGGCGGGCCTCGGGCGGCGGCAGCAGCGGGCGGATCAGCTCGAGGTATTCCTCGGGCGGGGGCGGCTCCTCGCCCGGCTTGACCTCGGGCTTGGGCGGCGGCGGGGAATAGGGACGGCCCTGCGGGATGTCGGGGTCGGTCGCGGTGCCGCGGCCGCTGGGACGGCTGCCCGAAGCCTCGTCGCCGAATCCACGGCCGCCGCCGAGGCCGCCGGTAGCGCTCACCCGAAAGACCGGATCCTGGCTGAAGTAGACCGCGAGCCGCTCCCCGTAGCCGTAAGCGATCGGGCTTTTCGCGTCCGCGATCACCGCGTTGAAGACGCCGCCGCGGGCCTGCAATTCGCGCGTCTGGACGATCGAGACGCTATCGATCAGGCCGTAATCGATGGGGATCGATGCGTTGCCTCCAATGGTGACAAACAGCCCGCCCTCCTCGATGAACTTCTTCAGGTTCAGGACGCCTTCCAGTCCCATGCCGCCGCGCATGTCGTCGGTCTGATCCGGGGACGTGCCGATGTTGGGCGTGAGCGCGGACTTCTTCCAGGGGATGGGGTCGCCGCGCATGGGGAGGCCGTTGACAATGCGCTGCGCGGAGCCGCCGACCGGGCCGAACAGGATCACGTCGTACCTGGCGCGCAGATCGGGCGTGGCGCGGAGCGCCTGGTCGGAGATGTAGGCGTAGGGGATGCCCAAGCCGTCGAGCGCCAGCCGGAACCAGCCCTCGTTTTGGGTGCTGGTCCAGGTGTGGACCAGCGCGATGCGTGGAACCGTGAGTTCATGCGCCTTCAACTTGGGCAGCTCGTCGACGCCATACATCGTCACGCCAAGCTCCGCTGCCACCGGCTCGAGCTTCTGGCGCAAGCCGGGCCGGTTGCCTTCCGTCCGGATGAGGAACGAGCCGGCGGCGAAATCGCGATCGGCGGCTTTGAACGGCTCCTCGGCGGCGCGGATGCTGAGGTCTTTCAGGCGGAAGCGAAGAGTGGCGAGCGTGCTGTCGGCGTTGTGGTTGATGAGGTACGCGGCGGGAGACGCGGAGCCGCGAATGCCGCCGGGCGCCTTGGCCGGCGCGGCGAGCAAAGTCATGGGCGCCTTGAGGATCGCGGCGTCGGTGACGCGCGCGGTCTTGACGTTGCGTAGCGCGCCCAGCGACCAGCCGGTATCGTCGTACGGCTGCGGGTCGCTCGGGTTGTAGTACTGCGTGTCGAGCAGCATGTCGGCCATCCGGCTGTAGGGCTGATCCATGCGGATGACGTAGCTGCCCGCGGGGAACGTCACCTTCTTGTCGAGCTCGACCGCGCCGTCGGTCTTGTGCACCTCGACGCCCTGTAGCCGCAGCAGGTTCACCAGGGCGGCGCACTCGGCCGGGCGCGGGTCGTCGCTCGGGATGACCCAGGCGGCGGGACCCTCGGCGGTTGCCTTGGCGACGGAGCGCTTGCTCTTCAGGTAGAAGTTCTCGAGGAACTGTTGCCGTTGGTCGGCCACCATGTTCATGCCCAACAGAATGGCGCTCTGCTGGAGATTGATGTTGTTGCGGATGGACCACTTCACTTTGGGGAGCGGCGGATTGGGGCGGTACCAGGCGCGGGTGGTTTGTCCGGCGGGGACGGTGCGCTCCCAGGTATCGGCGCCGCGGCCGCCGAAGGTCTCGTAGAAACGGCCGATGGAGTTGTGGCCGTTGGCCACGTAGAACATGTAGTTGGCGGCCCAGCCGTCGTAGAAGCCGTGCGTCCAGACGCCGGGGACGCCGCGCTTGGTCATCTCGTTGACCTCGTTGTAGGCCAGCTCCTGCCACTCGTTGATGACAATGGGATCGAGCCAGGCGTTATACGGGCCCATGCCGGTGGAGATGTACAGGAAGGGCACCGACTCGTGCAGGTCGTGGAGCACCGTGGGGTGCCACTCCAGGAACGACTTCATCATGTTGCGGCTGAGGGCCAGCGCCAGCGCCATGCCGTCGCGGTTGTTGTCGTGGCCCACGTACTTGCCCCAGTAAATGAGATTGGGCGCGGCCTTCTTGGGGTTGGCTTTGCGGTAGTTGTAGACGTCCACCTGGCGGTCGTGGCCGTCCACCTCGAGGATCGGCGTAATGAGCACGATGAGGTTCTTGCGGATGGCCTCGATGAAGGGCGTCTGCTCGACCGCCAGCCGGTAGGCCAGCTCCATGAGCATCTCGGGCGAGCCGGTCTCCGGGGAATGGATGCTGCCGGT
>JBEKMO010000190.1:0-2517 GCA_050008465.1 Bryobacteraceae bacterium
GTGACCATCTACAACGCGCACACCCAGGCGTTCGAGTTCAAGCCCGGCCCGGTGTTCACGAATTTTCTGCTGGCCGACGAGATCAACCGCACCACGCCCAAGACGCAGTCGGCGCTGCTGGAGGCCATGAACGAGCAGCAGGTGACCGTCGACGGCCACTCCTATCCGCTGCCGCAGCCGTTCATGGTGATGGCGACGCAGAACCCGGTGGAGCACCACGGCACTTACCCGCTGCCGGAATCGCAGCTCGACCGGTTCTTCATGCGGCTGCGGATCGGGTACCCGGACCGGGCCAGCGAGCGCGAGATTCTGCGGAACGCGGACGCGCCGCTGGGCGGGCAGGTGGAGCCGGTGCTCACGGTGGAGGAAGTGCTGCAAGTGCAGGCCTGGGCGAACCGCGTGACGGTGGACGAGTCGCTGGTGGATTACATTCTGGCGATCGTCGAGAAGACGCGCACGCACGAATCGCTGGCCCTGGGGGTCAGCCCGCGGGGCGCGCAGTCGCTGTACCGGGCGGCGCAGGCGCTGGCGATGATCGAGGGCCGGGAATACGCGATTCCGGACGATGTGAAGCGGCTGGCGGTGCCGGTGTTCGCGCATCGGGTGGTGGTGAACACCCGACTGGCGCTGTCGCAGCGCACCGCCGACGTGAGCGACCGCATTCTGGAGGAGATCTTGACGCTAGTGGATGTCCCGTTGTGAAAACCGCCATTATCGGCTTGCCGATGACCGGCAAGACTTCGCTGTTTACGATTCTCACCGGCGTCCACGAGGCGGCGCACATCGGTTCGATGGCGGTCCGGATCGGGGTGGCCCAGGTGCCCGATCCCCGCGTCGAAGAGCTGGCGCAAGTCTTCAGCGCCCCCAAGACGACGCATGCGGTGGTGGAGTACGTCGATACGCCGGCGCTGTCCAAAGAGGCGCTGCGGGACCCGGGCGTTGTGGCGAGCCTGAGGGTGGTGGATGCGTTCGCCCACGTGCTGCGCCTGTTCGAGGACCCGAGCGTTCCGCACGAGGCCGGCTCGGTCGATCCGCTGCGCGACCTGGAGCACGCGGAGCTGGAACTGATCCTGACAGACCTGATGGTGATCGAGAAGCGCATGGAGCGGCTCGACAAAGACCGCAAGAAGATGAAGGCCCCGGAGTTGGACCGGGAGTTCGAGGCGCTGGAGCGGTTCAAGGCGGCGCTGGAAGCCAACCAGCCGCTGCGCGAGCTGGAGTTGAGCGAGGAAGAGGAGAAGCGCACCCGGGGATTCCAGTTCCTCTCCCAGAAACCGATGCTTTGCGTGCTGAACCTGGGGGAGGCCGACGCCGCGCGGCTGCACGAAATCGAGGCCGAGTACCGCAACGGGCCGCTGGCCGGGCGCGCGAGCACCGCGGTGACCGCCATCTGCGGGAAGATCGAAGCCGAGCTGGCGGAGCTTTCCGGCGACGAGGCGGGCGAATACCTGGCCAGCTACGGCCTGAAGGAATCCGGGCTGGAGCGACTGATCTCCGCCACCTACTCGCTGCTGGGCCTGATGTCGTTCCTCACGGCCAGCGAAGCCGAAGTGCGCGCCTGGACCATACCGAAGAACAGCACGGCGGTCAAGGCGGCGGGCACCGTCCACACGGATTTCGAGAAGAAATTCATCCGTGCGGAAGTGGCGAACTGGCGGGTGCTGGCGGATCACGGGGGTTACGCCGGGGCGCGCGAGAAAGGCCTGCTGCGCCTGGAGGGCAAGGACTACATCGTGCGCGAAGGCGACGTGCTGCTGATCCGGCATGGGTGAAGGGAGCATCCGGCGCGCGATGCTGTTTCCTCAACTGCTGTTCCCGGCTGTGATTGGGGTGGCAGTGTACCTGCTGGTGTACTCGGCCAGCAGGCTGCTCGCTCAGAGGGGGCGCGGAGAGCCGCCCAGCATGGCGCAGGCCGCGACGGCGACGCTCTCTCTCGCGTTGTTGTTCCTGGTGGGTGTGTTCGTCAGCCAGCTCAAAGTTGCGATCATCTCGATTTACCTGGTGACGGGAGCCGGGCTCGCTCTTTTGGTCTGGGTGATCCGATCATTCGCTGCCGGCATCCGGAACAAGCGAGCTCCGAAGCTCGGGCAGTGTGTGCTCTTGTTCGTCGCGCTGACCTTCGTGGATCTGTTCGTTTGCCTCTGGATCTTGCTCGACGCGGCGCTGTCGCATTCTCAGAGGGCCAAGGAGCGGGTACCGCTCGAGTGTCTTTTGTCTTTCATTCTGATCGCGGTTTTGCCGACCGCCGGGATGCTTCTTTTTCGTTATCACCGAGGCTCGCGGGGCAGGGTGGACTGAAAGGCGCTAACCGCGCGGCAGGGCGGCTCCGCCGGCGCTAACCGCGCGGCAGGGCGGCTCCGCCGCAATGGCATGGGTGAACACACTACGGCATCGACGGGGAGGTAAAGCTGGAGTATCGCCTGGCGCTGGGCATCCGGGACTTCCGGACGCCCAACGCGGTGTGAAAGACCGAATGGCGGCTTTAGCAGGCCAACCCTGGAGAAGGGAACCGGGCGG
>JBEKMO010000191.1:0-5182 GCA_050008465.1 Bryobacteraceae bacterium
CTGCTCCAGTCGAATCCCGGTCGCGCCCCGCGCGGGGCGCGTGGATTGAAACAAGCTATCCGACTACTACCACCAGGCGGGGGAAGAGGTCGCGCCCCGCGCGGGGCGCGTGGATTGAAACTTGAGAGCCTGGCGGAGCGTGTAGCCCAGAAGGGTCGCGCCCCGCGCGGGGCGCGTGGATTGAAACAACTTCGAGCCTCCGGAGGAGCTGCACGACTATCGTCGCGCCCCGCGCGGGGCGCGTGGATTGAAACTTTCGCGAACAGTACATCGATCCGCGGTTCGGCAAGTCGCGCCCCGCGCGGGGCGCGTGGATTGAAACAACATGCCCGGCCGCAGCTCTTCCGCGGAGCCCGGGTCGCGCCCCGCGCGGGGCGCGTGGATTGAAACCTCCGAGACAGCGCCCTGGTGGCCGAGCTAGAGGTCGCGCCCCGCGCGGGGCGCGTGGATTGAAACTCTCTTGCGTCGACCTTATCGCGGGCACCATCGCGTCGCGCCCCGCGCGGGGCGCGTGGATTGAAACGTGGCACGCAAGGCGGGACTGAGCGAACAGGTTGTCGCGCCCCGCGCGGGGCGCGTGGATTGAAACACCCCGGTCACCGGGAGTAAGTGGAGAGAGAAGGTCGCGCCCCGCGCGGGGCGCGTGGATTGAAACGCCATGTACACCGCGGCACTCCTCCTCAATCTGGTCGCGCCCCGCGCGGGGCGCGTGGATTGAAACATCAACTGGGACGTATACGCCTACATTGCAGGAGTGTCGCGCCCCGCGCGGGGCGCGTGGATTGAAACATCAACTGGGACGTATACGCCTACATTGCAGGAGTGTCGCGCCCCGCGCGGGGCGCGTGGATTGAAACATGAGCGACTGGGTGACCGGCAACAATTTGGGTGGTCGCGCCCCGCGCGGGGCGCGTGGATTGAAACACGCCGCGCCAGCTCGCCGCGCGCGTGCGCGGGAGTCGCGCCCCGCGCGGGGCGCGTGGATTGAAACCTGCCAGATCGATTCTTCCGGTGCCGGGGGCGGAGTCGCGCCCCGCGCGGGGCGCGTGGATTGAAACATGCAGATGGGGCAGCAGCGCAGTGGGGGCGGGAGTCGCGCCCCGCGCGGGGCGCGTGGATTGAAACACCCAGGGCGGCGGCGCCTATCCCGGCGGTGTGGTCGCGCCCCGCGCGGGGCGCGTGGATTGAAACCAGGCGAGGCATTCCCAGCTCCCGGGCATAGCGTGTCGCGCCCCGCGCGGGGCGCGTGGATTGAAACTCGACGCGGGAAGCATCGGTGTTCTCCAGCAGGTCGCGCCCCGCGCGGGGCGCGTGGATTGAAACGGCTTCCATGGCGCAGCGAGCTGCAAAAGTCGAGCGTCGCGCCCCGCGCGGGGCGCGTGGATTGAAACACCGGATCGATGTGCGACGTGATGGAAATTCGCGTCGCGCCCCGCGCGGGGCGCGTGGATTGAAACACCCGCGCGCTGGCCGAAAAGCAGGACGTGCGGGTCGCGCCCCGCGCGGGGCGCGTGGATTGAAACTCGACCCGCCAATCGCTCAGCCCGAGCTCAACCAGGTCGCGCCCCGCGCGGGGCGCGTGGATTGAAACGCTTTCGGAAGAGTATGTGCGGCGCGGCTGGCAGGTCGCGCCCCGCGCGGGGCGCGTGGATTGAAACCTCAAAATAGTAGCCATTGAAACTACTGTAACTGGTCGCGCCCCGCGCGGGGCGCGTGGATTGAAACAAGCTGGTCGCGGGCGCGGCGCAAGCGTCCGGGGTCGCGCCCCGCGCGGGGCGCGTGGATTGAAACAATGGGACGGAGCTGGTCTACTGCGATCCGCCGGTCGCGCCCCGCGCGGGGCGCGTGGATTGAAACCTCGGTTGGGCGATGGCCGATGGGACCGCAGTGCGGTCGCGCCCCGCGCGGGGCGCGTGGATTGAAACAATGGGACGGAGCTGGTCTACTGCGATCCGCCGGTCGCGCCCCGCGCGGGGCGCGTGGATTGAAACGCGGACGGGGTGACGGATTACCGGCCGATCTGGGTCGCGCCCCGCGCGGGGCGCGTGGATTGAAACAGCTGGGACCGGAATGCCGTGGCCGACAAGGCCTGGTCGCGCCCCGCGCGGGGCGCGTGGATTGAAACCGCGTTCCGCGCCGGAGCGAACTTGTCGTCCTCGTCGCGCCCCGCGCGGGGCGCGTGGATTGAAACTGTAGTTATTCGCCATGTTGCTCATTTTTCGCTTGTCGCGCCCCGCGCGGGGCGCGTGGATTGAAACTTCGCAACGGACTGGGAACCCACCGCCGTGGCATTGGTCGCGCCCCGCGCGGGGCGCGTGGATTGAAACATAATCCGATTATCCGCTAGCGCTAGCGGTCTGTGTCGCGCCCCGCGCGGGGCGCGTGGATTGAAACCGATTCGTGCAGGCCGGCGGCGGGGTGGTAGATGGTCGCGCCCCGCGCGGGGCGCGTGGATTGAAACGCTAGATGCTTGCTGTTCCGAGGACGGCGATAGGATGTCGCGCCCCGCGCGGGGCGCGTGGATTGAAACGAGTGGGAACCCCCGCAACAGGATCTCTGGCTCGTCGCGCCCCGCGCGGGGCGCGTGGATTGAAACATCGCTGTAGCCAGGTGGGTAACTGGCTTGCCGGTCGCGCCCCGCGCGGGGCGCGTGGATTGAAACGGTTGGCGAGTGCGAAGTCTACGCAGTACTGCATGTCGCGCCCCGCGCGGGGCGCGTGGATTGAAACGTGTAGCACTGCCCATTGATCCGCTTGAGGTAGGTCGCGCCCCGCGCGGGGCGCGTGGATTGAAACACCAAGGCGTCGAGCAGCCTCACCCAGTCGCCTGTCGCGCCCCGCGCGGGGCGCGTGGATTGAAACCACGATGCAAACCCGCCTACAATCAACAATGTTGTCGCGCCCCGCGCGGGGCGCGTGGATTGAAACAGCGAGGCGCGGTGGGCGCAACTGGAGTCGGGATGTCGCGCCCCGCGCGGGGCGCGTGGATTGAAACCCTTGGTTTGGCGCGTGTCAAGATGATGACGCAGGTCGCGCCCCGCGCGGGGCGCGTGGATTGAAACACGGCCGGAGACGCGGACCAGGTGCAAGCCGAGGGTCGCGCCCCGCGCGGGGCGCGTGGATTGAAACCGCTTGCCGTCCACCTGAGCGAACGTGCGGTGATCGTCGCGCCCCGCGCGGGGCGCGTGGATTGAAACGCCCCGGCCAGCAACATCAAAACCGACGTGACGGTCGCGCCCCGCGCGGGGCGCGTGGATTGAAACTCATGATTGTTCCGGCTCCGTCGCGCTCGCAGGTCGCGCCCCGCGCGGGGCGCGTGGATTGAAACACCACTACAGTGAAGCGCGCCCCCTCCGAACCCCGTCGCGCCCCGCGCGGGGCGCGTGGATTGAAACTCTTCGCACTCCCCGCGAAGGGTAAGATAACCGAGTCGCGCCCCGCGCGGGGCGCGTGGATTGAAACACGATGCGCTGTAAACTATAGACACGAAAGAGGGTCGCGCCCCGCGCGGGGCGCGTGGATTGAAACATCCCCGAGCAAGCAACTGGAGTTGCGGGGTTGGTCGCGCCCCGCGCGGGGCGCGTGGATTGAAACGCTGCACTCACTACGGGGACGGCTCCGACATCAGGTCGCGCCCCGCGCGGGGCGCGTGGATTGAAACAACTTCAGGGCATCCCATAGCAACCCAAGGCGCTCGTCGCGCCCCGCGCGGGGCGCGTGGATTGAAACACCCCAGTTTGCCCGGTATCGCTCATCGCGCCCGGTCGCGCCCCGCGCGGGGCGCGTGGATTGAAACAGAACGTGCTGCTCAATGCTTCCCGTGGCAAGCGTCGCGCCCCGCGCGGGGCGCGTGGATTGAAACAAAAAATGCCACGCACAGTAACGCCGCCCGTCGCGTCGCGCCCCGCGCGGGGCGCGTGGATTGAAACACGTCGAACCATTCCTCGATGGGAACCGAACCATCGTCGCGCCCCGCGCGGGGCGCGTGGATTGAAACTTGTCGGCGTCCAGACAGACTTCCGGCTCCTGGGTCGCGCCCCGCGCGGGGCGCGTGGATTGAAACGCTCAGACTAACATGACTCAGAGCCAGAAGCTCGTCGCGCCCCGCGCGGGGCGCGTGGATTGAAACTGAGTGACTGGGTGGCTGGCAACAACTTGGGCATGTCGCGCCCCGCGCGGGGCGCGTGGATTGAAACACGGCGTTGATGTCCACCAAGAAGGACGTGTCGGGTCGCGCCCCGCGCGGGGCGCGTGGATTGAAACCTTCCCCTAGGGGCGGCCCCGCGACCGCCCCCAGTCGCGCCCCGCGCGGGGCGCGTGGATTGAAACCCGGCACCCGCAGCGAGTCCAGCCGTAGGATAGAGGTCGCGCCCCGCGCGGGGCGCGTGGATTGAAACAACTACGCCTCGAACACGCACACGCTGACGGCGGTCGCGCCCCGCGCGGGGCGCGTGGATTGAAACAGACTGTCTCGTACAAGTTGCCGATCCGCCGCCCGTCGCGCCCCGCGCGGGGCGCGTGGATTGAAACTGACCCAGCGCGATCAGTTCGCGCAAGGCGTCCTGTCGCGCCCCGCGCGGGGCGCGTGGATTGAAACGATCCGGATCGCGGGCAACTTACGCTGCTGCGCCGTCGCGCCCCGCGCGGGGCGCGTGGATTGAAACTGGCGGATGGAGCCTGCCTGCCCCTGCCAGACGGTCGCGCCCGGCGCGAGGCGCGTGGATTGAAACATGTGGGTCAGCGCCATGGTGGCGAAGCGGGCGCGTGGATTGAAACGGAGCATCTGAACAAGGGTACGGCAGTTTTCAGGTCGCGCCTCGCGCGGGGCGCGTGGATTGAAACCAGAACCACGAGCGCGGCTTTGGCACCTCGATGTCGGCTCATCGCATCCTGGGGGTGTAGAAGCTCCCAAGGGTTAGGCTGTTCGCCTATTAAAGCGGTACGTGAGCTGGGTTCAGAACGTCGCCCGGACAGCTCGGTCGGCCTCTCTTGAAACGTGGGCGCAGGAGATTTGAGGGGTTCTGCTCTTAGTACGAGAGGACCCGGCCCAGAGGGCCCCCCGGACGAACCTCTTGTGATCCAGTTGTCACACCAGTGGCATAGCTGGGTAGCGAAGTTCGGTCAGGATAAGCGCTGAATGCATATAAGCGCGAAGCCTTCCCCAAGATAAGATCTCCCAACCG
>JBEKMO010000192.1:0-9467 GCA_050008465.1 Bryobacteraceae bacterium
ACCGGAGGCGCTCCGCTGTCAGGAGCCATCCGCATGGACGGAGACTTCACGCGCGACACCTTCGAGAACGATCTGCGGAGCCGCCGAAACCGGGTGGTGCATATCGCGACGCACTTCGATTCCGAGCCGGGGGTGGCGGCCAACTCGAACCTGCTGCTGGGGGACGGCAGCAAGTTGAGCCTGGCGGAGATTGAAGCGCAGACGCGCTTGTTCGACGGCGTCGACCTGTTGACGCTGTCGGCGTGCAGCACGGCGTTTACCAACGGCAGCGAAGATGGGCGGGAGGTGGATAGTTTCGGGACGATCGCCCAGAGGCTGGGGGCAAGAGGGGTGATTGCCAGCCTGTGGAGCGTGAACGACGAAGCCACGGCCCGTCTGATGCGAACGATGTACCGCCTGCGGGAGGAGCATCCGGAGCTGGGGAAATCGGAGGCTTTGCGGCGGGCCCAGGAAGAGATGGTGACCGGGACGTTACGGCCGGGCGGCGGGAAGGGCAAGGCGGGGCGGGGATTGGAGACCGGCGACGAGGCGGCTGCTCACGACTGGACTCACCCGTACTATTGGGCGCCGTTCATTCTCATCGGGAATTGGAAGTGACTATGAGGCTCGAAAACGCGGTCGTGGCGATCGCAGCGTTCGCGCTGCTCTCGACACCCCTCGCGATGGCCCAAGAGGCGCCGGGTGGCGCGGGGAGGGTGCGGCCGGCGGGAAAACTGGAACTGCATCAGCCCGTCGAGGGCGAACTGGGACCGGGCCAGACAGATGTGTTCACGATTGAGATGACCGCGGGCCAGTTGGCCCATGTCGTGGCCGAGCAGAAGGGCGTGGACGTCGTCGTGACGGTCCTGGGTCCGAAGGGCAACGAACTGCTCACCGCCGACAGTCCGAATTACGAACTGGGGCCGGAACCGGTCACGTGGGTGGCTGAGGGAACCGGTGCTTACACGGTCAAAGTGGCCACGTCGCCGCGTCTTCTCGAGAACGGACGCTATCGATTGGAGCTGACCAAGCTCGGCGCTGCGCTGGAACGCGACACCATGCAAGCGCAAGCCGAGCGCCTTTTGTACCGGGCCGTGGACCGGGATCGGGCGGGAGAGACTGCGGACGTACAGGAAGCCCTGAGATTGTACGGGGAGGCTGCGTCGCTCTGGCACAAGCTCTCGGATCCTTACGAGGAAGCGTTGTGTCTCCATCGAACGGGGCGTATTCTCAGCGGTTCCGGAGAATGGCAAAAAGCTCTGGAGGTGTACCAGCGGGCGCTGGCGCTGTGGCGTGCGGCGGGCAGCCGTTCCGGCGAGGCGCTCACGCTGCTCAATACGGGTCTTGACTACAGCGCTTCGGCAGGGCAACAGCAAAAAGGACTGGAATATTGCCTGCAGGCGCTGGAGGCAGCTCGGGCGGTGAGCTACCGGTCCGTTGAGGCGTTCGTGCTGGTCGCTACCGCCAACATCTATTACGGGCTGAATGACAACCAGAAGGCGTTCGAATACTACCAGCAGGCCCTGCCACTCAGCCGGGCCGTGGGCGACCGCTCCACGGAAGCAAACGCGCTGACCGGCATCGGCGACGTCTACTACGGCCTGAATGACAACCAGAAGGCGCTCGAATACCACCAGCAGGCCGTGTCACTTAGCCGGGCCGTGGGCGACCGCTCCATGGAAGCAAACGCACTGGTCGGCCTCGGCAATGTCTATTACCGCCTGGCAGACAATCAGGGGGCCCTGGAATCCTACCAGCAGGCCCTGCTCCTCAGCCGGGCGGCCGGCAACCGCCCGGGCGAGGCGGCGACGCTCATCTACATGGGCAATGTCTACCAATACCGGCTGCACGAGAACCAGAAAGCGCTGGAATACTACCAGCAGGCCCTGCCGCTGAGTCGGGCCGTGGGCGACCGCTCCAGCGAAGCAAACGCGCTGACCGGCATCGGCAACGTCTACTACGGCCTGAACGACAACCAGAAGGCGCTCGAATACTATCAGCAGGCCCTGCCGCTCAACCGCGCGGCCGGCGACCGCCCGGGCGAGGCGGCGACGTTGAACGACATGGGCAATCTCTATCAATACCGGCTGAACGACAGCCAGAAAGCGCTGGAATACTACCAGCAGGCCGTGTCACTCAGCCGAGCCGCTGGCAACGGCTCCGGCGAAGCATACGCGCTGACCGGCATCGGCGACGTCTACTACGGCCTGAACGACAACCAGAAGGCGCTCGAATACTACCAGCAGGCCCTGCCGCTCAACCGCGCGGCCGGCGACCGCCCGGGCGAGGCGGCGACGCTCATCCACATGGGCAATGTCTACCAATACCGGCTGCACGAGAACCAGAAAGCGCTGGAATACTACCAGCAGGCCCTGCCGCTCAGCCGAGCCGCTGGCAACGGCTCCGGCGAAGCAAACGCACTGGTCGGCCTCGGCAGTATCCACTACCGGCTGGGTGACTACCAGAAGGCCCTGGAAGATTACCAGCAGGCCCTGCTCGTCAGCCGGGCGGCCGGCAACGGCTCCGGCGAGGCGCGCGCGCTGATCGGCCTAGGCGATGTCTATTACCGCCTGGCCGACAATCAGAAGGCGTTGGAATCCTACCAGCAGGCCGTTCCACTCAGCCGGGCCGCAGGCGACCGCGCGGGCGAGGCCAGCGCAACTATGGGGATCGGCGACGTCTACAGCAGGTGGGGCGAGAACCGGAAGGCGCGGGAGTATTGCGAACAGGCGCTCTCGCTCGTCCAGTCCTTGGGAGACCTTTCCAGCAAGGCGGAGGCACTGACCGGTCTCGGCGGTGTCTACGACCGGCTGAACGAGAACCAGAAGGCCCTGGAGAGCTACCAGCAGGCGCTATCACTCGCCCGTGCAATGGGCGACCGGTCCAGGGAAGGGACCGTTCTGGGCGGGCTCGCCAGCGTCCATTATCATCGCGGCGAGAGGCAGAAGGGGCTGGAATTGGCCGAGCAGGCGTTGTCCATCGATCGTTCCCTCGGCGATCGCGCCAGTGAGGCTTGGGTTCTGAGGCTGATGGGCGGGATCTATTCCGACCTGGAACAGTTCCAGAAGTCGCTCGAGTATGGGAAGCGGGCACTGGCGATCTACAAAGCCCTCGCCGACCGCGCCGGCGAAGCCGGCGCACTGCACAATCTCGCAAGGGCCTACGCGAAGCTTGGGGAGCACCAGAAGGCGCTCGAGATGGACCAGGAGGCATTGGCAGCCTACCGGAGCGTCGGCGACCGGGCGGGCGTGGCGCTGGTGCTCATCGGACTGGGCCTCGAGGAGTCCGATCTCGGAGACGAGCAGAAGGCACTCGATTCCTTCAACCAGGCTTTGGTCGTCTACCGCGAACTGGGCGACCGCTCAGGCGAGGCGAACGCACTGGCCACCATCGGAATCGTTTACCAGGAAACGGGGAAGAACGACAAGTCGCTGGAGTTTTTCGACCGGGCGCTGCCGCTGGTGCGGGCGCTGGGCGACCGGGACCGCGAGGCCGCTTTGCTGACCTACATCGGCGATTCCCGATTCGGGCAGCAAGGGCAGGAACTGAACGCGGTGGAATACTTCAGCAACGTCCTGCCGCTCTTTCGTGCCGTGGGGGACCGCTGGGGCGAGGCCGTCACTCTGGGAAAGATCTCCCGGGCGTTCCAGCGACTGTCTTTTCCCGACGCCGCAATCCTGTTCGGCAAACAGGCCGTGAACGTGCTGCAGAGCGTCCGTCGCGACAATCAGAAGCTTCCCGACGAGTTGAAGCGGAGCTACACCAAGTCGATCGAATCCGCATACCGCGACCTTGCCGGCCTGCTGGTGGAGCGGCAGCGTTTTGGGGAAGCCGAAGAAGTGCTCGACCTGCTCAAGGACAAGGAGGCCAGCGACTTCATCCAGCGCGATGCCGTGGCCGACCAGCTCCGGTCGGCCACTCTGAACCCTGACGAGAAGAAAGCGCTCACGCGCTATGAGCAGATCGTCGGTCAGGTGGTCACGCTGGGGCAGCAGGAATCAGCGCTGATAGCCAAGAGAGACAAAATGGGGCTCACCCCGGCGGAGACGGAGGAGTCCAACCGGCTGGCCAGCGATCTCGCCGCCGCCAACTCCGTGATGCTGCGGTTCTTCACCGAGCAGCAGAAAGCCCTGGCCCCCGACTCGGCGGCGGCAAGGCAAGTCCATGAGATGCCGCAGGTGGCCGGCGGCTTGCAGAAGGCGCTGCAAAAGATGGACCCCGCCGTGGTGGCCATCTATACGCTGGTACTGCCCGACAAGTACATTGCCATGCTGGTGACCAGCGGGGCGCGCAAGGCCTACACCACGCCGATCCGCCAGGCGGATCTGAACGAGAAGATCTTCGCGTTCCGGCAGGCGTTGCAGAATCCGGCTTCCGATCCGCTGCCGCTGGCGCAGGAGCTCTACCGCATCGTGTTCCCGCAGGGCTTGCGGGAGGATCTGGAGGCCATACACGCCCGGACCATCATGTGGTCGATCGACAGCACGCTGCGCTACATGCCGATTGCGGCGCTGCACGACGGCAAACAGTACCTGGTCCAGCGGTTCCGCAACTCACTGATCACGCCGGGCAGCATTTCAACGCTGACCGATGCGCCGGCGGGGGTATGGCAGGGGGAGGGTTTTGGCGTCTCTGAGGCGAAGGCGGGGTTCCGGGCGCTGCCCTCGGTGCCGCAGGAGCTGCATGGCATTTTCGGACAAGCGGCTTCGGGCACAGCTCCGCTGACCGGAGCTATCCGCCTGAACGCGGAGTTCACCCGCACCTCGTTCGAGAACGACCTGCGGAGCCGGCGCCACCCGGTGGTGCACATCGCCACGCACTTCGATTCGCGCCCCGGGGTGGCGGCCAACTCCCATCTGCTGCTGGGGGATGGCAGCGAATGGAGCCTGGCCGACATCGCCAGCCATCAGGATCTGTTCGCCGGGGTGGATCTGCTGACGCTTTCGGCGTGCAGCACGGCGTTCACAAATCGCAATGAGGACGGGCGGGAAGTGGACAGTTTCGGGGCGCTGGCGGAGGAGAGCGGGGCGAAGGGGGTGATCGCGAGTCTGTGGAGCGTGAATGATGAAGCGACAGCGCGGCTGATGGAGGCGATGTACCGGCTGTGGAAGGAGCATCCGGAGCTGGGCAAATCGGAAGCGCTGCGGCAGGCGCAGGAGCAAATGGTAACGGGGTCGCTGCGGCCGGGCGCTGGGGCGGGCAAAGCGGGGCGCGGATTAGACACGGGCAACGGGGTTGCGCCTCACGACTGGAGTCACCCGTTCTATTGGGCGCCGTTCATTCTCATTGGGAATTGGAAGTGACTATGAGGTTCGAAAGCGCGGTCGTGGCGATCGCAGCGTTCGCGCTGCTCTCGACACCCCTCGCGATGGCCCAAGAGGCGCCGGGTGGCGCGGGGAGGGTGCGACCGGCGGGAAAACTGGAACTGCATCAGCCCGTCGAGGGCGAACTGGGACCGGGCCAGACAGATGTGTTCACGATCGAGGCGACTGCTGGTCAGTTTGTGCGCGTAGTCGCCCAGCAAAAGGGTGTCGATATCGTTCTTACCGCCAGCGGTCCGGACGGAAAAGAACTGATCGTTGCGGATAGTCCTACGTACGAACTGGGGCCCGAGACAGTCTCTTGGATGGCGGAAGAATCCGGCAGCTTCACTGTTCGAGCTTCCAAGTCCGCACGATCGTTTGAAACAGGGAGGTATCAAATTACGCTCGTCGCCCAGCGCGCACCGGGTGAGGACGACAGGCTGCAAATTGCCGCGGAGCGCAAGTTTTATGAGGCGGTTACCAAGGAGCGTGCGGGAGACAAAGAGAGCATCCAGGAAGCGCTCAAGCTGTACGAAGAAGCCGCCGGACTCTGGCACAAGCTCTCCGAGCGCTATGAAGAAGCCCTCTGTCTCCACCGGATGGGAACCATCATCAGCAGCTCCGGAGATACTCAGAAGTCGTTGGATCTCTTTGGCAGAGCCCTCTCGATGCGCCGCGATGCCGGCGATAGCGCGGGTGAAGCTACAACGTTAAACAACATTGGCTTGGCCTATTGGAATATGGGCCAGAAGCAGAAGGCACTGGACCTATACCAGCAGGCACTGTCCCTGGCGAGCAAGATCGAGTATCGATCCATGGAGCTTCGCATTTTGACCAATGCCGCCGCTGCCTACTCAGGTTTGAACGGCACTCAGAAGGCCCTCGCCTGTTACGAGCAGGCCTTGCCGCTCACCCGGGCCCTCGGCGATCGTGCCAGTGAGGCAGATACGCTGCTCAATACAGGCAATGCGTACTACGCGTTGGGAGATAAGCGGAAGTCCGCGGACCTTTACGAGCAAGCATTGCCTGTCTACCGACTCCGGGGAGATCATCGCGGCGAGGCAAACACGCTCCACAATGTAGCCAACGCCTATTATGGACTCCACGAGAATCAGAAAGCGCTGGAGCGGTATCAAGAGGCGCTGCCGCTCGACCGCGAACTCGGCGACGGCGCCGGCGAAGCCAACGCGCTAACGGTGATCGGCACCATCCGTTTCCTGGCAGGACAGCGGCCGGAGGCGCTGAAGGCCTTTGAGGAGGTATTGAGGCTACATCGGGCAAGCGGCAATCGTCCATCCGAGTCGGACACGCTGGTCGCAATCGGCGAAATGTATTCGAATTTAGGGCAGCAGAAGAAGGCGCTGGATTCTTTGCAGCAAGGACTGACGATCAAACGGTCGCTCGGCGACAAAAAGGGCATCTCTGTCGTTCTTAACGATATCGGAATGACCTACGCGAAGCTGGGCGATCGGCAGAAGGCCCTCGACGCTTTCCAACAGACCCTGGAAGTCCAACGAGCCGCAGGAGACAGCGCCGGCGAGGGGACCACCCAACTGGAAATCGGCCTAGTCTACTACAATTCCGGCGATCGACAGAAAACACTCGAGTACTACCGGCAAGCGCTCCCGATCAAGCGCGCGATCGGCGACACCGCTGGCGAAGGCAACGCGTTGGGTGGCCTCGGGACCGTGTCCTTCGAATTGGGGGCAACGCAGGAGGCGCTAGAGTATTTCCAACAGGCGCTAACTATCAAGCGTGCGATGGGGGACCGCGCCGGCGAGGCCGCCATCCTCAGCGGCATTGGCGGCGCCTATTATGCGGCTGGAGACAAGAAGGCGCTGCAATACTACGAAGAGGCCTTACGTATTTCGCGCGGTTTGGGTGACCGGGCGAGCGAGGCAATCGCACTGCACGGCCTGGGCAATGTCTACTCTCAACTCGGTCAGGACCAGAAAGCCCTGGACCTTCTGCGACAGGCGCTGCCGCTCATGCGAGCCGGGGGCAACGGAGCAGGCGAATCAAGTGCGCTCGTTTCCCTGGGCGGCGTCTATGTCCACTTAGCGGAACAGTCGAAGGCATTCGCAAGCTATGAGGAGGCCCTTTCCCTTGCACGCCGCGTGGGATACAAGGCGGGGGAAGCGACTGCGCTGCTGGGCACGGGAGAGATCAACGCGGCGCGCGGGGAGAATCGGAAAGCGCTCGCACTGCTTCAAAGCGGGCTGACCATGGAGCGCGAAGCGGGAAACCGAACCGGCGAGGTGACTGCGCTGCAGGATCTCTGTTTTGTACAGCTTCGCCTGGGAGATGTCCCGAACGCGCTCCAACATTGCGATCAAGCGCTGGCGATCGAGCGCGCCTCGGGCATGCGGCTGGCCGAGGCGAACACGCTGGTTCTTCTTGGAGATGTAAGTTCCAACGCGGGGCAGAAGCAGAAAGCGATCGAGTATTACCGGCAATCGCAGTCGCTGGCGCACGGCTTGGAGTTCCGCGTCGGCGAGGCAAGGGCACTGGCCAGTCTAGGGAGCATAGACGTCGCTTTAGGAGAGACGGAAAAAGCGCTGCAGCTTCTGCAGGAAGCACTTGTTATTGAACGTCAGGCAGGCGCTCGCACAGAGGAGGCGGCTACGCTCAACAATCTCGGCGTGATTTACGGGTTCCTCGGGCAGCGCAAAAAGGCCCTGGAGCGATGTAAGGAGGCGCTGAACATCGAGCGCACCCTTCAAGACCGTACCGCCGAATCATCCGTGCTGCTTAGTCTCGGATTTGTCTATATGAATGCCGGCGAGAAGCGTGAGTCGCTCAAGGTTCTTCAACAGGCCCAGGGCCTGTTTGGCATATCCGGGGATCTCCGGCATCAGTCGTTGGTGGCGCTCATGCGCGGTTTCATCGCATTCAGAGCCGGGCACAAGAAGAGTGCACTGAAGTATTTTCGGCAGGCGCTTCCACTTTCCCGGACTGTAGGAGATCCTTGGATGGAGGTAGCCACGCTGGCGGGCTTCTGCCTTGCCCTGCACCACTCTAACGGGGAGCTTGCGATTGTGTTTGGCAAGCAGGCAATCAATGTCCTGCAACGCATGCGCCGGGAGAATAGCGTCCTGGAGGATACGCTTCGCTCCAGCTTCGAGAAGGAAATCGAGGTCATGTACCGCGCCGTGGCCGGCCTTCTGGTCGAGCGCCAGCGCTTTGGTGAGGCCGAGGAAGTGTTGAATCTGCTCAAAGACAAAGAAGCCGCCGACTTCATCCGCCGCGACTCAGTGACCGACAAACTGCGCTCGGCGACGTTGCTCGATTTCGAAAAGAAGGCTGTGGATCGGTATGACCAGATCGTCGATAAAGTCGTCGTGATCGGGAAGCGTCAGGCGGAGCTGCTGGCCAAGAGCAATGCAAGCGGCCTGACCGACTCCGAACTCGCCGAGTCCCACCGGCTGAATCACGATTTGGAGTCCGCCAACATCGTGCTGCAGCGCTTCTTGGACGACCAGCAGAAGGACTTTGCTGCCAATTCCGGTCTGAGCAAACGCGTCGATGAGTTCAAGGAAGCCGAGGGGTTGCAAGACGTTTTGCAGAAGCTGGGGGCGGACGTGGTGGCCATCTACACGCTGGTGATGCCGGACAAGTATATGGCCATGCTGGTGACCAGCGGAGCCCGCAAGGCCTACACCACGCCGATCCGGCAGGCGGATCTGAACCGGAAGATCTTCGCGTTCCGGCAGGCGTTGCAGAATCCGGCTTCCGATCCGCTGCCGCTGGCGCAAGAGCTGTACCACATCGTGTTCCCGCCGGGCTTGCGGGAGGATCTGGAGGCGATACACGCCCGCACCATCATGTGGTCGATCGACAGCACGCTACGCTACGTGCCCATTGCGGCGCTGCACGACGGCAAGCAGTACCTGGTCCAGCGGTTCCGCAACTCGCTGATCACGCCGGCCAGCCTGGCGCGGCTGGCCGAACCGTCCCAAGGGGCGTGGCAGGGGGAGGGATTCGGCGTGTCCCTGGCGAAGGCGGGGTTCCGCGCGCTGCCGTCGGTGGCGGAAGAGCTGCACGGCATTTTCAGGCAGGTGGAGACCGGAGGCGCTCCGCTGTCAGGAGCCATCCGCATGGACGGAGACTTCACGCGCGACACCTTCGAGAACGATCTGCGGAGCCGCCGAAACCGGGTGGTGCATATCGCGACGCACTTCGATT
>JBEKMO010000002.1:0-111361 GCA_050008465.1 Bryobacteraceae bacterium
GCCGGATCTCATCCTGCAAGCCGAGAACGATGGTTGCCGAGTCCGCGATGCCGAGTGGTCTCATGTCTCCATGAGAGCACACTTCTCAAGCATACGCAATTACTTATGACGCTGTGTTTAGTAAGCGCAATCGGCCCCAAAACAAAAAACCCTGGGCCAAAGGCCACAGGGTCGCGACTTCCATCAGACCGATCCGCCTTTAGCACTTTTTTGCGTGGTTGCAATTAGCCGGGCCCCATGAGGCCCTAAATCAATCCACGTTCGCTCTCAGAATACCACCAACCCGGCGGGAAGACAACACCAATCGGGTGCGCGACATTTCTGTGGATGCCCGCGATTCCTCATTCCGAGCGCAGCGGCACGCTCGGACGTTTCGGCAGAGTCAAGCACGTGCGCGGCCGCTCCGCTTTCTTGTCGCGCACCCACACCAATCGCTCAGCGCAGCCGTCTCTCGTGGATCTCGTTCAAGAGCTTCTCGAACTTGCGCTTCTGCTCCTCGTTCAACACGCGCAAGATCCGCTGCCTGCCGCTGGCTCGAACGTCATCCAACTGCGCCTGAAGCGTGTGGTAGTAAGTGAAGAAGTCGTCCAGAATGGTCTCCAGTTGCTCGCTCTGCGCCGCCGTGAGATTCAGTTCCTTCTTCAACCGCTCGAGGGCGATCTCCTTGCCGCTTTCTTTCCAGGACGGCTCCGGCGGCGAGTGGTGCATCCAGCGGTGGGCGCCCAGCGCCCCTGCGATCACGCCGCAAAGGAAGACGATGAAAAGAGGAAGCAGAACACGCCGGTTCCGCCACGAGGTCGTCTGTGCCGAGGTCATCGCCGCTTATTCGTGATAGGTAGCCAGCGTGACCAGCATGGTATCGCGGTCTCGCTGCCGGTCCTCTCCCAGTCCAGGTGGATGATCCTGGACCGCGATGATCGCTACGGCGGTGGCGGGAGGCGCAGCGCTGGTTTCGGTGAATGCCAGGTAGCCTCCCAGGAGGACCATCAGCGCCAAGGACGTCGCGACGAGGCGCCGGCCGAAAACCGGATCCAGGAACGCGCTCCAGATCGAGCCGGTCCGCCGCGCTTCGATGCGTTCCAGCACCCGCGCGTAAAAGCCCGGCGCCTGCTCCGGTGGATCCGGAACTTGAAGCGTCCGCAGGAGACGGGTCTGCTCCCGCATCCCATTCAACTCGTCCCGGCAGGCCTCGCAACCGCGCAGATGCTGCTCAACCTCAACGGGAGCCTGCTTGCCAGGAACGCCTAGAAGCCCTTCCTCCAGGTATTCCCTGATGAGCCCATGCATACTGTTTCCCTCAATTCCAATTCAACCACCCTCCCTCCCGGGAGGGGCCGCGGATCTCAAGTCCGCTTTCTCTCGTCACCGGCGGCGGTCTCCGCTAAGCCGTCGCCAGTCCCCGCGTCCGGCTCAGCCGCTGCGCTACCTTCAGCAGCTTCTGGCGGGCGCGGAACAACTTCACCTTAATCGTATTCTCATTGATTCCGGTCAGCTCCGCCAGTTCTTCCACGGAATGGCCCTCGACTTCCTTCATGAGCAGCAGCGTTCGCTCCTGTTCCGGCAACCGGGCGAGCAACTTCATGGCGAGATCCCGCTGGGCGAGAGTAACGTCAACCGCGGGCCTCTGGTCCCGGGCCGGCTCGGAGTTCTCCACGCGCAAGGCGTCCTCTTTGCTGAAGTCGCTTTCATAGACCAGCCTCCGGACCTTCTTCTTGCGCAGATAGTCGTAACACTCGTTGACCGTGATTTTGTAGATCCAGGTGAGCAGCGAGCTTCGGAAGTCAAAACTCCGGATCGAGAAGTAAACCTTTGTAAACACTTGCTGGGCAATGTCTTCCGCGTCGTTGTGGTTCCGGAGAATGCCGTAGATGATGGAAAACACCTTGGACTGATAACGCTCCACGATCTCGCGGAAAGCCATCTCATCCGCGACCTGGACGCGTTGTACCAGGGCGGCTTCTTCGCTGCTCTTGTAGTCCACTCTCCTCTTCGCTGCGCTGGCCTCGCCCGACGCGGGAAGCGGGAGAGCCCCGCTCAAGCTGCCCATACACCGTTCCGACGTGAACGAGGCCTCAATGGTTTCAGCGATTTGTCCGGCTCCGCACGGGCCGGCTGGCTGCCCGGGCCGTCAGGATCAAGTTACCAGATTCTCCGCTCGCCCCGCCAGAGCGGGGCTGTCGTGCTGGACCGCACCCGATCCCCGGCGCCGGCTGGTGACGGCCGGCGCACCTGGCGTCAGGTGGAAACGGCTCCCCCGTCGGAGGTAGAATCTACCGAGGGAAAGACAGTTCCTGATAAACTGGGAGTACGCCCTATGATTCAACTCACGGATCGCGCTATCGGCAAGGTCAAGGAGATCCTGGACTCGCAGGACCCCAAGCCCACCGGCTTGCGGATCGCCGTGGTCGGCGGTGGCTGTTCGGGCTTCAACTATTCCATGGCTTTCGAGAACAATCCCAACGTCCTGGATAAGACCTACAACTTTGACGGCCTGAAGGTGTTCATCGATCAGGCCAGCATGTTGTACCTGGACGGCGCCAGCGTGGATTACGTCGAGGCGCTCGAGGGTTCCGGGTTCAAGTTCGACAACCCGAACGTCCGCTCCACCTGCGGCTGCGGCAGCTCCTTCAGCGCCTGAGAGCACTCCGAAACACGAAGGGCGCCGGAAGTTCGCGACCCCTCCCAGGACCGTCCTTCCAGGCCACGCGTTCCTCGATTAAGATGGTAGGTCGCGGGAGCTCCCGGGCTCAGGGGGCTGGTCCTGAGGCTGGAAGGGCCATTAGCCCGCAGTCGAGGCGGCGTCATGCTGCACATGCTGCTGACCGAACAACGCAACCCCACCTCGGAGGGAATCGACGCGCTTCCCCCGGAGGACATCCTGCGCATTATCAACGCGGAGGACCACAAGGTGGCTGAGGCGGTGGGCCTCGAAATCCCCCGCATTGCCCAGGCGGTCGAGGCGGTGGTGGAGCGCCTCGGGCGCGGCGGCCGGCTGTTCTACATCGGCGCCGGCAGCAGCGGCCGCCTGGGCGTGCTGGATGCCGTCGAGTGTCCTCCCACCTTCAACGTGCCGCCGGAACTGGTTCAGGGCATGATCGCGGGCGGGGAGCGCGCTCTGTCCCGCGCCGTGGAGGCGATCGAGGACGACCCGGCGCTCGGCGCCGGCGACCTGCTCGAGCGCGGCTTCAACGCGGGCGACGTCCTGGTCGGGATCACGGCCAGCGGGCGCACGCCCTACGTGCTGGGCGCTGTCGCGAAGGCGCGCGAACTGGGGGCTCTCACGATCGGGATCAGTTGCACCCCCGCCTCGGAGCTCTCTCGCGCCGTCGAGATCCCTATCGAGCCGCTGCCTGGGCCGGAAATCCTTACCGGCTCGACCCGCATGAAGGCGGGCACCGCCGCCAAGCTGGTGCTCAACATGCTCTCCACCACGGTGATGATCCGCCTCGGGCACGTCTACGGCAACCTGATGGTGAATGTCCAGCCCACGAACACCAAACTGACCGACCGGGCGCGGCGCATCGTCGCCGAGGCCGCCGGGGTCGATGGCCGGCGCGCCGCGGAGTTGCTCGAAGGGGCGGGTGATAGAGTGAAGGTGGCGATCGCCATGGCCCGCCTGGGCGTCAGCCGCGAGGAGGCGGAGGTCCGGCTCCGCGAGGCCGGCGGGCGGATCTCCGAGGCACTGAAGAATGGATAGGTTCGTCATTCGGGGCGGCGCCCCGCTCCAAGGCGAGGTCTCGACCAGCGGTGCGAAGAACTCCGCGCTGCCGGCGCTGGCCGCCTGCCTGCTCACCGAGGAACCCGTCATCCTGCACCGGATTCCAGCCGTGCGCGACATCGTCACCATGGGGAAGCTCCTGCGCAGGATCGGCGCGAAACTGGAGTTGAAGTCCCGCGCCCTCCGCGTCGAAGCGCGATCGATTGTGTCGCCGGAAGCCCCTTACGAGCTGGTGAAAACCATGCGCGCCTCCAGCCTGGTGCTCGGACCACTGTTGGCGCGGGCCGGCCGCGCCCGCGTTTCCTTGCCCGGCGGCTGCGCCATCGGTACGCGTCCCATCAACCTGCACTTGGCGGGCCTCGAACAGCTCGGCGCCCGGATCCGCCAGGAGCACGGCTACGTCGAGGCAGAGGCGCCCGACGGCCTCCGCGGCGCCGCTTACACCTTCGACCGGATCAGCGTCACCGGCACCGAAGACCTCATGATGGCCGCCGTCCTGGCCGACGGCGAGACCTTGCTCGAGAACGCCGCCCGCGAGCCGGAAGTCGGCGACCTGGCGGACCTGCTCGTCAAGATGGGCGCCCAAGTCGAGGGCGCCGGTACCTCCACCATCCGCATCCGCGGCGTGGCCCGTCTCCACGCCGCCGAGCACACGATCATTGCCGACCGCATCGAGGCAGGCACCTTCCTCATTGCCGCTGCCATCACCGGCGGGGAACTGGTGGTTGCCGATTGCGTGCCGGAACACCTGACGGCGCTGATTCTCAAGCTGCGGCAGGCGGGCGCCGAAGTCGTCGAGGTCTCCCCCACCTCGCTGCGCGTATCCGCCCCAGGTCCGCTGCGCGCGGTGGATGCGACTACCGAGGAGCATCCCGGCTTCGCCACCGACCTACAGGCGCAGTATATGGCTCTCATGACGCAGGCGCAGGGCGCCTCCCTCATCACCGAGACCATCTTCGAGCACCGTTTCATGCACGCCCTCGAGTTGGTGCGCATGGGCGGCAACATCCGGCTCGAGGGCCGGCAGGCCATCGTGACGGGCCCATCGCAACTGACCGGGGCGGCCGTCCTCGCCTCGGACCTGCGCGCCAGCGCCTCCCTGGTGCTGGCCGCCCTGGTGGCCACCGGTGAGACGGTGATCGATCGCGTCTATCACATCGATCGCGGCTATGAGAGGATCGAGGAGAAGCTGGCCCCGCTCGGCGCCCGTATCCGCAGGGTTCGCGAAGCTCGAGACGCCAGCCCGTAGAGTGCGCTGGGAACGTAGTACAGCAGCCACGTGGTCTCGATCCGGTAGCGGAAGCGGGCCCGGATCGCAGCATCCCGCCCAGGGTCGCCGAGTCGAACAGTGTGAACCGGAAGTACATGCCGTCTTCGTGGGTTAACTTGGGCTGTGGCGCAGGCCGTCGTTTTCCGTGGCCTGCGAGGCCGGCAGACGACACAATGCGATCGTCTGCCCCACATCCTAACGCGCCAGCTTGGTCAGCGCCGGTTCCAGGATGGGTTCAATGAAGAAGACCTGAACACTGCGATCCTTGAGCCGCAGATCGCTCTTGTCGACGTGGTGGGTGGGCAGGGCTACCCGAACTCCGTAGTAGCCCCCAAATCGCGCCGAGCGTTCGTGGGGCATCGGAATGGAGGCCAGACCGGTGGTGTCACGGTCCGCTACCACCACCAGGCACGCTTCTACGCCGTGCTCAGACCAAGTGCTCTCTTGGAAGAAGTCGCTCAGGGTCTGCTTCCAGAGGGGGAAAGTGCGTCCGATCTGACTATGGTCATAGCGGTCCGCATCGATGACGGCGATCACCTTATGGGGGTCGTACATCATCGGGATCGTGGAGGGTGGTTTGTACAGCAGCAGCGCGAATACCGGCAGACGGCTCTCGGCCAGTTCGCGGTAACCCTCGCGCAGGGAGGCCGCGAGCACGTTTGTCAGGAAGGCGCGGAAGCGGGGTGAGGAATCCGAGAGAGTCAACGCCTCCTTGATCTTCGTCTTCAGATCCGCTAGCGACCGGAACTCGCCACGGCTGACTCCCGTATCCCAGTTCTGGACCTTCCCAAGAAACTTTAGCTGCTTTGCCTCGGCAGGCTGCGACCCCATACGATCGATAAACGCGTAGATGGGCTTCCAGTTCTTCCGGGCCCAGTCGTACTCCTCTTCGGTGGGCGAGAGCCCGTTCCCTGGGTTGACCCAGCCATAGCGGTGACCGTAGATCCCGACAATTGCGTCGCAGGAGAATAGTTCCTCGTTGAGGACGATATCGCGCGGTGGCGCGGGGCGCGCGGCGGCCTGGTCCTCCGCCAGGACCGGCCGCAGGCCGGCCTCGAGAATCGCCTCGCGAGCGGCACGGCGCCGGTCCTCATACTCTTTGACCACGGAACTGACAAACACTCGTTGCAGATTCACGGCGTTCAAGACCTCCCCTCACCCCTGCGATTTCTCGAGCGCCTGGTCCAGGTCCCAAAGGATGTCGTCGAGGTCCTCCAGGCCGATCGAGAGGCGTACCATGTCGGGCGTGACGCCGGCGGCCTCCTGCTCCTCGGGCTTCAACTGCTGGTGCGTGGTCGAGGAGGGATGGATCACCAGGCTGCGCGCGTCGCCGACGTTGGCCAGGTGCGAGAACAGCTTCACGCTGTCGATGAACTTCCGGCCCGCCTCATAGCCGCCTTGGATCCCGAAGGAGAAGATCGCACCACCGCCCTTGGGCAGGTATTTCTGCGCCAGTTGGTAGTACGGGCTCGAGGGGAGCGACGGGTACTTCACCCACCGGACCAGTTTGTGCGCTTCCAGGAACTTCGCCACCGCCGACGCGTTGGCCACGTGCCGCTCCATGCGCATCCCGAGCGTCTCGATGCCTTGCAGGAACAGGAAGGCGTTGAACGGGCTCATGCAGGTGCCCATGTCGCGCAACCCTTCCACGCGCGCGCGAATGATGTAGGCCAGGTTCCCGAACGTCTCCCAGTACTTCATACCGTGGTAGGCGGGCGAGGGCTGGGTCAACTGCGGGAAGTTTCCCTCGGGCCAGGGAAACTTGCCGCTATCGACGATGATGCCGCCGATGGAGGTCCCGTGGCCGCCCATGAACTTGGTCAGCGAGTGGACGACGATGTCAACGCCGAAGTCGATGGGGCGGCACAGGTAGGGAGTCGCAAACGTGTTGTCGATCACCAGCGGGATTCTGTGCTCGTGCGCGATGCGGGCCACCGCTTCGATGTCCAGCACATTGCCGCGCGGGTTGCTGATGGTCTCGCCGTAGAGGCACTTGGTCTTCGGCGTGATCGCCTTGCGGAAGTTCTCCGGGTCGTCCGGCTCGACGAACTTCACGGCAAAGCCCAGCTTGCGGAAACTGACGTCGAACTGGGTGTAGGTGCCGCCATAGAGCGTGCACGCGGCCACCATCTCGTCGCCGCACTCGAGCAGGCTCGACAAGGCGATGAATTGCGCCGCCTGCCCGCTGGACATCGCCAGCGCCGCGACGCCGTTCTCGAGCGACGCCACCCGCTCCTCCAGGACCGCGGTGGTCGGGTTCATGATGCGCGTGTAGATGTTGCCGAACTTCTGGAGGGCGAACAGCGCGGCGGCGTGGTCGCTGTCTTCGAAGACGAACGAGGTGGTCTGGTAGATGGGCACCGCGCGGGCGCCGGTCGTGGGTTCCGGCCGATACCCGGCGTGCAACGCGCGGGTGTTGAATCCGAAGGTCCGTTCCTGGTCTGACATGCGGTTCACCGTTTGTAGCCGATCTTGCGCAGCAGGCCGTGCCGCCAGGCAACGTCCTGGTCTCCCTCGACGCCCTGGGGCGAGGAGCCGTCGATCACGCCGAGCACGCCCCGCCCCTGCTCGGTCTCGGCCACCACCACCTCGACCGGGTTGGCCGTGGCGCAGAAGATCGCGCACACTTCCGGCACGTCCTTGATGCGGCCCAGCACATTGATGGGGTAGCCCTCGCGCAGGGCGATGACGAACAAGTGGCCCGCGCCGATCGAGCCAGCGTGGCGGACGGCGAGCTGCTTCAGGTCCTCGTCGTTGCCCTCGGCACGAATCAGGCAGGCGCCCGAGGCCTCGTTGAAGGCGATGCCGAACTTCATCTGCGGCGCCGTGTTGACGATGGCCTCGTAGAGATCTTCCACGCTCTTGATGAAATGGGTTTGCCCGAGAATCAGGTTGCCGTTCTCGGGCACTTCCAGACGAATGGTGGTCAGGGTCATGGGAACCTTAAGGATACTACGGGAGATTGACGATTGACGATTGAGTCATTGACGATTGCTGTGCTGCCGGTGGACTCCCACAAAATCGTCAATGACAAAATCATCAATCGTCAATTCCTAGTATCATTGGCTTGAACGGCGGCCATGGACACGCAGCCAGCGGCGACGCGCGTGGAGCCCGAGAGGGAACAGGTACTCTCCCGCCTGCGTGAAAGGATCGTGGCCTTCGCGGCATCTCGTATATCGAGGGATGCCGCGGAGGACCTGGCCCAGGAGGTGCTGCTGCTGTTGCACGAGAAGTACCGGCAGGTCGAGCGGTGGGAGGACCTGCTCCCCCTCTGCTTGCGCATCCTGAGGTTCAAGATGATGAGCCAGATCCGGAAATCGCATCGCCGGGGGGAGTACACGCAGGTCGCCGCCGAGGAGTTCCCGCTGGCCGATCCCGACCCGACTCCGGAGACTCTTCTCGTGCGCAAAGAGACCACCCAGCGCCTCACGGCGGCCATCGCCCGCATGGGTGCGCGCTGCAAGGAACTGTTCCGGCTCAAACTGGAGGGAAAAACGTTTCCGCAGATCCAGGCCTTGCTGGGCGCCGGCTCCATTAACACGATTTATACCTGGGACTTCCGTTGCCGCAAGCTGCTTCTGGAGTCCATGGGGGGCGCCTGGGAGAAGCAAACATGAGGCGCGAAGACATCGAGAAGCTGCTCGGCGGATACGCCACCGGCACGCTCACCGAGGAAGAGCGGCGGGCGCTGTTCGAGGCCGCGCTCTCCGACCAGGAGCTGTTCGAGGCGCTGGCCGGCGAGGAAGCGCTGAAGGAACTGCTCGAGGATCCGAACTGCCGCCGCCAAGTCGAGCAGGCCCTCCGGGAGCAGCCGCAAGGGCTGATTGCGCGGCTGGCCGGTTGGATGCGGCGGCCGCAAGCCTGGGCGCTGGCCGGGACACTGGCGGCTACCACCGTGCTCGCCGTGGTGGTGCTGCGGGTCCATTCGCCCAAACCCGAGTTCGAAATGGCCCGGCAGCAGGCGCCGGCCGCGGCAGCGCCCGCGCCTTCCGTCACGGCCGCCGCTCCCTCCGAGCGGCCGCGGCGCGAGGCAACCCGTTTGGCACGCCGTTTCGATGCGCCGGCCACGGCAAGGGAGCTTTCCCCGCCGGTGATGGCTGCCGACCGGCTGGGCGCCCCGCAGCCGCCACCAATCCCTGCCGCGGTCGCTCAGAATGCGGCCCCGCCAGCAGCGCCGGCAATGAATGCCGGCGGGCCTCACGATCAGCAGCAGCCCCCTCCCCAGTCTTCGCGACAGCAGGCTGCAACCGTGGGCGCCGGCAGCGACAAGAGCCGTGTCGCCCGGCAGAGTACCGCCGAGTCAATTGTCGTGGAGTCGGAAGCGCCCGCCCTTCGAATCGAGGCGAAGGACCAGAAGAAGGCACAGCTCCCGGCCTTCGGCATGGTGGCGAAAGAGGAGCGCGCTGCCCCGCTCCAGGTGCGCTACAGAATCCTCACCAAAGATGCCAACGGTAAGTTCGCCGAACAGGACCACGAAGCCCCCTTGGCGGCCGGCGCGCAGGTCCGCGTGTCTCTGACGACCAATCAGGCCGGCTACCTCTACGTCAACAACAGCCGCGGGGTTCTGTTTGCCACCCAGGCCGCGCCCGGAGTCTCCTACCTGGTCAAACCGCAGCCCGGGGACCGGTTGCTGAACGTCGTCCTCTCCCGCGAGCCGATCACCGCGCTGTCTCCGGGTCGAAAGCTTATGCTCGACGGCCGTGCGAAAGGCGCCGCCAAACCGGACGACCGCGTCGACGTCCAGATCGATCTCAGCCGCCGGTAACAAGCCCTGAAAGGAATCTCCCGGCCGGGGCATATCCCCAGCGAAATGGAGGAATTCATGAAATCTCTTCACCGCTTCGCCACCTGCGCGCTGTTTGCCGGCGCCATTTTGTCCGCCGCTCCCAACCGCCTCACGCAGGGATCGCTGATCAGCCTGGACTCGAAGGGCCAGCCGCAAGCCGCCTGCCCGCTCAAACACACCGATGTCAAAGCGGAGATCAGCGGCTTCCTGGCCCGCGTCACGGTCACCCAGGAATTCACGAATCCTTTCAAAGACAAGATCGAAGCCGTCTACACCTTTCCGCTGCCGCAGAACTCGGCTGTCGACGACATGACCATGCTGGTGGGCAGCCGCCTGGTCAAGGGCAAGATCAAGCGCCGCGAGGAAGCGCGGGCGATCTACGAAGCGGCCCGCGCCGCCGGGCACGTCGCCGGGCTGCTGGACCAGGAACGGCCCAACATCTTCACGCAGTCGGTGGCCAACATCATGCCCGGGGAGCAGGTGAAGATCACCATCAGCTACGTCGAGACGCTGAAGTACGAGGACGGCACGTATGAGTTCTCGTTCCCGATGGTGGTGGGACCGCGCTACATCCCCGGCCAGCCGATCGGCAGGCAAGGCGGCGGCTGGGCGCCGGACACCAATCGCGTCCCCGACGCCTCGCGCATCACGCCGCCGGTCACACCGCCCGGCACACGCGCCGGCCACGACATCTCCATCGAAGTCACGCTCGACGCCGGCGTGCCCATCGATTCGCTGGCCTGCGCCACTCACGAGGTCGCCATCGACCGGCCCAATCTGCACGCGGCCATCGTCCGCCTGAAGGACAAGGATGTCCTGCCGAACAAGGACTTCATCCTCAAGTACGACGTCGCGGGCCGCAAGATCACCGACGCGATCCTGGCGCACCGCGCCGCGCGCGGCGGCTTCTTCACCCTGATTCTCCAGCCGCCCGAGCGAGTCACCGTCCAGGAGGTCTCCCCGAAGGAGCTGGTGTTTGTGCTGGACACCTCCGGCTCGATGTCGGGCTTCCCCATCGAGAAAGCGAAAGAAACGATGAAGCTTGCGCTCGCCAACCTCTATCCGCAGGACACCTTCAACCTCATCACGTTCTCCGGCGACACCAGCATTCTGTTCCCCGAGCCGGTTCCCGCCACGCCCGACAATCTGCGCCGGGCCCAGGAGTTCCTGGCCGGCCGGCACGGCAGCGGCGGCACCGAGATGATGAAGGCCATCCGCGCCGCGCTCGATCCCTCCGATTCACAGAAGCACGTCCGCATCGTGTGCTTCATGACCGATGGTTACGTCGGCAACGACATGGAGATCATCGCGGAAGTGCAGAAGCACCAGAACGCGCGCGTCTTCGCCTTTGGAATCGGCAGCTCGGTGAACCGTTTCCTGCTGGACAAAATGGCGCAGTGCGGGCGGGGCGAAGTGGAGTACGTCGGGCTGAATGACGACGGCTCCGCCGCCGCGCGCCGCTTCCACGAACGCGTGCGCAACCCGCTGCTCACCGACATCGGCATCGACTGGGGGGGCCTCGCGGTTACCGACATTTACCCGAGACGGATCCCCGATCTGTTCGGCGCCAAGCCGGTCGTCATTCACGGCCGCTACACCGCGCCGGGCCGCGGGGTCGTGCGCCTGAGGGGCCGCATGGCGGGGCGTGAGTTCTGGCGCGAGCTGCGCGTCGATCTGCCCGCTTCCGAACCGCAGCACGACGTGCTGGCCTCGCTGTGGGCGCGCACCCGCATCGACGACCTGATGGGGCAGGACTACAACGGAATCCAATCCGGCAACACGCGCACGGATCTTCGCGATGCGATTACCCAGCTCGGGCTGGACTACCGGCTGATGACCCAGTTCACTTCCTTCGTAGCGGTCGAGGAGATGACCGTCACCGACGGCGGCCAGCCGCGCCGCGTCGAGGTGCCGGTGGAGATGCCGGAGGGCGTGAGTTACGAGGGGGTCTTCGGCAAGGACAAGAGCGAGATGGCCCGCGCCGGGTCCGTGACGCGGAGATCCGTCGGCGCCTTCAACGCGCCGATGGCGATGCCGCAGCCATCGATGCGGCCAATGGCTCAGGTTGCGGAGTCCATCACCGTGAGCGCAGACGCGCGCCAACTCTCTCCCAAGGAGCAAGAGCGCCAGCGCCTGGCCTCCAAGCTGCATCCCTCGCTGGTTGCCGTCATTGAGCGCATGAAGAACGGGTCGGTTCCGCTGACTGCGCAAGAAGCGCGGTTCATCAAGAACGGCAAGGCCGAGATCCAGATCTGGCTGACCGACACCTCACCTCAGACGATGGCAATACTCAAGCAACTGGGCTTCGAGGTGGTGTTCGAGCCGAAGACGGCCAAGATGATCATCGGCCGTCTGCCCATCGCAAACCTCGCGAAGCTGGCGGACCTCGCGTTCGTGCGCTACGTCTCGCCGCAAATGTGAGCGAAAAGTGGGTGGGGCAGACGATCGATTTGCGTCGTCTGCCAACTGGGCAGACCACGGAACGCGATGGTCTGCCCCACCCCGTTCTGTTTCCGTTGTGCTTAAGTGTAGAGATGGACTCCGCGGCGGTGCTCGAGCACATCACTCGGTTGCCGCACGCGCGCGCAAGTTTCAAGCAACTGGTCCGCGAGCTGGGCGCCCGCGGCTCGTCGCGCGAGGAACTCGAGTCCACCCTGGCGCGGCTGGCCGCGAACGGCGACCTGGTGGAGCTGCGCGGCGGGCAGTACGTTGCCACCAGCCAGACCCGCGAGTTCGCCGCGGGCCGCATCCAGATGCACCGCGACGGCTACGGTTTTGTGGTTCCCGATCGCCCCCTGGAAGGCGTTCGCGGCGACGTTTTCCTGCCGCCCAGCTCGGCGGACAAGGCCATGCACGGCGACCGCGTGCTGGTGCGCATCGCGCGCATGAATGCCGACGGCCGGGCCGAGGGCGAGATCGTGCGAATCCTCGGCCGCGCGCACCTCACCTGCGTCGGCGAGTTCCGCGTCCGGGTCAACGGCAACTTCGTCGTCCCTCACGACGAGCGCATCCAGCAGTGGATCGAAATCCCCCCTGGACTGGAGACGCCTGCGCGCGGCGGGAGCGGCGACCGCATCGGGGCGCGTCCGCTGGAGATCACCGCGGCCGCGGACCTGGACGGCATGATCGTCAACGTCGAGCTGCTCGAGTTCCCCGAGGCGCGCAGCAACGCGATCGGGCGCGTGACCGAGATCCTGGGCTACCCCGACGATTTCGGCGTGGACGTCGAGATCATCATTCGCAAGCACCACCTTTCGCACCACTTCCCGCCCGAGGTGATGGAGCAGGCGCAGAGCTTCTCGAGCGCCATCCGCGCCGGCGAACTGGCGGGCCGCACGGATTTCCGCGGCATGGACGTGGTGACCATCGACGGCGAAACGGCGCGGGACTTCGACGACGCCGTTTGGGTGGATAAGGCGCCGAACGGGAACTATCTGCTGCACGTGCATATCGCCGACGTCGGCCATTATGTGCGGCCGGGCACGCCGATCGACACGGAAGCCCGCTTGCGGGGCACCAGCGTCTATTTCCCGGACCGCGCCATCCCGATGCTGCCGCTCGAGCTGTCCACCGAGCTGTGCTCGCTTACGCCGCGGCAGGACCGGCTGGTGCTTTCGGTGCTGCTCGAACTGGATCACCACGGCGACGTGGTCTCGCAGGAGTTCGTGCGCGGGGTCATCCGCAGCATCGAGCGCATGACCTACACCAACGTCCACCTGGTGCTGGAAGGCGATCCGGGCCAGCGCGAGCGCTATGCCAACCTGGCGGGCCGCTTCGAGCTGATGCGCGAGCTGGCGCTGGTGCTGAATCGCCGGCGCGCCCGCCGCGGATCGATCGACTTCGACCTGCCCGAGCCGCTGATCGAGTTCGACGAATGCGGCGAAATGGCCGGCATCCGGCGCGCTCCGCGCAACATCGCCCACCACATCATCGAGGAATTCATGCTGGCGGCAAACGAGGCGGTGGCGTCCCACCTCGAGCAGTCCGAAATACCCTCCATCTTCCGCATCCACGAGCAGCCCGACCCAAGGCGCGTGATGGAATTCGAGGAGATCGCCGCGCACTTCGGCCATTCGCTGGGCATCGGCGCGATTCCCGTCAAGAAGTTCTCGGTGGTCGACCGGCGGCGCGACGGCAGCAAAGTGCGGCGCGACATCGTGCTCGCCGAGCCGAGTCTGGCGGTCTCCTCGCGCCACTATCAGCGCCTGGTCGAGCGGATCGAAGGCAAGCCCGAGGAGCGCATCCTGAGTTACCTGATGCTGCGCTCGCTGAAGCAGGCGCGCTACAGCGCCGAGAACGTGGGGCACTTCGCGCTGGCGGCCGCAACCTACACCCATTTCACCTCGCCCATCCGGCGCTACCCGGACCTGATCGTCCATCGCGTGCTTCGCTCGACCCTGCCCGGCGGCAGCCCGTCCGCGCTCACGCCCGGCGCGCTCGGCACAGTCGCGGAGGAGTGCTCGCAATCGGAGCGCCGCGCCGCCGACGCCGAACGCGAGCTGGTGGAGTGGAAGAAAGTGAAGTTCATGGCCGAGCGCGTGGGCGAGGAGTTCAAGGCGCTCATCACCTCGACCACCCGGTTCGGTTTCTTCGTCGAACTCGAGGAGCTGTTCGTCGAGGGGCTGGTCCCCATCGAGACGCTGCCCGGAGACCGCTTCAACTATCAGGAAAACACGCGCAAGATCGTCGGCGACCGCACCCGGCGGGAGTTCTCGATCGGCGACCAGGTCACGGTTCGCCTGGACCGCATCGAGGCGATCGAGCGCAAGCTGCAATTCTCGCTGGCCGAGCCCGAGCCGCCACGACGGCCACGCAAGGGTTCGCGCTAACTCTGTTCCGACCGCTTGTCAGGCATCCGCCCCCTCGGGAGGCAGCACGCGGGTATTCCCCACGTGAATCCACTGAAATGACCAAACGATCCTGAGAAGGGCGGACCGGACATCCTTGAGGAACTGCTCCGAGATCTCCACCCGTATGTGCTGGTTCTCGCCCGTGGTGATTCCGAACCAGCGGTCGTTCATCAGCGATCCTAGGTCCAGGATCGGTCCGGCTAGTTTCCTGCCGCCGGGGCCTTTCGCCTGGGCCCGCTCCTCAATGTGCTGCAATGAGTTTCGGATGTCGCGTATCCTGCCATACTGCTGAAGGAAGATCTCGCAAGCGGCCTTGGCCTCTGCTGGGATGCCTGGCTGGTCCGACAGAACCTTGACGAACGCTCTCAACCTGTCGAGCGACTCGACGTAGGATCTTGCGTACAGGATACGAACACGAGTTTCCACTGGGTCTTCCTTTGTCCAAGCGTCAAGTACGTCCGCAGCGCGCCGTCTCACGTCGTCAACTGGGATGGGCTTGAACATGATACACGCGACGAGTGCATCGTTGAACTGGTCCACGGCAAGACCGAGCATGCGGTTAGCAAAGGAGGCCAACTCGCGGTCAGCGCCGTCAATCCAGGGCGCCGGTAGGGAAAGCGCAAGGCGCTCAAAGAGAGTAGGATTCATCGAGTATCTCGCCGCTCAGTCGGGGCCAACCCTAACCGGTGGCTGGGGCTCCCGTCAGGCGCTTTTCCGCTTCGTCCCCGCCCGGCGTTGTTGTCGAAGAACCGGCGCGAGAGCGCGCAGCGCCTGGTTCACCGCGGCGCCATCGGGAAACACGTCCAGGAGTTCGGGGTCGATCACAGCAACATTGGAGCCCTGAGCGTACCTCGCTGCCGTGACGCCCCGGATGGCCGAAGAGAAATCATACTCCGGGCGCATGGTGTCGCGGTCGGCTTCCCCGTTACCACGGTTAACCCTTCTCTTCATATCGCCTCCGTTCACTTGGCGCTGCCCGCCTGGCTGAAATCAGCCGGGTGCGCGGGGGTCGCTCGGCAAATGCCACCACCAGAAGCCGATGCCGATTCGACGTCCCCAGCACAAGATGCCGCTCTTCGCCAATAGAGTGATCCGGGTCCGGCATGAGCAGCGAGAGCGGATCCCCGAACACTGCCGATGCCTCGTCGAATCCTACGCCGTGCTTCCGGATGTTCGACTCCGCCTTCGTCGGGTCCCACTCAAATATATAGCCCATGAGAACGCCGCACAACAACCCTCGCAACCCGGCCGCAAACAAGTATACACCTGACCGCGCGCCGTTCCTTGCGCCTTCCTCCGCCCGGATTGTAGCATTGGGGCATGGGGAAAACGCGCTGCGAACTGGGATGCATGTTCACGCTGATGTTCGCTTTCGCGGCTCTGGTCCACGCTCAGGACGGGCAGGCGGCAAGGGGCAAGTATCTGGTCGAGAACGTCGCCCTGTGTGGCGATTTCCACACTCCAATGCTGCCCACCGGCGAGCCGGATCAGTCGCGGTTGCTGAAAGGCGCCGCCCTCACGTTTCAGCCGATTCATCCGATTCCGAATTGGAACGCCAACGCGCCGGACCTCACGCTGCGGGGCGCGCTCTGGAAGACGTGGGGTGAAAGCGGTTTGCGGAAGTTCCTCCAGACCAGCCTGGATCCGCGTGGGCATCTGGCGGATCCGCCGATGCCGTCGTACAAGTTCAGCGCGCAGGATGCCGAGGCGGTCGTGGCATACCTGAAGACGTTGCGTTAGGACGCCACGTGCATCGATCTGTCCTGGCTCTCATGGCGTTCGGCGCGCTCGCTCTGGGTCATGGGCCGGAGAACGTGCTGCTGGTGGTAAACCGCTCCTCGGCTGTTTCGCGCGGGATCGCGAGCTACTACATCCAGAAGCGCCATATTCCCGCCGCCAATGTCTGCGCCCTCGAGGTGGTGGAGGACGAGACGGTATCGCGCGGCGTGTACGACCAAGCGATCGCCACGCCGCTCGCCGCCTGCATCAAGTCGCGCCATCTCGAGGAGAAGATCCTGTACCTGGCGACCACTCTGGGGCTGCCGCTGCGCATCACCGGCTCGTCGGGAAAGGAGGGCGACCAGGCCTCCGTCGATTCGGAGTTGACGCTGCTCTACCAGGACCTCCGTGGCGCGAAGCACCCGGTTCGCGGACCGCTGCCGAATCCGTTCTTCGGCCGGAGGGACGAGCCCTTCCGTCACCCCCAGTTCCCGATGTACCTGGTGTGCCGGCTGGCGGCCTACGACTTGGATGAAGTCAAGGGCATCATCGACCGGTCGCTGGCCGCGGCGAACAAAGGGAAGGTGGTCATCGATCTCAGCGCGGACGACGACGCTCCGGGCAACGACTGGCTGCGGAACGCCGCCATCCTGCTGCCGTCCGACCGCGTCATCTTCGATGCTTCGACCAAGGTGCTTTACGACCAGCGCGACGTGGTCGGCTACGCGGGCTGGGGCTCGAACGACCCCAATCGCAAGCGGCGGCTGTCAGGGTTCCGCTGGCTGCCGGGCGCCATCGCGACCGAGTTCGTTTCCTCCGATGGGCGCACCTTCAAGCGCCCGCCCGACAACTGGAACATCACCAGTTGGGAGGATCCATCGCACTTCTACGCCGGGTCTCCTCAGAGCCTCACGGCGGATTTCATCCACGAAGGAGCGACCGGCGCGAGCGGGCACGTCTTCGAGCCCTATCTGGCCCTGACGCCCCGCCCGGATTTTCTGCTGCCCGCCTACCTGAACGGCCGGACCCTGGCGGAGAGCTTTTACCTGGCGATCCCGGCGCTGAGCTGGCAGAACATCGTGGTGGGCGACCCGCTGTGCCGGTTGAAATAGCTGCTGGCATGTGGCCTGTGGCCTGTAGATCCCACAACCGCGCACCGGCTGTCGCCTCCGGGGCGAAGCGGGTGCACCGCAGATGGACCCACAGGCCACAAGCCACTGGCCACAAGCCTTCTCGCTCATGGTAAATTCGGTGTCGTGCGGGTGCTGCTCATCGATGATGACGTGGAGTTGGGCGCGCTGCTCAGTGAATTCCTGACGCGCGAGGGTTTCTCGGTCGAGGTGGAACACGAGGGCCGGCAAGGGCTCCAGCGCGCGGCGGCCGGCGAATCGGACCTGGTGGTGCTCGACGTGATGCTGCCGGGCATGGATGGGTTTGAGATCCTGCGCCAGCTCCGCCAGCAGAGCCGGGTGCCCGTGCTGATGCTGACCGCGCGCGCCGATGATTTGGATCGCATCGTGGGGCTCGAGCTGGGGGCCGACGACTACCTGGCCAAGCCGTTCAACCCGCGGGAACTGGCGGCGCGCATCCGCGCCATTCTGCGCCGTACCGAGGTGCGGGCCTCCGAGCGCGGCCGGCTCGAGGTCGACGGCGTCAGCCTGGATCCCGGGTCGCGCGAGGTCACCGTCGAGGGCCGGCGCGTGGAACTGACGACGCTGGAGTTCGACATCCTGGAGCTGCTGATGCGCGCCGCCGGCCGGGGGCTGTCCCGCGACGACTTGACGGAGGCGATCTACAACCGCAAGTCCTCGCCGTTCGAGCGTTCGATCGACATGCACATCAGCCATCTGCGGAAGAAACTCGAGCTCAACCGCACGCTGATCAAGACCGTGCGCGGCGTCGGCTACCAGTTCTGCCGCACGCCGGAGGAGGGGTCCGCCGCATGAAGTCGCTGTTCGGCAAGATCCTGCTCTGGTTCCTGGCGGTGATGGCGGTCACGGCGGCGGGGTTTGTGTTCATCACCTCGGCGACCATGAGCGCGACACGCGGCCGCGAGCACCTCTGGGGCCGCATGCTTTCCTTTCAGGGCGAGGAAGCCCGGCACGCTTACGAAACGGGAGGGCGCGAAGCGCTGGCCGCCTTTCTCGAACGCTTTCACAGTGTTTTCCGGGCGCAGGGCGTGCTCACGGACGCACAGGGCCGCGATCTACTGAGCGGAGCGGATCGCCGCGACCTCATCGAAAAGGTCGGCCGCCCGGTGCGGGCCTTTCTCTTCCGGCCGGCGGTCATCGCACGCCAGAGCGAGGACCGGCGCTACTGGTTCTTTCAGATCGTGCCGGTCGATCGGCCGGGCTTCTCGTTCTTCTTGCCGCAGTATCTGTGGATCGTCGCGGTGGTGGTGTTGCTCTCATACGTGCTGGCGGTGCGCCTGACCTCGCCACTGCGGCGGCTGGAGAAAGCGGTGGAGCGATTCGGCCGGGGCGATTTCACGGCGCGCGTGAAGTCGCAGCGCCGCGACGAGATGGGACAGCTCGCGCGCACCTTCGACCAGATGGCGGAGCGCATCCAGACGCTGCTCGCGGCGGAGCGCCGCCTGCTGCTCGATATTTCCCACGAACTGCGCTCGCCCCTGGCGCGGCTGGCCGTCGCGGTCGAGCTGGCGCGGTCCGGCGAAGAATCCGAGGCCGCGCTGAACCGCATCCAGAAGGAAGCCGACCGCCTCAATTCATTGGTGGGCGAACTGCTCGAGGTGACGCGTGCCGAGGGCGACCCGGCTTCGCTGCGCCTGGAGCCGGTCCGGCTGGACGAGGTGCTGCGCGACCTGGTCGACGACTGCTCCGTGGAAGCCAAGGCGCAAGACTGCCGGCTCGAATTGACGGCCAACCAGCCGGCCAAGGTCCGCGGAGACGCCGAATTGCTGCGCCGCGCGATCGAGAACGTGGTCCGCAACGCCATTCGCCACGCGCCCCCCAACACGGCCGTTGAGGTCAGCCTCATGAAGGACGCGGGCGTCTCGGTCCGCGTGCGCGATTACGGCCCGGGCGTTTCGGAAGAGCACCTGCCGCGCATCTTCGACCCGTTCTATCGCGTGGACACCGACCGCAGCCGTTCGAGCGGCGGAGTTGGCCTCGGCCTGGCCATCGCTCGCCGCGCCATCGAGATCCACCAAGGACGCATCACGGCCCGCAACTCCAATCCCGGCCTACTGGTAGAGATTAACCTGGGGACAGTCACCATGTTTCCTCGCCCGAATGAGGAAACATGGTGACTGTCCCCAGGTTTAGGTTTTGAAAGACCAGGAAGTACTGGTAGGGGAGCAGATCGAGTCGCTTCGCCAGATGGAAGCCCGCCGCCGTGAACTCGGCGATCACCTGGTCCTCAGAGAGCTTCATCGCCAACGGGGGACCGATCGCGAGCGGCTTCTTGTAGAAGTCGATGTTGACGACGCGGCCGCCGGGCTTCAAGGCTTTGAGCAGCTTGGGCAGATACGCGGCGCGGTTGTCGATGTGGTGCAGCACGTCGCAGAAGAAGATCGTGTCCACCGACTTGTCGGGCAGGCGCGGATCGTCCGGCGCGGCCAGAATCGTCAGCAGGTTCGCTGGTGCGTCTTTCCGGATCATCGCGAGCAGCCCCTCGTCGATATCGACCGCATACACCTTGCCCGCATGCCGCGCAAAGCGTCGGGCGAAGTAGCCGCTGCCCGCGCCGATATCCGCGATGACCTCGTCCGGTTTGAGCGCCAGGGCCTCGATGACGGCGTGTGGCTTCTGCCACTCATCGCGCCCCGGATCTTCGAGGATGCGCGCGTACTCTTGCGCGGAACCCGGCGGATGGTGCTGGTGAGGCGTCTGCGGGACGGCGGCCAGTGCGGCGGCGAGAATCAGGAATAGAGGTTTCATGATGCAAATTGACTGTGCTTGCTTCCGTATAGATTGTAGATCCCCAGCCCGATGAGGAGCCAGACCACAAACCGCACCCAGGTCTCCAGCGGCAGGCTCATCATCAGCACCAGGCAGGAAGCCACCGAGATCGCGGGCAGCCACGGCACGCCCGGCATCCGGAAACCGCGCTTACGGCCCGGTTGCGTCCGGCGCAGCACGATCACACCCACCGACACCACGATGAAGGCGAACAGGGTCCCGATGTTAGCCAGGTCGGCGAAGGTTCCGATGTCCCAGATACCCGCGGGAATACCCACCACCAATCCCGCCACCCAGGTGCTGATATGCGGGGTGCGGTGGACGCCGTGGACCTTGGAAAACGCCCCGGGCAGCAGCCCATCGCGCGACATGGCGAACCAGATGCGCGCTTGCCCGTACTGGAAGACCAGCAGCGACGAGAGCATTCCCACCAGCGCCCCCAGCACTACCCAACGACGGATGGATTCGTAGCCCAGCAGTTTCAGCACATCCGCCACCGGCGCCGCCGTGCCAAGCGTGGTCCACTTGGCGATCCCGGTCAGTACCAGCGCTACCGCAACATACAGCAGCGTGCAGATGATGAGGCTGGCCACAATGCCGAACGGAAGGTCACGCTGCGGGTTCTTGCACTCTTCGGCAGCCGTTGAGACCGAATCGAAGCCGATGTAGGTAAAGAAAACGATAGCCGCGCCGGTGAGCACCCCGGGGAACCCGTTGGGCATGAACGGATGCCAGTTCTCGGTGCGCACGGCGCGCGCGGCCCCCACCACGAAGATCAGGATGGCGGCCACCTTGATCAGCACCATCAGGTTGTTGGTCTTGGCGCTCTCGCGCACGCCGCGGACCAGAATCCAGGTGAGGATGAGCAGCACGACGAGCGCCGGAAGGTTGAACCAGTTGCCCGTAAACTCCCCTCCCGCAATCATCGGATTGCAGAACTTGGCGGGCAGATGCACCCCGAACAGGCTCTCCAGCAGATCGTTCAGATACGCCGAGAACCCCACCGCCACCGCCATATTCGAGACGGCGTACTCCAGAATCAGGTCCCAGCCGATGATCCAGGCGAAGATCTCGCCGAGCGTGGCGTAGGCGTAGGTGTAGGCGCTGCCGGCAATGGGGATCATCGAGGCCAGCTCCGCATAGCACAGCGCCGCAAAACTGCACGCCACCGCCGTCAGCAGAAACGACAGCGCGATGCCCGGCCCGGCGCCGGGCCGCCCGATGGTCGAGACGGCGTTCCGGCCGTGGAGGATCAGGTCCAGCACGGGAGCGTGGAGGATCGAGTGGCGCTGGAGCACTTCGCCGGCGGCCGCCGTTCCGGTCAGGATGAAGATCCCCGAGCCGATCACCGCGCCCACGCCGAGCGCGGTCAGGCTCCACGGGCCGAGGGACTTGCGGAGACGCCTCTCGGGCGCCTCCGCCGCCTCGATGAGCTGGTCGATGTCCTTGGTGCGAAGTAGCTGGGACAAGGAATTGACGATTTACGATTGGATCATTGACGATTGGCAATCGTCAATCTGCAATGAGTCAATCGTCAATGGCTGTTACCGCTTCCTCTGCCCCTTGGCCATGTGGCGGACCCTGCGCTTCTGGGAACCGCGCGCCACTCCGGCCGCCCGCTTGGCCTTGGGCGCCGCCTTCTTGCGGGCCGCCCGCTTCAGTTTCTTGCGTTCTACTGGATCTGTAGTTGTTTTCGTGTTCATTCTCGTGTTTTCAATCCTGCGTACTTTTCCATGAGCTTCTTCAATCCGATGCCCGGAAAGCTTACCGTCAGTTTCGCATTTTCTCCGTCCCCCTCGCGGAGCACCACCGTTCCTTTGCCGTAGACGGGGTGGACAACCGCGATTCCGGCGGTCAGCTTCTTGGCGCACCGTGGCGCGGGGGGCAACGCCTGCGGGGACGGCGCCTGGGCCTGCGGAACGTTGGCCGGCAGGCCGCGGGCCTGGAAGAACTCCGCGATGTTTTCCAGGGAGTTATAGGTCTTCCCGGTGTAGCTGTTCTTCCGCGCGCCCTCGCGCACCAGGAACCGCTCAGCCTCCAGGTCGATTTCCGGGGCCGCGGCCTGCTTCCGCCCCAGGGCCTCGGTCAACTCCGCGGGAATCTCCCTGAGGAAGCGCGAAGCTGTGCACTCCTCCGACACGCCGCCGCCGAACCGGCGCCGGTAGCGCGCCCAGGTCAGGATGAGCTGCTTTTCGGCGCGGGTCATGCCAACGTAGCAGAGGCGGCGCTCCTCTTCCATGAGGGACGCGGAGTCGAGCGAGCGATTGTGGGGGAACAGTCCCTCCTCGAGCCCGGCGATGAACACCGCCGGGAACTCCAGGCCCTTGGCGTTGTGAACGGTGAGCAGCGAGACCTGGGCGCGCTCGTCCACCGAGTCGGCCTCCGAGACCAGCGCCGCGTGGTCGAGGAATTCCGCGATGCCTTCGCCGCGCTCGGCCGCCTCGCTGGCGGCGTTCACCAATTCACTCAGGTTCTCGATGCGGGTGTCGGCAGCCGGCGAATCGTCGCGCTCGAGCATTGCCAGGTAGCCGGTGCCATCGAGCACCGACTGGATCAACTCGTCGACCGGCTCTTTGGCGGCGTCTTCGCGCAGTTCCTCGATCAACTTCCGAAAGCCCGACAGGGCGGCTTCGGCCCGAGCCGGAAACCGCTTCTCCTCGAGCATGCGCAGCAGGGCGTCCCACATGCCGAGCGAGTGTTCGAGAGCGTAGCGCTCCACCTGCTCCACGGTGGTCTTGCCGATGCCGCGCGCCGGCGTGTTGACGATCCGCAGCAGGCTGATCGAGTCCTGGGGCGAAAGGAGCAGCTTCAGGTAGGCCAGGACATCCTTGATCTCGGCGCGCTGGTAGAAGCTGAATCCGCCAATCACCTTGTATTTCCGGCCGTAGCGCCGCAGCGCCTCCTCGATCTGCCGCGACTGAGAGTTGGTGCGGTAGAGAACGGCGACGCGGTCGTTCGGGTTCATCGAGAGCAGCCGCTCGATGGTGTCGGCGATAAACAGCGCCTCGTTTTCCGCGTCCGGCGCCTGGTAGACGCCGATGCGGCGCCCCGCGGAGGCCGCCGTCCACAACCACTTCCCTTTGCGCTCGCGGTTATGCGCCACCATGGCGCTGGCCGATTCCAGGATGTTCTTGGTCGAGCGGTAGTTCTGCTCCAGGCGGATGGTGCGCGCGTCCGGGTAGTCGCGCTCGAAGTCCAGGATGTTACGGATGTCCGCCCCACGCCAACTGTAGATCGATTGGTCTTCGTCCCCCACCACGCAGACGTTCTGGTGGGACTCGGTGAGCAGCCGCATCAGCTCGTACTGGCTGCGGTTGGTGTCCTGGTACTCGTCGATGAGCAGGTGCTGTATCCGGCGGTTGTAGGCCCGCCGGATCATCTCGTCATGCCGGAGCAGGCGCACCGCCTCCAGCAGCAGGTCGTCGAAATCGAGCGCATTGGCCTGCCTCAAGTGTCCCTCGTATTCTTCGAAGACCACCGCCAGTTGCTTGCTCTTGGGGTCCTTGGCCGCCTGGGCGAATTCCTCCGGCGTCTGTTTGTGGTTCTTGGCGTGGCTGATCCGGGAGAGCGCCGCGCGGCATTGCAGGAACTGCTTCTCGTCGA
This sequence comes from Bryobacteraceae bacterium, assembly GCA_050008465.1. GTDB lineage: Bacteria > Acidobacteriota > Terriglobia > Bryobacterales > Bryobacteraceae > Fen-330. The sequence goes on from JBEKMO010000002.1 coordinate 23,870, forward strand.
GCCCCAGGTTACGGTAGACCGACTTGACCAGGCTCAGTTGGTCGTCTTCGTCGTAGATCGTGAAACTGCGGGTGAATCCAGGCCGCAGGTCGGCCAGAAGCTGCCCATCCCGGCGCAGCAGCTGGACGCAGAAGGAATGGAAGGTGGAGACCACTAGGCCGGCGAGAGAGTAGGAGCCGCCCAGCAACCGGCCGACCCGCTCCCGCATCTCGTCGGCCGCCTTGTTGGTGAAGGTGACCGCGACGATGGCGCCCGGCGGCACAGCATGTTCGTGGATCAGGTGCGCGATGCGGTGGGTGATGACGCGGGTCTTCCCGCTCCCCGCTCCGGCCAGGATCAGGAGGGGACCGCCGGCGTAGGCAACCGCTTCGCGCTGCTGGGGGTTCAGGCCCTCGAGGAAATCCATGAAAGTTGTTGAAAAACCAAGCTCATACGGGTTGCTCAGGCCCCCAATTGACGATTCTACCAGATGGGGTATCGGGCCGGCGGTCGCGGCGTGGCGACGCAGAACACCTTGATTTCGGATGACAATTCGAATATAGTCGGAGACCGGCACTACAGTCGGGGGCGGAGTCTGCTTCGCTCCGTCTCTTGGAGATCGCCGTTAGCCGCCGGAGTTCGGGACGGCAGGGAGACCCGCTTGGCGTTCGGGCACCGCCGAGGTGGGATGTTGCGGCGACAAACACCATGTTCGGAGACAGACTTGCAGCACCACCCCCGGGGCATGTACTCGGCGTTTAATTTGGGAGTCGAACTAATGAACAGCTCCCTCCAGACGGGTATCGGCGCAGCACTGCGGTCCCCAATTACCGTTCGTTCCATGAATGTGCCTCAGTTGGCCAGGAAGCGCTTCCTGAAGCTGCCATTCTCGGCGAGCATCGGCGGCGCGTTGCTTCTGGTGTTGGCTGGCGGCGCTCTCCTGGCACGACTGAACGCAGCGCAGCCGGGAAAGACCGGCGCTCCGGAAACCGGGGATCGCGGTTCGGGAGCGTTCGCCACGGGCCGCTACCGCAATCTGTTCCTTAGGCCTAACCGCCCGCAGCAGGCAACGTTCCCCCGCCTCAACGCCGCCTTCAACCAACTGTTTCATGGCGATCCGGCCACGCAGGCTGTTTACTTCCCGGCCGGCAAGAATGCCAACGGGCCGCTCGCCTATATTTACGACATTGGCCACAATGACGTACGTTCGGAAGGCATGTCCTACGGCATGATGATCGCGGTGCAAATGAACAAGAAGGCCGAGTTCGACGCGCTCTGGAACTGGGCCAGAACGTACATGTATCACGACTCGCCTGTCCACCCCGCCCGAGGCTACTTTTCGTGGTCCATGAAGACCGACGGCACGCCCATCGACGAGATGCCCGCGCCGGATGGTGAAGAGTATTTCGTCACGTCCCTTTACTTCGCGGCGGGACGCTGGGGAACAGGCGCCGGCATCTACGACTACCGGGCCGAGGCCGACCGGCTGCTGACGGACATGAGGCACCGCGAACTGATTACCGGCCCAACGCTCAGCGCCGTTCGGACGGTCGGAGAGATGTTCCACCCCGAGTACGCCATGGTGCGTTTCTCGCCAACCATCGAAGCGCGCGACCACACCGACCCCTCCTATCATCTCCCTGCGTTCTATGAGCTTTGGGCGCGGTGGGGTCCGGTTGCCGATCGGCCTTTCTGGGCCAAGGCGGCCGCCGCGAGCCGGGATTTCTTTCAACACACGACGCATCCCATCACAGGGCTCGCTCCGGACTACGCCAACTTCGGCGGTCCACCCTGGGCTGCCGCGTGGAACAGCGAGTCCGTTCACTTCCGATTCGATGCCTGGCGCACCGCCATGAACTGGTCTGTCGATTGGGCCTGGTGGTCCCTGGATTTTCGGGAAACGAAGTTGAGCGACAGATTGCAGGCGTTTTTCGACTCCAGAGGTCTCGCCGCTTACGGCAACCAGTTCACGCTCGACGGCCGGCAGCTCGGCAGTGAACATTCGACCGGCTTGGTCGCCATGAACGCCGTCGCCAGCCTGGCGGCGACGCAGCCGCGGTCGCGACGCTTCGTCGACGCGCTGTGGAACGCGCCGGTTCCATCGGGGCAATGGCGGTACTATGACGGCATGTTGTACCTGCTGGGCATGTTGCAGTGTAGTGGGGAGTTTCGCGTCTGGAACCTTCAGGGGCAGCCGCAACCTGTCCGCAAGACTCCGCTCAGACACTGACGTTGGAGCCTGAAAGTGAATACTCTCTTGCGAGTTGATCTAATGTCTTCCTACTCTCTTCCTCGCCATTCGCGCCCCAGGCGCGCTCGATGCACGCGGCTCGTCCAATCAACGGCAGTGGGAAGAGCCGCCCTGCTCGCTGTTTTCTACCTCTTCGCTTTTCCCGGCGATAGCTTCGCCCTCGGCGAGGCTCGATACGTCCAGGACGCCGGGGGCCGGGGCAGCTTCCGCATGGTGCAGGGGAAGTACGCCGCGGCCATGTGGGTGGATTCCAACGACCATGCGGGTGTCATTCGCGCCCTCCGCGACCTCCAGGCGGATGTCGCCCGTGTCACGGACCGCACGCCCGCGATCACTCACGAGGAAAAGGGCCTTGGACCGAGCGCCGTCATTGCGGGCACGATCGGGAAAAGCCGCGTCATCGACCGGTTGATCCGCGAGGGAAAGATCGACGCCTCCCCGATCGCGGGCAAGTGGGAGTCGTTCCTGATCCAGGTGGTGGCCAGGCCCCTGCCCGGCGTCGCCAGCGGATTGATCGTCGCGGGCAGCGACAAGCGGGGGACGATATACGGCATCTATGATTTGTCGGAGCAGATTGGGGTGTCCCCGTGGTACTGGTGGGCGGACGTTCCGGTGGCGCACAAAGACGCCCTCTTCGTGAAACCCGGCAAGTACGTACAGGGAGAGCCAGCGGTCAAGTACCGCGGCATTTTCCTGAACGACGAGGCGCCGGCGCTCACGGGTTGGGTGAAGGAGAAATTCGGAGACTACAACCATCGGTTCTACGAGAAGGTCTTCGAGCTTCTGCTCCGGCTGAAGGCCAACTATCTCTGGCCGGCGATGTGGAGTAACGCGTTCAATGAGGACGACCCGCTGAATCCAAAGCTCGCCGACCAATACGGCATCGTCATGGGGACCTCGCATCACGAGCCGATGCTGCGGGCCCAGCAGGAGTGGAAGCGGCATGGCAAAGGCCCGTGGGACTATGCCCGGAACGCCGAGGTCCTGCGCGCGTTTTGGGACGAAGGCGTGCGGCGGAACAAGGATTACGAGAGCATCATCACGCTGGCCATGCGCGGAGACGGCGACGAGCCAATGTCGGAGACCGCCAACATCGCGCTGCTCGAGAAGATCGTGGCCGATCAGCGGAAGATCATCGCGGACCGGGTCAACCCCAATCTGTCCGCCGTGCCGCAGGACTGGGCGCTGTACAAGGAGGTACAGGAATACTACGAGAAGGGAATGCGCGTCCCCGACGACGTGACGCTGCTCTGGTGCGACGACAACTGGGGCAACATCCGGCGCCTGCCGGCCGCCGAGGAGCGCCAGCGGAGCGGCGGCGCCGGCATCTACTATCACTTCGACTACGTCGGCGGACCGCGATCTTACAAATGGCTCAACACCGTCCCTATCACCAAGGTGTGGGAGCAGATGAACCTGGCCCATCAGTACGGAGCCAACCGGATCTGGATCGTGAACGTGGGCGACCTGAAACCGATGGAGTTTCCCATCGAGTTCTTCCTGGATCTCGCGCGCGACCCGAAGAGGTGGCCGAAGGAGAGCATCTCGGAATTCACGAGGCTCTGGGCGGAGCGGGAGTTCGGACGGGCCTATGCGCCGGAAATCGCGGACATCGTCTCCAAGTACACCAAGTACAACGGAAGGCGCAAGCCGGAGCTCCTGGAGCCGGCCACGTTCAGCCTGACGGATTATCGGGAGGCCGACAGCGTGGTGGCCGGCTTCAAGTCCATTACCGCCGAAGCGGAGCGAATCTATGGCAGCCTGCCCGAGAGGGCCCGCGACGCGTTCTTCCAGCTCGTTCTGTTCCCGGCGAAGGCCTCCGCCGTGGTTACCGAGCTCTATGCCACCGTCGGGAAGAACCGCTTGTACGCCAGCCAGGGCCGCGCCAGCGCAAACGACCTTGCCGCGCAGGCCCGCGCCTTGTTCCAGGCCGATGCCGCTCTCGCGGATTCCTACAACCACGAGCTGGCCCACGGGAAGTGGAATCACATGATGGATCAGACCCATATCGGCTACACGTACTGGAATCAGCCGCCCTCGAATACGATGCCCGAGGTCACCGAGATCCCGGTCCCGGCCCCGGCGGATATGGGCGTCGCCGTCGAAGGTTCCTCTTCGGCATGGCCCGGCGCATCGGGAGAACCGGCTCTCCCGGAGTTCGATGTTTTCAATCGACAGTCCCGGTTCATCGACGTGTTCAATCGAGGGCAAGCCCCGTTTGAGTTCTCGGCGACGGCCAGCGTTCCCTGGATCGTGGTGAGCGTAACCCACGGCAAGATCGAGAAGGAGCAACGCATCTGGGCGAGCATTGATTGGCGCAGGGCGCCCCGGGGTTCGGCGGACGGGTCCGTGAAGATCGTCCGATCCGGCGGCAATGAGGTGACGGTACGGGTCAAGGCGTTCCACCCGGCGGAGCCCGCCAAATCTTCTCTGGATGGCTTTGTCGAGGCCAACGGCTACGTGTCGATCGAAGCGGAGCATTTCACGAAGAAGATCGATGCCGGCGCGGCCCGGTGGGAGAAGATCGCCGATTACGGGCGGACTCTTTCGTCCCTAACCGTGTTCCCCGTCACCGCCAAAAGCGTGACCCCGCCGCAGGATTCCCCGTGCCTGGAATACCGAATGTACCTGTTCGATCCGGGGAAGGTCGACGTCGAGGCGATTCTCGCGCCGACATTGAACTTTGTTCCCGGCCGCGGCCTTCGGTTCGCGCTCTCCTTCGACGAGCAGCCGCCTCAGATCGTCGATGCGCTGGCGCGGAACTCGCTGGCGGACTGGGAGACAACCGTAAGAGACAGCGTCCGCAAAATCAAGTCCACTCATAGCCTGGCGACGTCCGGCTACCACACGCTGAAGTTCTGGATGGTGGATCCCGGTCTGGTGCTGCAAAAACTGGTGGTGGACCTGGGGGGCGTGAAGCCGAGCTACCTGGGCCCGCCGGAAAGTTATCGCGGCGGCAGCCCCGGGAAAAGCGCACCTTAGGTGGACCGCAGGCTGGCCGGATGCACCTGCCCGTGATGGTCTGACTAAAGAGCGCTGCGCCGCAGGGCGCAGCGCTCGACAGGGTCGGCCGCTATTAGAACGCCAACTTCAGCGCCAACTGGATAATGCGCGGATCGGCGGCGCCGGTAATTCTTCCAAAACCGCTGTTGCTCTGGGTTACGTTCGGGTTGCTGAAGTTCGCGCGGTTGAGTGCGTTGAAGAACTCTCCGCGGAGCTGGAGGCGAAGGCGTTCGCCGGGCAGCGGGAATTCCTTGAACACGCCGGTGTCCCAGTTCACCTGGTTCGGCCCGCGGAACATGCCCTTGCCGGTGTTCCCCGTGGTGCCGGTGACGGGCAGCCCGAACGCGGACGGAACCAGGTAGTCCACGCAGCGGACCTGGCTCCCGCAGGCGCCATGGCCGTAGACACTGCCGCCGAGATAGTTCGCGCGGTCTGTGCCGGTGGCGGTTTGGGTCTGGTCTTTGCCGGCTAAGATCGTGAGCGGGCCGCCGGTCAGATACGTGAAGAAGCCGGTCCACTGCCACCCGCCGGCCACCGCGCGAAGCCAGGGATTCGACTTCGCCAGTTTCGGCAGGTCGTATACCCAGGACATCACGAAGCGATGTCCGCGATCGAACTCCGACGGCCCACGATCGTACTGATGACGGCCCGGAGAGTACCACGGAATGGGCGAGTTGGTCCCGCCCGACGGACCGGCAATGCCCTGGCTAGCGGGCATATCGTCAATCGACTTCGACCACGTGTAGTTGGCCAGGATGCTCAGACCGCGCGAGAAACGCTTCTGCGCGGTCATTTGCAGCGAGTTGAAGCTCGAATTGATGTCCTGCGCAACCTCCGAGATCGAGCCGAACGGCTGCAAGAGGCGCCGCGCATCGGCGCCCAGCGTGCTGCCCGGTGTGTAAACGGCTGGGTTGAGTTCGAGCGATTCCATCAGGTGGCTCGTATGCGAAGCCACATAGCCGGCGCGCAGCATCCAGTCGCCAGCCAATTGGCGTTCCAGCATCAGGTTCCAGTTGTAAACGGTCGGAGTCAGCCCCTTCCCCCCGTTGGCCGGATCGAAGGTGATCACCAGCACTGGTCCAGGAAACGCGGAGTTCTTGGGCGGCGGCCAGGCAGCCGGGTATGGGTTCACGATCCCGAGATAGGGGTTGCTGAGCGTGCCCTGCGGCTGGGTGAGGCTGATCTGGGGGCTGAACGGCGTCACATCGACGATGCGATTGTTCATCGTGCCGGCTTGCGTCGCGTCGAAGTAAACCCCCGCGCCGCCGCGAATGCTGGTCTTGCCGTCGCCAGTTACGTCGTAGGCGAAACCTACGCGCGGAGCGAAGTTGTTGTAGCTGCCATTCAGGCCAGAGAGCGGCACTCCCTGATCGCCTGGGAACAGAAGCCCACGAGGAGCGTTGACATAGACCTGCGAGGTCACGCCCGCATTGTACTTGCTCAGGTCGAACAGCTCGGTGCGGTTTCTCTCCTCGCGCCAGGGGACGAATGGATCCCAGCGGAGGCCGAGGTTCAGCGTCAGACGGCGCGACGCGTGAAAGTCGTCCTGGACATACAGGCTGTACGAGGTGAGCTGGTTGTCCTTGAACTCGCCGTAGCCCTGAGTGAACGTTCGCACGTAGCCGAGCATGTAGCTGGCCAGAGCATCGTTGGACACGTCCGACGTGAAGGTGAACGCTCCCGAGGTGCGGAACTGGTTGCGAAGGAGCACCTGGCCCCGGAGGAGCGAAATGCCAACTCCGATGCTGTGCTTGCCGCGCACCCAATTGAAATCGTCTGCCAGGCTGTACTGGTTCCGGATGAATGCCGCCGGGTCGGTCTGGGCCACGTTGAAAAAGCCGGAAACGTTGAGCCCTTCCAGGGTCTTCTGAGCCGGCTGAAAGATTTGGACGCCCAGGTCCGCCAGGCTGAGGCTGCCCGGCGCGGCGCCCCGGTTCGCCGTCTCGCGCGAGAAGCCCAGCCGGATCTCATTCAGCATGGCCGGGCCGAAGATATGGCTCTCGCTCAGCAGCGCGTTCTGCGCGTCGATCACCGCAAAATTGACGTTGTTCAAATAGTCGCTCAAGTCCAGGAACGGCACCTGGTGGTACCGGTCGAAGAAGTAGCGCGCCGCCAACCGGTCGTTCTCCGAGAAGGAATGATCCACGCGAGCGACGTACTCGTTGTAGTCCAGCATCGACGGCTGCGCATAGTAAACGAAGCCGTTGCCGCTCGAAACCACCGGAAGGTGCTTGGTGAAGGCGACCGCGGCGGGATCCAGGCGGTTGGCGGGAATCAGATTGCCCGAGAAAGGCTGACCGTTGGTCGGATCGATAATCGTGGTGGCCTTGGCGAAGGGATTCGACGGATTGGAAGCGCTCAGCACGTTGGAAAAGTCGCCGCCAACGTTGGCCGCCAGGGGGACGTACGCGTTGGAGGTGCTGCTCACGTTGCGGACCTTGGTGCCCTGGTAGCCGAAGAAGAAGAAGTCCTTGTTCGCGCCGTTGTACAGGCCTGGGATCTTGATGGGACCGCCGATGGTTCCACCGTACTGGTTGCGCTTGAGGTGGTCGCGGAACGAGGCGAAGAAGTTGCGCGCATTGAAGACCTCGTTGCGGCAGAACTCGAAGACGCCCCCGTGGAACTCGTTGGAGCCGGACCGCGTGAGCACGTTCACCACGGCACCCGCCAGTCCGCCGTACTTGGCGGGATAGTTGGACGTCTGGACGCTGAACTCCTGGAGCGCGTCGGGAAACGGAAACGGCTGGTTGACGTTGGTATAGATGTCGGTGTTGCTGGCGCCGTCCAGCCGGAAGTTGACCTGATTCTGCCGGGCGCCGTTGCTCGAAACCGTGACTACCACCGGAAAGGTCTTGGTGGAGCCCTGATCGACGTCGTTGACCGGCGAAGGAATGACGCCTGCCACGCCGTACAAGAGCGAAGCGGCGTTGCGGCCGTTGAGCGGAAGGTCCGTGATGCGCCTCTGCTCGACGACCTCACTCTGGGTGGCCGTAGTCGTGTTGACTAGCGCGCCCTCGGCCGAGACTTCAATGCTCTCAGTAGTCTGCCGCATGACCACGGACGCGTTGACTGTCAGGCTCTGGTCGGCTTGCAGCACGATGCCCTTCTGTACCAAAGGCGCGAATCCCCCAGCATGGACGGTCACCGTGTACGTGGAGGGGCGAAGGGAAGGGATGACGTAGTACCCCTGCCCGTTCGTCACGGTCTCGCGCGATATCGACGTGGCCTCATCGGTGGCCCTGATCTTGGCGGCGGGAACCACCGCCCCAGTGGGGTCGGTAACGGTGCCGACGATGGTTCCGAAGCCCTGGCCATAAGCCAGACACGCCGCGGAAAGTGCGACGAGGATGCGCGCAGCTATGCGCAACGATCTTAAGCGGTTATACATGGACGACCCTCCTTCAACAGAAGCATTCACTCCGAGAAACTTTGGCGAGAGCATAACTCCGCCGCCGGCATGGATTGTGTGTCCAGGCTGCCAAGGAAGTCTTTCCCAAGGCTTGATAAAGTGCTAACGAAGTTGTGATAGAATGTTGGCAGACTCTTGGGCAGTCTTGTATGGGTCTGATAATTAAGCACTTATACGGGTTCGGCCCCTTCCAGTTGGATACCCACGACCGGATGCTGCTGCGCGAGGGCCAGTACGTTCCTCTCACGCCCAAGGCATTGGAGACCTTGCTCGTACTGGTGGAGCACGGTGGAAGGATCGTAGACAAGGAAGAACTGCTCAGGCAAGTCTGGCCGAACACGTTCGTGGAAGACGCCAGCCTGGCCAAGAACGTCTCCACTCTGCGCAGAATCCTCGGGGAATCTGAGGGCCACCGGTATATCGAGACCATACCCAAGCGCGGCTATCGTTTTGTGGCCGAGGTGCGGGTTCTGGAGCAGGAGGATGCCGCTCCAGTCTCCGAGCAGCACCGGACGGGTCCAAGCTGGTCGGCCCCGGCGCAGGAAGCGCCCCTTCCACAGGCGAGCCTCGATCGAAAGAGAGCTCCGTTCCTGGTGCGCCACTGGTTTTGGGTGGCAGCGGTTCTGGCGCTGGGAGCAGGGGTCGGTCTGCTGGTCTGGCTGCTCGCCGTCGGGCAGAGTTCCAGCCAGCCCGCGCCTTCTCTGAGAACCGTACCGCTCACCAGCTTCCCGGGCCGCCAGACTCAGGCGGCGTTTTCACCGGATGGCAATCAGATCGCATTTGTGTGGGACGGCCCTCAGAACGACAGTCTGCATGTCTACGTCAAGCTGATTGGCAACGAGACACCGCTGCAACTGACCCACGGCCCAGCCGCCGATTCCAAGCCCGCATGGTCGCCCGATGGCCGCTACATTACGTTCTTGCGTACGTCCGCGGACCGGCGCGCCTGGTATCTGATCCCGGCCATTGGCGGTGCGGAGCGCAAGCTGGCCGACATCTACCCGTATTTTGACGTCGGAGACGGGAATAGCCCGTATTGCTCGCCGGACGGGAAGTACCTCGCGATCGTCGATAAGAGCTCGCTGGAGGAACCCTCGAGCATCTTTCTGCTCTCGCTGGCGAACTCGGAGATTCGCAAACTCACCTCGCCCCCCGCGGGCACCACCGGCGACTACTACCCGGCCTTTTCGCCGGACGGAAAGCAGCTCGCATTCGCCCGGGCCATCAGCTTCTCCGCCACCGACCTCTATCTCTTGCCGCTCTCTAGTAACCAGCCGAGACGCCTCACTTTCGACGGTCTCACGATTGAGGGATTGACCTGGACCGGCGACAGCCGTGAGATCGTTTTCTCATCCCGGCGCGGCGGCAGCATCAACGCTTTGTGGCGGATCGCCGCCGCCGGGGGAAAGCCACAACGCGTGCGCACGATCGGCAAGGACGGGGTCAGCCCGGCGCTGTCCCCTCACGGCAATCGTCTAGCCTACACCCAACAGCTCGACGACATGAACATCTGGAGCATTGCGCTGGACGCCAGCGGTCGGGCGGCGTCGAAGACGCAGATCATCGCCTCGACGTTCCGGGACTCGGACCCGGACTATTCTCCGGATGGCCGCAAGATCGCCTTCACTTCCGGGCGCGCCGGAGGTTTTGGCATCTGGGTCTGCGACAGCGACGGGACCAATGCCCGTCTGCTTTTCGATGGCGGCCCTTACGTCACGGGGAGCCCCCGCTGGTCTCCCGATGGACGCTGGATCGCTTTCGACACGCGCTCGAATGACCCAGCCAAAGCGGGGAATCCGAGTATCTATGTGATCAGCGCCGAGGGTGGACAGTTCCGGCGGCTGACCACCGACCCGGCTGGAGGTGTCGCGCCAAGCTGGTCACACGACGGACGTTGGATCTACTACGCCTCCACTCGGAGTGGAAATCTCGAGATTTGGAAAATGCCCGCCGCCGGCGGCGCGGCGGCACAGGTCACCAGGACGGGTGGTTTCGAGGGATTCGAAACGGCCGATGGTCAGTACCTGTATTATCTGAAGGGCCGTGCGGTTCCAGGAATCTGGCGAGTTCCAACGGGAGGCGGCGAAGAGGTTGCCGTGATCAATCGCGATCAAGCCGGGTTGTGGCGCTGCTGGCGGGTGGCCGGCGGCGGGATCTACTACGCCACGGCTGCTCCACCCCTCGGCCCGCGGCTCGAGTTCATGGATCTGGCGACCCGGCATGTCCGCGAGATCAGCCGGATGCAGAAAGCGCCGGACCTGACCATTCCTGGCCTGGCGGTCTCACCCGACGGGCGGCGCCTGCTCTACGCTCAGTACGACCAGAGCGGCAGCAACATCATGATGGTCGAAGGTTTTCGGTGAGGCGGCACGCTCCTGTCGGCTGCACACGCTCCGCAAGTGAAACTCTGGGCGCTCCGTAGGTCGAGGGCAGCCGCGCCAGCACGGCGGAGCCGGCATGCCGCGCGGTTAGCGCCGCCTGACCGGGCCCGCTTGTCCGGCGGAGCCGACATCCCACGCGGTTAGCGCCCGGCGGAGCCGGCATGCCGCGCGGTTAGCGCCTTTGCTTTCCTTAGCAATGCTTTGTAACCTAACAGTTTGCCGGTTCGCCATTCTGTCTGAGGGAGAGCGAGGCCCCTCGGAATGCAGGCTACCGGACGGCATGCTGGTAGATTTCGAGCTGATCAAGCGGGCCAGGGAGGGCGACGATTCCGCCTTCAACGAAGTGGTACAGGCGTACCGGAAACGCATCCTGGGCACGATTGCGCGGTTGATTGGGAGGCCGGAGGACGTCGAGGACGTCGGCCAGGAAGTGTTCCTCCGCCTGTACTTCTCGCTGGACCAGCTCCGCACCCCGGAGGTGTTCGAGGCATGGATGTACCGCCTGACCGTCAACGCGGCTTACGATTACCTGCGCCGCCAGAAACGGCGGGGCGAGGCCCGGATGTCGGACCTGTCCGAGCAGCAGGTCATGCTGGCCGATGCCGCCGCGGGCACCCAGCGGGAAAACGAGGCACAACGGCGGAAAGGCGTCCGCGAGCTGGTCGATTCGCTGCTCCGCTCGATTTCCGAGGAGGATCGGATCTTGCTTAGCCTGAAGGAGATCGAGGGGCTTTCGCTGAAAGAGCTTGAACAGGTGTACGGGGTGAACGAGAATGCATTGAAGGTCCGGCTGTTTCGGGCCCGGCAGCGGGTTTTGAAGGCCTACGCGGCGATGGAGGGCAAGGCCGCCGTCGCCGGAGGTTTGGGAGGTTAGGGGGAAGTATGTTGGACGAGAGCAACGCGCGGATGAAAGATCCCGAAGCGCGGCTGTCCGAGCTGTTCGCCGCCTACCGGGCGGCGTGCCCCGACCCGGAGCCGGGCGCCATGTTCACACCTGGACTCTGGGAGAAGATCGAAGCGCGCCGGTCTTTCGCCTTCCGTCTGAAGCGGCTTTCCCGGGGCATCATCGCCACCGCCGCCGCGGTGTGCCTGCTCATGGGCCTGTTCCTGATCCGGCCGGAACCCTCCGTCTCCTATATGGATGTCCTGACCGCGGACCAGAGCCATGACAGCGCCGTCGATGAGGACATCGCCCCGGCCGCCTACGAAAGAAACTGATGAAGCGCCCCACGGTCTCCATCATCCTGTACCTGTGCCTGGTGTTCGTGAGCGGCCTGCTGGTGGGCGCCTTTGGCTTCTCGCTGTACTCGAAGCGGTGGGCGGACCAGAGGCCCAATCCCCAGCGGATGCAGAGCCGGTACCTGGAAGAAATGCGCGCGCACCTGAAGCTGGGTGACGACCAGGTCCAGAAGCTCAAGGTCATCATGGAGGCCACGGGCAAGCGCTTCCACGCCCTGCGCGAGAAGGACCGGCCGGAAGAGCAGGAAATCCACGACCAGCACGTTCAGAGTGTTCGCGCCATCCTGAACGACGCCCAGCGCGCCGAGTACGACAAGATGCGAGAGGAACGGGAAAAGCGGCACCACCAAGAAGGCCCTCGAGGCCCGGGCCGCTGATTTCGGATCCGCGTGGGGGCTAACCCGCCCTTCTCACACGAGACCTGCTGCGGAGCGCGATAGGCCCGCGTCTACTTCGTTGCACTCGGGCGACGTCCTCAGCGTACTGTCAAGTACGCTTGGGGGCGTCGCCTGTCGCACGCCTCGTATCCGCAGGCCTCTCCCGCTCCTCGCCACGATCCTGTGTGAGAACGGCGGGCTACGCCTTGGGCTGGGGCGATTCCGCCGCCTTCTTCATATCCAGGGTCTTCTGATACTTCTTCTGGAAGCGGTCGATGCGGCCGGCCGTGTCGATCAGCTTCTGGCGGCCGGTGAAGAAGGGGTGGCACTTCGAGCAAATTTCCACGCGGATGTCGCCCTTGTGCGTGGAACGGGTGCGGAACGTGCTGCCGCACGCACAGATGATGCTCAGTTCGTTATAAGCGGGGTGAATCCCGGCCTTCATGGACAGAAAAATCCTTTCCTGATGGGGCTAAACATGCATTATAGCAGACCTGCCCAATGAAAACCCCCGCCCCACTCCGTCACAGTGAGGCGGGGGCGTCGGTAGCCAATAGGATGAGCCTGAGGCTCATCGAACCAATGTGAGGCGGCCGGTCCACTTGAACTTTGGCCTCGCCACTGATCCGGGGCCGACTAGGTCAGAACGGTCGACTCAGAAGTCGGCCACCTCACAAGGTTTACTACTGCCAGATGACATTTTCCTGGACCACCTCCTTTCTCAGTGATGCCTCCATCGTAGAAAGGAACGGTGGGGCTTGTCAATGGAGGCGACGGGCCCCTACAGCTTCCTGGCAAGAAAGCGGCACAAGGCCAGCCCGTCCAGGATGTTGAATGGAAACTCGCCCATGGTGTAGTGGCCGCAGGGGAGCTTCAGCTCCTCATGTTTCAACCCACGCGCCCGGAACTCCTCGATCAACCGCCGGGAGTAGAGCGGTAGAAAGGTCGTGTCGCAGCGGGCCCAAACCAGCAGGCATTCCAGGTCCCGGCCCACCACCCGGTCCAGGTAGCTGGCGGGGCTGATCACAGCCCAGTAATCGCGCAGCTCATCCTGGTTCACCGCCTGGGACAGGCCGCGGCGGACGTGCTGGGTCGAAAGGCCCGTCCAGACCACGTCGCCGAAATACATCGAGACGTGGTTGAGCGCGGCGGCCCGAACCCGGGAGTCGTGCGCCGCGGCAATGAAGCCGATACAGGAACCGAGGCTGGTCCCCAGGATTCCCAGCCGGTCGTAGCCGTGAGATTCGAGGAAGTCCAGGCAGGCTCGCGTGTCGATGACCGACTGCCGCCCGGCATGGATGGTCCGCCCGACGTTGCTGGAGACGTGGTAGTCGGCGCGCGTGAGTTCCGCCGGTCGCCTTCGGTCGTGGTAGGCCAAGCTCATCCGCAGGGCGGTGATGCCGAATCGGTTCAGCAGCCGGCACAGTTTCGCGTGGCTCCGCTCATCCGCGTTCCACTGGGGCAGGACCACTACGGCACGGCCGGAATGTCGGACGGCGGGATACAGATCGGCGTGCACCAGGTTGTTCTCGGGGTAAGGCGTGGGAAGCGGGCTCGTGAAGGTGAGGTGCCATTCCCGGAGGCGGTAATCGGAAGGCCGCTGGTAGGAGTAGAACGCTTCGGAGTCGGCCAGCCAGGCGGCGGAGCGGGCCCGAACCCGCTCGCGCGGATCACCCCCATTCGCGTCCGGGAGCTCCAGCCAGTCCAACCCCCACTCGAAGGGGCGCTCGACCCGGTTCTTGTCACGGCTGGCCAGGCGGCTTTCCCAGCGATCCATCCAGCGCGCGTAGGCACTCCACATGAAGGGATCTTATTGTATCAGAAAGGGGATGGGGCCAAAAAAGAGACCCCGCCAACTGGCGGGGCGAGGAGAGCCACGTTGCCGAGAGGCAACCGCCCACCAAAGCGTTCAAAACCTCACATAACCCCATCTCGAACAAAGCAATCCGGTGGCCAAACGTAACTCATACAGGGCACGGAGGCTGAGCGAGGTTCCATCCCGTTTTCCATATCCACTACCCCCTCCGGGTTACACGATTTTGAATTCCGGGGTCGCTGGATGTCGGCTGGCGGTTCTGTTTCAGGTACAATACCGGGGTGACCGAAACCTCGGGAGACCAGCCCAGCGTCCCCTCCGAGCGGCTCCGAATGAAGATATCGCTGGCCCGGAAAGCCCTCGCGGGCTTCTTTCTTTCGGGGCTGTTGTTCTCGTACCTGGGGGCTATCCTTCCCGCCTGGGGGCACCACCTCACCGAGGATTTCCTGGTTGTTGGCAACTACTTCCTAAGCATGAACCTGGGCATCTGGGCGGCGCTTTGGATCGCCCCCCGCGTGCTCGGCAGGACGCGCCTTGGGACGACCCTGGTGGTGGCGTGCAGCCTGGCCTGCGGAGGATTCCTGTTCCTGGCGGCAGTTCCGCAGACCTTCTCCCCCTGGTGGCGCATGGCCGGCGTGCTCGTAATCGGGGGTGGCGCCGGCCTGCTGAACACCGCGCTGTTTCAGGCGATCACTCCGCTGTACCGCCATGACCCCGCGGCGACAGTCAATCTGGCCGGCACCTTCTTCGGGCTGGGCTGCGTAGTGATGGCGGTCCTGGCGGCCGGGACTTTCTATGTTTACAGCGTCCCGAGCATCCTGGTGTTCATCGCTCTGATCCCCGGCTTCTTCATCCCCATCTACGCGCGGTGCTCGATTCCCTCCGAGGCTTCCGAGCTGCAACCGTCCTGGAAACAGGCGTTCTCCGATTTCCGCAGCCCCACGGCGGTGCTGTTCGCGCTGCTGCTGTTCTTCCAGTTCGGGAACGAGTGGTCGATCGCCGGGTGGCTGCCGCTGTTCCTGTGCAAGTCGCTCGGCCTCAGCCCGGAATCGTCGCTGGTGCTGCTGGCGGTGTATTGGCTGGCACTTTTGGTCGGGCGGACCTTGGTGCTGTCGCTTCTGCCACGGCTCAGTCACGGCAAGCTGCTGATGGCGAGCGCCGTCGGGGCGCTGTTGGGCTGCACGATCCTGATCGCTACCGACAACTGGTTCGGCGCGGTGGTGGGCATTCTGATGGTTGGGGGCGGATTCGCGCCGGTGTATCCGCTGGTGGTCGAGAAAATCGGGGGCCGATTTCCGTATTACCACCCCGGGCTGTTCAACGGCATTTTCTCCATCGGACTGACCGGAGGGCTGCTGGCCCCCTGGTCTCTGGGCTTCTTCACCGATCTGTGGGGCATTCGAGCGGTCATGGGGTTGCCTCTGCTCGGCACGGTGATGGTGGTCTTGCTACTGCTGGTGACTTGGGCGGAGGCGCAGTTCAGCTCGGCCCCCAGGGTCCTAAAATAGCCGCAGGATCGACTGCTCGCCGCCGTGCTGATAGATCAGTTCCAGCGACTTCAGCGACTTCACCTTGCCACCGTACGGAAAGTAGAGATGACCGCTTACCGGACCAACGGCTCGGCCTTCCGGCAATGCGGCGTCTACGACGGTCTCCTCGGCCGTTAGGCTAGCCTCCTTTTGGAGGCCCGCCGGATTCTGGTCCGGCGCACTCGGCGGCGTGCGAGGCTGAGGCTCGCGGTTATCGCCCGGAAAGCGCCCCACCGTGGTGGGCCGCCCGATAGTGACGGGACCGAGGCCGACGTCCGTTTGGAGACCCCGGGGATCCTCCCAATCGGGGTGTTTCAGCGACGCCGCGACGAAGGCGGGCGCCTCAGGGTGCAACACGTCCTTCTTCTTCCCGTTGATCCGAAGCGAGAACTGGCCGGCAGCAAGCTCGACAGCTTGGCCTTTCGCCGGGAAGACAGCCACCTCGACCACCAGGTGTTTGGGAACAACGAAGGTCTGCCGGCCGCTGGAGACGCTGTGCACCAGGTATTCGGCGCCCAGCGCCAGTTCGCCGGCCGTGACGTGCACGGGGTACTCGGCGGGACTGGCTTTGGTGGGTGTTCCATGCTGCCCCCACAGCGCCGAACTGGAGAGCAGAACAGCGACACCGATCCGCCGGGCGGCCACCCCTGAAGTATAATCCGAGTTTCCATGCGATGGATCTTTCTGTTTCTCATCCTCCTTCAGGTTTCGCCCGCGCAGCCGCTGCGGGAACGGATCGAGAGCGCTCTGGAATCGTCGCCGGCGGCGAAGCGGGCTTTCTGGGGCATCCAGGTTGTCAACCTGACCAGCGGCGAGACCATGTTCCAGGTCAACCCGAACCGGTTCTTCGTTCCCGCCTCCAACGCCAAGCTGTTCACGACGGCGCTGGCGCTGATGCGGCTGGGGCCCGACTACCGCTTCGAAACCGCGATTCGCGCAGCCGCCCCGCCGGACGCTTCGGGGCGCATCGCCGGCGATCTGGGCCTGGTCGGCGGGGGCGACCCGATGCTGTCCGCGCGGGCGGTGCCCTATCAGAAGGGGCCGGCAGCCGGAGACCCGTTACAGGCTATCGAGGCGCTGGCCGGCCAGGTGGTGTACGCAGCCGGCGTGCACCGCATCGACGGCGACATCGTCGGCGACGACAGCGCGTACGTCTGGGCCCCTTACCCGGAGGGCTGGGCGCAGGACGACACCGTTTGGGACTTCGGCGCTCCGGTCAGTGCGCTGGCTGTCAACGACAACATGCTCTCGCTCACGCTCCGGACCTCCGGAGCGGGCGGCCGCGCGCCAGGGCTGTTCCTGTACCCGGCCATGGAGTATTACTTCCTGGACAACCGCGTGCGCACCGGGCCGGGACTCGAAAACAAGGTGTACGTCGAGCGGCTCTCCGGCTCGCGGCAATTGCGGCTATGGGGAACGATGTCCAGCGACCCGGTGAGCTCGGTCACACTGCGGGTGGCCATCGACGACCCGGCGCTCTACGCGGCCCATGCGCTGGCAGACGCCCTCGGCCGCCGGGGTGTCCAGATTGCCGGCCGGCCTCGCGCGCGGCACTGGTATGCGAACCAGGAGGGTGCGCCCCCCGCTCCCGGCGGCGTCGAACTGGCGCGGCGCAACTCTCCCCCGCTGGTCGAGATCCTGCGGATCATCGACAAGGTGAGCCAGAACCTGTACGCCGAGATGGTGCTGCGCGAGGTGGCCCGGGCGCGCAAAGGGACCGGCAGCCGCGAGGCCGGCCTCGAGGAGGCGCGGGCGTTCCTCACCGAGATGGGCATCGAGGATGCCGATTGCCGCTTCGTCGACGGCTCGGGGCTCTCGCCAGCCGACCTGGTGACGCCTGCGGCGGTGGTGAAGCTGCTCCGCCACATGCACGGGTCGAAGGTTCGCGACGCATGGATTTCGCTGCTGCCCGTGGGCGGGGAGGACGGCACGCTCAGCGTGCGCTTCGAGGGGAAGCCGGAGGCGCGCCGCATCCACGCCAAGACCGGCACGCTGGATCACGCCGCCGCGCTTTCCGGCTACGCCGAGTCGCGCAGCCACGGCCTCGTGGCGTTCTCGATCCTGACCAACAACTTCAACACGCCCGGCGCGGAGATCCGCGCGGTCATCGACAGAATCGCGCTGCTGCTGACGGAATAGGACATGGCTGGAGCCCTATCCTACATCGGCGGTAAACTTGTGGAGCGCGTAGCCAACGGCCGCGCCTACGCCCGCGCCCGCCAGCGCCCAGAGCACCATGTGGTTGAACGAGGACTGGGCCAGCGCCGTCAGGACCGGGTCCTTGAGATTGACGCCGCGTGAAATTACGGCCTCGAGATTCAACCCTTCCGGACGCATCAGGAAGCCAACCGCGCCGCCCACCAGAAAACCGATATTGGCGAAGCTGAGCGCGCGGTCCAGCAGCGTGTAGGCCGCCGCTTCCCCACCCCGCAGCTTGCTGTGCCGCCGGCCGTACGTGAAGAAGATGATCTGGCCGATCACCAGCCAGACGACCAGGCGCGTCCAGTTGTCCGGCCCCAGCGAGTACATCATGGCGAAGTTCCACAGCATGCCCAGAATCGCCACCACCGGAACCAGCGGAGTCTTGAACGGCCGCGGCAGATCCGGTTGCGTGCGGCGCATGATCCAAACGCCGCCGCACACGATCACGAAGGCAAACAGGGTGCCGATGGAGGTCATGTGGCCCACCACCTGGAGCGGCAGGAAGGCGGCCAGCACGGCGACGAAGATCGCAAACAGGATGTTCGACCGCCAGGGCGTTCGGAAGGTGGGGTGGATGTCCGAGAACACCCGGGGAACCAGGCCGTCGCGGGACATCGAGTAGAACACACGGGATTGGCCGAGCAGCATCACCAGAATCACCGAGGTGAAGCCCGCGATGATGCCCAGCTTGACGAGGGTCATCAGCCAGGGCAGGTGGGTGACGTCGATGGCCACCGCCACCGGGGCGGCCACGTTGAGCGTCTTGTAGGACACCATGCCGGTAAGGACCACCGCGAACAGCACGTAGAGCACGGTGCAGATGACCAGCGATCCGATGATGCCGACCGGCATGTCCTTCTGCGGGTTCTTGGCTTCCTGCGCGGCGGTGGAGACCGCGTCGAAGCCGATATAGGCAAAGAAGATGGTGCCCGCCCCCGCCATGATGCCGCTGAATCCGAACTTGCCGAATGGCCCCTCGTTGGCCGGAATGAACGGGTGGTAGTTGGCGCGGTTGATGTAAAAGTAGCCCAGCGCGATGAACACCAAGACTACGGTCACCTTGATCACCACAATCACCGCATTGGTCCGGGCGGATTCCTTGATCCCCACCATGAGCAGGGCCGAGATCATCACCACAATGAACACCGCCGGCAGGTTGATCACGCCCTGGATGTGCGTGCCGTCGGGCAGTTTCAGGGCCTCGAACGGCGAGGAGACCAGTTGCGGGGGCAGGCGGATCCCGAAATCGTTCAGCAGCGAGACCACGTATCCGGACCAACTGATGGAGACCGTGGCGGCGCCCACGGCGTACTCGAGCACGAGGTCCCAGCCGATGATCCAGGCCAGCCATTCCCCCATGGTGGTGTAGGCGTATGTATAGGCGCTGCCGGCCACCGGGATCATGCAGGAGAATTCGCTATAGCAGAGGCCGGCGAAGGCGCATCCGATCGCCGCCACCACCATCGAGAGCGCCACGGCCGGACCGGCGTTCTGCGCCGCGGCCAGACCCGTCAGGGAGAATAGTCCCGCGCCAATGATCGCCCCAATCCCGAGCGCAACCAGGTTCAACGGACCTAAGACCCGCTTCAAGGCGTGGCCTTCCGCTTCCGCGTGAAGATCGCTGACCGATTTCTTCTGGAACAAAGTGGTAGATGCCATTCAGACTCCAGCCGGCCGCGACAGCAGCCGCCAAACGAAATAGACCGGTACCCCCAGCAGCACGATGATCAGCCCTGGCCAGGTGTACTTTGGTTTGTACAATAGCAGCAGAATCTCGATCAACCCGGCCATCGCGATGTAGGCGGCCGGAAGCACGGGGTAGCCCCAGGCGCGATACGGCCGTTCCATCTCGGGCCGCGTCCGGCGCAGTACGAACACCCCGGCGATGGTCAGGATGTAAAAAAGCAGAACCGCGAATATAACATAGTCCAGCAGATCGCTGTACGTTCCGCTGAGGGTGAGCAGGCAGGCCCAGGCGCACTGCACCCCCAGCGATACCACGGGCGTGTGGCGCTGGGGATGGAGTTGGGCCACGGGGCGGAAGAACAGCCCATCCAGAGCCATGGCGTAGTAGACGCGCGCGCCAGCCAGAATCATCCCGTTCAGGCAGCCGAAGGTGGAAATCATGATGGCCGCCGCCATGACCTTGACCGCCACCGGCCCCAAGATCACCGCGGCCGCCGCCGTGGCCACGCGGTCCTGCGGCGCTTTCTGAATAGCTTCCAGCGGCAGCACGTTCAGGTACACGAAATTGCACGCGATGTAAATGATTGAAACAATCCCCACCCCAAGGGCCAGAGCCAGGGGCACGTTGCGGCGGGGGTTTCGGGTCTCCCCGGCGGTGAAGGTGACGTTGTTCCAGGCGTCGGAGGCAAACAGCGCCCCCACCATGGCCACGCCAACGATCCGGATGGTAGTGAAGGTCCAGTCGGCGTTCTGCCAGAAGTTGCCGAAATTGCGCGCCACCGCCTGCGGGTTGCGGCCCAGCAGCAGCCCGCAGCCAACCAGCCCGAGCAATGCAGCCACTTTCGCGAAGGTGAAGGTGTTTTGCACCAGCGCGCCCGTGCGCACACCGCGCGTGTTCACCGAGGTCAGCAGCACCAACACCGCCATCGCTACCAGTTGCTGCGTGTTGAATCCGAGGCCCCGGATACTCAGCAGCCAGTGCTCGGCCGAGATCGAGGGAAAGAAGACTCCGGCGAACTTGGCGAAGGCCATCGCCACGGCCGCGATCGTCCCCGTCTGGATCACCAGGAACAGGGTCCAGCCGTAGAGGAAGCCGCTGAGCGGGCCGAACGCCTCGCGCAGGTAGACGTACTGACCGCCGGCCTGCGGCATCGCCGAAGCCAGCTCGCCGTAGCTCAACGCGGCGATCAGCGTCAGCACGGCCGTCACCACCCAGGTCATGATCAGCAGGCCCGGAGACGCCACCTCGTTGGCGATCTGCTTCGAGACGATGAAGATGCCCGATCCGATCATCGAGCCGACGACCAGCGTGGTAGCGTCGAGCAGGCCGAGTCCCTTCACCAGGCCGGTAGCCGTTACGTCTTCACGAGTCGTTGCCATTCTTCCATCCGCGCGCGCACGGTCGAGAACGTGCAGGTTTCCGGCAGGATATCATGAATCAGCGCCACCGAGTCGGCCCCGGCGGCGAATACCTCGAGCGCATTGGCCCGCGTGATCCCCCCAATGGCAACCAGGGGGAGGCTCGCCTCCTTCTTGGCCTCTTGGAGAGCCCGCACACCGACAACCGGATGCGGGTTCTGCTTCGAGCGGGTGGCAAATACGGGGCCGAACGCCAGGTAATCGACCGGCTCGGCGACGGCGCCGGCGAGCTGCTTGGGATTGTGGGTCGAGAATCCCAGGATGCGGTGCGGGCCCAGCAGGCGGCGGGCATCGCGCGGGGGCAGGTCGTCCTGGCCGACGTGCAGCCCGGCGTCGAGCAGCAGGGCGATGTCCGCGCGGTCGTCGATGAGGAATAGCGCGCCGGCGCGACCGGCGAGGGCGGCCACCCGTTCGGCCTGCTCGAACAGGGCGCGGGAGTAGTGCCCCTTGTGCCGGAACTGCAAGATGCGGGCGCCCCCCTCCAGCATTGCCTCCGCCGCCGTCTCGACCGCGCACCCGCGCCGGGCCAGCGTTTCGGTATCCAGGATCGGGTAAACGCGCGGGAGTTCGATGGCTCTATGATAGCAGGCGGGCAGGCCTGCGTTGGCTCGGGAATGACGGCCATCTGCACGGCCCGTGGAGTGTCCGTTTGTGGGAATGGCTTCGTTCGGCGATTTACGTATTTCGGGGCGGAAGTGGGAGTAAGTGGCTCGGAATGAAAGAGATACGGAGGCTACCAAGGTGGCCTCGGGGGGCCTCCAACCGGGGAGAAATGGCTTTGTTTTGCGTTTTTTTGATATTCGAGGGCGGTGGAGCGGTGATAGGCTCGGGGAGCCACCGGGCGGGAGAAATTGGGTTCGAATGGTCACGTTCGATGTTGGCCGGGACGTTCTTGGGAACCCCACCGCTCGATACGTTACGTCGAGTTGACGGCGGGAGGGCATAGGACGCCTTACGGTTCCAGCATAAGCGTCCAGAAACCAAGGGCAGGGGGCACGTGAGGGCCAAGTCGCTCAGGGGAAGGGAGAAAAGAAATGGAGGGAAGCGGGGACCCACTTGCAAAACTCGGCGCGAAGGGGCTTGACAAAAAGCTTCGGTGTTGATCTCACCGGTTCGAGGCGTTGCGTCGGATCGGCGAGCCTTTTTTGATCTCTCGCCGCCCGGCGCCGCCGTCGTGGCCTGTTTCTGCGCCCTGAGCAGGCATGCCTGCGGCCGGGCCGCCCGGAAGGCCGCGTCTTGTTTTTCCGCCGTTATTAGGATATTAAGGCCTGTTTAGCTTTAGAAGACCATCCGCAACCACTGGTCTACCGTCAGCGCCAGCACTCCAAACATCAGGTGCGCCATCACCTTGGCGGCGCCGCGCACCCGCAGGTGGCTGGCGCCGAACTCGTCCTTGAGCCGCCCGTTCACCCGCTCGCTCATGGTCCGCTCTTTGAAGCGGTCCGACTGGGCCCAGGTCAGTTCCGGAGTCGGCTGGGCGGGAAACACCTTGGTCAGCGGAGAAGGGTGCTTGGTGCCCCGGCGCGGGTGCGGCGCGATGATGGGCACGTGCTGGAGTTGACGGCTGTGCTGGTGAATGAGGTCGGCGTCATAGGCGGAGTCCATGAGTTCGTAGAGATAGTCCACGCGCTGGGAGGTCATGGTCATCAGCGGAATGGCGACCTGCGAGTCATGCAGGCTGGCGCTGGTCAGCACCGCGCTGATCGGCAACTGCCCGTCGGCAACATCCAGATGAAGCTTGTAGCCGCGCCAGTACTGTTCGTGCCCCTGGCTGTTCTTCTTCGCGCCGATGTCGCATTGCTGGGGCAGATGGGCGAGCATGGCGGGGAGCTTCTGGTGCCGCTGCCGCTCCAGACGGGTGCCGCGCTCACTGGCCTTGGCTTTGGCGAAGGCGCCCTTGGGGCGTTTGGGCTTACCCTTTTTGGCGGCCCGTCTGGCCTGGCGCGCCGTTTCCGGGAAACGCTCCCGGGCTGGGATGGCGGTGGAATCCCGCGTGATATGGCCGATCAGACGCGACCGTTGGGTGTCCTCGATGAGGGCCGCATGCAGGTGTTCCGGCAACTGGCCGGCGGCGAATTCGGCGAAGGCCCGGGAGAACTTGGATTCGTGCGGCACGGCGGCTGGGCTGCGCCAGCCGCAGAACTGGCGTAGAGCATGGTCGACCCGCAGACGGTCGATGAGGTTGCGCGTGGTCGGCAGATTGAGAATGGCCTTGGCCAGAAAGGCGGTGGCCAGAGCGGCTCGATCGCGGGCCGGGCGGCCGGTGCGCGCGCGGCTTGCACCCAGGAAACGGTGCAGCGGGACCAGCGAGACTACGGAAGCCAGCAGTTGCAGAGGTGGGGTCAACGGGCCGACGGCGGCTTCCAGGCACGGAAACAACTCCAGTTGAAGGACGTGGGCAAATTGCAGTAGGGCTTGGCGTGGGGTAAGCTGCATAAGGGGTTGGCTCGGTACCGAGTTTTGTTTGGCGACAATATCGTACCGTAGCCCAACCCCCTCCTCCAAACAGTTTCACTGGCTTTGTTCCGGCAACGAGTTTTGCAAGAGGCTCCGGGAAGGAAGCGCGGCCCGCGTGGTGAGCAGAGCGCCCGAAGCAGCTTATCCTCGCCACCGATGCGGATACGAAAACGGTTGTCAGGCGTGAACGCGAGCTTGAAGTTGCTCTGTCGGACGCAGCAGAGGGTAGGCGGTCGCTCTGCTTATCCCCAAGAGGAACATCGAGACCTGGATCTCATGCCTCAGTCTGAGGCGATGCCGAATAACTTGATCCATTCGAGTCTGCCGGCACGGGTGTAGCCCTCTGCCCCTGTAAAGTCGTGGCCCTCGGTCCCTTCGCTCTTACTGACTCGCAGCGGGCCCCTGCCGCTGGCGATTTCGTGAGCGGCACAGAAGGGCCCGTCAGTCGGCACCTTTGCGCGAACAGACGTGCCAACTTTGGCCGAGGTAGCTCCAACCCGAACGCCGCTTCGCGACGAGAATGCCCTCGATGGAAGTGCGACGCTCTTGCACGTCACCCGTGGGTTCTCAACAAGGCGAACTGGGGCAAGGTAGATAGCGACAAGAGTGTCAGGTGCACCCACCACCCCCGTCGCGAATACCACCGCCATCCCTTGCTCGTTCTTGATGCAAATACCGTCCTCGGCCTCCTCCTCGTAAGCCAGCCTCACGGGCAGAGTGCCTGGGAAACGCTTCTGAACATCTCGAATGGTGGAGACACCAATTGTAAAGCCCAAAACCGTAAGATCTTCTGGTCCAAGGCTGCTTTCCAGTCCGCTGGCAAGACAGGAATACTGGGTCTCAAATATCGAAAAGCCCGCTCCTCGCTGGTCCGCCCGGCCCGACGGTCCGCCCAGGATGTCCACGAACATCGCACACCAAGCTGCAGCCACAGTCCAGCCTTTCCTCTTCATAACCGACACATCCCATCCGGACCGCAGGCCACAATCTGAGGAGGCCCGCCGTTCGGCGAGACCATCAGCGTTCCCCCATCCGAATCATTGACCGTTTGCCTCGCCGGCCGCGGCACGACTACGGAACCTTGAGGGCAGACCGGGCCTGGTCGCCTGCAACCGTGGAGGTAATAGCCGCCAGGTCGGCCGTTGTCCGGCGTTCCGGGTATCGGGCGCAACGGTAATGACAGCGCCTCCATCCGGCCGTTGTCTCTGCCGATGCTGTAAACACCCCACGGAAGGGGTCCCGCGTCCTCCATATACTGGCAA
The DNA here is from genome assembly GCA_050008465.1 of Bryobacteraceae bacterium. Lineage (GTDB taxonomy): Bacteria > Acidobacteriota > Terriglobia > Bryobacterales > Bryobacteraceae > Fen-330. The sequence goes on from JBEKMO010000002.1 coordinate 48,880, forward strand.
TCTGAGTTGTTCACGCACTGAGGGCTCTGGCCCTCGCTTCACTGGACGGCGACCGTCTCCCGCGTCGCCTCGGAGGGAAGCCCGCGCATGGATTCCTCGCGGCGATGCTCCAATATCAGAGCGATCGCCTCCGTAAGGTTCCGCAGGCACTCTTCGCGGGTCCGGCCTTGGCCATTGGCCCCGGGCACCTCGGCGCAGTACGCAACGTACCAGTCGCCGTCGCGCTCGACGATGGCGGTGAACTCGTTTCGCATTCCATATCATGGTAGCAGGAGGAGCATTGAAGTTCCTCTTTGAGACCGGCAGTTCGGCCAGGAGGCCGAACGCGGGCGGGGACGCCCGCCCTACTCACGGGGAATCGAGGTAACCTTGCGGCCCGGCCGCGCATCGATACTATGGAGACACTCCGCGCTTCCGCGCGGGAACCAGAGGAGTTGGCTCGGGGCTGGAATGCCCGTCAAACCCAACTGCTTCAAGATGAGAGGGTAGGGGAATGCTGAAGCGATACCTTGGTGTTTTGTTGTTGTCGGCCGTAGCCGGCAGTGCGCTCGCCGCAGCCAGCCTGGACACGGGCCGCTATGCGGTAATCCTGACCGATTCTTCCGTGGCTCAGCATGTTGCGTCGCTCAAAGGAGCGCGCGGCGTGGCCACGGCGGAGTACCGCCGGCAGGTGGTTGCCAGCCAGGCGGCGTTGCGGCAGGAACTCGAGAAACGCAACCTGCGGGTGACCGGGTCGGTCCAGACTCTGCTGAACGCGGTTTTCGTGGCGGCATCGAGGGAACAGGCGGCGCAGTTGCGCGCCCTGCCGGGCGTCCAGGCGGTGGTGCCGCTGCACCGGTATCGCATGCGACTGGACAAGGCGGTCCAGTTGACGAACGTGCCCGCGGCGTGGGCCCAGCTCGGCGGCACCGCGAATGCCGGAGCCGGCATCAAGATTGCGATCCTGGACACCGGGATCGACCAGACGCATCCGGGCTTTCAGGACACTTCCCTCCAGGCGCCGGCCGGCTTCCCGAAATGCGACGTGCCGCAGAACTGCGCGTTCACCAGCAACAAGGTGATTGTGGCGCGAAGCTACGTGCCGATGCTGGCGGCCGGTACGCAACCCAATCCCGCGGCGGATTCCCGGCCCGACGACCTCTCGATGCGCGACCACGTCGGCCACGGAACCGCACTGGCGATGATCGCCGCCGGGGTGACGAACTCCGGGCCGGGGGACACCATCACGGGGGTCGCACCCAAAGCGTTCCTGGGCAGCTACAAGGTTTTCGGCTCGCCGGGCGTCAACGATTTCACTTTCGGCGATGTGATCATCCAGGCGCTCGAGGATGCGCTGAACGACGGCATGGACATCGCGGAGCTGTCGCTTGGGAGTCCGGCGTTCTATGGGCCGCTAGATGTGGGGGCGATTTGCGGCGAAACCGGCTCGAATCCCTGCGATCCGGAGGCGATAGCGGTGGAGACTGCGATTCAGAACGGCATGATGGTGGTGGTGGCGGCGGGCAACGACGGCGAGTCGGGGCTGAATATTCCGACGCTTAACACCATCAGCACACCGGCCACGGCGCCCTCGGCGATTGCCGCCGGCGCCTCGACCAACTCGCACACCTTTGGCCCGAGCGTGGAGGTGCAGGGGCAGAACGTCCCGCAGAACCTGCAATCCATGGCGGCCCAGTTCGGGGACGGCCCCGAGCCGGCGGCCCCGCTGACGGCGCCGCTCCGCGACGTGACCGCGCTGGACGGCACCGGTTACGCCTGCTCCGCGCTGCCAGCCGGCTCGCTCAATGGCATGAGTGCGCTGATCGTGCGCTCCCCGCAGTTGTGCTCCTTCGTCAACAAGGTTCTCAACGCGCAGGCTGCCGGCGCGGTGGGCGTTGTCCTGATTCAGGCACCCGGCCTGGGGGCGGCTACCTTTCCCGGAGGGCTGTCGGGAACGCAGATCCCCACGGTGATGATCGGCGATTCGGATGGTCAGGCGCTCCAGAGCTACCTGGCGTCCCACCCCGGCCTGAACGGGACGATCGACCCGACGCTCCGCCCGGTGAGCGTCTCGATCTACAACGAGGTGGCGTTTTTCTCCTCGCACGGACCCTCGATCGACCTGCGACTCAAACCTGAAATGGTCGCCGTGGGCACCGACATGTACATGGCCGCGCAGCGTTTCGATGCGAATGGAGAGATGTACGACCCCTCCGGCTACACGGTGGCGAATGGGACCAGTTTTTCGACGCCGATGATCGCCGGAGCGCTGGCGCTGGTGAAACAGGCGCATCCGAACTTCACGACGTTGCAGTTGAGATCCGCGGTTGTGAACACCGCCACGCAGGACGTCACTGAAAATGGCAGCACCGCCTCGGTGGTCTCGACAGGCAACGGCAAGCTGAGCGCCGGCGACGCCATCCAGGCGGTGGTTACCGTGAACCCCGCAACCGTGTCCTTCGGAGCGCTGGTCAAGGGTACACCGCCAACTCCGCAGACGCTGACCATCCACTATTCCGGCACATCGGCAGCAACCCTGACGCTGGCGGCCGTGGCCGTGAATGGCACGCCCCCGTCGCTGAATAGGACCAGCCTGCCGGTGTTTCCCGGGCAGGCGGACGCCACGGTCACGCTCACGCTGCCGGCCACCGTCCCACCCACGGGCGGCTATGAGGGCGGGATTTTGATTCAGGGCGCTGGGGCGACGCTGCGGGTGCCCTATCTTTACGTGGTCGGGACTGGTGTTCCGAACGACCTCCTCGCGGTGGGGGACGCTTTCGACGGGACCGTCGGCCAGATGATTCCTACCGGCGGCTTCGCGCTCAAACTCGTCGACTCTTACGGCGTCCCGGTGGCCGGGTGGCCGGTGTCGTTTAGCGTGGTTAGCGGCGGCGGCTCGATCCTCGACGCCGACACGCGGACCGACGCGGAAGGCGTCGCCGGAGCTGACGCGGCGCTGGGCCCCCACGTCGGGACCCAGGTATTCTCAGTCCGCCTTTCCAACTTTGGAAGTTTCTCTTTCAGCGGAACAGCGCGCATCCTGCCCACCATTGCCGCGGTGACCAACTCCGCGAGCCTGGTTTCGGGGCCGGTCTCGCCGGGGTCCTACATCACGCTGTGGGGCAACGGGCTGAGCGACTACATCGGCAGCAGCACCACGACCGCGCTGCCGCTCGGGATCATTATCCCGGACCCGAGTAGCAACTGCATCAACTACAACAGCTGCATCAACTACAACGTGAGCGTGAGCTTCGACGTGCCGTCGGCAAACCTGAGCCTGCCGGGCCGGATGCTCTACGTCAGCCCGGGGCAGGTGAACGTGCAGGTGCCCTGGGAACTGGCCGGGCAGAGTTCGGTAACGATCAAGGTCACGGTAGGGGATTCGCCGGGCCAGGTGTTCACGGCCTCGGTTTCGAACTTCGCGCCCGCTGTGTACCTGATCCCGGACCCCGTGACGAGCCAGCCGCTGGCCGCGGCTCTGGACCTCAACTACGTGCAGATCTCTTCGCAGAATCCGGCGCACGCAAACCAGATCATTCAGCTTTACCTGAATGGGCTGGGAGATGTGACCAACCGGCCCGCGATCGGCTTCGTGGCGCAGGCACAGCCGCTCTCCAACACGTTGGCAACGCCGACGGTGACTATCGGCGGCAAAGCCGCCACGGTGCTGTTCAGCGGCTTGACGCCCACCGAATCGGGCCTCTACCAGATCAATCTCCGATTGGCTTCGGACACCCCGAAGGGCACCCAGCCGCTGGTGGTGTCTGTCGCCGGCATCTCTTCGCCGGCCGTGAACATCGTGGTGCAGTAGTCGGGTGGGGCGGGCTTCAGCCCGCGCGGGGCTTCAGCCCCGCAGGCTTCCCGGAGAGGCAAGTCAACTTCGCTCGCCACCTGGCGGCTGTGGGGGCGGACCGGCGAGCGGGGCTTCAGCCAGAGCACTTCGGTCGGATGATCCGAAGCGCATCCGGAAGAATTCTTGTGGTCGAGCGCCACAGAGGAAGGCGAGCGGGGCTGAAGCCCCGCGCGGGCTGAAGCCCGCCCCACCCGCTACAATCGAAGCATGAGGCGGATTGCGGAGCGGGCGCTGGGGGCGGCGGCCGGGCGCGGAGTCTCCTATGCGGATGTGCGGGTGGTGGAGAGCCGCACACGGCAGGTTGCCACCAAGAACGGGAAGGTCGGCGGCATGTCCAGCGGCGAGTCGCTGGGCGCGGGAATCCGCGTGCTGGTGGACGGCTGCTGGGGCTTCGCCGCCACGGATGACTTGAGCAATCGCGGGCTGGAGGCGGCGGCTGCGCTGGCCTGGGAGATCGCCCGGTCGAGCGCGGCGGCGAAAAAGAAGGACGTGCGGCTGGCGGCCGAAGACCGGTACGAGGCGGTTTGGAGCTCGCCCTGCCGCATCGATCCGTTCTCGATTCCCATCGAGCAGAACCTCGAGCTGCTGCTGCGGATCGACGCCGAACTGCGGCGCAATTCCGGCGTGACGCTGGCGGAGGCCTCGATGGTGTTCACGCGCGAGCGGCAGTTCTTCGCCTCCTCGGCCGGCAGCCGCATCGACCAGACGCGCACCACCAGCGGCGCCGGTTTTGTCGCCTACAGCTTCAAGGAAAACGAGATCCAGAAGCGCTCCTACCCGAACTCCTTCGGCGGGCAACACCAGCTCAAGGGCTACGAGCTCGTCGAGGAGCTGCGGCTGCTCGAAAATGCGCCACGCATCGCGGAGGAGGCGGTGGCGCTGCACTCGGCTGCACAGTGCCCGGAAGGGGTCTTCGATCTCATCCTGGACAGCTCGCAACTGGGATTGCAGATCCACGAATCCATCGGCCACCCGATCGAACTGGACCGGGTGCTCGGCTCGGAGGCGAACTACGCCGGCATGAGCTTCCTCACGCTGGACAAGCTGAACCACCTGAATTACGGGTCGGAGATCGTGAACGTGGTGGCCGACGCGCGCCTGGCGCACGGTCCCGGCCTGGGCACATTCGCGTTCGACGACGAGGGCGTTCCGGCGCAATCCACCAGCGTCATCCGCAACGGCCGCTTCACGGGGTACCTGACTTCGCGGGAGACGGCGGCCGAGATCGGCCTGGAGCGCTCGAATGGGGCCATGCGCGCGGATGGATGGGGGCGCCTGCCGCTGATCCGCATGACCAACATCAGCCTGCTGGCCGGCTCGCAGCCGCTCGAGGAGGTCTTCGACGGCGACGCGATTTACATGGAGACCAACAAGAGCTGGTCGATCGACGACAAGCGCTACCACTTCCAGTTCGGCTGCGAGATGGGCTGGGAGATCCGCCAGGGCAAGCGCGCGCGGATGCTGAAGAACCCGAGTTACAGCGGGATTTCGACGGAGTTCTGGAACTCCTGCGCGGCCATCGCGGGCCCCGAGCACTGGGTGCTTTGGGGCACTCCCAACTGCGGCAAGGGGCAGCCCGAACAGGTGATGGGGACCGGGCACGGGACCAGCCCATCGCGCTTCCGCAACGTCAAGATCGGAACGGCATACGCGGGGTGAGCGCAAATGGCTGAATCCGAACTGCTGACCAGGGTCGATTGCCAGGAGATCTTCGACCGGGCGCTTCGGGCGGCGCGCGCGCTAGGCGCCGACGACGTGGAGGTGACACTCGGCGCAGCCGATTCCGCGCTCACGCGCTTCGCCAATAGCGCCATCCACCAGAACGTTTCCGAACGCCGGCGTTTTCTATCGGTCCGGACGGTGGTGGGCCACCGCACCGCGCGCGCCAGCACCAACCGTTTGGACGACGACTCGGTCCGGGCGGTGGTGGAAGAGGCGCTCGCCATCACGCGCTCGGCGGAATCCGACCCCGAGTTGCTCCCGATGGCCGAGCCCGGCGAAGTGCGCGACACCGGCCGCTTCTTCCCCTCCACGGCCCGAAGCACCCCGCGGGACCGCGCCGAAATGGTGGCCAGGGCCATCGGCGTCGCGGAGGGCGCGTCACAGACCGCGGCGGGGATCTGCTCCGCGGGGCAGTCCGTGATGGCGATCCTGAATTCGCGCGGCGTCTTCGCCTACTACTTCGATACGCTAGCGCAATTCTCGATCACCACCATGACCGAAGACGGCTCCGGCTGGGCCAAGGCGAGCGCGCCGGATTCGAGCCAGGTCGACCCGGTGGCGTTAGCCAAGCGCGCCTCGGAGAAGGCGGCTCTTTCGCGGCGCCCGCGCGAGCTTGCGCCGGGCCGCTACACCGTGATTCTGGAGCCCTCGGCGGTCCAGGATCTGCTCGGGCAGATGTTCTTCGACTTCAGCGCCACCGCGATTCACGACCAGCGCAGCTTCCTCACCGGGCGCATCGGCAAACCGGTTTTCGGCGCGGGCATCCAGATCGCCGACGACGTGTACCATCCGCTGCAATCCGGGCCGCCTTTCGACGGCGAGGGCGTGCCGCGGCGGCCGCTGGCGCTGGTCGAAAACGGCGTGCCGCGCGAAGTCGCCTGCTCGCGGCAGGCAGCCCAGCGCGAAGGTTGCGCGCCCACCGGCCACGGCTTCCCACTGCCCAACGAGTCCGGCGAGGCGCCCATGAACATCGTGATGCAGGGCGGCGGCCAAACCCTCGAGCGGATGATCGCAGGCTCCTCACGCGGCATTCTGGTGACCAGGCTGTGGTACATCCGCGAGGTCGATCCCTACGAGAAGATCATGACCGGCATGACGCGCGACGGGACGTTTCTCATCGAGGATGGCTGCCTGGTTTGCGGCGTCCGGAACTTCCGGTTCAACCAGAGCCTCATCGAGCTGCTGAGGAACGTGGAGGCGCTCTCGCCCTCCGAGCGCGCCGCGGGCGAGGAGTCTTTCGACATGGTGGCGCCCGCGCTCAAGGTGGGCGATTTTCACTTCAGCGAAGTGACGCGGTTCTAGCCCGCCTCTCTCACATAAGAACGGCTGCGGAGCGCGATAGGCCTGCGCCTGCTTCGTTGCGCTCGGGCGACGTCCTCGACCCGTTAGCGGGCCTGCGGGCAAACCGGCATCCGCGCGATTCATGGGCTGTCAGAACAATCCGCGCGCGTTCAGATGCTCGGTGTACATTTTGTCCGAGCCAAGCACGTGCCGGGACAGCCATTCCTTCAGGTCGTCCAGCACTCGCACGCTCATGGCCGGCTTGTCGGACGCGCTCTGAATCTGAAGGTTGCAGATTAATGCACTGAATTGCCGATGCTCCAGTGCGTGCGTGTCTCGCCGCGGGAAATCGTAAGCCTTCAACACCGTCTCCTCAGTGGCAAAGTGTTCCCCGGCGTAGTCGGCCAGGTCCGACAGGATCTCCGCCATCTCCCGCCTGGCCCTCCCTTCGCGCATCGCCGTTTCCAGTCGGGTGATCAGCCCCACCAGGCGCCGATGCTGCGTGTCGAACAGCTTCACATTCACGCTGAACTCTTCGGTCCAGCCTCGCACGTCGTGGATGACATTCACATCTGCCTTATCGGCCAGAACGGGCTTCCCGAGATTGAAGAATGGGCCGGCCGCCCCAGGATGCACCGGGTTTTCTCATCTCCAGTGCATGCCTGCCGATACCGGATTCGGGAAGGCGATGGTGCGGTCCCGGCGGAGGCTGGCATGGTTCGGACTGGAAGCCTCCATGCGATGCTGGGGATATGCGTCGGAACGGCCTGTGGCGCCAGCCGGATTTTCTCAAGCTGTGGGCGGGCCAGGCGATCTCCGAGATCGGGTCCCGGATCAGCCGCACGGCGGTGCCGCTCACGGCGGTGATGGTTCTGGGGGCCTCGGAATTTCAGATGGGCATCCTCAGCGGGGCGGGCGCGGCCACGGTCCTCATCTTCGGGCTGTTTGCGGGCGCGTGGGCGGACCGCTTGCGCCGGCGGCCGATCCTCATCGCCGCCGATCTCGGACGCGCCGCGGTTCTGGGATCGATTCCGCTTGCGGCGGCCCTCGGCCGGCTGACGATCGGCCACCTGTATGTGGTAGCGGCGGCCGCCGGGGTCCTGACAGTGCTGTTCGACGTGGCTTATCAAGCCTATCTGCCGTCGCTGGTGGAGCGTGAGAACCTCCTCGAGGGCAACAGCAAGCTGGCGATGAGCGGGTCTGTCGCGGAGGTGGCCGGACCGGGCCTGACCGGCGTGCTGGTCGAGTGGATCACCGCACCTATGGCCATTCTGTTCGACGCCGTTTCGTTCCTGTGCTCGGCGCTTTCCGTGTGGCTGATCCGCAAGCCGGAGCGGCGACCGGAGCACCGGCCGGAACCGCACATCGGGCGCGAGATCGCCGAGGGGCTGCGCGCGGCCTGGAGCGATCCGCTGCTGCGGGGGCTGGCCGCGCGGACGATCACCGCCGCCTTCTTCCTGGGCTTCCCCAGCAGCCTATACGTTCTGTTTGTCATGCGCGACCTGGGCTTGAGAGCCGCGCTTCTGGGCGTCATTATCGCCGTGGGCGGCGCGGGCAGTGTGATCGGCGCGTGGTTCGCGGAAGGGCTGGCGCGGCGCTTCGGAAGCGGGCGGACGCTGATCGGTTCCGCGGCGGTGATCGGAGCGGCGAGCCTGCTGGTGCCGTTGGCGCACGGATCGGCGGCGGCGGCGGCCGCATTCCTGATTGCCGCGCAGTTGGGCGACGTCGCTTGGCCCGTGTACACCATCAACGAGACCAGCCTGCGCCAGGCGGTAACTCCCGATCATCTGCTCGGGCGCGTGAACTCGGCGATGCACCTGCTGTTCTGGGGCGTGCTGCCGGCGGGCGCGCTGGCCGGCGGCGCCCTCGCGCAGGCGATCGGGATACGGGCGACTCTGGCTCTGGGGGCAGTTGGAGTGCTGCTCTCGGCGTTGTGGCTGGTCTTCTCGCCGGTGCGCAGCCGGCGCCAGCTTGCCGCGGCGGGGGAAATCGCAAAGAAGGATTGACTTTCCCTTTTTGTTCGCCCACAATGAAGGCATGGCATTGACCAGACGCCAGAAGCAGGTATTGGACTTTATCGCGGGCTTCCTCGAGCAGAATGGCTACAGCCCCAGTTACGAAGAGATCGCCCGCGGGCTGGATCTCGCGTCGCTGGCCACGGTGCACAAGCACATCGCGGCGCTGGACAACAAGCACTACCTCAAGCGCGGCATCAACCAGAGCCGCTCGCTGGACCTCTCGCCGAAGTACTTCCAGGAGGTGCGCAAGCATCGCCAGGGCGCAGTAATGCTGGACATTCCGCTGCTGGGACGCATCGCGGCCGGCGCTCCGGTGGAGGCCATGGCGGGCGCCGAACGCCTGGATTTCGGCGACTTCCTCAATCGCGATAACGTCTACGCACTCGAAGTTCGCGGCAATTCGATGATCGAGGACCACATCGTGAGCGGCGACCTAGTGCTGGTCGAGAGCGCGCAGCAGGCGCGCGACGGCGACATCGTTGTGGCGCTGGTGCGCGGCGTGGAGACCACGCTCAAACGGTTCTACCGGGAGTCGGATACAGCCGCGCTGCTCAAGCCCGCCAACACGGATATGGAGCCGATCCGGGTTCCGCTGGCGGATCTGCAGATTCAGGGGCGCGTGCTGGCGGTGCTGCGGAAATATCGCTGAGTCCGGGTAGCTGCCGGATCAAGCTTAGCGCGTGGAAACTTGACGTTTCCCGCGGACTTCCTGCTCGGCGCGGAACCAGTCATCTTCAGGAGAGCCGCCTTCCCCGCCGCGCGCTTCCCAGTAGGAATACGCCAGACGCGCGATCTCTTCCTGCTCGGAGACGCTGAATTCCATCGGGGCCTGGGCGCCATTCGGAGCGCACGCCTGCGGTTCCCCGCCGCTCGAGGCCGCCGCAGCTCTGACCCGAATCGCTCTCTTGCGCTTCGCCGGCGCTGGAGCGGCGCCGCCACTGTCGGCAGGCAGATAAGACCCGGCCTCACTAGGTTTTCGTGGCATATCGATTGCTCCCTCTTTCTCGAGTTGAGTTCCTTCCCATTCTACCAGACAACACCCCTTTCTCGTCGAGAACCTGCCCAAACACCGAGGAAGGTTCTTGCCGGCGGAATCGCGGAAATTCAACGTGGGAGTGTGCCTGCTCGCGGCTGGGGCCACCCTGGCGCCGCGACGCGCGATAGAATGGGGGGTTTATGAGCGTCCTCATCGAAGGTTCCTATCTCGGCAACAAGCGCACCAGGCTGGTTCATGGCCCCTCGGGCGCCGAACTGCTCACCGATGCGCCGCGCGATAACGCCGGCCAGGGCGCGTTCTTCTCGCCGACCGACCTGGTGGCCGGCGCGTTGGGGGCCTGCATGATGACCATCATGGGCATCGTCGCGGAGCGCTCCGAGATCGACCTCTCGGGCATGACCATGCGGGTGGAAAAGGAAATGCGCGGCGCGCCGAGGCGGATCGGGACTCTCTCTCTGGTGCTGCACCTGCCGGCCCGGCTGCCGGAAGAGCAACGCCAGAAACTCGAGTCGGTCGCACGCGCGTGCCCGGTCGAGCAATCGCTTCACCCGGATATCTCGGTTGGCGTCGAGTTTCTGTACGACGTCTAGCCCGGGACCACCGCGTCCTCCGTGGCCAGATCGTGCTTGTGCTTGCACTCGGCGTTCGGGCATTGCGCCACGTGACCGGACTTCAGCCATTTTTCGAGCAGGTACGGGCTGCCGCAGCGCGGGCAGCTCTCGGCGAGCGGCCTGGACCAAGCCACGAACTTGCACTTGGGATAGCGGTCGCAGCCGTAAAAGGTCTTGCCGCGCCGCGACCGCCGCTCGATGATCTCGCCCTCCCCGCACTCCGGGCACTTCACGCCGACGGTCTTCTGCTTGACGTATTTGCAGGCGGGGTAATTGCTGCACGCCGTGAACTCGCCGAACCGCCCGTACTTGAGCGCAAGCTGGCTGGAGCATTGCGGGCACTTCTCCTCGAGCAGCACGTCGGGTTTCTTCTCTTCTCCGCCGATCCGCTTGGTGGTCTTGCAGTCCGGATAGCCTGAGCAGGCGAAGAACGTGCCGAACCGGCCGCGCTTGAGCACCATCGGCCGGCCGCAGTTCTCGCAGTACTCCTCGTCGGCCTGGTCGGTAAGATCGACGCTGTCCACATCGGGAAGATCGACCGCCAGTTCGCGCGTATTGGAGCACTCCGGGTAACCGCTGCAGCCGATGAAGCTGCCGTGGCGGCCCCACTTGATGACCATGGGCTTGCCGCACTTGTCGCACACCAGGGCGGTGGGCTTCTCCATCCGCTTGATGTCCTCCATGTGCTCTTCCGCATGGTCCAAGTCCCGTTTGAATTTCTCGAAGAAATCGGCGATGGCCGCGCGCCACTGGATCTTGCCCTCCTCGATTTCGTCCAGCGCCTCTTCCATGCGCGCCGTGTAGGTGATGTCGAAGATGTCGTCGAAACTGGCCACCAGCAGGTCGTTCACCACCATGCCGAGTTCGGTGGGCAGAAACCGCCCGGCATCCTTCCTCACGTAAGCGCGCTCCTGGATGGTGGAGATGATCGAGGCATAGGTCGAGGGCCGCCCAACCCCGTCGGCTTCGAGTTTCTTCACCAGCGTGGCCTCGTTGTAGCGCGGGGGCGGCTCGGTGAAATGTTGCTCGGGCTGGATCGAACGGAACTTCAACCGCTCGCCCTCGCTCACCGCGGGCAGCCTGTGTTTGAGCTCCTCGTCCTCTTCGTCCTTCTGGTCCTTGCCTTCCTCGTACACCTTGAGGAATCCGTCGAACTTGGGGACCGACCCGGTGGCGCGGAACAGGTACTCGGCGCCGTCCTGTCCCTGCGCGGCCACGTCGATGGTGGTCTGGTCGAACACCGCGGGCATCATCTGCGAGGCCAGGAACCGCATCCAGATCAGCCGGTATAGCTTCAGCTCGTCCTCGGCCAGATATTTCTCGACCGACTCCGGCGTGTGCAACACCTCGGTCGGGCGGATGGCTTCGTGGGCGTCCTGCGCGTCTTTCTTGCTGCGGTAGATGTTGGGGGACTCGGGCAGGTACTCGGCGCCGAACTTGTCGGCGATGAAGCCGCGGGCCTCCCGCAGCGCCTCCTCAGCGACGCGCGTCGAATCCGTGCGCATGTAGGAGATCAGGCCGACGGGGCCTTCCTTGCCCAGCGCGATGCCTTCGTAGAGCCGTTGGGCCAGCCCCATGGTGCGCTTGACGCTGAACCGCAGTTTCCGCGCGGCTTCCTGTTGCAGCGTCGAGGTGATGAACGGCGGCACCGGGTTGCGGCGCTTCTCGCGCGTAACCACGGACCGGACCAGGTACGGCGCACTCTCCATCTGCGCGATCAGCGACTCGGCGGCGACCTGGTTTCCGAGCTCGATGGCTTCGTCGTTGCGCTTGACGAACCGCGCCGCAAGCACCGGCGGTTTTTTTCCCGCCAGGTGGACATCGATGGTCCAGTACTCGCGTTTGTCGAACTGCCGTATCTCACGTTCGCGCTCGACGATCACGCGAACGGCCACGGTTTGCACGCGCCCGGCCGAGAGCCCGCGCCGCACCTTGTCCCACAACAGCGGGGAGATCATGTAGCCCACCAGGCGATCGAGCACGCGCCGCGCCTGCTGCGCCTCCACCAGGTGCATATCCACTTCGCCGGGGTGCTCGAAGGCCTTGCGGATGGCCTTGGCGGTGATCTCGTTGAACAGCACCCGGCGCACCGTCGGCCCGCTGTCCCGTTTTCCCTCGAGCTCTTCCTTCAAGTGGTAGGAAATCGCCTCGCCCTCGCGGTCCGGGTCGGCCGCCAGGTACACGAACTCGGATTTCTTGGCGATCTGCTTCAGCTCGTGGATCAGCTTCTTCTTGCCCTCGATGACGACGTAGGTGGGCTCGAAACCGCGCTCCACGTCCACCGCCAGGTCTTTCTTGGGAAGGTCCTTCACGTGGCCGAGCGAGGCCTTGACCACATACTGCTTGCCGAGGTACTTGCCGATGGTCCTGGCCTTGGCCGGGGACTCGACTATGACGAGAGAATTTGGCATATGAACAAAAGTCCGCTGTCAGTTGGCCGGCACATCCGAGGATTTCCGCCGGGCTGGCGCCGGAATGAGAGTCTCACCACACTTTAACAAAATTCCTCCCCGGAAGCTGCCGGACCACGCCCAGCATCTCCAACTCGAACAGGGCCGCGATCACTTCCGAGGAGGAGACATCCTCCGAACGCTCCAGAAGATCGTCGATGTGGGTGGGCGTCTCGACGCTGAGCAGCGCGAGAACCTGACGGCCGACCGGGCTGGAAGGACTTTCGTTCTTCGGCGCGGCTGCGGACTCCTGGCCGTCGCCGAACAGCCGCATCTGGCTGCGCGCCGCGAGCGTTCGCCGCTCCTCCGGCGGAAGCTCCACGACCACGTCGTTCCAGTCCTGAACGAGTTTCGCGCCTTGTTTGATGAGCAGATTCGGGCCCCAGCTCATCTTCGAGATGATGCTGCCCGGCACGGCGAACACTTCCCTGCCCTGGTCGAGCGCCAGCCGCGCCGTAATGGCGGAGCCGCTGTACTGCGCGCCCTCGGTCACGAGCACGCCCAGGCTCAGCCCGCTGATGACGCGGTTGCGGATGGGGAAGTTCTGCGGATAGGCCGGCGCGCCCATCGGGAACTCCGAGAGCAGCAGTCCCTTCTCGGCGATCTCGGTGGCCAGGCGCCGGTTCTCGGAGGGATAGACTAGGTCGACCCCGCAGCCGAGCACCGCGATAGTATCCCCGGAGGCGCCCAGTGCCCCGCGGTGCGCGGCGGTGTCGATGCCGCGCGCCATTCCGCTCACGATCGCGAGGCCCGCCCGCGCCAGGTCCCCGGCGAGCCGTTCGGTCACCGCCAGCCCGTAAGGCGTGGGCCGCCGCGTTCCGACGACTGCCAGCATCAGGGACTCCAGCAGCTCGATGCGGCCGCGGGCGAACAGAATTATCGGCGGATCGAAGATCTCGCGCAGGCGCTGGGGATAGCGCGGGTCGGAGATCGCCACCACCGCGGCGCCCGCCTGAGCCATCTTCTCCTGCTGCGCCACCGCATCTTCGAACGCGCAGCCGCTTGAAATGCTCTGCGCCACGCTGCCTGCCACGCCGCTGGCCTCCAGTTCCGTGCGCGACGCGCGCAGGATGGCCTGCGGGGTTCGGAATCGCTCCAGCAATTTGGCTGCGGTGCGGGCGCCCAGGCCGGGCACCAGCCTCAGCGCCAGCCAGTCCAATTCCTGTTCCCGAGTGAGGGACGACGCAAGTAGTTGGGCCACATCACTTTGTGCCCCCTCCGCGGCGGGATTCTCAGCGAAGTTCACGGGGCAACCGGGGACAGCCCGGGCCGTCCCTACGGCGGACGGCCTAGGCAGTCCCTCGGTTGCGGGCGCCCCCTTCCCCTGGCACACCGTTTAGGGTTAAGATTCATACATGCGAGGGGTACTGGTCCCTATTTTGGCATTCGCTATTCTGTTTGGCGCGGCGTTGCTCTTGAGCAGCTCCGATCGCCCTGTATTCACGACTCAGGACAAGGCGTTCTTCGCCGATCCGGCCCTGGTGAGTTTCGTGCGGCCCGGCCTCGTGGTCAAGATCGCTTCGGCCAGCGTGGCCTCCGATGGCACTATCAAAGTGCAGTTCACCTTGACCGACCCCAAGGGCCTGCCGCTGGATCGCAATGGCATCACCACGCCCGGCGCGGTATCCACCAGCTTCGTGGCCGCCTACATTCCCAGGGGAAAGATCAACTACATCGCCTACACCAAGCGCGCTCAGACCAGCCCGATCACAAAAGCGAGCGCGGTCCAGCCGGCGGCGGACTCGGGCGGCACGTACCAGCAGACCGGCGATGGGCAGTACACGTACACCTTCGGCACCAAGGCGCTCAGCGGATTCGATTCCGGCGCCACGACGACCATCGGCGTGTATGCGTCGCGCGATCTCAGCGAATTCGACCTGGGGACCAACTCGGACAACGACGAGTTCAGCTTCGTGCCCAACGGCTCGCCGGTGGTCGACGTCCACGACGTCGTGCGCACGGAAACCTGCAACAAGTGCCACGACCCGCTGTCGGCGCACGGCGGCTCGCGCCGGGATGTGGCGCTGTGCGTGCTCTGCCACAACCCCGGGGGCGGCGGCACCCAGACCATCGATCCCGACACCGGCAACAGCATCGACGCCGAGGTGATGTTCCACAAGATCCACATGGGGTCGAGCCTGCCCAGCGTCCAGGCCGGCACACCGTATCAGATCATCGGTTTCCAGCAGTCGGTCAACGACTTCTCCACCGTCGTGTTCCCGGCCGACGCCCGCAACTGCCAGATGTGCCACGAGACCGGCGCCCCACCGCAGGGCGGAACGGCTCCGCCCGGCAGCATGACGCCCACACCCAACCCTCCGCCCGCGCAGGGCAACTGGTGGATCACGCACCCCACGCGGGCAGCCTGCGGGTCGTGCCACGACAACGTGAATTTCGCCACCGGGCAGAACCACGTGGATCTGCCGGAGATCGACGACAGCCAGTGCACGCAATGCCACTTCCCGCTGGGCGAACTGCCCTTCGACGCCTCGATCCTGGGCGCGCACACCATTCCCCAGTTCGCGCCGGGGTTGCCGGGCGTCGTGTTCACGCTGCAACGGGTCGACAACGGAGTCGCGGGCAAAGCGCCGTCGGTCACCTTCACCTTGAATGACGCGAGCGGCAGCCCCATCGCGCCGTCCGGCATGAACTCGCTGAACCTGGTGATGGCGGGGCCGACCGCGGATTACGCCTCGGTGGTTTCCGAGGACGCGCGCAAGGCCTCCGGCTCCGGCGGCACTTACGTGTACATCTTCCAGAACTCGATTCCGGCGAGCGCCGCGGGCACTTACACCATCGGCATCGAGGGCTACCGGAACATCACGCTGCTGCCTAATACCCTCACCCAGCAGGTGGTCCGCGACGCCGGCCACAACGTGGTCATCAACTTCTCGGTGGACGGTTCCAAGGTGACGCCGCATCCGGTCGAGGCGGCCACCGCGAACTGCAACGCGTGCCACTACAGCATCTCGGCGCACGGCGGCTTCCGCAACGAGGTGCAGTACTGCATCCTCTGTCACAACCCCAATGCCACCGACCAGGCGCGGCGGTCGGCCGCCCAGATGCCGGCGCAGACCATCGACTTTCCGGTCCTGATCCATCGGATTCACACCGGCGAGAATATGGAGAGCCCGTACATCGTGTACGGATTCGGCGGATCGGTGAACGACTTCAGCGACGTGCGCTTCCCGGGAGACCGGCGCGACTGCGCCAAGTGCCACCTCAACGGCTCGCAAGAGGTGCCTGTGCCGGCCACGCGGATCGCCGTGCAGACTCCCCGAGGATTCTACAACCCGATGGGGCCGACCGCCGCTGCCTGCACCGGCTGCCATACCGCGCAGGATGCGGCCGCGCATACCTCGATCATGACCGATCCCAGGCTGGGCGAATCCTGCTCGGTCTGCCATCAGCCCAGCGCCGACTTCTCCGTCGACAAGGAGCACGCGCGGAGCCTGTAGGGGTTCAAGACGCTTTCCGAGGGCGCGGCGGCCGGAGGCACAACCGGGACAAGGCAGAGCCTTATCCTACTGGGCACTCGCGGTTCGGTGCTCCCGGCGGCGCCCTGCTATCCTGAAACCTGATTCTGCTTCGTCCTCACGGGTACACACTTGAAAGTTGGCTTTGTCAGTCTGGGGTGTCCCAAGAACCTCGTGGATTCCGAGGTCATGATGGGGCAACTCGCCGCCCGCGGACACCAGCTCACCGCGCGCCCGCAAGACGCCGAGGCGATCGTGGTCAATACGTGCAGCTTCATCGATCCGGCCAAGCAGGAATCGGTGGACGCCATCCTGGAGATGGCCGCGTACAAGAAATCCGGCGGGCTGAAGCGGCTGATCGTGGCCGGCTGTTTGGTGGAGCGCTACCGCGAGGAGATCCGGCGGAGCCTGCCCGAGGTGGATGCGGTCATCGGCACCAACGAACTCGACGCCATCGTCGCCGCCTGCGAGGGGGGGGAGGCCAGCCTCCTTGTTCCGCTGCAACCGTACCTGTATAGCGAAAAGACCCCCCGCGTGCTTTCCACCCCGGGGCACTTCGCTTACATCAAGATCGCCGAGGGTTGCGATCACCCCTGCACGTTCTGCGTGATCCCGCAGTTCCGCGGGCGGTTTCGCAGCCGGCGTCCGGAGTCGGTGGTGGCGGAGGCGGAGCGGCTGCTGCGGCAGGGTGTCCGCGAGATCAACCTGGTGGGCCAGGACACTACTTGCTACGGCGAGGATCTCGGAATCCGCGACGGCCTGGCGCTGCTGCTCGAAGGGCTCGCGCGGATCCCGACTCCGGGCGAGAAGTGGATCCGGTTCCTGTACGCCTATCCGAACAAGGTGACCGCGAAGCTGCTCGATACCATCGCCGCCTGGCCGGCCCTGGTAAAGTACATCGACATGCCGTTGCAGCACGCGAGCGCGGGCGTGCTGAAGCGCATGAAGCGCGGCGCCAACGGGGACATCTTCCTCCGGCTGATCGAGAGAATCCGCCGCAAGATCCCAGGCGTTGCCATCCGCACCAGCATGATCGCCGGCTTCCCCGGCGAGACGGGCGCGGATTTCGAGGAGCTGTGCCAGTTTGTGGAAACGGCGCAATTCGACCGGCTGGGAGTCTTCTCCTACTCCGACGAGGAGACCAGCGTGAGCTACCACCTGGACGGGAAAGTGGATGCCCGGACGATTTACAATCGGAGGCGGCGGCTCATGGCGATCCAGCGGAAGATTTCACGCGCGCGGAACCGCGGCCTGATCGGCCGCGAGGTTGAGGTGCTGGTCGAGGGGCCGTCGGCGGAAACCGACCTGCTCTGGCAGGCGCGCATGGCCACCCAGGCGCCGGAGATCGACGGTGTGTGCCTGGTCAACGACGTCCAGGGCCGCGCGCCGCGGGTGGGCGACCTCCGCCGTCTGCGCATCACCGCGGCGCACGATTACGATCTGGTCGGCACGCTACTCGAGCCGGACCCGAGTCCCTTCATCGTCCTATGAAGTGCCCGATCTGCAAGAAAGAAGTCGAGCCGGGCGGCCCCTACGCACCGTTTTGCAGCGATCGCTGCCGCCTGTTCGACCTGGCCAACTGGGCCACGGAGAAGTACCGCTTTCCGGCACCTGACGAACCGCAGCCGGAGATAGAGGATGAAGAGAGTGAAGAAAACTAGCGCCGCGGACCTGCTCGCCGCCTGGATTGCCACCTGGTTCGGCTGCGGGTTCTCGCCCTTCGCTCCGGGCACCGCCGGCTCGCTGGGTGCGCTGTTGCCGGCGATCCTGCTGGCCCGGTATGCCGGCTGGCGGCCGCTCCACTTCGCCGCACTAGCGTTAGTGTGGATGGTCCCGGGCCTCTGGGCCGCGGGCCGGACGGCGCGGGCCTGCCGCAAGAAGGACCCCAGCCAGGTGGTGATCGACGAGGTGCTCGGCCAGTGGATCACCATCGCCGGCGCAACCGCGCTCAACTGGAAGAGCTGGCTGGCGGCCTTCGTCCTGTTCCGGCTGCTGGACATCTGGAAGCCGGCGCCGGTGCGCCAACTCGAGTCGCTGCCCGGCGGTTACGGGATTGTGGCCGACGACGTCATGGCGGGAATCTACGGCGCGCTTGTGTTATTCGCGGCGGGATGCTTCAATCTCTATTGAGTATGCCTATTCGCAAGAACGCAGAGGGGAGGCCCGAGATCTCGCAGGTCACCCCGCCGGCGGCGATCGCCGGAGGCGAGTTCCAGATCCGCGGCAAGGGCTTCGTGAAGTCGCAGCGGCCGCGCGTGACGTTCGGGGACATCGAGGCGCCGGTGGTTATCGGCTCGGATTCCTTCGTCATTGCCCGGGTGCCCGAAGGGGCCTCGGTAGGCGAACTGATCATACGAAACGGAGAGCAGGCCAGCCCGGCCTACACTTGCGACATCGGCATTCCCATCGCCGACGGCGTGCACCCGGTGGCCAATCCGGCGGTGGATGCCGCGGGGAACATCTTCACCACCTTCAGCGGCTCGCGCGGGCAGAAGACGCCGGTCTCGGTCTTCAAGATCGACCTGAACTGCAACCTGAAACCGTTCCTGTCCGAGGTGATGAACGCCACCGCGCTGGCCTTCGACCCCGAGGGCTTGCTCTACATCTCGAGCCGCTACGACGGCGTGGTCTATCAGGCCACGTCCAGCGGCAACATGTCGGTCTACGTGGAGGGCATGGGCGTCTCCACGGGCATCGCCTTCGATCCGGCCGGGGACCTGTATGTCGGAGACCGCCAGGGGACGGTCTTCAAGATCAGCCGGGAGCGGCAGATCTATGTGTTCGCCACGATCGAGCCGTCCATCGCGGCCTACCATCTGGCGTTCGGCCCGGACAATTACCTCTATCTCACCGGGCCGACCACCTCGAGCTTCGACGCGGTTTACCGGATCTCGCCCGCCGGAGATGTCGAGGTGTTCTATCGCGGGCTGGGGCGCCCGCAGGGACTAGCCTTCGACGCCGACAACCGGCTGTACGTGGCCGCCTCGCTGGGCGGGCGCCGCGGCGTGGTCCGTATCGGCCAGGACCGCACGCCCGAGCTGTTCCTGTCCGGCCCCGGCATCGTGGGTATCGCCTTCACTCCATCGCGATCGATGATCGTGGCCACCAGCGGAGCGCTCTACCGCGTGGACGCCGGCATCCAAGGGCGGCCACTTCCCTAGATGAACGCCGAGATTATCGCGGTCGGCTCCGAGCTGCTCACACCGCAGCGGATCGACACCAATTCCCTCTGGCTCACCGACCAACTGAACTCGCTGGGCGTCGAAGTGACCACCAAGACGATTGTGGGCGACGATCGCGAGCGCCTGGCGATAGCGGTTCGCGCCGCCTGCGCGCGGTCGGACGTCGTGATTCTCACCGGCGGCCTGGGACCGACCGAGGACGACGTCACGCGCGACGCCGTCGCGGGCGCTCTCCGCCGCACTCAGGTTTTTCGCCAGAACATTTGCGATGCCATCGAGCGGCGCTTCCGCCGCACCAACCGTGCGATGGCCGAGATCAACAAGCGCCAGGCCTTCGTCATCGAGGGCGCCGAAGCGCTGCCCAACCCCAACGGCACCGCCCCCGGCCAGTGGATTCAGGACGGCGCGCGCGCGATCATGCTGCTGCCGGGACCGCCCAACGAACTGAAGCCCATGTTCACCCGCGAGTGCCTTCCCCGGCTCCAGGCCCTGCTTCCGCCGCAGGTCATCCGCACGCAGAGCTACCGCATCGCACTGATGCCCGAATCGGAAGTGGACCAGCGGATCGCGCCGGTCTATACGAAGTACAAGAATCCCGTGACCACGATCCTGGCCGCGGCCGGCGACATCCAAATCCACCTGCGCGCGCGCTGCTCGACCGCGGCCGAGGCGGAATCGCTGCTGGCCGAGGTCGGCCCCCTGATCGAAGCCATCCTGGGCGACTCGATCTACGCGAAGAACCTGGACCCGCTCGAAGTGGTCGTGGGCAAGGCACTGCGCGCCCGCTCCCAAACGCTGAGCGTGGCCGAAAGCTGCACGGGCGGCTTGGTGGCCGAGCGCATCACCTCGGTCCCCGGCGCCTCGGATTACTTCCTGGGCGGCTTTCTCACCTACACGGACCGGATCAAAACCGAGCTCCTCGGCGTGCCCGCGGACCTGCTGCGCGAGCACACCGCCGTGAGCGAGCCCGTGGCGGAAGCGCTAGCCCGCGGAGCGCGCGAGCGCACCGGCTCGACCTGGGCGCTCTCGGTCACCGGCGTCGCCGGTCCCACCGGAGGAACCGAAGCAACGCCGCTAGGCACGGTGATCGTCGGCCTGGCCGGCCCCGACGCCTGCAGCACGCGCCGCGCCCGCTTCCTCGGCGACCGCGACCGCGTGCGCGCATTGGCCGCGCAGCTCGCGCTGGATGTGCTTAGGCGCGAACTGGCGACGCCGCGCTAAGCGCGCGGGTGGATTGCAGGCCGCGGTGGCAGATGCTACAACTTGTACCTATGCCGCCAGTCGCTCCGCCGGGCCAGCAAGCCACCTCGGCGAGCGCGCCGCTCATCCTGCGGTTTCTCCCGTCACTGACCGACTTGGCCTTCCTATTGCCCGCCTTACTGGTCTTTGGAGTGGCCGGTGGCGCGCCGTATCTGCTGCGAGACTCCGACACCGGCTGGCACATTCGCGCCGGCGAATGGATCCTGCGGAACGGCCGTCTACCCGACCGGGACCCGTTCTCGTTCACCAAGCCTGACGCCCCCTGGTTTGCGTTCGAATGGCTGTGGGAGGTGATCTGCGCCTGGATTCACCGCTGGAGCGGACTGCCCGGCGTCGTGTTGCTCAGCCTGCTGCTCCTCTCGCTGACCTCCGCGCTGCTGTTCCGGCTGGTTCGCAGGAAGTGTCACAACGACTTCATCGCCCTCGCGATGGCGGTACTGGCCACGGTCCAGTGCAGCCTGCACTGGCTGGCACGGCCGCACCTGTTCACGGTTCTGATGTTCGTGGTGTTTCTGAGCGTTCTCGACCGCTTAGACCGGAAGTTCACCCGGCTCTGGATGGCGCTGCCGCCGCTGTGCGTGCTCTGGACGAACGTGCACGGCGGGTTTCTGGCCAGTTTCGTGCTCATCGGGTGCTATGCCGCGGGCGACCTGCTCCGGGGGATCGTCGAACCGGCGGCTTACGACCGTGTTCAGGCCGTCAGGCGCGCAGGCCGATTTTTCCTGATTGGCGGCATCTGCGGACTGGCGACGTTGCTGAACCCTTACGGCTTCCGGCTGCATTCGCACCTGTGGCGTCTGGCCAACGATCCTCAGCAGAAAGCGTTCATCCTGGAATGGCAGCCGTTCCGTTTCCAGTCCCCTGAAGCCGTCCTGGTCGAGCTCCTGCTGCTGCTTGGCGCGTTCGGCGCTTTCCAGTGTCTCCGCCGGAAGGAGTTCGCGCCGGCGCTAGTGTTCGTGGCGTGGGGTCATCTCGGACTGGCGTCGCAGCGGCACCTGGAGTTGTTCGCTTGCGTCGCCGCCCCGCTAGCCGCGGCCGCCGTCGGCGAGCTGCTCGCAGGGCTGCAAGGGGCGCCGGTGGCTGGCTATGTCCGCCGGGCGGCCGAAAAGCTGGCGAACGCGGGAGCGGAGTTCCGGGCGACGGACCGTGCCTGGCGACTCCACGTGGTGAGCGCGCTGGGCCTGGCGGGCATCGCCGCCTTGTTGCTGACGCCTACGCCTCGGCCGCCGTTCCGCTCGGAGTTCAATTCACGACAGTTTCCGGTGCGAGCAGTCGAGCAACTGGGCAGGTCGGTGCTGACCCGCCGCGTCTTCAGCACGGATCAGTGGGGCGGCTATCTCCTCTACCGCCTCTATCCCCCAACCCGGGTGTTCTTCGACGGACGAAGCGATTTCTACGGCGGGCAGTTCGTTCAGTCATACGTGGACACCGTGCAGGTGAAGCCCGGCTGGGAGGAACACCTGGCACACTTCGCTATCGAGGCGATCCTGCTGCCGGTCGCGCTTCCGCTGGTGGGCGCGCTGAAAGAGAGCGGGCGCTGGAAGGTGGTCTACGACGACGGGACAGCCATCGTGCTCCAGCCCAACCGCCCGCCGCCCCTGCCCGGCGGGGTCGCGCCTATTGCCCGCTCTGGCTCTCTCTAGGGTGCTCGGGCGCGCGTTCCACGACCACGGTGAAGTGCGCTACCATCCCCGCCAGCGCGCCGAGAGCGGCGATCAGCGGCGCCACGATCGCGCCGACGGCGGCGACGGTGACCGGGATCTCCATGAACGTGTGGCCCTTCTCATCCCGGATAATGAGCCGCCGCACGTTGCCTTCGTGAATCAGCGCCTTCACCTTCTCGGCCAGGTCCTTGCCGACGACTTTCAGTTCTTCGCAAATCCGTTCCATAGCCGCGATGGTAGCCTACCGCGGAGCCGGGCACAATGGCGGGATGGGGCGGCCTTACGGCTTCACGGGTTGCGTCGGCGGCGCGGGGGCCGGCGCGGACGGTTTGTTCACCCACTCGTTCACCCAGTCCAGGAAGGTGTTGTACCAGAGCACGGTGTTCTGCGGTTTCGACACCCAGTGGCCCTCGTCGGGAAACAGGAGCAGTTGCGAGGGCGCCTTCTGAAGCTGGAGCGCAGTGAACAGTTGCAGCCCCTGATCGAACGGCACGCGGAAATCCAATTCGCCGTGGATGACGAGGGTCGGCGTGCGGAACCCCTTGGCGTAGGCGCTCGGCGACAGCGCGGCGTACAGTTCGGCGTTGTCCCAAGGCGCGCCGCGGAATTCCCACATCGGGAACCACAGCTCCTCGGTGGCGCCGAACTCGCTGCGCAGGTCGTAAACGCCGGCGTGGGAGACCAGCGCCTTGAACCGCGAGGTGTGCCCGAGGATCCAGTTCACCATGTAGCCGCCGTAGGAGCCGCCCGCGGCCGCCATCTTTCCCGCGTCCACATAGGGCTGGCTCTCCATGTAATTGGCGACCGCCATGATGTCCTCATAGGGCTTGCCGCCCCAGTCGCCGTTGATTTCGTCGATGAACTTCTGGCCGTAGCCGGTGGAACCGCGCGGGTTGGGCATCACCACCACAAACCCCGCCGCGGCGAACACCTGCGCGTTCCAGCGGTACGTCCAGCTCTCGCCCCAGGCCCCTTGCGGCCCGCCGTGAATCAGAAACAGCACCGGGTACTTCTTGTCGGCCGCGAACCCGGGCGGTTTCACCAGGAAACTGTGGACGCGGGCCTGCTCGGCGCCCTCGACCCAGAATTCCTCCAGCGCCGGCAACTGGCACTCCGCCAGAAACGCGTCGTTGAAGTGCGTGAGCTGCCGCTCGGCGCCGCCGCTCGGGGCGGTGAAGATCTCGTTGGGCCGCGAGCCGGTCTCTGCGAGGTAGATGAGCGTCTTGCCGTCCGGCGCGATCCGCACATCGTCGATGGTGCTGTTTGCCGAGATGATTGTGCGCGCGCCCCCGCCTCGGACGGGAACCATCTGCACTCCCTGCCGCCCGCGGTCCTCGACGGTGAAGAACAGCCGCGCGGAATCGGGCGACCAGGTGAAGCCGGTCACCCAACGATCCACGCCCTCGGTCATCGAAGTGAGGCTGCCGTTGGAGCGCTCGAGCACCACCAGGCGCCAGCGGTCGCTTTCGTAGCCCGGCCGGGATTGCGTGCGCCAGGCCAGGTACTTGCCGTCGGGAGAATAGGCCGGGGAGTTGTCGGCGCCGAGGTTAGCGGTGATCTTCTTGGGCTCTCCGCCGGTGATGGGGACCACGTACAAGTCCGAGTTGGTGCTGGCGGCAGGCACGTCGTCGGAGATCGCGGCGTAGCAGACCTCGGTCCCGCCCGGCGACATCGCGTAATCGTCCGGACCGCCCAGGGAAAACGGCGGTACGTCGCGATTGCCCGGGGTGAGGTCCTTGATCTCTCCGCCATCGGCGGGGACCACCAACAGGTGGCTGCGCTGCGCCGACTGCCACCGGTTCCAGTGCCGGTACAGGAGCGAGGTGTAGATCCGCGCCTTCACCGGGGAGTTCTTCTCCGCCTCGAGGCGCTGCTTGTTGCAGGCGTCATCGGCGCCGCACTCCGGGAAGACCTCGCTGGTGAACACCAGGTTCCTACCATCGGGAGAATACAGCACGCCGCCGGCCTCAGTGGCGAGGAAGGTGACCTGGTGCGCGTTGGTTCCGTCGGGGTTCATCCGCCAGACCTGGGAGGAGCCGCTGCGGTCGGAGATGAAGGCGATCTGGCGGGAGTCCGGAGACCAGCGCGGACGCTCATTCACAGTGCCGGCGCGCGCGATGCGAACCGGTTCGCCTCCGTCCAGCGGCACGACGTAGATGTGCGTGGGTTTCTTGTTCGCGGCCACATCCACGGTCTGCACCGTGAAAGCCACCAGACGGCCATCGGGTGAAACCTGGGGGTCCGAGACGCGAGCCAATTTGAGAAGAGCGTCGACGTCGAAGGGTTTCTGCGCGAAGACAGGCGCGGCTACTGCGAGAAGGAGCAGGACTAGCAGCATAGAAGAGATTGTAGCGGAACAGACGCGCGGATATGCGAGAATAAAGACCTTCACGGCATGACCCCCGCAAGCAAGGCGTGGTGGACCGAACGGCGAGTCGTCGCCCTGTCATCCCTGGTTGCCACGTGGCTCTTCTTCATCGAGTACCTTCCCCCGCTGAGGCGCGTCCACTTCATCTGGGACATCGACGGTTTTCACTACCCGCTGCTCAACTACGCGTTCAAGACCCTGCACGCCGGCCGGTTCCCCGAATGGGACTCCGCCATCTACTGTGGCGTCAGTTTCGCCGGCAACATCCAGGCTGGCCTGTTCTACCCGTTCAACTGGCTGCTGTTCGCGGTGAATTGGCCTCGCGGCGGGATGACCTTCATGAGTATCCAGGTTCTCCTGGCGTTTCACTTCTGGCTGGGGTTTCTGTTCACGTACCTGTGGCTGCGGGATCGCGGGCTGCGCTCGCTGGCGGCGATCTGTGGAGGAGCGAGCTTCGCCTTCAGCGGTTTCCTGCTCAATGAGGCGCAGCACCTGGGGGCCACCTGCGGCATCATCTGGATTCTGCTGGCGCTGTGGGGAATCGACCAGGCATCGCGTTCGAAGAGCTGGCACCCGCTGTGGAAGGTGGTGGCAGCCTCGGCGCTCTGCTTTCTGGCTGGATACAGCTTCACGTGGACGGCACTGTGCGCGTGCGCGCTGATCTATGCGCTGGCCGTTCGGGGCCGGCTGTGGCTCGCTCCGGCTACTCTGGCCGCGCTGGTGCTTTCGCTTCTGGTCTCGATGGTGCAGGTTCTGCCGGCCGCGGAAGCCGCCTCGATGAAGCTCGTATGGGGGCGATTCGGCAACGGCGGGCTGCCTTCGCTCCGACAGTACTTCACGCTAGTCATGCCCAACTACTACGGCTACCAGCGCGGCACACCGCCGGGGATCGATCAGCCGTACCTGTACCTCGGCCTGGCGGCGCTGTTTGCCGTGGGTTGGCTGCTATGGCGCCGGGGCCTGCGTGCGGCCGTGCCGGCGCTGGCGCTGGTTGGCGGGTGCCACTGGATCATGCTCGACCCGTTTGGCTGGATCGCGGCGCTCTTCCGCAGTCTCACTCCACTCGACCAAATGGTACGTGAGTGGAACCTGCTGGCGTCGATCCCGCTGGCGGCGGCGCTGCTGACCGGTGTGGCGCTCGATGATTTCCTCAGCCGCCCAGCGGGCAGGTCACGCCCGTGGTTTAGGCTCACCGCGCTGGTGGTGGCCTTGGGCTGGACGCTGCGCCAGCTTCTGGTCTGGATGGGCCAGGGGCGCGCACTTCTAGCCGGCGAGGCGAGCTTCGTGGAAGTCGCCGTGGGTCTGGTTTGCTTTGGCCTCGTCCTGGTCGCACTGCGCGCGGAGGCACGGCCGCGGTGGGGAATGGCGCTGGCCGGGGTCCTGCTGCTGCTGGTGTGGTCCGATGCGAAGGTCTATGGCACCAACCGTCGCTTCGACGCCGACCAAGGCAGCATCGATCGGATTTACCGCTCCGACGCACGCACCGGCGGCCCCGGATGGGCTGGAATGGACATCGCGGACTACCGGAGGATACTGGCCGCCCCCACCTTTCGCGTGGCCGAGAACGACAACCCCACACTGAAGGACGTCCGGCACTACGGGGTGACCACGCCCCAGGGCTCCGATCCGATGGTGCCTGCCCAGTACATCAAGGAACTCGAGGGGAGCGCCACGTTCACCAGTGAACGCACGTTCCGGTTCGATCCGGCGAATCCCTCAATCTGGGACAGACTCGCCATCCGGTATGTGATGAGCGTGCGCGACGGGCCGTTTTACCAGGCGCTGCTGGCGAGCCCGCATTTCCGTCAAACGCCAACCCGGTCGTTTAACGCGGTGTTCGAGTTCCTGGACGCGAAGCCTGCGTACCGTTGGGCGGCCGGCAAAGTCGAAGTGACGCGCTGGATTCCCGAGCACCGCGAATTCGTTCTCGACTCCACCTCGGGGGGCGATTTTGTGCTGATCGAACAGTTTTACCCGGGCTGGCGGGCGTTTCTGGATGGCCGCCCAGTTCCCATTCGTCGCTACTCCAAAGCCTTCCAGCAGGTATCCGTGCCCGCCGGCCCGCACCGTCTCCAGTTCGAATACCGCGCCCGCGGCTTGCGCCTGGGAGCCCTCATCTCGCTGGTCTCGTGCCTGGGGTTGTGGCTCGGGATGAGGCTATCGGCGCCCCAACCAGTCAAATCCGGGTCAGTCCCAAGCTGATTTGGATGGCTCGGTCCACTCGCTGCATGGTCTCGGGACTGGCGTGGCCGATGCGCTTGACCAAGCGCTGGCGGTCAACCGAGCGGACCTGGTTGAGGAGGACCGATGAGCGCTGGGACAGGCCGCTCTCCCCGGTCTCCATGATGACCTCGGTGGGGTAGGGTGGGATGTCGAACTTGGAGGTGATGGCGGCTAGGATGGTGATGGGGCTGTACTGATTGGCGATGTCGTTCTGGACGATCAAAGCCGGCCGGGTCTTTCTGATCTCGGCTCCAATGGTGGGATCGAAGTTGACCAGGTAGATGTCGCCCCTGCGCGGGAAGCCTACTTCTTGCGTCTTGCGGTTGGCCTTTTTGGTTGGCATGCTTCCTCGTCCAGAGAAAACCACTCCTGGGCAATCGCCAAGTCCCGCTGAGCGTTGGCTAGCGCGCCCTGTTTGAGCCGCTCAGCCAGGTTGGCCCTGGCCCTGCTGGTGACGTAATGAATCACCGCCTCGGCAATCAGCCGGCTGCGGTTGCCTTTGGGCGCCACCCGATCCAGGACCTCGAGCGTCTCCACTGGCAGGACGATGTTGATGCGCTTGGTCATAGTGTTTCCTTGGTTCGATGCTCTGCCGTCAGTATACACACCAATTGTGTGTATGTCAAATGACGACGCGAGGGGCAACCCCCGGGGACAGGGCTGGAGCCCTATCCTACCGGCCGATGATAGCGTTCGTGTTAGCATAGTCATTTCAATCGAGATTCAAGGTTCGCACCCGCCTGCAAGGAAGAGGGAATTTGATCCGGGCTGTCAAAGGAACACGCGACCTGCTCCCCCCTTCGACCGAAGTGTGGAACTCGCTCGAAGAGGCCGCGCGGCGGGTGTTCCGCGCGTACAACTATCGCGAGATCCGCACGCCCATCCTCGAGCAGACCCAGTTGTTCGCGCGCGGCGTCGGGGAAGAGACCGACATCGTCACCAAGGAGATGTACACCTTCGAGGACCGCGACGGCTCCTCCCTCACGTTGCGCCCGGAAGCCACCGCCTCGGTCATTCGCGCGTACATCGAGCACCGGCTGGACCAGCGCCCGGGCGTCCAGAAGCTCTATTACCTGGGCCCGATGTTCCGCCGCGAGCGCCCGCAGAAAGGCCGCTACCGCCAGTTCTTCCAGATCGGGGCGGAGGCCATCGGCTCGGAGTCGCCGTTCGTAGACGCCGAAGTCATCGAGATGGTGGTCGAGTTCTTTCGCGCCATCCGGCTCGAGGGATTCCAACTGCTGCTGAACTCGGTGGGCTGCCCGAAGTGCCGGCCGGTTTACGTCGCCCGGCTGCGCGAGGAGCTTGTCCAGACCGCGCCGGCGATGTGCGCGGACTGCCGCCGGCGCGTCGAGACCAATCCCCTGCGCGTGCTGGACTGCAAAGTCCCCGAGGATCAGCCGATCGTCGAAGCGTTGCCGTCGATCCTGGATCACCTCTGCCCGGAATGCCGCGCGCACTTCGACGCGGTGCGGCAATCCCTGGCGGACCGCGGGATCGCGTTCGAGTTGCGGCCGCGGCTGGTGCGTGGCCTGGACTACTACATGCGGACCACCTTCGAGGTCGTGCACGGCGCGCTCGGCGCGCAGAACTCGGTGCTGGGCGGTGGCCGGTATGACGGCCTGGCCGAGAGCCTGGGCTCGAAGATCCACGCGCCGGGCATCGGCTTCTCGATCGGCGAGGACCGCCTGGTCATGAGCCTCGAAGAGACCCTCGGCGAGGAATTCAAGCCGGAACTCTACCTTCTGATCGCGCCGCTTGGCGAGCGGGCGCTGCGGGAATCGGCGCTGCTCGCCCGCGACCTGCGCCGCCTCGGCATTTCCGTCGAAATCGCGGCGGAGGCGCGGCTGAAGCGCGCCCTGGAGCTGGCCAACAAGCTGGCGGCGCGCTACGTGCTCATTCTGGGCGAGGACGAGATCGCTTCCGGCAAGTACACACTAAAGAATATGGCGACTGGCGAACAGGTAAGCGTCACACGCGAAGAGCTTCGAGCGAGGTTGGGCCGTGGCTGACACCAATGGTGTGCCACTGGATTTCCTGGGCGAGCTGCGCCGCACGCACATGTGCGGCCAGTTGCGCGCCACCGACGCGGGCTCGCGCGCCCTGCTGATGGGATGGATTCACCGCCGGCGCGACCTCGGCGGCGTCATTTTCCTCCACCTGCGCGATCGCGACGGCGTCACCCAGTTGGTTTTCCACGAGGACCAGGATCCAACCGTGCACGAGAAGGCGGGTCTGGTCCGTCCCGAGTATGTCGTTGCGGCCGAGGGCCGCGTGGCGTTGCGCACGCCCGAGACCGTGAATCCCTCCATCGCCACCGGCGAGGTCGAGGTGGTGGTCGAGAAGCTCTGGATCCTCAACGAATCCCGCACCCCTCCCTTCCCGATGGAAGAAACAGTGGACGTCGCCGAGGAGGTGCGCCTCAAGTATCGCTACGTCGACCTGCGCCGGCCGCACATGCAGCGCAACATCCTGCTGCGCTCGAAGATTTCCTTCGCCGTGCGCGAGTTTCTGTACTCGCAGGGTTTCCTGGAGATCGAGACGCCCTTCATGACGCGCTCGACCCCGGAAGGCGCGCGCGACTACCTGGTGCCCAGCCGCGTGCAGCCCGGCTCCTTCTACGCCCTGCCGCAATCCCCGCAGATTTTCAAGCAATTGCTCATGATCAGCGGGTTCGACAAGTATTTCCAGATCGTGCGCTGCTTCCGCGACGAGGACTTTCGCGCCGACCGCCAGGCCGAGTTTACCCAGATCGATCTGGAGATGTCGTTCCCGCAGCAGGAACGCATTCTGGAGGTGATCGAGCCGCTGGTCCAGGCGA
The DNA here is from genome assembly GCA_050008465.1 of Bryobacteraceae bacterium. Lineage (GTDB taxonomy): Bacteria > Acidobacteriota > Terriglobia > Bryobacterales > Bryobacteraceae > Fen-330. The sequence goes on from JBEKMO010000002.1 coordinate 78,782, forward strand.
TCTGCCGCGTAGCCGGGCACCCGATTCCGGTTCCGTTCCCGCGGCTGACCTACGCGCAGGCGATGCGCAGCTACGGCATCGACAAGCCCGATCTGCGCCTGCCGCCGTTCCACGCGGTGGAGGACCTGTTCCCCGGAGCCGGCCTGACTGGCGACGGCCTCCCCCTGGTGGCCATCGTGGTTCCGCAAGCCGGCGGCGCCAGCCGCAAGGAGCGCGATGAGCTGAAAGCGCTAGGCGCCGAGCGCGGCCTGCGCGTCTACGATGACGCAAAGCGGCTGGAGCGCGACTTCCCTGCCCCCATGGCCGAGGTGCGCGCCCTCACCGGCGCGGGTCCCGACGATCTGCTGATCTTGGCTGGATGGATGGGGGCGCCGCAGGGGCGCCGTCCGGAAGAGGCCGTGTTGCAGGCCTGCGGCCAGCTCAGGCTGCAAGCCGGTCAGAAATACAACGATCGCCACAAGCTGCTCGACCCCCAGGATTTTCGCTTTCTCTGGGTGGTCGATTTCCCGATGTTCGAGTGGAACGAAGAGGAGAACCGCTGGGACGCCGCGCACCATCCGTTCACTTCGGTCCACGACGAGGATCTCGACAAGCTCGTCACCGACCCGGCGCACTGCCGCGCCAAGTCCTACGATCTGGTGCTGAACGGCGTCGAGCTCGGCTCCGGCTCCATCCGTATCCACCGCCGCGATGTGCAGGCCAAGGTCTTCCAGGCGCTCGGATTCGAGGAGGAGGACGCGCGGGCGCGTTTCGGCTACCTGCTCGAGGCCCTCGAGTACGGCGCGCCCCCGCACGGCGGCATCGCCTTGGGGCTGGACCGCCTGGTGATGATCCTCGCGGGCGAGACTTCGATCCGCGACGTGATTCCGTTTCCGAAGACCGCTCGCGGCAGCGACCTGATGTGCGACGCCCCCTCGACGATCCCCGACCGGCAGCTTCGGGAACTCGGCATCCAGCTCCGCAAGCCGCAATGACCCTCAGGCAACAACTCGAGATTCGGCGCCGCCAGTGGGCGGCGTTCAACCGCTGGGAGGCGGAACACCCCGCTCCCGCAAGGGCAATAATTAACTTGACACATCAGGCCACCTGCTGTATAATGGGTCTATGGTGAACGAACCAAAGACCTTGCAAGACGCAATCCTCTACTTCTCGGACCCCGATAACTGCCTCAGCTACCTCTCGGTGCGCCGCTGGCCGAAGGGCGTCACCTGCCCCCGGTGTGGATCGAAGGACGTGGGCTTCGTCGCATCGCGCCGGATCTGGCAGTGCAAGACACGCCACGATCATGCGCAGTTCAGCATCAAGACCGGGACGATCTTCGAGGACTCCCCGATCACGCTCGACAAGTGGCTGCTTGCGATGTGGATGCTGGCAAACTGCAAGAACGGGATTAGCAGCTACGAAATCAGCCGAGCTACCGGGATCAGCCAGAAGTCGGCCTGGTTCATGCTTCAGCGCATCCGGCTCGCCTTGCAGGGCAAGAACGGCGGACTCCTCGGCGGAGAGGTTGAAGTGGATGAAACTTTCATCGGCGGGAAGGCTCGCAACATGCACAAGGAAGTTCGTGGCCGCCGGATCACCGGGACTGGAGGCAAGGATAAGACGGTGGTCATGGGGATGCTGGAACGCGGCGGACAAGTCCGCGCGATGGTCATAGAGAGCCGCCGCAAGACCGAACTTCAGAAGCGGGTGCGCGAGCATGTCCTGGCTGGGTCTGCTCTGTTCACCGATGAATTGAAATCGTATGATGGATTGGAGTCGGACTACCAGCACGCCGTCATCAACCACGCCATCGAATACGTGAATGGCAACATCCACACCAACTGCATGGAGAACTTCTGGAGCCTGTTCAAGCGCGGGCTGCGCGGTACGTATGTGAGTGTGGAGCCTTTCCACCTGTTCCGGTACCTCGATGAGCAGTCGTTCCGCTTCAACAATCGCACGGAAATGACCGATAGTGACCGCTTTGATTTGGCCGTCCAACAGATCGTGGGGAAGCGCCTGACGTGGGCTGAAGCTACCGGCAAGGTTGGTGAAAGGCCGACGGTCAACTAATGGCCGCCTGCCTCGGGGTCCGAAGCGGAAGGCTTGATGGCCTTCCGTTTTGGGCCGGGCCGATTCGGATTCTGTGCCGATCTTCTGCGATGCTCCTCGACACGCTGCTTGATGACGCTGTGCGGTACCGCTATCACCCGATCCACCAGCGCCGTGAAGCGTTCGTACTCGACTGAGTGTTTCATCTGGCATTCCTATCCCTTTGGCCTTTTTAAGCCTACGACCTTCAGGAGTTCGTCTTTGTTGCTATTGCAGTAAGGATGCGCCATCTGCGCGTTATTGATATCCCCAGTTCCGCCACTACGCTTGGGGATTATGTGATTATACGACACCGATTTACTCGGGTCCAATAGGCCGTTACATACGGGGCACCGAAGCGCCTTTTTTATAGCTTCCCTGACATACAATGTTGATCTTGTATCGTCCGTGATCCTCGCTGCCGTCTGGGTAACCCTAACGTCCAACACGCGCCCCTGCAATCCCAAGTGCGATATGGCGTCCTCTATCTTTACCTTGCTAGATCTGTCCTTTAGCCTGTTTACAAGGAACTCAAAAAGGTCCTTCATTCTAGGAACACGCTGCTGCCTGCTTAGATTCTGGAGGATAGTCCCAATCAATGATTTGTTATCGATCAGGAACTGCTCCAGCCGTTGCCTTGCAACTGTGAACTCCTTAAAGAATCCAGAGTTGTTGTTCCTCAGTTTATCTTGTATAACGGCAGTCATCCCGAGGAACAGGAACCTGCTGTATTTGCCTTTTTCATTATAGAAGTAGACCGCTGGATGCAGGCCCAGGCTGGCCGACTGGTTGCCCGCCATACGACTTAGGAGTTTTAGTGCATTCTCCAATACAGAAACCGTTTGGTTGCCCGTGAGATCGTCATCGTACTTATCGATTGCCTTTCCGTCCTTCTCTCTTGTGCCAGCGATGCCTAAAAAGTCGATAAGCAACGCCAACGCATCGACGGGGGATACGGACCCACCTAACGGCAGTTCTAGAGTCTTGAGTGGTTCTTCCGCTTCGGGCTTAAAGATGTGGTCGTACAGCTCCTGGGTAACGCTCTCCGTGGCTGTCACACACTCAGGAGAGAACCCTGACCAGTATTTATGTCCACTACCGGCGCGTAGAATCGCTCGCGCACTAATGGCGATTGGTTTGTGACGGTTCGTTATCAGGAGCTTCTCCGTGTCATCGAGCGGAGTGCCTTGTGAGTTTATCTTGAAAAACGATGTTTCTGCAACTTTGGCATCTCCGGTAATCCACTGAAGAGGGAGTGCCCGAGTAACCAACACTTGGGCGCGTTTTCGTATCGCTTCTGGGGCTGATTGTGAATCTACGAGACTTATAAGGGTGGAATATCGTCCTACTCGTTGCTCAATGAGTCTTCGAGTGCGGTCTGCTACATCCTTTTGGACTTTGGAGATCTCAGTCTTATAAAAGTCCTGTGAAATGGATCGGTCTCCGTAGTCGTCTTCCATCCAAGCACGTAATGCACTCAAGCGATGGCCGCCGTCGATAACGAAGATGTACCTGGGGGCCTTCCATAGAATCAGGGATGGGATGACCTCACTGTCAACAAAGCTCGCAATGAATGTAGCCACTTGATCTGGGGTCCAACGGTTCGTTTCCCGCTGAAAATCTGGCTTGCGTAGGAGCTTGCGTACCGGCGCTTCTTTCGCCAGATGGCTGATTGGGAAATCGCTCATGAGATCCAGGTTGTATGGCTGTTCCTCGATGCCAAAATCCTCGCGCTGGATCATTGCATCCAAATCGGTGTGCTTAGCCACTCGCTCCACCTCCGGGGGCATCATCAGCATAGCCCACCCCCGATTGATGTGTCAAGGTAGTTGCTGCCCCCGCAAGGGATCCCGGGGAGATCCTCGCCGACCTGGGCGCCATCTGGAACTGGCTTCCTCCGGAGGTCCGCACGGAAGATCCGGATCCCCAGAAGCTGGGTATTCAAAAAATGCGCGCCGCGCTGGCGCACCTACGGCCATGACGCAGCTCGAATCGGCGCTCCTCTTGTTCCAGCTTGCGAAGAGTTGGGTAGAGGGGCCGTAGTTCACCGAAAGCCGCTTTCGCGTCAGCGGATCTCGACGGTGTACTCGAGCTTTGCGCTGCCTTTGGCGGGCGCGGGAAGCTTGAACTCCATCATGCGGTCGCCCAACTTCTGCTGCGGGTGCGTACTCTGCGTGACGGTCCAATCGCCGTTTCCCCAGGCCTCGACGCCCTCACGTACAAAGGCGATGGAAGGTGTGGCGCCGCGGTTGGTAATCACCACCTCGACGCGCGTAACCAGCTTGTTGTGGTGGGGGTTGCGGGTGACGGGGTCTGGCTCCTCGTGCCGCTCGAGGACGCGCCGGGTGCCTTGCAGGAGGTTGGAGCGGCCCTGCGTGATGCTGAAATCCGCCCCCACCGGAGTCAGCGGGATGCGGTCCTGCCCGACGACCTGAGGCGCCTCGCCTTCCTGCGAGTAGACCGTCACGGTTCCCGACGGCAGGGGCGCGCCGGAGTTGTTCTTGCTGACCAGCCGGACTTCCAGGCCGCGCGGCAGCAACATGAAACCGCCGCGCCCGAGCGTTTGCGCCCGCGCATCGTTCTCGAAGACGTGGCGCTCCTCGACCGCCAGCTTCAGCCGCTGGAAGAGGGGAAACCGGTTGATCAGCGTGTTGGCGGTCATCGAGATGTTGCGGCCGAGCCGCAGGCGGCTGAACACGCTCACGCCGGAGACCTCCGCTCCCGCGCCCTCCGGCGCTTCTTCCTCCAACCTGCCGGAGGTTTGGACCATCTGGGCGTTGGACTGATAGCCGCCCATGCCCCGGCCTCCGCCCCCGACCAGGAGTTGCACCTCGCCGGCCACCAGGTCGACCGTGCCCGCGGAGACGTCGGTGCCAGTGTCGTTCTGCACGGTGACCCAGCCGTCGAGGAGCATTTCAGCCGGAGGCGCCCCATCCACGGGCGCAGCCAGCAGCATCGAATAATCGCCCTTCCAACTCAAGCTCGGGGCGAGGTAGTCCACCTGGACCTTGCGCGGCCCGCTGGCGCCACCGTTCTGGAGCACCAGGTGCAGGACCGGCGATTTCTGGCCCTTTGCGTCGGGTCCATCGTAGGTGATGTCCTGGCGAACCACGGTGAGCCGGTCGCCGGTCACGCGGATGGTTCGAATGTAGGCCTGTGGCATCAGGCTGCGAAACTCGAGGGTGTTCAGGCCCGCCTGGAGGTCTAGCGTGCGCTCCTCCAGGAACTCGGCTACGTTGGCATCGAAGATCGTCAGATAGCGTACGTTGGAGGCCGCCTGGCCGAAGGCGAGGGCGGAAGCCGCCAACAGGAGTGGGAGAAACCAAGGGCGACGCATGCCCTTACGGTATCAGAGGGGGGAATCCCGCGCACCGCTCCCTCGCGGTCGCGGCTCGGTGCTGGCTCGAGTGCGGGCGCCGAACCGCGAGCGTGAGGGACTGTGAAGAAATCGCTGGGCAAGCTGAAGCATGCCCCACGAGAGGCTGCAAGCTGTTGATTCTCCGCGTGGGACATGCTTTAGCTTGTCCTCTTCGGCGCCACGAGGCGGTTTTTTCACAGTCCCGTGAGCGAGCGGTGTTCGCAGTCAGGGCTTGAGAATCTCCTCGAAGAACCCCAATGCGCGCGGGTCCTTCGACTGGCCGAGCCAGAACATGGCTTGCTTGCGCACGGCGGCGTTCTTGTTGGAACGGGCGACTTCAATCAGCTTGGGAATGCCCTCGCCGTTGGGCATCTGGTGGAGGCCGAAAACGGCGCGGCGCTTCACTTCGGTGTCGGGATCGTTGTCGATGGCCTCGCCCATCGCGCCAATGGCTTTCTTACCGGCTTTCTGCGCCAGCCAGAAGAAGGCCTGGCCACGAACGTGTGCGCTGCGGTCGTTCTTCGCAACGGCGATGGTCGTATCGACGGCTTCGGATTCCTTGCTCACATAGAGAGCGAAGACGGCTTTGTCGCGCACCTTGTCGCTGGGGTCTTCGGACACGATGCGTTTCAGCAATTCGTAGCCGCGCCGGCCGCGCGTAGCGCCGAGCCAGAAGACCGCTTTGCTGCGCAGCGACTCGGGCTGCGACGGCGCGGTGAGGCGCTCGAGCGCCTGGTCGGCGGCCGGATCGCGGTGGATCGCGATGGCGGCCAGTGCGCCATCGACCACGTGGCCAGGCCCGGCGGCCAGCGTTGCCAGAAACGCGATACTATCGGCGGGCTTGACGCCTTCGAACCAGTACAGCGTCAGACCGCCGGCGTCGAGCTCGCACTCGGGAGAGAGCAGGCGAACCTTGACCGCGGCGCCCTGCTCGGCCCGAACCAGCACATGGACCTGATCGGGCGGCTCGAGGTGGACCGGGCCGGGGCTGCGCGCCCAACTTTCGGCATCGCAACCCTGGTGCTGGCCGGGCACCGAGGCAACCGCCCAGCCGAACCACGCCGGACCGTTCTGCGCTAGCGCGCGAAACTGGCGCTCCAGGCCCTCGGTCACCGCACGGGTTTCCACTTTGGCGTTGCGTGCGCTCGGCGCCTGGGCCGCGAGCGGGATAGTCAACAGAAAAATAGTGAGTGTTCTCATTTGTTCAGGATCTCCATCATGTAGTCAGCCGCTTCTTTCGAGTGCATCACCGAAAGGCGGTTGACGATTTCCTTCTTCGTTTCGGGGTTCGTCTCCTTGCGCGCCAGTTCGATCAGCGCCTTGGCGTTGCCCTGGATAAACAGTCCGTTGACGACCTCCTTGCGGACGGCCGGATCGGTCTCGCTGGCGTAGAGACTGGCGAGTGCGTCGCCGCTCTTGGGTCCCATGACCCCGAGCAGGCGGATGGCCTCTTTGCGAAGCTCCGCACTCTTCTCGGTTTTGGCCGTGGCGAGCAGGCGCACGTGGTCGCCGGAAACCATGAACGAGCGGAGGATGGCGCGTTTCACGGCGAGATCGTCCGAGCCGGCGTAGATTTCGCCGAGTAGCTGCCGGTTGGCGGCGCTGCTCATCACTATGCCGAGGTAGTGGATGGCCTTGAGCTGCAGATCGGGATTGGCGCGGCCACGCGCGACTTGCGCGAGCACGTCACGCGCCTTCGCCGAGTCGCTCTGCGCCAGCACAAACAGAGCGCGCTCCTTTAGTTTGGGCGAGGCGGCGCCGTTCAAGAACTTCTCCAGCAAAGGCACGGCGCGCTCGGGGTCTGTTTGCCCGAGACTGTTCAGAGCCATCAGCTTCAGGTCTTCGTCCGCCTCCGCTTCCGGACGCGGCTTTTCGCCGGCGGCCTGGCGCACCTCGAGTTCCAGCGCCTTGGCGTCATCGAGCCAGCGGCTGGCCGGGTAGTCCTTTCTCAACTCCTCGATCGCGCGAAGCGCTTCCTCGCGCCGGTTCAGCCGGTTCAGGGCATATGCCTTCCAGTAGAAGGCGCCGTCCGCGCGACCGCCTTTGCGGGCTGCCACTTCCGCGAATCGCGCGAGGGCTTCATCCCAGCGGCGGGCGTCGAGCGCCCGCTGGCCTTGCTCGTAGCCCCGGTCGTCGCTGGCCTGGCCTCGCTGGAGGAAATGGGAACCGGCCCCATGGCCTTCCCCCATCTGCGCGCCCAGCGGCGCCGCGAGAGCGGCAAGAATCAGAATCCATTTGCGCATAGTTCACCCTCAAAGTTCTTTATCCTTTTCGCGTTCCCTGACGTTGGATCCGACCACGCGGATCTTAAACAACATGCCTTCGGACTCGACGCGCCGCCGGAAGCGCTCCAACTCGATGGCGGTGAGCCGGGACGGCCCGCGCGCGATCTCCAGCAGCAACGGCTCCAGATCTTCCAACAGGCCTGCAACTGCGGTTTCACCCGAGGAGACGGCGGTCTGGCGGTAGAGGCGGTTCTCGCCCACCAGGTCCGAGGCGATCTGTTGCTCGGGGCGGATGTCCGTGACGCCCTGCGGCCGCGTATTCACCAGCTCCGCCAGCACCATCTGGGAGCGCTCCAGGTGCTCGCCCACGGCCACCAGAAGGACGCGGTCGCGCACCTGCTGGGAGGGCACGCCAGCCCGCGCCGGCGGCTCCTGGCGGTGCGAGTACCGCCCCGCGAAGAACGCCAGCACCACCAGCGCCAGCGTGGCCGCCACGGCAGCCCAACCGCGCGGAAACTCCAGCGGCAGCCAGCGGCGGCGCTTCGGCAGCGCCGGCCGGAGCCGTTCCCAAACCTCGCGGCCGTAGCTCTCGCCCAGGCTCGGCGCCGGAGCACCGTCGACCACATTGAGGACCCGCTGAAGCACGGCGTAGGCCTGGCGGCACTCCGGGCAGGACGCCAGGTGCTCATCGGCCCCGGCGGCGTTCTCCGCCTCGCCGTAGTAGTGCCAAACCAATTCCTCTTCGCTCAAATGGCTCATATGCCCGTTCCCATCAGCGGCTCCAGCGACCGCCGCAGCTTCTGCACCGCCCGGAAGACGGCCTGCCTGGCGGTGACCGACCGCACGCCCAACGCGCGGCCGATGTCCTCGCTCGGCAGGCCCTCGAAGTGCCGCAGCACGAACGCCGCGCGCTCGTCCGCACTCAACTGGTCCATCGCCTCGGCCAGCTTCCGCTGCACCTGGCCGCTCATGGCCAGGCGCTCCGGACCCGGATCGCCGCCCGGAAGAGAGGCCAGCGGGTCCGTTTCCTCTCCTTGCGCCTGCGGCCGATACGGCTCGCGCAACTTGCGGGCGCGCACCAGGTCCAGCGCGTGGTTGGCGGCGATCCGGTGCAGCCAGGTGCCGAAACTGGCGCGCCCGTCGAACCTCGCGAGCTGTCGATAGGCGCGCAGGAAGGTCTCCTGCACCACGTCCTCGGCGTCTTGCCGGCTGCCGGTCATCCGCCAGGCCAAACGGAACAGGCTGCGGCTATGGCGTTCCACGAGAACACGGAATGCTTCCGAGTCTCCGGCCAGCGTCTGAGCGATCGCCACTTGCTCGCTCGTTTCCATTCGGCTGTCAGTTTAGACTGCGGAGGCGGGCGGCGGTTAGCCGCGGGAAGAAAAAAGTTCGGCGGCCTGCCGGGTGGTCTTCAGGCGCTGGGCGGCTTGGGGACGACCTTCCAGTCCTTTTCGTCGAAGTAGAGCACGCGGCCCTGGCGGTAGCTTGCCACCGCCATCGAGATGAGCACCTGGGCGCGGGAGGCGGTCTCGACGTCCAGGGTCGGTTTCTCCCGCGTTCGCACGCATGCCAGGAAGTTCTTGACGTGTTTCTCCATCGAGTCTTCCTGGTCGATGGGGATCTGCACCTCGTCCTTGCCGAATTTGGTGGCGTAGGCTTCGTCGATCGCCTTCTTCTCCGGCTTCAGCGTGATGTGGTCGGTCGGCTCCTCGAACATTCCGTGGTCCACCATGACGATCGTGCCCAGGTGGCCGCGGATCAGGCCCGGAATGTGCTGAGCGTTGGCCATCGAGGAAGTCAGCACGACTGTGTGCCCCTTCGAGTATTCCGCCATCAGGTGGAAGGTGTCCGGCACTTCGCGGGCGTCCTTGAAGACGTAGATGCCGCCGCCGGCCAGCACCTTGTGCGGGAACTGCGGCTGGGGCCAGCAGATGTTCAGCGGCGCCGCCACGTGGAAGAACAGGTCGGTTGCGATGCCGCCCGAGTAGTCCCAGTACTTGCGAAAGCGGAAGAACCGGTCGGCGTCCCAGGCGCGTTTCGGCGCCGGTCCCAGCCAGGTCGTCCAGTCCACGTAATCGTCGCCCTTCTTGTCGGGCCCGGCCGCGGGGTCGATCTCCCAGTTCCATTCCCCTCGGGTCGAGTTCCGGTGGTAGGAACCCTGGCTCATGATCATGTCGCCGATGGCGCCGTCGGCGATGGCCTTCTTGGCCTTCCACCATTGCTGCGCGGAGGTGGTCTGCGAGCCGACCTGCACCACCCGTCCGGTTTCCTTCACGGCGTTGACGATGTGCCGCGCCTCCTCGATGGTATGAACCATCGGCTTCTCGAGGTAGACATCCTTGCCCGCGTCCATGGCCGCCAGAGCGATCTTGGCGTGCCAGTGGTCGGGCGTGGCGACAATCACGGCATCGACGTCCTTACGGCCGACGATCTCGCGGTAGTCGAGCGTGCCGTCGACCGCCGAGTAGTCCTTCGCGTAGTATTGCCTGTTCAGGGTGATGCGCTTCTGGTAGACATCGCAGACCGCGACAACCTGGCAGGAGCTATCTTCCTTGCCGATTTTGGCAAAGACGTGACCGACGTAGGTTCCGCGCCCCCCCACTCCGATCACGCCCACGTTGATGCGGTCGTTCGCGCCAATGATTCTGCCGCTGGCAGGCTTGGCCGCCTTGGCCAGCGCTCGCCCCGCAACTCCGAGCGCTGTCGCGCCCATGAAGAAGTCCCTGCGGTTGTAGCCGGTGGTTTTCGACATAGTTCTCTCGTTCATTGTAGACCCTCGCTGAGGCGGGCAGTCGGCCACGCCCGCCGGGTGGTCCGCCAAGAGTGCGTAGCGGCAGCGAGTGTTGCTGAGGATGACTCGGGCTATGGCCGCCGGGATCGCCCATCACGTTTGGACGCTGCGGGAACTTCCGGAAGCTGCGTGAGAAGGCTCTCAGCGCCAACTCAGCGCGCTACCCAGCTTGACTAGCGGCAATTGTCACTATACAATCGGTTGTGATCCGGAGCTTTCGGCATCGTGGCCTCAAGAGGTTCTACGAAAGCGACGATCCGAGCCGAATCAACGCGGCGCTGCGGAGCAAAATTCAACGTGTTCTCTCTGCGCTCGACGCCGCTGAATCGCCTCAGGCGCTCGACCTTCCGGGTTTTCGCCTGCACCCGCTCAAGGGCGACCTGGAGGGCTTCTGGTCCGTGACTGTCAGTGGGAATTGGCGGGTCACTTGCCGCTTTGAGGATGGCGACGTTTGCGACGTCGATCTCCTCGATTACCACTGAGGGAGTGCATCCATGCCCATGAAGAATCCGTCCCATCCCGGCTCGATCGTCCGGCACGACTGCCTTGATCCGCTCGGCCTCTCCGTGACGGAGGGCGCCAGAATTCTGAGGGTGACCCGGCAGACGCTGAACAACCTCGTCAACGGCAAGGCCGGCGTCTCGGCCGAGATGGCCGTGCGGCTTTCGAAGGCTTTCGGCAGCGAGCCGGAATTCTGGCTGCGCCTGCAAATGAACCACGACCTAGCCGAAGTCCGCCGCCGCGAGGCCGAGATCGACGTGAAGCGCTTCAAGAAGGCCTCGTAGCGCTCCTCTGTCCCTTGTACCGTTCCGCGCGGGTTCAATGCCCCCTCCGGGATCATAATCGATATCCTGTTTGGCTCCGGCTATGCCGATTTAGGACACTACCGCCCGCCGGTCTGCATGGTGGGTTCGCGCAGGTCGGTCGAGTAGCGGGATCGCGACACCGAGATTCGCCGCCCGGGCCAGTCCAGACGCATGTCCTCGGTGACCTCTTCGAGCATCTCGAGGGTGGCGTGCCTGCTTTCCATGGCGAAGGCGGTGAGCAGCAGGTTGTCGCAAATCGCGTTGATCAATCGCGAATGCCCTGCGAGCGCACGTGAATCTCCGCGATCAGCTCCAATGGGAAGACCGTCTGCTCGCTCATGCCGGCCTTGCCCAGCCGCGTCGAGATGTACTCGCTGGTCTCGGCCTCCTGGAGCGGTTTCAGCGTGCAGCGCAGTGAGATGCGCTGCTTCAACTGGCGCAGGCTCGGAGCGTCCAGCTTGCGATCGAACTCGATGAGCAGTTGATTCAGGGCTATGAGCACCTCGGTTTTCGAGGTCCTGGCGCAGCGCAGGTCCAGGTCGCAGGCGATCATTTCGAAGAACCGCTCGACGGTGAGGCGGGAGTTGAACAGGTAGGCGTACTCGATGCGGTTGGCCGCCAGGAAGTCCTGAAGGCACTCCAGCATCGTTGTCTTGCCCGTCCCGACTTCGCCCGTCAGTACCACGAAACCCTTCAGGCTCTGGACCCCATAAATCAGGTTCGCCAGGGCCTCCTCGTGTTACTGACCGCGATAGAGAAAAGCTGGATCGGGAGTCAGATTAAAAGGACTCTCTCTAAAGCCGAAGAACGCATTATATGTTCAATTTGGGGTACTTGTAGCACCTTACCATGCAGGGGCGGCCAGCCCGGCCCTATACTCCTGGCGTAAGATCACCGGTCCCCAATCCGTAGGTAAGCAGCGCGCTACGGCAGCGGCCCGGCAGCTCAGATCCGGTCGAGAACCGTGGCGGTGCGTTCCGTTCGGACGTTGCCCGTGTTAAGCGTGCCCGCCGGCTCAAACAGCAGCACCTGAACCTCTTCGTCCGCTACGGGCCGGTGCTCGACTCCGCGGGGAACAATGAGGAATTCGCCCTCTTCGAGCCTGACCCGGCGGTCACGGAACTCCATGTGGAACCAGCCCTTGATAACCAGGAAGAGCTCGTCTTCCTGCTCATGGTGGTGCCACTCGAAGGGACCGCTGAACTTGACCAGCTTGACGTGCTGGCCATTGAGTACGCCTACGATCTTGGGCTTCCAATGATCGCGGAAAAGGGAGAACTTCTCTTTCAGGTTGACCTTTTCCATATGCGCATTGTGGCAGAGCGCCCGGCCTCGCCGCAAGAGCACTTGCAAACGCTCCCCAGTCCGCCGAGGATGGAGGGGTGACCACGCCGTCAAACCAGAGCCGGCCGATCGGGGTTTTCGATTCGGGCGTCGGCGGCCTTACTGTTTTGAAGGAGCTGCGGAGGCGGCTGCCTGCACAGGACTTCCTGTATTTCAGCGACACCGCGCGCGTGCCCTACGGCCGCAAGCCGAAAGAGATGGTGTGCGAATTCGCCCGCGGCATCGTATCGTTTCTCCTGCGCCTGGAGGTCGGCGGCATCGTCATCGCATGCAACACCGCGTCGGCGGCCGCGCTGCCCGAGCTGGCCGCGAGCGCGCCGATTCCGGTCTGGGGCGTCATCGATCCGGGAGTTGAGGCCGCGCGCCGCCAGACGCGCAGTGGGCGGGTAGGCGTCATCGGCACAACCGGAACGATTGCGAGCGGCGTTTACCAGAGCAAACTGGAGGCGCTGGGCCTGTCGGTGTGGGCGCAGGCTTGTCCCTTGTTCGTGCACGTGGTCGAGGAAGGCCTGTCGGAGTCGGCCGACGCCGAGGTGCTGGCGCGCCACTACCTTTCTTCGCGGCCCGATATCGACACGCTCATCCTGGGCTGCACCCACTACCCGGTGCTGCGCCCGGTGATCGAGCGGGTGGTGGGCGGCTCGATCGCGCTGGTCTCGAGCGCGGAAGTGACGGCGGAGGTCGTGAGCGCCGCGTGGGAGGGGAGGCCCGCCGGCTCCGGACGCTTGAAGCACTACGTAACCGGCGATCCGCTCGCCTACCGCCATACGGCTCACTTCATCGACGGGGTGGAGGGCGAGATCATCCCCCTGGACGTCACGCGGCTGGCGTCGTTGCCTTGAGGAGGTTCAGTCGACCTTCGTCACCGTCGCTTGGACGTCGAACCTGCGCATGGTGACTGGATCGTCGATGGAGGCGACCAGCGCGGGCTTTCCGAGGTCCAGGATTGTGCCCACACTGAGGCGAATGCTAGCCACCGTGGGGTTGGGGGGAATGGCGGCGGCCCCCTTCTCGTGTTCCACGATGGTGCTGACGTCGATGTCGGCGTTGAGATCGACCTTTCCGTTTAACTCGCGGAGGCGGCAATCGATGTTCACCCCGATGTCGAAGTACTGATACTGCGTGTAGAGTTTTGAGGACCCTTCGGTCCCCCCGCCCGGCTGGAGCCCTCCGGTGGCGATAGGGACGCGGTTTCCGACGCGAAACGTGCCCTTGCCGTTCGCCGCGATGAGCATGGCATAGCGCCGCCCGACTTTCGCCGCGGCTTCACTGCCGTCACGGATGTTGAACTCCACCCGGTAGACCCCGGGGGTGACGGACTCCTTCTTCTCCTGAGCGCGGAGAGACACCGTGGACGCCAGCAGGCTGGCGAAGATCAAGGGAGCGGCAATGCGCATTGCGTTTGGACCTCCTGCTCACCAAGACGCTCGCACACGGAAAATCGTGGAGGCGGATTCGATGATAGAATCCGGAAGGTGCTCCGGCTGCGCGGTCTTCTCTTCACGCTGCTCGTGCCGGGCGTGGTTGGCGTCTGGGCTCCTCTGGCATTGCGTTCGGGGGCATCCGCGCGAGCGGGTTTCTGGCGGGCCGGTTGGATCGCCATCGCCGGGGGCGCGGCGCTGTACCTCTGGTGCCTGCTCCGGTTTCTGGCTTCCGGCGGCACTCCCGCGATCTTCTTCACGCGGCGCCTGCGTTTTCTGATTGGCGAGGAGCCGGACAGCCTGGTGCACGGCGGGCCGTATCGATTCTCCCGGAACCCGATGTATCTGGGGGTCCTTCTGGTGGTGATCGGCCAGGCCGCGGCGCTGGCTTCACTTCGCGTGGCGCTCTACGGGGCGTGCTTGTGGCTGGCCTTTCACATCGTCGTCGTGTGTTTCGAGGAACCCCATCTGCGAGCCAGGCGGGGGACGGCGTATGCGGACTACTGTCGCAGGGTTCCGCGCTGGTTCGGCTGGCCGATTCGCTGATCGAGGCTCCAGCGGCCCGCTCCTTCAATAGCTAGGAACAGCAGCCCCAGCAACATGCAGAAGTCGGTCCGCGCCTCGTGGGCCATGGGCCAGAACCCCTGGTGCAGGAGCATCGGGACCTTCGTCGTCGCGATCGCAACGGCGATGTCGATGAGAAGCGGAATCGCCGCCAGACGCGTGAGCAGCCCGGCTACGATCATCGCCCCGCAAACGATTTCCACCACGCCGACGAAGGGCGCCGTGAACCCGGGGTACGGGATGCCGATCTTCACGAATCGCCCCACGCCCTGGCTGGCGGGGAACAGGAACTTCTGGATGCCCTCCGAGAGGAAAACCGCGCCCACCAGCAGCCGGATCAGCAGAGTAGCAGCGCCCGCGCGCGACGCAACCAACCTGTTCAACAGATTCATGCCCAGCCTCCGGTTTGAGATATATCACAATCGCACGGGGCGGCGGCGCGCAACCATGTTCACGTAGCACAGCATGGCCGCGGCCGCGGCGACGTGCTTCCAGGGGTGGCCGCCGGCCGGCAATATCGCGGCGAGCTGCCGATCGAAACCCTCGGCGAGCTTGGCAAGCGCGTAGAAGCCCATCATCGCGACCAGGCCGGCGGCGCCCGAGTATCGCGGCGGGAACAGAACCACCATCAGCGGCAACGCCGCTAGCGGATAGTACTGGACCAGGCCGTAGAGGCGGAGGTCGCCCGAGAATCTCCAGTACACGACAGACGCCACGCCCAGCGCGACGAGCGGGAGGAGCAGCAACCGTCCGGCGTGCGCGCTGATCCGCTCGCCGATGGTGGCCGCCAGGAGCGACATGAAAACGACGGTCATGGGGAGGCGGTCCCAGAAGAGCGTCCCGTTGTCGGGCCGGAGATGGTAATAGGTCGACCCGGCGGCGACCAGCGCCAGCCCCGCGAGAAGAATGCAGTAGGCAGCGCGCTCCCAGCTTTCAAGAAAGGCGGCCGGAGAGCGGAGCGCGCGAAGACCCCAGAGTGCAACCAGCAGAAACCCGAGGTTGGAGACGACGTTCCAGAAGTTGGGTACGCCCCAGACCGTGCGATGGCCAGCGAACTCGTGGTAGCGCAGATCCTGGGAAATCGGCGGGAGCAGAAAGAGAATCCCGGCAGCCACGACAGCGAGCCCGAGAATGAGGGCGACGCGCAAGCGGTCGGGCATCATGGCTTACCCAACCGGCACCTCAACCTGAGTCACGAAAACTTCGTTGTGAAAGCGTCGGGCGACTTCGGAAGGGGCGGCCGTTTCGAAGAACAGCGTGAGCGCCTCGATGAGGTTGGTGCGCGCTTCTTCAACCGACGCACCCTCGCTCGCAATGTCGAGCTCCGGGCACAACGCAACAAAACCGTCGTCCTCACGTTCGATAATCGCGGTTAAGCGCTGCGTTGACTTCATGGTGAGAGTCTACACCGGCTTCCCACGCAAGGCCTCTACCCGCGCGCGCGAACCTGGGCCAGTCTCTCCGCGAGGACCGGCGAAAGGCCGGCTTCAATCTCCGGCGTGATGAGCCCGGCCTCGTCGAGATCCTTCAGGTGCGCTTCGTCGCTGGCCCGAAAGCTCGTCAGTTTCATGCGAATCAGGTCCTGTAGCGGGATCAGCCGAAGTCCTTTGACACTTCGATAACTTCCAAGTTCTGGCGTTGACTCGGGATATTCCGGCCGAACCTTCTCGCCGGAGAAAAGCAGGCGGACCGCTCGCCGAGCCGATGGCTTTCCGGCCTGCACGAGCATGTCGACTCCGGCCACGTGGCGGAGTTGGAGACCAAACGGCTCAGCCGCTTTCGCGATCCTCTCCAGATCCTCGCGCTGCACGGCTATATCGATGTCTTTGGTCAGGCGCCCAGCGTCCGGCTCCCGCTCCTCGATGTACAGGTAGGCCGCCAGACCTCCGACAATCCGATACTCAAGTCCGGCGGAAGAAAACATCCTATCGACAAGTCCCGCCAGATCGAACAGTTGCTCCACTCGGGCCTCGAAAAACATGTTGACGAAATCTGCCATGACTGACCCTTCATTGTTGCATCACGCTCGATCTCTATCGAAAGCGCCCCGGCCTCGAGGTTGCGAGTTGCCGACTTGGCGTTGTGTGCCCACTGAAGCGTCAGGCACAGACACCGGTTCTGGTCAGGTCCAGGCCAAACACGGCTGGCTATACTCTTAGATGATGCGACCGTGCCTGTTGCTTCTATCCCTGACCGCCACCCTTTGCCTTGCCCAGCGGACTGCGCCCGGACCCGCCGAGATTCTCCGCGTTGACGATCCCAGAATCAAACCGTTATTGGACACCCTCTGCCCGAACTCGATGGAATTATCGGACGGCCATTGGCAGTGCAGGAGTTGCCCTGAGCAGACCTCGGGCGCCGAACCAGGATTTCACGAACCATGGGTAGTCAAGGGCGCCATATTCGGTCACTTCTCGCAAACCCGGCACAGACAGGCACTGTTGAGCTCAGGGTCTTGCGAGCCACACGCGGGTGGCGGCAAAGGTACATTCCTGCTGACAGAAACCGACGGGCGGTGGCAAGTCACGTCGTACACCAGGGTGCTCGATGTTTCGAAGTGCAGCGCTTTTCGCAAGCGAAGCGGGTTGGATCTGCTGCTCTGCCAGGATTCCTGGGGCTTTGTGAGCGCAAACGGCGACATCTTGAACGAAGTGGATTACGCTGCCAAAGCCGACCAACCGTTTAAAGAGCTGGTGTCCACGATGACCACCAGCATGTGCGGAACCAAGAGCTACTGGCAGGAGGCAGGAATTGAGGATGTCCGCGTGGCAGGAGAACGGATCGTGGTTCGCGCGTCGTACGGCCGCGTGCCGTTCAAAACCCCCGAAGAGTGCAAGCCCATAGAGGAGCTTCCACTCCGAACATATAGAATCGTGTTCCGGTTCGACGGCTCGCACTTTCGTCTGGTATACGGTGGGCGCGCGCTGAAGCTGCTCGAGGCGCACGAGTAGTCAATCAGGTGATCCGCCTACTCCACTTCCAGTACCGCCCAGCCGGGGAGCGTGGCGGGCTGGTTGTTGAGGAAGACGATGCGGCGGGTTTTGGGGAACGGGAGGCCGGTCGAGAGCGCGCGGCTGTAGAGCGGCACCTGTTGCAGGGCTTGGCGGTAGGCCTCGTTGTCGGTTTCGAGCCAGCCGGTTTTGGCGAGCAGGCCGCTTCCCCATCCCATCGAGAGGAGGCAGGCTCGTCCCTCTGCCTGAACATGGGCGAGCCACGTCTCGAGGTGCTCGACGCTCTCCCGAAGCAGCGGCAGCGCCGCCCACACGGCGTACTGCTTCTGGATGGCGAGCAGCCGCGCGGCGTAGCGGTTGTTGGCGGCCAGGATGCGCTCGCCGGTGACCGGCTCTCTCCAGCGCAGCGCGCGCACGATTTCCGGCTGCGCCAGAAACGCGTTCTCGCGCCACACGCCCTCGAACACGGTGCCGGGCGCGGCCATTTCGGCAAACAGCGGCGTACTCTCGCCCGCCTGGTTGCCGGGAACCGTTCCGCGCGGCGTTTGCTTCCAACCCAGCTCATAGCGGCCGCCGCGCGCCACCAGCGTCGAGACCCGGAGCAGATACAGCTTCAGCGTGGACACGGGAACCGGCTGGGAATCCGCCACCGCGACGGCCCGCATGAAGTTCACCGGGCCAGGCCCCAGCGCCTCTTCTTCGGCGGCTTCGCCCGGCCGCATCCACGGCCGGTCGTCCAACTGCGGCGGCGCTCCGTTCCCCCAACAAGCGGACAGCACGCCGGTGCGCAGTGCGCCTTTGATGGCGCTGCCGGGCAGGTAGGGGCCATCCAGCCCGGAGAAAAACGTGGGGATGGACAGGCTCTCGCTGCGCGCCTTCTCCCAATACGCAGCCGAGGACGGGTGCTCGAACGGAATGCGGCGGTCGGCGAAATTCTGCGCGAACCCGCCCCAGGACGCGAAATCCAGCTTGTCGGCCCGCTTCAGTTGCGTGAGGTAGCCCTCGAGGCGTGGCCCCTTGGCCAGCAGGCGGAAGATGCGGCGTTGGTCCAAAACGTTCACCTGGTCTTTCCAGACCATGTAGTCGATGGGAGAAAGCTTGCGGCCGTCACCGACCAGCAGCGGGGTCAGACAGGTCAACCGGTATCTCATGCCGCACCTACGGGGCGCTCGATCTGGCGCAGCGGGACCGGAATCGCCAGCGCGAATCCGGCGCGGAACACCGGGTGCGGGAAACCGCCCGGAGCGACGTTCGGGGCGGCGCCCCTGGGCGGCGCCTCAGCCACCAGCACCGATCCCTCTACCACCATGCGCAGCAGTTTCTTCGCCTCGCCCGAGCGCGCCGGGCTTTCGATCCGGCCGCCGCGGCTCACGATGGAATAGAACCCGCGCTGCCAGTCCACGGCGTCGCCAGCGGCCGGGCTGAACATCGACAGCAGCCAGTAGCCGGTCTCCACCACCGGCGGCTTTGGCGCAACCTCGACGCCTTCGGGCGCTTCCACCGGCGGCGCGGGCGGCTTGGGCGGCAGAATCATGTCCGGCAGAATGCCCTCGCTGAATTCCGGATCCGCCGACCGGCCCCAGCCGATCGACCGCTCGCCTCCGAGGCCGGCATCGGCCAGCAGACGCAGCGCCGCGCGGACGTCTTCCTTCCAGAGCGACTCGGCTTCAAGGTCGGCGAAGGCCGCCACCGCCCACAGTCCGCCGCCTTCAGCGAACTCCAGGCACGCGGTATCGTGCAACGCCACCGCCGAGCCAGTCGTCCGATCCACACCCGCGTGCGAGCGCAACGCCGGACGGAACGGCCCGCCGCGGGAGGGCGCATTCCCCTGCACAAGGCACTCGCTCGACCCGTCCAGGCGCCAGCCGTTGTCCTTCAGCGGCTGCTCGTTGGCCAGCGCCGCCACCACCGCCAGCGGCACAAACCGCGCATTGGTCCAGCGCACCTTCGGTGACGGCGGAGGCGGCCAGAGGTTGCGCGGCGGAACCACGAACAGCACGTCTTCCAGGTACGGGAAACACGAACTGAAGCGCACTGCCGCGCCTTGTGGATTCGCGACAGTCGCCACCAGCCACTCTTCGAGCCGCCCCAGCCGCGCCATGGCGTGCGTCACCGCCGAAAACAACGAGTCACTGTGATAGATGCGGTCCACGCGATTGCGGGCGCCCGAGTCCGGTCCGATGCGCCACGGTCCGGTTGGCCGAAAGCGAACCATCAAGGCGGGATTCATTACGCTACTCGGAAAGCTTGCCGCCAAACCCTTCGCCGCTCACCAGCGATTGCAGCGCGTCCAGGTCCGCGCCGGCCAGCAGTTTCTCCTCGGGGGCGCCGCCCGCGTAGAACCCGCGGCCGCGCCAGCTCAGCTTCACGTTGGCGAATCGCACCCGCCCGCTGCCGCGCGATCCGCCGCCTCCGAGCGCGTCGTCCTCGAGCAGCCGCAGCGCCTCGACGAAGCGCGCCACCAGCCCCTTGTCCTCCTCGCACAGCACGTCCAGCACGAAGCGCACGCGGAACCGCGCGCCGGCTGGAACGCGCTCCAGCGTCCGTGGGTTGGCCTGCGAGGTGATCCGGTCGATGGCGTTCTCGCTCTTCACTTCGGTCAGCTCGTCGTCCAGGTTCTCGCGCATCTGCGGCGTAATGCTGTCCGGGTCCAGCGGCGCGTCGTAGACGGTCAACCGCGCCGGGCTGGACACCGTGGTATCAAGCGCCTCGCCCGTGACCCGGTCCATGCGCCCCGGGTTTCGCCCGAACAGCAGGCAGATCTCGTCGTCGGGCCGGTCGCTCTGGTGGATGCGGACCTCCTGCCCCTTGCGCTTCGACAGGTACACCAACTCGCTCGGAACCGCCAGGCCCGAGGACTGCTCGAGCAGCGAGCGCAGCTTCCCGCGCAACGAGCTGCCAGGGACGTAAGGGCGGCCGAAAGCGTCCTTCACCACCGGGTTGTCCGCGCCTCCGATCTCCAGCGATCCCTTGCCCGCCCCAATGTGCAGGCCGGTCTCGCAGCGCAGTTCTCCTTCCAGAATCAGCTTGCCAATCAGTTTCAATTCCGTTTCGGCTGTGTGGGCGCTCATGCTTCCTCGCTATTCGTTGTAGGCTACGATGGCCTCGAAAAGATCCCGGAACCGCTCGTAGCCGCGCGCGTCGTTCTTGCGCGTCACTTGCAGCAGCAGCTTCTCAATCGTGTCGAGGCTGCGCAGCGAGTGGCGGGCGATGGTATAGGCCAGCCGCGCGCGCAGCATCACGAACTGCTGCTGCCGCTCGTTTTCCGGGGCGCGGCAGGCCCGCCGCACGGCGTTGTACAGCCGCCGCAACTGGCTCTTGGTTCCCGAATCCATATCGCGCATCCGGCTGACCACGCCGTGCGCCTGGTTGTCCAGGTACAGCGGGTCGCCGATCAACTTGTCCAGATCGATCTCCGGCGGACCCTCCGGACGGCCCCGGTCGCCGCGACGGTCGTCCCGGCGATCCTCGCCGCGCCCTCCGCCCTCCCGCGGACCGCCCTCGCGCGGTGGCCGCCCTTCCCGCGGCGGCCGTCCCTCGCGGTTCTTCGTCTCCTGCTGTGCTTCCGCCATCGTGTTACACCTCAGTCATCAATCTTGCCCACTCCAGCGCCACCAGCCCCGCGGGCCGCAGTTTCACCTGCGCGGCGCCTCTGCCCATCATCTCATTGGCCAGGTGCGCGCGCAGCTTTTGCAACTCGCGGTCCTTGGCGCCCACCAGCACGCGGTTCAGCCGCCGCTGGAATCGCCAAGGTCGGTCGAAGCGCTGCTCGGTCCCGTGCGACCACGTCTGCCCGCCCTTCCGGTAAAACCCGCTCAGCTCGCTCAGGAACTGGCCGGAGGAGCCGAAGTCGATCACCATCCGCGCCAGCGTATCCTTGAGCTCCGCCGCGTCGGCCAGGTACCGCCATTCGAGCACCCGGCCCAGCACCGAGATGCAGTCCTTGTCCACGTCCTTGGCCCGCTCCAGCCGCGTTCCCGCTTCCTCGTAAACCCAGGCCAGCGAAGAACCGATTTCCGGCGCCAGGGCCACGGCCATCGAGATGGTCTTACCTTCCGGCCCCGGAAAATCCTTCAGGTTCTCTTCGGTGAATCGGTGGAAAAGCCGCTGCATTTCGCGCGCCAGCGGGATCAGTGCGTCCCAGGCGCCGTAGACCGCGAAGTCGTCGCCACCCGAGTACAGGATGGTCACCTTGCGCCAGAACTCCGGCTGCGAGCACAGCACTTCCAGTTCTCCGGCGAAGAACTGCTTGTAGAGCACCGAAAGGCGCACGTGCTCTTCGATGGTCTCGGCGCGGCGCAGCCGGATGCGGAAGCTGTCCACGTCGCCACGCAGCACGCCCCAGGCTTTCCGGCCTTCCGCGCGCCTGGCCAGCGCCGCCAGGTCCGCCGGCGTCGCTCCATCATCGGAGGGCGCCGCGTGCCGGGCCAGCGGGATATCGTCCCTCAGGCTCCAGGTGTGAATGCCCGCGCCCAGCACGACCCGCGCCGGCGCCTCCGGGTTCCAGCCGGCGCTTTCCGCCTGCCAGAGACCCCCGGCAAGCTCGCGGAAGTAGTCGCCGCCATCGGAGGGCGCGGGCGCCGGGTAGGGCTGGAACTCGCTCTGCTGCCAGCCTGCCGCTTCCGCCCCCAGCTTGCGCTTCAGAGCCTCGCTCAGCCGCCTCCGCACCACGCTCCAGTCCCCGAGATTCTCCGTCACTGCCCAGACCAGCTTCAGCCGCCCGCCGCTGGTTTCCTCCATCTCGTGCCGGGCCGCCGCCAGGAACTCCTCGGCCGACGCCTTGGCCTCGCCCGGGAGCACCACCAGGAACTGCCCGCCCCCGCTCGATCCCAGCAGAATCCGCGCCAGCCCGAACTCCGCCAGCAGCGCCCGCGGCAGCACCTCGCCGAGCAGCGTGATCCACTGCGCGCGCCCCACCACCAGGCGCGCTTCCTCCGCCGACAGCACGAACTCTTCTATACCGAGCAGTTTCCCGGACAGAAGAATCTGGACAGACATGGACTAAAGACACCCTTCGAAAGGGGTTAGTCTACCACACGCCGAGGGCAAACTACAGCGACCCCAGTGGGTGAGCGTCAGTGGCGCACGCACTCGTGTGTGCGCCACAGCTTAAGTTAGCGCTTCTGCACTTCTACCGCATACACCTGGCTCGCTCCGTGCATGTTGGAGCGGAAGACGAGCCACTTTCCGTCGGGGGTGAAGGTGACGTTGGGCTCGAGCCGGTAATCGTGCTTGGCCATGTTCACCAGCCGTTCCCAGCGCAGCGCTCCTTTCCCCGGATGGAACAGGTAGATCCACTGGCCGTCCTTGGCCTTGGCCACCATTTGCGGGCCGCCGCCGTCCCCGGCGAACAGCTTCCCGTTCCGCGACACGTTATAGTGCACCGACCACTGGTCGCGCTCGAGCTTGTAGCGCAGTTTCCGGCCCGTCGCCAGCTCGACGCCCGCCAGCCAGAACACTTCCCCTCTTGGCGTTTGCAGATCGTACCAAACGATCTTGCCGTCGGCGCTGAAGAACTCGTGTCCGGCGATCTCCATATCCATGGTTCGAGCGTGGATCTTGCGGAGATCCGTGCCGTCGGTACGAATGGTCCAGATGCGGTCCACCTTGTGCCAGGGGCCTTCGTGACAGAACATCAGGAGCGTCGGATCGGTGGGAGAAAACTGCACGTGGTTGAGCCAGTCAGTGCTATGGTAGATGGCTTTCAGCTCGCCGGTCCGGATCGTCAGGGTGTAAAGCTGCATCGGCAGGCGCTGGTCCAAGCGGGCTTGCAGCCTGTCTTTTCCGGGCGGCGGCGGAGTGAATGGCCGCCGTCCGCCCTCCACGGCGCTGCCGGCCAGAACCGTCTCGTCGGCATTAATCGTGAGGCCCGACCCTCCGCGGAATCCGGGCGGCAGCTTGGCAATCTGCCGCGTCGCGCGCGTGTCGAGGTGGGTCGAGTAAACCGAGTTGTCCTTGCAGTAGAAGACTTCCCGGCTCTTCCTGCCGACCACGACGTTGGAGACGCGGCCCTCCACCAGCGGCTCAACCTGGCGCGTCTTGAGGTGGATAGTGGCGAGCCCCTTGGGGGTGGAAATCACCATCTTGTCCCCGCGGGCCGTGTACGGGTTCTGGTGGAAGTAGAGGCTCGCGCTGCCTCCTTCGCGCGACAGCCGGATCACACGATGGCCGGTGGACGCATCGATCCACTCGACCGGCGGCTCCTGGGCAGCCATTGCCCAGCTCAACGTCAGAAACAACGCGGCCCATTTGCGCATGCGTCGCGTCCTCCCTGCTCCAATTCAACCACGGATGGGCCTTCCGATCAGCTACCATAATGCCGTATGCGATTCGTCCTTCCCCTGCTGGTTCTCTCGCTCAACCTGGGCGCGCAGAAGCGCCCCATCACGCATGAAGACGTCTGGCTGATGAAGCGCGTGGGCGCTCCCGCAGTCAGCCCGGATGGCAAGTGGGCCGTCGTCGCTGTTACAGAGCCTTCTTACGACGCCGCGAAGACCTCCTCGGATCTTTGGATCGTGCCGCTGGATGGGAGCGCGCCGCCGCGGCGCCTCACCAGCACGCGCGCGCCCGAGGATGGCGCCGTGTTCTCTCCCGATTCGACGCGCCTGGCCTTCACCACCACTCGCGAGGGCGACGACTCGGCGCAGGTCTATGTGCTGCCGCTCATTGGCGGCGAGGCCATGCGGGTTACCAACCTCTCCACCGGGGCTTCGCAGCCGAAATGGCGCCCGGATGGCAAAGCCATCCTGTTCGAGAGCCGCGTGTATCCGGGCGCCACCAATGACCAGGAGAACCGGAAAATCGCCGCCGAGCGCAAGGCGCGCAAGTACAACGCCCGGGTCTTCGAGGGATTCCCGTTCCGCTATTGGGATCACTGGCTCGACGATCTCCGGCCGCACGTTCTGGTGCAGGCCCTGGAGCCGGACGCCGCCGCGCGCGACCTTCTGGCGGGCACCAAACTGGCGTCCCTGCCGGGATTCGACGGCGCCTATGGCCTGAGCGGCGCGGAGCTTCAAGCCGTCTGGAGCCCGGAAGGCGACGCGATCGTTTTCACCGCCATGGCGGATCAAGACCGCAGCGCCTAC
The DNA here is from genome assembly GCA_050008465.1 of Bryobacteraceae bacterium. Classification (GTDB taxonomy): domain Bacteria; phylum Acidobacteriota; class Terriglobia; order Bryobacterales; family Bryobacteraceae; genus Fen-330. The sequence continues at coordinate 103,400 of JBEKMO010000002.1, forward strand.
GCAGCCACCTCGACCCAGCTTTACCGGGTCCCTGCCGCCGGAGGCGAGCCGGTGGCCCTGACCTCCGGTCCCGACAACTACTCGCACCCCACGTTCCGGCCCGACGGCAAGGCCCTCTACACGCTGCACACGCGCAGCGAGGCCGAGGCGCTCTACAGCCTGTCGCGTTTGGCTTTGATCGACTGGCCGCAACCCTCCGGCAAGCCCAGGCTGCTCACCGCGGAATGGGACCGCTCGGTCGGCGATTTCGCCCTGACTCCCGACAGCCGGCGCATCTACCTCACCGCCGAGGACCGCGGCCACGACAAGCTGTTCACCCTTCCGGCAGACGGCGGGCCCGTCCAGCTCGTCTTCGAGGTGAAGGAAGGTGTTTACTCCCGGCTGGCGATTCCCGAGCGCGCCCCCGCGCCCGTGCTGGTGGCGATGTGGGGATCGATGGTTCATCCCGACGACGTTGTGGTGGTGGACCCGCAGGCCGGCGGGCATCGATACCTCTCCGCATTCAACCAGGAGCGCATCCAGCAGATCGACTGGCAGCCGCCGCGGGAGTTCTGGTTCACCTCGAAGGCCGGCCGGCGGATCCACAGCCTGTTGGTGCTGCCGCCGGCGTTCGATCCGTCGAAGAAATACCCGCTGCTGGTCTTCCCTCACGGTGGCCCACACAACATGAGCAAGGACCAGTACTTCCTGCGCTGGAATTTCCACCTGCTTACCAGCCCCGGTTACGTGCTTCTGATGACCAACTACACCGGCTCGACCGGATTCGGCGAAGCCTTCGCCGCCGCGATCAACCAGGACATCCTGCGCGGGCCGGCCGCGGAGCTCGAGCAGGCCGCCGATGAAGCCGTGCGCGCCTTCCCGTTCATCGACGGCTCACGCCAGGCGGCCGCCGGCGGCAGCTACGGCGGATACTTGATGAACTGGTTCGAGGGCAATACCAAGCGCTTTAAGTGCTTGGTGAGTCACGCCGGGCTCACGGACAACGCCTCCATGTGGGGCTCGACCGACGACTCCTACTATTGGGAGAAGAGGAACGGCGGACCGGTCTGGGAGTTGAAGGGCGCCTGGCGCGACCAGAGCCCGTCCGCCTATGCCGCCAATTTCTCCACGCCCATGCTGGTCACGCACGGCGAGCAGGATTTCCGCGTCCCCATCAACCAGGCGTTCGAGATCTACAAGCTGTTGCAGCGCCGCCAGGTCCCCTGCCGCCTGGTGGTCTTCCCCGACGCCAGCCACTGGGTCCTGAAGGGCGAAGACGCCCGCCAGCACATGAAGGAAGTTCTGGACTGGCTGAAGAAGTATCTTTAAGGAGCGCCTGCATATACTTGGCTCACCCACCATTCCGGTCTAGAATCGGGTTGTGGGTGAGTCAACCACGGAATTCGAGCCGAAAACACTGGTGGAGGCCATCCGGTCCTTCTCCGATTCGGCAACTTGTGGGTAGTAGGTCAACTTGGCCCAAAGCGCTTTGGGCTAGATGCTGGTATGATACAGGCCAATCGAATGAATCCCGAAGGAGCTTCGCACGAAGATGCAAAGGTGAATTCGAGCCACCCTCTCGTCGGGACTTGGGTGGAAGAAGAGAATCCGTTCAATACGAGCACGGTGGTGTACACAATCAAGGCGAGAAAGGGATCCTTCTGTGTGCGGGGAGTGGAAGAGTTCGATGGAGTCGCTTTGCGGATCTCAAGTACAAGTTGGGATGGCGAGAGATTACGCTTCGTGAGTCTCTTCCCCCCGACCAAGCACAAGGCCAGCCACGAGTTTTGGCTGACTAGAAGAGGGCGGGCCAGACACAAAGTCAGCTACTCCGACGAGGATGGGAAACACACGGTAAGCGAGGTATGGAAGAAGAGAACCGTGAATTCGGAGAACCCGTAAGAGCGCAGTCAAATCCGTCATCGACTTCGCTTCTTGCGCCGCTCTAGCTCCTCCTTCACGGCCTGGAGTCTGTTGTCAACCTCCTGAGGCTCTTCTTTTCGTACTGCCAGCAGCGCCGTTAGAATTCTAGCGATCCGCCTTGAGGGATCGGCGAGCCAGGGAGGCGGGATCGGCTCCGGCCTCCTTGGCACGCTCCCATTCTAGGCCACTGGGCTGCGTAGGGGATTGAGTGGGTCCAGTATACAACTGCCCTAACGAGCCTCGCGGAACACGGTGACAGGCGGCACCGTCTCAGCGCCACCGGAACAGCTTCAGCGCCGTGAAGAAGCAAACCGCGATCCAGGCCGTCAGAATGGCCATTTCTCCGGCAAAGTGGAACAGACCGGCGCCCTCGAGCATGTTAGCGCGTAGCGCGTTGATCGCGGCGGTCAGCGGAAGCGCCTGAATGAACGGTTGGAGCTTCGCCGGGAAGCGCTCGGCCGAGAAGAACACGCCCGAGAAGATCCACATCGGGAGCATGACGAAGTTCATCAGGCCCGAGACGGCCTCAATGGTTCGCGCGCGGGAAGCCAGCAGCAGTCCCAGCGCGCTGAAGGCGAGCGACGCCAGCAGGCACACCAGCGCCAGTTGCCACAGCGGCCCGCGCAGGGGCACACCGAAAATCAGCGCGCCGAAGCCCACCAGCACCGCCACCTCCACGATCAGCATCGCCAGCCGCGACAGCAGGAACGACAGCAGGTATTCCGCCCGCGACATCGGCGAAGCGATCAGCCGCTTCAGCAGCTTCTTTCTTCGCGCGTCCACGATCGCGAAGCCCAGGCCCCAGATGCCGCTTCCCATCAGGTTCATGCCCAGCAACCCGGGAAGCAGGAAGTCGATGTAGCGGGAGCCGGGCTCGCGCACCAGGTCGTCGGATTCCGCGACCCGGTCGCGAACCCCCGCCGCGCGCTGGATCGCCTGCTCGGCCAGCAGTCGCGCCGTCCGGCCATCCGGGTTGGTGTCGTCATAGCGATAGGTCACGCCGCCTGATGGCCCCGGCAGCGCCAGCAGCACGATGCGGCCCGTTCGTAGCGCCTGTTCGCCCGCAGCGCGGTCCAGCAGGCTTACGGAGAGCGATTTTCCCTTGCTCAGCGCGCTCGCGAGTTCCGTCTGGGTAGCGCCGATCTTCAGCACCTCCGCCGGCCGGTTACGAAACGCGATCCCCAGACCCGCCGCCAGCAGGATCGGGAAAACGAAGACCCAGAAGATCGCTTCCCGCTCGCGCCAGAATTCGCGGAAACGCACCAGCGTGAGCTGCACCAGCGAGCGATCGGCCCAGGACCGCGGTTTAGTCTCCATCGCGCAGATGCCTCCCGGTGAGTGAAACAAACACATCCTCGAGGGTCGCCGAGTGCGTTCGCAATTCGGTCAGGGGAATGCCGCGGCTCGCCAGCTCCGCTAGCAGCGCCGGCACGGCCACGTGGAGCTGGGCAACCTGCAAACTGTAGAATCCGTCCTCCGCATGCGCCTTGCGGACGCCTTCCAGCCCCTCCAGCGCCCCAAGATCGACCCCGCTCCCTTCGGCCGCGAACTCCACCACGTGATCCGCGCCGAGGGCGGCCACCAGTTCCCGGGGAGTGCCGAGCGCAATGATCTTGCCGTGGTCCATGATGGCCACGCGGTCGCACAACCGTTCCGCCTCGTCCATGTAGTGCGTCGTCAGAATGATGGTGCGTCCGGCGGTTTTGAAACGCTCGATCAGGTCCCAGAGCTGCCGCCGGGCCTGCGGATCGAGCCCGGTGGTCGGTTCGTCGAGGAACAGCAGGTCGGGCTCGCCCACCAGCGCGCAAGCCATCGCCAGCCGCTGCCTCTGCCCGCCGGAGAGCTGGCCTACCCGCGCACGGCTCTTCTCCTCGAGCTGCACCATCGCGATCACTTCGGCGACTTCCGGACCGCGAAGGTAGAAACTGCGGAACAGCCGAAGCGTCTCCTCGACCGTCAGCTTCTCGGAGAGTTGCGTCTCCTGCAACTGCACGCCGAGCCGCTGGCGCAACTGGGCGGCGTCGGTCTCCCAGCGCAGTCCCAGCAATTCGACCGACCCGGCGTCGGGCTCGAGCAGCCCCTCACAGATCTCGATGGTAGTGGTCTTCCCCGCCCCGTTCGGGCCGAGCAACCCGAAGCACTCGCCCGCGCGGGCCTCGAGATCGATCCCGTCCACCGCAACCACGTCCGCGTAGGCCTTGCGCAGGCCGCGCACAGACAGCGAGAGTGCCAACTCGGAAGGGGGCATCACCTCCAGTATTTCCCGAGTTGCCAAGCCGCGCAACCGCGAGTGGGTAGGATAAGGCTCCGCCTTGTCCCGTTTCCGTGCTATACTTGGTATGTCTTTGACAGTTCCGCCGATCACAGCAGTGTCCTACATTGTCCGGTCCGACCGTCCTTGTCCGATCTTGCCCGATTAGGCTGCTCTGCAAATTCAGAAGGAAACAAACGAGTGAAAAACATTTTTGTAGGCAACCTGAGCTTCGGGACAACCGAAGATTCAGTTCGTTCAATGTTCGAGACATACGGAGCCGTTGACCGCGTCAACATCGTCACCGACCGTGACACCGGGCAAGCCAGAGGCTTCGCCTTCGTGGAAATGAGCGTGGACTCCGAAGGAGATTCGGCAATCAACGGTCTCAGCGGCAAAGACCTCGACGGCAGAGCGCTGACCGTCAATGAAGCGCGGCCCAAGACCGACCGTGGATCGGGCGGCGGCGGGTACCGTGGCAACAGCGGCGGTCGCAGTAACAAACGCTGGTAGGCTGAAGACATCACAAACGGGCGGCATGCGCAATGTGCCGCCCGAATCCCCAACCTTGTCTTGGTGAGCAAGTACTCCACTCACCGCGCTCGATTTGTGCGCGCAAACAGGAGTCAGAGCCTCATCCGTTGTTCTCATCGCGGCCGGACAACGGGCAAACCGCAAACTGACCGACTACCTGGAGGCTGGCAGTGGGTCAGCTTCCGACTTGCCGGCGAACCGCTCGCGACTTCGTGATGGCCAACAAATCGTGGCAGATCTGCAGCCAGGGCCTGATACGTCCGGCTGACGTGAACTCTAGCGGAGCGTGCTGGTCAGGGCAGCTATTACGCGCATCACCACAAGCCACACGGCCAATCCCCAAGATCGATCCCATCGCGGCAAGCAGAGACACTGGCCATCGGGCATCAAGGCCCGCGAATGCTCATCGTTGACTGCCGCTTTGACGACTGGCCTCCCGGTGCAGATTCTGCACTCCCCATGATAGATTCTGCGCGCACCTTCACGGCTTGGCGTCTCGATCAAGGGCACAAAACCCTCTGAACCACCGGCGCGCAGTATTTTCCCTCATAGAAATGAGGTAGGTGCTGTGCGTGCACTGCGAGGTACGGGTACCCGTGTTGGTGAACAGGATGCCGGAGGCTACCCTGCTGCCGTTTGCCGATCATGGGCAAGTTCCGAATGCTTTACCCGTCGGAGGACCAGCAACGGTGGCTGATGCACGAGATCCGACGGAACAGAGAACTGCCCGAGCAAGATCGCGGCGAAAGCAATTTCTCGAACACGCTTTCAGCCAGACGCGACCGGCGAACAAAAACCAAAAACAGAAAGAAGGGAATAGAACATGAAAAACCAAACGAATGCGAACCTCGCCATCCGTTCAGGCCTTGCATTGGCCTTGGCCATGGCCATCTGGTCTCCAGCCCGCGCGCAATCCCCCGCTCCTGCCGAGGGGAAAAAGATGACGGAGGCCACGATGATGGAACGTTGCGAGGAAATGAAGGAACAGAAACAGAAAATGAAGGAAGACATCGAGGCTCAAAACGCTCAGCTCACCGAGCAGCTCGCCGAGATGAACCGCGCGCCGAAGAACAAGAAGATGGACCTGATGGCCGCCGCCCTCACTCAAATGGTGGAGCAGCGGATCGCCATGGATGCGCGAAAAGCGAATATGGAGGAGGAGATGATGGAGCACATGATGCAGCACATGCAGATGGGCAAGGAATCCATGTCGAAGTGCCCGATGATGACGCGTATGAAGGAAATGGGTGACAAACCGGCGGACGCCCACAAAGAACATCATGAATAGCTGCAATGATTGCTGAGCGCCACGATGTCCCGCGACGAACGGTTGCTGTAGTCCTGGGGGGGCTACTTCAAATGATGCTGCTGCCTCCGCTCACGGTCTGGATTGCCCACGGGTAGGCCGATCGCAGCGCAACGAAAGGAGCTTCGTGATGAATCACACAGACGGATGGATGAGTGGCTGGATGGGCGGAGGGATGTGGATCTGGACGGTGATCGGCGTACTGGTGGTGATCTTGCTGGTCGTCGTGATTAACAGGCAGTCCAAGAAATAGTCGCGCGTCCACGACCCGCCTGTTAAGTGAACTGTTAAGAAAGGAACATGACCATGAAGCAATCGAAATCCGCGACCAAAGACCCCATCTGCGGAATGACCGTGGACGAAGCAACCGCTCTCCACGCCGAACGCGATGGAAAGACGTTCTACTTTTGCAGCGACCACTGCCGCCAGAAGTTTCTGTCCACGCCCGCCGGGGCTAAGCCCGAGGGTAAGTCCGGAGGCTGCTGCTGTGGATAACACCCGCACGCTGTAGGCAAAACAAACTCCCGACAGGCCCCGCAATAATCAGTTGAGAGGTTCAGCAAGCCCACAGGGGAGTTGACCGCACACGCCAAAACCGTGGAGGCAAGCCGCGAGCTGTTTTCTCTTCTTACCGCCCGTACTCCGAATACACCGTTAGCGTGGCGGCGGCCTTTCCTGCCAGCGGGTCGCCGGCCAGCACGAAGGCGGCGTCCTTCTTGACGGCGGCCACTTTGCGCAGCACGTTGTCCGAGGGCAGGCAAACCATCCCCTGCGCGTTTGGGGCATTCGCGGCGAACACTAGCAGGTCGAGCTTCGACCAATCCATCTCCTTGGTCGACTGCGCCAGCTTGATGTGCGGAATGACGGCGCCCTCGCGAACCAGCATGACCACGGGGATCGTGCCGGCTTCGATATTGTGCCAGCCGCCGGTGTAGACCTTCCGGGTCTGGTAGTCGATCCACTGGCCGGGCGGAAGATAGACGTTACGGCCCACGGTCCCCGACTCCATCAGGGGCGCCACCAGGATCTGGGCGCCGAACAGGTACTCGTCTTCAACCGTCCAGGAACCGGGATCTTCGGGATACTCGACAAACAGCGCCCGCAGCATGGGCAAGCCGCGCTCACTCGAATCCTTGGCCTGGGCGTAGACGTAGGGCATCAGCTTGTACTTCAGCTCGTCGGCGCGGCGGAAGTCGTCCATGAAGGCCGCCCCGATCAGCCAGGGCTCTTTCGGCGGCAGGCCGTGACAGCGGCTATGGGAAGTGAGCATCCCGAACGGCATCCAGCGGCGGTACAGTTCTTCCTGCGGCGCCGACGCGAATCCGCCGATGTCGTGGCTCCAGAACGTGAAGCCGCTCAGGCCCAGCGACAGGCCGCCGCGCAGCGTCGCGGCCATCCCGACGTCCATGACGGCGGCGTCACCGCCCCAATGCAGCGGATAGCGCTGGCTGCCGGCCCAGGCGCTGCGGGCCCAGATGATGTTCTCGCCGTTCACCTGCCGCGTGACGTCGGCAACGGCCTTGTTGTACCGGAGCGGGTACAGGTTGTGCTCGTAGAACCCACTACGTCCCGAGGCATAGATGCCATTGAGCGGCGCGGACTCGCCGAAATCCGCCTTGATCGCGCCCACCCCCATCTTCAGCAGGCCGGCGAGGTTCTCCTGGTACCACTTCACCGCGGCCGGGTTCGAGAAGTCGAGGACCGCGTCTTCGTAGGGCAGGCCGCCCTTGCCGTCCTTGACGTACAGCCCTTTCTCGAGGATCTCCGGGAACAGCCGGTTCTTCGGAACGAAGTAGGGGAGCTGCCACAGCGAGATGTGAAGACCCTGCTGCTTGAGGTCGGCGATCATCTTGGCCGGGTCCTTGAAGCGCGAGGTGGAGAACCTGTAGTCGCAGCGCCAGTCGTACTCGAACCAGCCGGTGTCGAGGTGGATCACGTCGCTCGGCAGGCGGTTCTCGCGGAGCTTGGC